>NZ_JBIVNO010000002.1:537653-601117 GCF_044753645.1 Streptomyces sp. NPDC093261
CGACGAGGCTGTCGTCGGGTCCGGGGCGGACCGCGACGAGGCTGTCGTCGGGTCCGGGGCGGACCGCGACGAGGCTGTCGTCGGGTCCGGGGCGGACCGCGACGAGGCTGTCGTCGGGTCCGGGGCGGCCGTAGGGACTCCGTCCCCGGTCCTGGGCGGACCGTGGCGAATCCGTCGCCGGGGCCCGGGCGCCCGCGGAGTGCCCGTCGTCGTAGCGGAAAATCGCCCGCCCCTCACCAGGGCCGAGGCCGCCCCCGCACGCCCCGGGGAGCCCAACCTGCGGCAGCCCCGTACCATGGGGTGAGGCCGTGGCATGTTCAGCCCGGCAGGGCCCGCGTAGCACAGACGTACGCGCAGGCCGTCCTCACCACTCCGGGAGTACGCCGCAATATGGCCACGCGCCACGACATCCGCAACGTCGCCATCGTCGCCCACGTCGACCACGGCAAGACGACCATCGTCGACGCCATGCTGAAGCAGGCCGGTGCCTTCGCCGCCCACCAGCTCGAGCAGGTCGACGACCGCGTCATGGACTCCAACGACCTGGAGCGTGAGAAGGGCATCACGATCCTCGCCAAGAACACGGCGGTGAAGTACCACCCCAAGGACGGCGGGGAGCCCATCACGATCAACATCATCGACACCCCCGGCCACGCCGACTTCGGTGGCGAGGTCGAGCGCGGTCTGTCGATGGTCGACGGTGTCGTGCTGCTGGTCGACGCGTCCGAGGGCCCGCTGCCGCAGACCCGGTTCGTGCTGCGCAAGGCCCTCCAGGCCCGGCTGCCCGTCATCCTGTGCATCAACAAGACGGACCGCCCCGACGCCCGCATCGACGAGGTCGTGAACGAGGCGTACGACCTCTTCCTCGACCTCGACGCCGACGAGGACCAGATCGAGTTCCCGATCGTCTACGCGTGCGGCCGTGACGGCATCGCCTCCCTCACCAAGCCGGAGGACGGCACGGTCCCGGCCGACAGCGACAGCCTGGAGCCGTTCTTCTCCACGATCCTGGAGCACATCCCGGCCCCGACGTACGACGAGGACGCCCCGCTCCAGGCGCACGTCACCAACCTGGACGCCGACAACTTCCTCGGCCGTATCGCGCTGCTCCGCGTCGAGCAGGGCGAGCTGCGCAAGGGTCAGACGGTCGCCTGGATCAAGCGCGACGGAACGATCAGCAACGTTCGCATCAGCGAGCTGATGATGACCGAGGCCCTCACCCGCAAGCCCGCCGAGAAGGCCGGCCCGGGTGACATCTGCGCCGTCGCCGGTATCCCCGAGATCATGATCGGCGAGACCCTGGCCGACCCGGAGAACCCGGTCGCACTGCCGCTGATCACGGTGGACGAGCCCGCGATCTCCATGGTGATCGGTACCAACACCTCGCCGCTGGTCGGCAAGGGCGGCACCGGCAAGGGCGCCAACGCCAAGGCCACGGTCAAGGACCGCAAGGTCACCGCCCGCCAGGTCAAGGACCGTCTCGACCGCGAGATGATCGGCAACGTCTCCCTGCGGGTCCTCGACAGCGAGCGGCCCGACGCCTGGGAGGTGCAGGGCCGCGGTGAGCTGGCGCTGGCCATCCTGGTGGAGACCATGCGCCGCGAGGGCTACGAGCTGACGGTCGGCAAGCCGCAGGTGGTCACCAAGGAGATCGACGGCAAGGTCCACGAGCCGGTCGAGCGCATGACGATCGACGTGCCCGAGGAGCACATGGGCGCGGTCACGCAGCTCATGGGCGTCCGCAAGGGCCGGATGGACAACATGTCCAACCACGGCTCCGGCTGGGTCCGCATGGAGTTCGTCGTGCCGTCGCGCGGTCTGATCGGCTTCCGCACGGAGTTTCTGACCGGTACCCGTGGCACGGGCATCGCCCACTCCATCCACGAGGGCCACGAGCCCTGGTTCGGCCCGCTCCAGACCCGTAACAACGGCTCCCTGGTGGCCGACCGCACCGGCAGCGTCACGGCGTTCGCGATGACGAACCTCCAGGAGCGCGGCGTGCTCTTCGTGGAGCCGGGCACCGAGGTGTACGAGGGCATGATCGTCGGCGAGAACTCCCGCTCCGACGACATGGACGTCAACATCACCAAGGAGAAGAAGCTCACCAACATCCGGTCCGCCACGGCCGACATCGCCGAGTCGATCGTGCCGCCGCGCAAGCTGTCGCTGGAGCAGTCCCTGGAGTTCTGCCGCGACGACGAGTGCGTCGAGGTGACGCCGGAGGCCGTCCGCATCCGCAAGGTCGTCCTCGACCAGCGTGAGCGCGCCCGCGCCGCCAGCCGCGCCAAGCACAGCTGATCCACGGCTTCTCCACCACCGCAGGCCCGGGTGCCCCCGTCATGGGGCACCCGGGCTTTCGTATGCCCGCGATGTCCCTCGCCGGGACCCGCGTAGATCTAGCCCGCCGCCTCGCGTCCTGCAACCGGTTTTCCGGCCTTCCGTGTCCGAAATGCGGGTCCTGTCGACCGATAGACATGTAACACGCCCGTTTCGCGGCCTTCTCTCTCGGCTCGCTTTGTCCATATTTTGGAAGATGTTCTGGCTAGCTGTGATTGAACCGAGACCTAAAGACTGTGGTCGGCATCTGGCTCATTGGCAGATAGTTGGGCCCAACGCTCGGGTCAATGGGTCATGCGCTGCGGGGGCAGCGCCGACTCGCGAGCACCGGTGGGGTGTTTGACCTTCCGTCAGGGGTGTCGGAGGGGAAGACGGTCGCCCCTCCTGTCCGTGCACCGTTTGAGTCAAGGAGGCGTTCCACATGTCAACTACGCGTGTTCACCTGCGACTTGCCGCGCCTTGCGGGCGATAGCAGTCGTCTTACCCGATCCGCGTGGTCCAAGCCGTGGCGCGCCCGTACCCTGTGGCCGCCGCAGGCTCGGCGTACCCATGAATTGGACGCATCATGACGAGTCCTCTCGAGACCGAGGGCGGCGGAACGTCGGTCGTCGTGGACGACGAAAAGCCTCCGGCCAAGCGGCCGGAGGCGGCAGGACTGGAGAGCAGGTCGCCCGGCCGGCTTATGTGGATCCGCTTCAAGCGGGACCGTGCCGGGGTGATCTCCGCCTATGTCGTGGCCTTTTTCTTCCTGATCGGACTGCTCGCGCCGCTGATCTCGAAGTTGTACGGCAAGAGCCCGTACACCGTGTACGCGGACGAGCGCCCCGAGCTGTTCGACAGCGCCGGCGTGCCCGTCCAGCCCAACGGCGGTATCAGCAGTGAGTTCTGGTTCGGCCTCGAACCCGGCAACGGGTACGACGTCTTCACCAAGCTGATCTACGGCATCCGCACCTCGCTGATGATCTCCTGCGCGGTCACGCTGGCCGTGGTCCTCACCGGAATCATCCTCGGGGTCTCGGCCGGCTACCTCGGCGGCAGGACCGACTTCGCCATCAGCCGGCTCGTCGACTTCCTGCTCGCCTTCCCCTCACAGCTGTTCTTCATCGCGAGCATGCCCGTGGTGGTCTCCCTCTTCGTGAGCCCGCGGGACGAGACACCGACCTACGTCCGCGTGGTCGCGCTGATCTCGGTCCAGTGGGTGCTGGGCTGGATGAGCCTCGCCCGGATCCTGCGCGGCACGACCCTGTCGCTGAGGGAGCGTGAGTTCATCGAGGCGGCCCGGGTGAGCGGGGCCACCCCCTGGCGCATCATCAGCAGGGAGATCCTCCCCAATGTGGTGACACCGCTGCTGGTGCAGGCCACGTATCTGCTCCCGAGCTTCGTGACCATCGAGGCGGGTCTGTCGTACCTCGGCGTCGGAATCGTCGAACCGACCCCCGACTGGGGCCAGATGTTCTCCAAGGCGTCGACGGAGCTGGTGCTCCAGAACGACATCACCTATATGTTCTTCCCCGGCATCTCGATGATCATCTTCGTCGTCGCGTTCAACCTGCTCGGGGACTCGGTCAGGGACGCCTTCGACCCCAAGACGGCGCGCTGACCTTCAGGTTACGGGCGCCCATGCCCCGATTCGGCACCAACGGCCGACCCGGCACGGTCCGGGCAAAGCCGGAAATGACCCGCAACTCCCTGCCGTTTCACGGCATTTCATGTGCACTGGTGACACACAGATGGGTGGGAAACTGAGTGATGAGTAGGGGCGGACGCCACGCATACGCCGCAATCTCAGTGCTCGCGGCCGGAGCTCTCGTGCTCACCGGTTGCAGCAAGGGCGGCAGCGACAGCGGCGGCAACAACAAGAAGGACGACACCAACGCCAAGCGCCAGCAGGCCTCGATCAAGTTCGGCGGGGCGGCGGACTCCACCGGCCCGGCCGCTCCGGTCCCCGGCGCCAAGAGCGGCGGCACGATGGAGGTCCTCCAGCGGGACAGCTACGCCCACCTGGACCCGGCCCAGATCTACGTCTCCGACGAGGGTTCGCTGGCGCAGCTGCTCCACAGAGGTCTCACCGGGTACAAGGCGATCAGCGACGACGGCAGCCAGCACGAAGTCGTCGGCGACCTGGCCACCGACTCCGGTACGACGACCGACGGCGGCAAGACCTGGAAGTACACCCTCAAGGACGGCATCAAGTTCCAGGACGGCTCGCCGATCACGTCCAAGGACATCCGCCAGACCTTCGAGCGGCTCTTCGCGCCCTTCATCAACCAGGGCCCGACCTACATCCAGCAGTGGCTGGCCGACACCGCCGGCGCCGACTACCGCAAGCTGCTGAAGGACGGCCCCTACAAGGGCAAGCATCTGCCGGACAGCGTGCTGGAGACGCCGGACGCCAAGACCGTCGTCTTCCACTTCAAGAAGCCGCACCCCGACCTGCCCTACGCGCTGGCCATGGCGGGCTACGCGGTGGTGGAGGCCAAGGGCGACACCAAGGAGAAGTACGACAGGGCGCCGGTGGTGTCCGGCCCGTACAAGGTCCAGTCCTTCAAGTCGGGCAAGTCGATGGTGCTCGTCAAGAACGACCAGTGGGACCCGAAGACGGACCCGATCCGCCACCAGTACGTGGACCAGTTCAACATCACGTTCAACCAGCAGTTCGAGGCGTCCACCAAGGCGTTGCTGGCGGACAGCGGCGCCGACCAGACCGGCATCAGCTTCAACAACCAGGTCGACGCGGGCAACCTGTCCAAGGTCCTCTCCGACCCCAAGCTGAAGGCCCGTATCGTCCAGGGCTTCCAGCCGTACGTCGGCCAGATGAACATCAACATGAGCAAGCCCGAGCTGAAGGACATCAAGGTCCGCGAGGCCATCGCCTACGCCCTGCCGATCACGCCGTTCGTGCGTGCCTTCGGCGGCAGCGCGGCGATGGAGGTCGCCGGCGGCCTGCTCAGCCCCACCGTCAGCGGATACGACCCCACCTTCGACCCGTTCGGCAAGAAGAAGAAGCCCGCCGGTGACCCGGAGAAGGCCAAGAAGCTGCTTCAGGAGGCCGGAAAGGTCGGCATGAAGCTGACCTTCGGCTACACCAACACCCCCGAAGGCCAGCAGTACTCCACCGCCATGGCCGCGGGCCTGAAGAAGGCCGGCTTCGACGTCCAGCGCCAGGAGATCCCGGCGGAGACGTACTACGACCAGGTCAGCAAGCTCGACAACACCTACGACATCTTCCACACCGCGTGGGGTGCCGACTGGCCGTCCGCTTCGACCGTGCTCCCGCCGCTGTACGACGGCCGCCTGATCGCCGACGGGGCGCAGAACTACTCGCAGGTCAACGACCCGCACGTGAACAGTGAGATCGACCGCATCAACACCATCACCGACCCGGTGAAGGCCGCGGCCGCGTGGGAGAGCCTCGACAAGTACCTGCTCACGAAGGTCGTGAACGTGGTCCCGACGGGCTACTACAAGCAGATCCAGATCGCCGGTTCCAAGGTCGGCGGAATGGTCTACGACGACGTGATCGGCGGCGTCGACCCGCGCCGTCTCTACATCAAGTAAGACCCCACCCGCCGGTACCCGGTGCGTCCGCCCCGTGCGGCGCTCGCACCGGGTACCGCCCGGCCCGCTGACGTCTGAGAGCTGCCCCTGTCATGCTGCGCTTCCTCATTCGCCGGACACTCGGCGCCGTCGTCATCCTCTTCCTGCTGAGCATCGTCACGTTCCTGCTGTTCTTCGGGATGCCACGGGACCCGGGGCTGCTGATGTGCGGCAAGACATGCACGCCGGCCAACCTCGCGAACATTCACCATGTCCTCGGCCTCGACAAGCCGATTCCCGAGCAGTACCTGACCTTCCTGCACAACCTCGTCCTGGGCAGCAGCGGCTTCGACCAGGGCCCCTGCCCGGCCCCCTGCTTCGGCTACTCGTACCACACCAACGAGCAGGTGTGGGGCACCCTGATGGACCGGCTGCCGACCACCGTCTCCCTGACCGTGGGCGCGGCGGTCGTCTTCCTGATGGTGGGCCTCGGCACCGGCATGCTCGCCGCCTGGAAGCGCGGCTCGCTGATCGACAAGACGGTCACGGCCGGCTCTATGGTGCTCAGTTCGATGCAGATCTACTTCCTGGGCCCACTGGCCCTGGCGGCGCTCGTCTACCAGTCGCACCTGTTCGACAAGCCCGCCTACAACAACTTCACCGGCAACCCGGTCACCTGGTTCACGGGACTGATCATCCCGTGGGTGGTGCTGTCCACGATCTTCGCCGCGCAGTACACCCGTATGGCGCGCTCGTCGATGATCGAGCAGCTCCAGGAGGAGCATGTGCGCACCGCCCGGGCCAAGGGCATGTCGCGCCGGTACGTGTTCTTCCGCTACGCCTGGCGCGGTTCTCTGATCCCGATCGTGACCATCTTCGGCATCGACCTCGGGTCCCTGCTCGGTGGCGCGATCATCACCGAGTACACCTTCGGCCTGCCGGGACTCGGGCAGCTCGCGGTGCAGGCGGTGTTCTTCAGCGATCTGCCGCTGTTGCTGGGCGTGATGCTGTTCTCCGCCGCCATGATCCTGCTGTTCAACATCATCGTGGATGCCTGCTACGCGTTCATCGACCCGCGTGTGCGGCTCGCCTAGGAGCACTCCGTGACCACAGTGACCAAGGAATCCGGCGCTCCCGCCCCGGCCGGCGCGGGCGCCTTCCTCTCGGTGCGGGACCTGCATGTCAGCTTCCGGACGGAGGACGGCCTCGTCCGCGCCGTGAACGGGCTCTCCTTCGACCTCGAACGGGGCAGGACCCTCGGCATCGTGGGGGAGTCGGGCTCCGGCAAGTCGGTGACCAACCTGACCATCCTCGGGCTGCACAACCCGATGTTCACCACGGTCGACGGTGAGATCGTGCTGGACGGCCAGGAGCTGATCACCGCCCGCGAGTCCGAGCTGGAGAAGCTGCGCGGCAACAAGGTCGCGATGATCTTCCAGGACCCGCTGACCGCGCTGTCGCCGTACTACACCGTGGGCCGGCAGATCGCGGAGCCGTTCATGAAGCACACCGGCGCCTCGAAGAAGGCGGCCTGGGAGCGGGCGGTGGAGATGCTCGGCAAGGTCGGCATCCCCAACCCCAAGGAGCGGGCGAAGGACTATCCGCACCAGTTCTCCGGCGGTATGCGCCAGCGCGCGATGATCGCCATGGCGCTGGTCTGCGACCCCGACCTGCTGATCGCCGACGAGCCGACCACGGCCCTGGACGTGACCGTCCAGGCGCAGATCCTGGACCTGCTGAAGGACCTCCAGCAGGAGTTCGGCTCGGCGATCATCTTCATCACCCATGACCTCGGGGTCATCGCCGACATGGCCGACGACATCATGGTGATGTACGCGGGCGAGGCGGTGGAGCGCGGCACGGTCGACGAGGTGCTGAGGGCTCCGCAGCACCCGTACACCTGGGGCCTGCTCAACTCCATGCCGCGTCTCGACTCCGACCTCAACGCCCCGCTCGCGCCAATCCCCGGCGCACCTCCGTCCCTGCTCCATCCGCCCAGCGGCTGCCGCTTCCACCCCCGGTGCACTTTCCCGGGCGAGGTGGGCGGGACCCGGTGCGTGGACGAGTCGCCGCTGCTGCCTCCCGGCCGGGGCGCGGCCTGCCATCTCACGGCCGAGCA
Organism: Streptomyces sp. NPDC093261; assembly: GCF_044753645.1. Lineage (NCBI taxonomy): Bacteria > Bacillati > Actinomycetota > Actinomycetes > Kitasatosporales > Streptomycetaceae > Streptomyces > Streptomyces sp. NPDC093261. The sequence continues at coordinate 545,647 of NZ_JBIVNO010000002.1, forward strand.
GAAGCGGACCATCTTCATCGAGCAGATCAAGCCCCGGCTGCGGTAGGGAGACAGCGTCATGAAGGAAGAGGTCGTGGACGTCACCAAGGCCGAGGCCACCCTGCCCGCTCCGCGCGACAAGGCCCCGGGCGGGGCCGGGGAGCCGCTGCTGGTGGTGGAGAAGCTGGTCAAGCACTTCCCGGTCAAGGGCGGGTTCCCGATCCGCCGCACGGTCGGCCATGTCCAGGCCGTGGACGGCGTCGACCTGACCGTGCACGTCGGCGAGAGCTTCGGTCTGGTCGGCGAGTCGGGCTGCGGAAAGTCGACCACGGGCCGGCTGATCACCCGGCTGCTGGAGCCGACGAGCGGGCGGATCGCCTACCGCGGCCGGGACATCGCGCACGCGTCCCGCAAGCAGTTGGTGCCGATCAGGTCGGAGATCCAGATGATCTTCCAGGACCCCTACTCGTCACTGAACCCCCGTCAGACCGTCGGTAAGATCATCTCCGGGCCGATGGAGATCAACGGGATCAACCCGCCCGGCGGCCGGGAGAAGCGCGTCCGTGAGCTGCTGGAGATCGTCGGCCTCAACCCGGAGCACTACAACCGCTTCCCGCACGAGTTCTCCGGCGGTCAGCGCCAGCGCATCGGTGTCGCCCGCGCCCTGGCCCTGGAGCCCAAGCTGATCGTCGCCGACGAGCCGGTCTCCGCCCTGGACGTCTCCATCCAGGCCCAGGTCGTCAACCTGCTCCAGCAGGTGCAGAGGGAACTGGGCATCGCGTTCCTGTTCATCGCCCATGACCTGGCCGTCGTGCGGCACTTCTCGCAGCGTGTGGCGGTCATGTACCTCGGCAAGATCATCGAGGTCGGTGACCGCGACTCCATCTACACCCGCCCGCGCCACCCCTACACCCACGCGCTGCTGTCCGCCGTGCCCGAGGTGAGTCTCGGCTCCGAGGAGCAGACGCCGCGGGAACGGATCCGTCTGGCGGGCGACGTACCGTCTCCCATCTCCCCGCCGTCGGGCTGCCGGTTCCGCACACGGTGCTGGAAGGCGCAGGACAAGTGCGCCACCGAGGAACCGCCGCTGGTGCAGATCGCCGGGAACCGCGCGGGGCACCTGACGGCCTGCCACTTCCCGGAGGAGCCGACGACCGAGGCGCGGGATGAGGACATCGTCCTGGATCCGGCGCTCGCGGCGCTGGAGGACGGGGACGGCTGAGGGCGGGGCGGCGGACTAGCCGGCCGCCTCCGCCACGGTGATGATCTCGGGACTGGTGGGCGTGAGCGGGCCTCGCCTCCAGTCGCCGTACTGCTCGACGACCCTGAGGCCCGCCCCGGTCAGGAAGCGGGACAGGGCGTCCGGGCCGAGGAACCGTAGGGTGCCGCGGCTGACCGTGGGCCGCTCCCAGCCGGTGCCGTCGAAGGTCGAGGTGTAGGTCACCCGGTCCCCGCGCACCGGCGTCTCGGTCTCGTGCCGGACGCTGACGACACCGCCGTCGACGTACGGCACCTCGCGCACCCGGTCCGGGGTCCAGGACTCCCAGGCGCGGGCCTCCGGATTGCGGGTCTCGAAGACCAACCGCCCGCCGGCGGCGAGGGCGTCGCGCACCCCGTCGAGACAGTCCCTCAGCTCGTCGTCGTGGACCAGCTCCTGAAAGGCGTGCCCGGTCATCACGACGAGGTCGAAGGCGCCCTGCCACCGGTGCGAGCGGAAGTCGCCGAGCACCCACTCGACACCGGGCGCACGATCTCGCGCCCGGACGAGCATCGCGGCGGCCGGGTCGAGCCCGCACAGCTGTCCGTCGTGCCCTGCCTCCCGGGCGCGCGCCAGCAGCGCGCCGGTTCCGCACCCGACGTCCAGCACGCTCCGTGCCGACATCACAAGTCCCAGGTAGAAGTCGTCACTTGGGCCCCAGGCGTTGAGAGCGTCGTACAGTCCGGCCAGGGTGACATCGGAGAAGGAGCGGTGGACCATACTGACAGTTTGTCAGTCTCGGGTGTGGGCCGGGTGGTCTGTACGCGATCTTTGTCGAACGTCACCGTGTTCTTCTTATTCGTTCGCCTTCCGGCCCGCTTTCCGTGATGCTTCTGCGCGATGACACGTACAGACACGCCTTCTGCCTGGGACGAACGCACCCAGTTGACCACCTTCCTGGACTACGCACGCGCCACGGCCCGTGCCAAGTGCGAGGACCTCTCGCCCGAGCACGCCCGCACCGCGCCCCTGCCCGGATCCCCGCTGATGACCGTCAGCGGGCTGATCAACCATCTCCGCTGGGTCGAGTACTACTGGTTCCAGGTCGTGTTCCTCGGAGAGGAGGACGAGGGGCCGTGGACGGAGGAGGACCCCGACCGCGAGATGCGGATCGCGGTCGACTTCCCGCTCGCCGACCTGTTGCGGGAGTACGACGAACAGAGCGCCCGCTACCGGGAGCTGGTCGCGGCGCACGACCTGGACACCCCGGCGAAACGCCCCCTGCGCGACGGCGATTCCGCCGACCTGCGCTGGATCCTTCTGCATCTTGTCGAGGAGACGGCCCGGCACAACGGCCACCTCGACATCGTCCGGGAACTGCTCGACGGCAGGACCGGGGTCTGACGGCCCGACGTGAGCACAAAGGCCCGCACCTCGAGGAGGAGCGGGCCTTTCCCCCGGAAACAGACGCTCAAAGGCTCGGGTCGATGGGCCGGTGAAAGTCCGTTCCGCAGACGACGGCTGACGGAAAGGGGTGTGTCAGGCGGCCGCCTCGGGGTTCTTGGTGAGACGCGAGTCCGGAGTCGTTTCCCCGGTCTCCGGGTAGTGGCACGCCGTCAGGTGGCCGGGCTTGTTGCCCTCGACCTGCACTAGCGGCGGCGCCTCCGTCGCGCACTTCTCCGTCGCCTTCCAGCAGCGGGTGCGGAAGCGGCAGCCGGACGGCGGGTTGATCGGGGACGGCACATCACCGACGAGCCGGATGCGCTCCCTCGGCTCCTCGTCCACCGTCGCCTCGGGCACGGCGGACAGCAGGGCCCGGGTGTAGGGGTGGCGCGGGTTGCCGTACAGGTCCTCGCGGTCGGCGATCTCCACGATCCTGCCGAGGTACATGACCGCCACGCGCTGCGAGAAGTGCCGCACGATCGCGAGGTCGTGGGCGATGAACACGAAGGCGATGCCGAGTTCGTTCTGCACCTTCTGGAGCAGGTTGACGACCTGGGCCTGGATCGACACGTCGAGCGCCGAGACCGGCTCGTCGGCGACGATCAGCTTGGGCTCCAGGGCCAGGGCGCGGGCGACACCGATGCGCTGGCGCTGACCGCCGGAGAACTCGTGCGGGAAGCGGTTGTAGTGCTCCGGGTTGAGGCCGACGATCTCCAGCAGCTCACGGACGCGCTTCTCCCGGCCGCCGGGCGGGTTGATCCCGTTGATCTCCATCGGCCCCGAGATGATCTTGCCGACCGTGTGCCGCGGGTTGAGCGACGCGTACGGGTCCTGGAAGATCATCTGGATCTCGGACCTGATGGGTGCCAGCTCCCTGCGCCCGGCGTGCGTGATGTCCTGGCCGCGGTAGGTGATCTGGCCACCGGTCGGCTCCAGCAGCCGGGTGATCAGCCGGCCGGTGGTCGACTTTCCGCAGCCGGACTCGCCGACCAGACCCAGGCTCTCACCTTCGGCGACCTGGAAGTCCAGGCCGTCGACGGCCTGGACGTGGCCGACCGTGCGGCGGATCGGGAACCCGCCCTTGATCGGGAAGTGCTTGGTCAGCCCGGAGACGCCCAGGAGGGGAGTGGTGCTGCTCATGGTGGTGAAATCCCGTCTCTTGTACGTCAGTGGGCCTTGGTGCCCGCGTCGGTCAGGAACTCGCGGCGCTGCTCGGCCGTCAGGTGGCAGGCGCTGCCGCGACCGTCCACGAACTCCAGCAGCGGGCGCTCCTTGGAGCACCTGCCGCCCTCGACCTTGTCGGCGAAGGCACAGCGCGGGTGGAAGCGACAGCCGGACGGCGGGTTCAGCAGCGAGGGCGGCGAACCCGGGATCGGCGTCAGCGGCACGTCGACCGGGCCTTCCAGGCTCGGCATGGAGGCGAGCAGCCCCCAGGTGTAGGGGTGCTGGGGGTTGCGCAGCACCTCCTGCTTGGTGCCGCGCTCCACGCACCGGCCGCCGTACATCACCAGCACCTCGTCCGCGATGTCCGCGATGACACCGAGGTCGTGGGTGATGAAGATGATCGCCGTGCCGAACTCCTGCTGGAGGTCCTTGAGCAGGTCCATGATCTGCGCCTGGACCGTCACGTCGAGCGCGGTCGTCGGCTCGTCGGCGATCAGCAGCTCGGGGTCGCAGACCAGGGCCATGGCGATCATCGCGCGCTGGCGCATACCGCCGGAGAACTGGTGCGGGTAGTCGTCCACCCGGACGTCCGGCTGCGGGATGCCGACGCGCTTCAGCATCTCGATCGCCCGCGCCCGGGCCTCCTGCTTGGAGGCGCCGGTGTGCTTGCGATACACCTCGCCGATCTGGGTGCCGATGGTGTGGTACGGCGACAGCGAGGCCAGCGCGTCCTGGAAGATCATGGACATCTTGTTGCCGCGGAGCTTTTCGAGCGTCCTCTCCGAGGCGCCGTTCAGCTCTTCGCCGTCCAGCTCGATGGAGCCCTCGACCGTGGTGCTGTCCGGGTTGTGCAGACCCAGGATGGTCAGGTTGGTCACGGACTTGCCGGACCCCGACTCACCCACGATGCCCAGCGTCTTGCCGCGTGCGAGGTCGAAGGAGAGACCGTCGACGGCCTTGACGATGCCGTCCTCGGTCGAGAAGTGCACCTTCAGGTCCTTGATGGACAGGAAGGGCTGCGAATCGGTGCTCGTCACGGGGACGCTCCAGAGGGGGGTGATGCGGGGTAGCTGGCGGGGGCGGTCAGGCGAGCCGGATCCGCGGGTCGATCATGGCGTAGAGGGCGTCGACGATGATGTTGGCGATCACCACGAAGGCGGCGGTGATGATCATGACGCCGAGGAGCATGGGGAGGTCGTTGGTGGTCACCGACTTCACCGCCAGCATGCCCAGGCCCTGGAGGCTGAAGGTCTTCTCGGTGATCATCGCGCCGCCGAGCAGGACACCCATGTCGATGCCGAAGATGGTGACGATCGGACCCATGGCGCCGCGCCAGGCGAAGCGGAAGAAGACGTTGCGGCGCGACAGACCCTTGGCGCGGGCCGTGCGGACGTAGTCCTCGGTGAGCGTCTCGACCAGCTGGGAGCGCGTCATACGGGTGTAGTTGGCGGTCCAGATCAGCGCCAGGACCAGCCACGGCACGATCAGGCCGGTGAACCAGGCGCCCGGGTTGTCACTGAAAGGCGTGTACGAGGGCTGGTCGAGCAGGTGCGTCTGGTACACGAGGAGGTACAGGGCCACGGGGCCGACGAAGTAGATCTGCATCGACGAGGCGACCAGCGAGGCGGAGCTGGCGATCTTGTCGGTGGCCCTGCCCTGCTTCACCGCGGCGAGCATGCCGGCGCCGATGCCGAAGATGAGGAAGACGACCGCGGAGCCGATGGCCAGGGAGGCCGTCGTCGGGAAGCGGTCCATGACCGTCGACAGGACGGACTCACGGTTGATGAACGAGTAGCCGAGGCACGGGGCGTTGCAGTGGCCGAAGCCGGTGTACTCCCGGCCCACGAAGATGGCCGACAGCCAGTGCCAGTACTGGACCGGCAGCGGGTCCGAGATTCCCATGTTGTGCCGGATGACGTCGAGCGTCTCCGGCGTGCAGACCTTGCCGCAGGCAATCCTGGCCGGGTCACGCGGCACCGCGTAGAAGAGCATGAACGTGACCGCGCTGATGATCAACAGCGTGATCGCGGCGCCGAGGAGTCGGCGGACGAGGAAGCGAAGCATGGGGGTTGGCTTTCCTGGGAGGGCCGTCGTGAGGATCGGGCCGGGCCGGGATGACCGGAGGCCCGGTGGACGAGCCGAGGGTGGGGCGGGCTGGGCCGCCCCACCTCTCAGGGATGGATCAGGCCTTGACGTACATCTTGTAGAGCATGCAGCCGTCGAAGTTCGGGTCCATCTTCACGTTGCCGAGCTTCGAACCGTGCAGGTACAGGCGCTTCATGTACACGTCGGGAATGAAGGCGCCCAGCTCGGTGACCTGCTTGTCCAGAGCGGCCCACATCTCGTTGGCCTTGTTCTGGTCCGTCTCCGCCGTGGCGGCCTTGATGGCCGCGTCGACGTCGGCGTTCTTCAGGTGGCAGTAGTTGGTGCCCTCGTCCACCACGTTGTGGCTGTCGAACAGCGGCTGGAAGACCGAGTAACCGGTCGGCCAGTCGGCGCCCCAGCCACCCCAGTAGATGTCGTACTCGTTGTCGACCTTGCCGATCTGGTCGTACCAGGTGGTGGAGTCGATGCCCTTGGAGACGACGTCGAAGCCGGCCGCCTTGAGGGCGTTCTCCACGACGACCTTGACCTTGGCGTTGATCGGGTCGTTCTGGTAGGCGTAGACGATCTTGGTGCCGAGCTTGCCGGCCTTCTTCAGGATCGCCTTCGCGGCCGCCGGCTCACCGGCCGGGTTCTTCAGCTTGCCCCAGACGTCCTGCGACTTGTAGCCGGCCACGAGCGGGCTCATGATGCCGGTCCCGTAGTCACCGCGGTGCTCGCCGCCCTGGAGGGAGCGGATGCCGGCGGTCGGCCAGGCGCGGATGATCGCCTCGCGCACCTTGATGTCCGTGACGCGGGTCTGGTTGATCCAGTAGACGCTGGTGCCGCTGCTCAGGTGCTCGAACAGGCGGTCCTTGGCCTTGAGGGTGGCCTGCTGGACGCGCGACTGCGGGACCGTGCGCCAGGAGACGGCGAACTGGTCGTTGCCGGAGTCGGCGATGAGGCGGTCGGCGGCGGTCTCCGCCTCGATGCCGAAGGTGAAGTCGAACTCGTCCGGGTAGGCGTTGCGGATCGGGTCCGTGTTCGCGTCCCAGTGCTCGTTGCGGACCAGGACCATCGACTTGTCGGTGGTGTGCGACTGGATCTTGTAAGGACCGTTGGAGAACGGCTTCTTGTCGTAGTCCTGCTTGGTGTCGTGCTTCACCGGGGTCGGCGCGTACGAGTGCATCGCGAGGACGTAGTTGAAGTCCGGGCGCGCCTCGGCCAGGTGGAAGGTGATGGACTTGCCGGTCGTCACGATCGACTTCAGGTGCTTGCCGCTGAAGGGACCCGGGTACGACTTGCGGTAGTTCTGGGAGCCCGTCAGCCACGTCTGGGCGTAGACGGCGCCCTCGGTGATGAAGCTGGCGAAGGCACGCTCGAAGCCGTGGCGGACGTCGTCGACGGTGACGTCGGAGCCGTCCTCCCACTTGACCCCGTCCTTCAGGGTGAAGGTCCAGGTCTTGCCGTTGTCCTTCATGGTGCCCGTGTCGGTGGCGAGGTCACCGACCAGGGTCATGGAGCCGTCGTCGCCGACCTTGTAACCGGTCAGGGTGCGGGAGAGGACGATCGCGGCCAGCGAGTTCCAGGCGTAGTAGACGCGCTGCGGGTCGAGGTGCGAGAAGTCGTCGTCGTTGAGCAGGTAGACCTTCCCGCCCTTCTTGGCACCGGTGACCTCCGGAGCCGGGCCCTTGGAGTCCTCCGCCGTGCCGATCTTGACCGTGGTCGTGTGGGCCTTGGCCGCTTCCTGCTTGCCGGTGCCGCCGCTGCTGGAGTTGCCGCTGCTGCACGCGCTCAGCACGGTGCTGGAGGCGGCGACCACACCGGTGGCTATCAGGAAGTTTCTACGCGAGAAGGACATCGCATCCTGCCTTGAAGTGAGTTGAGTGAGAGAGGTCCGGCACCCCGGCTTCGTCGCCGTGGCCCTGAAGAGGTCCGGGTCAGCGCTTGGTCTTCGGGTCGAGCGCGTCGCGCAACGAGTCTCCGAGGAGGTTGAACGCCAGTACGAAGATCACCATCGTGATGCCGGGGAAGCACAGGAAGGTGATGTCGTCCTGGTAGAAGTTGGCGGCATACCCGATCATGACGCCCCAGTCGGGGGTCGGGTCCTGAACACCGACGCCGAGGAAGGCCAGACCCGCCTCCGTGGTGACCATCGCGGGCAGCAGGAGGGTTCCCTGGATCAGGATCGGCGTCCACAGGTTGGGCAGCAGTTCCTTGAAGATGATCCGGGCCGGGGACGCGCCCGTGACCTTGGCGGCCTCGACGAACTCCCGCTCACGCAGAGCCAGCACCTGACCGCGCAGCAGTCGGGCGATGGAGGCCCAGCCGAAGAGGGTGAGCAGCGAGATCAGGCTGACCACGGTGAGCCAGGTCGGCGTGTTCTCGTTGGGAGCCACGAACAAGGCGATGACCACCGGCGTGAAGGCGACGAAGAACAGCTGCTGCGGGAAGGCGAGCAGGATGTCGATGATCCGGCCGAGGAACCAGTCCGTCTTGCCACCGAGGTAACCGGCCGTGATGCCGATCACCACACCGACGATCATGACGAGGACCGTGATGGCTGTGGAGAGCAGCAGCGAGTTGCGGATGGCGTAGAGCAGGAAGCTGAAGACGTCACGGCCGAGCTGGGGGTCGATGCCGAACCAGAAGTTGCTGTCGATGCCACCGTTCGGCTTCGCCGGGAGGCCGTTGTCACCGAGCAGGCCGGGCGTGTTGATGCCGTACGTCGTGTACGGGTCCTTCCCGTACAGCTTGGCTATGAGCGGCGCGGCGAGACCGATCACGAAGAAGAGGATCACGATGATCGCCGAGATGACGCCCGTGCGGTCCCGCTTGAAGCGACGCCAAGCCAGTTGCCCGGGGGACCTGCTCTCGCTGCCCTTCGAGCCAGGAGAAGCCGTCGACTTCTCGGTGGTCTCGTCGGTCACCTCAAGCGGGGCAGCCGCAGATGGAGTTGGGGGGGTCATGGTGCTCCTGGCCCAAGGGAGGGTCTGATGACTCCGCAGGGCACGCTCCCCTACGGGCTATGCCGGACTTTTTCAACGCAATTCATTCACGGTCAATAAATTCTCAGTCGAGTTGGGGTTCTCTTTACCCTTTTTACCTTCGCTTGATCTTTCCGTAGCTACGCGGGTAGCGCGTTGTGATCGATCCGTGTCCTTAGGTGGACCAACCGGGCCAATCCGGCAAGGAGTTCGATATGCGGACAGAGAGGTGCCGAAATGTGTACATCGAGGGTGCCTAAATCAACGGTTCGGCATCGATGGGCGAAGATTCGTTGCTTTGCCTGGTCAAGATCCATTAGCGGCCGAACCGTGCGTGCGTCATCCGGATGATCTATGGCCGAAAATGCGGGGGGCATAGAGCCCATATCGGCTTAAGGGTGATATCGACGCATAAGAGGCAGCGCCCCGGCGCTGGAGGCACGGCGCACTCCGAGGAGACACCCATGCGTGGAGCCAGGCACGCCGGATGGGCGGCGGCCGCGGTGGCGGCCGCGCTCTCGGCGGCAGCCTGCGGCGGAGGCGGGGAGGAGGGCGGCCCCGGGGTGCTCAGCTCGTCCTGGAGCGACCCGCCGAACCCGCTGGAGCCGGCCAACACCAACGAGGTGCAGGGCGGCAAGGTCCTCGACATGCTCTTCCGCGGGCTCAAGCGCTACAACCCGAGAACCGGCGCGGCCGAGAACATGCTCGCCGAGAAGATCGAGACCTCCGACTCGCAGAACTTCACCGTCACCGTCAAGGACGGCTGGACGTTCAGCAACGGCGAGCCCGTCACCGCCAGGTCCTTCGTCGACGCCTGGAACTACGGCGCCGGCCTCAGGAACAATCAGAAGAACGCGTACTTCTTCGGATACATCGACGGCTACGACAAGGTCCACCCGGAGCACGGCACCCAGAGCGCCGACACCCTCTCCGGCCTCAGGGCGACCGGCCCCCGCACCTTCACCATCAGGCTCAGCCAGAAGTTCTCGACCTTCCCGGACACCCTCGGCTACGTGGCGTTCGCCCCGCTGCCGCGGGCGTTCTTCGACCACCACGCGGACTGGCTGAAGAAGCCCGTCGGCAACGGTCCGTACCTGGTCAAGTCGTACGCCAGGGGATTCATGATGTCCCTGCGGAAGTGGGACGGCTACCCGGGCCCGGACCCGGCGCGGAACAACGGGGTGGACCTGAAGGTGTACACCGACGGCAACACCGCCTACACCGATCTGCTGTCCGGCAACCTCGACCTCGTCGACGACGTGCCCGCCGCCCAGCTCAAGAACGTCAAGGCGGACCTGGAGGGCCGGTACATCAACACCCCGGCCGGCATCATCCAGACCGTTGCCTTCCCGTTCTACGACCCGCGGTGGAACAGGCCCGGGACGGAGAAGGTCCGCACGGGCCTGTCCATGGCGATCAACCGCGCCCAGATCACCCGCACGATCTTCCACGGCACCCGCACCCCGGCCGGCGACTGGACCTCGCCGGTGCTCGGCACCGACGGCGGTTTCCAGGCGGGGCTGTGCGGCAGGGCCTGCACCTACGACCCGGGCGAGGCGAAGAGGCTGGTCCGGGAGGGGGGCGGACTGCCCGGCGGCCAGGTCAGGATCGCGTACAACGCGGACGCCGGCTCCCACCGGGAGTGGATCGACGCCGTGTGCAACTCGATCAACAACGCCCTCGGCAACGACAAGGCGTGCGTCGGCAACCCGATCGGCACCTTCGCCGACTTCCGCAACCAGATCGGCGGGCACAAGATGGCGGGTCCGTTCCGGGCCGGCTGGCAGATGGACTACCCGCTGATCCAGAACTTTCTGCAACCGCTCTACTACACGGGCGCCTCCTCCAACGACGGCAAGTGGTCCGACAAGGACTTCGACAAGCTCGTGGACCAGGCGAACGCGGAGGCGGACCGGGCACAGGCCGTGAAGTTGTTCCAGAGGGCCGAGGAGGTCGTACGGGACAACATGGCCGCCATCCCGCTCTGGTACCAGAACGGCAGCGCCGGCTATGCGCAGCGCCTGTCCCATGTGGCGCTCAACCCGTTCAGCGTCCCCGTCTACAACGAGATCAAGGTCGGCTGAGCCTCACGGCCACGCCCTACCCCCGGAGGCCCCATGGGACGGTATGTCATCCGGCGTCTGCTCCAGATGATCCCGGTCTTCCTCGGCGCCACTCTGCTGATCTTCCTGATGGTGAACGTGATGGGCGACCCCGTCGCGGGCCTGTGCGGCGAGCGGCAGTGCGACCCCGCGACGGCGGCCCAGCTGCGCCGGGACTTCGGCCTCGACAAGCCCGTATGGCAGCAATACGCGACCTATATGGGCAATGTCTTCACCGGGGACTTCGGCACCGCCTTCAACGGGCAGCCGGTCACCGAGCTGATGGGGACGGCCTTCCCGGTCACCATCCGGCTGACCGTGGTCGCGATCCTCTTCGAGATCGTCATCGGGATCGCGCTCGGTGTGATCACCGGCATGCGCCGCGGGCGGCCCGTCGACACCTCGGTGCTGCTGCTCACCCTTGTGGTGATCTCGGTGCCGACCTTCGTCACCGGTCTGCTGCTCCAACTGCTGCTCGGTGTCCAGTGGGGCTGGGTCAGGCCGTCCGTCTCCCCCCTGGCCCCCCTCGACGAGCTGATCGTGCCCGGTCTCGTCCTCGCCTCCGTCTCACTCGCCTATGTCACCCGGCTGACCCGGACCTCCATCGCCGAGAACCGGCGGTCCGACTACGTCCGTACGGCCGTCGCCAAGGGGCTGCCGCGCCGCCGGGTGATCATCCGGCATCTGCTGCGCAACTCGCTCATCCCCGTGGTGACGTTCATCGGCACCGACATCGGCGCCCTCATGGGCGGTGCCATCGTCACCGAGCGCATCTTCAACATCCACGGCGTCGGCTACCAGCTCTACCAGGGGATCCTTCGGCACAACACCCAGACGGTCGTCGGCTTCGTGACCGTGCTGGTGCTGGTCTTCCTGGCCGCCAACCTGCTCGTCGACCTCCTGTACGCCGTACTCGACCCGAGGATCCGCTATGCCTGAGCAGCAGCCGTACGAGCCCGAAGGCGCCGTCGCGGGGACCGGGATGGGCGGCGCCATGGACCTCGCCGCGAGCGAGGCGACCACGCTGGAGCGGCCCCCCGGCGCACCGAAGGGCCTGGGCCCTGTCGGCAAGCCGCGCAGCCTCTGGTCCGACGCCTGGTGCGATCTGCGCCGCAACCCCGTCTTCATGGTCTCCGCGCTCGTGATCCTCTTCCTGTTCCTGATCTCGCTCTGGCCGTCCCTGATCGCCCCCGGCGACCCCCTCCTGTGCGATCTGTCCAAGGCTCAGGAGGGCTCCCAGCCCGGGCACCCCTTCGGATTCGACGGGCAGGGCTGCGATGTGTACACCCGGACCGTCCACGGCGCCCGTACGTCGGTCACGGTCGGTGTCTGCGCCACCCTCGGCGTCGCGCTCCTCGGCTCGGTCCTCGGCGGGCTCGCCGGGTTCTTCGGCGGGGCCTGGGACGCGATCCTGTCCCGCACCACCGACATCTTCTTCGCGATCCCGGTCGTGCTCGGCGGCCTGGTCCTCCTCTCGGTCGTGACCAGCAACACGGTCTGGCCGGTGGTCGGGTTCATGGTGCTGCTCGGCTGGCCGCAGATCTCCCGGATCGCCCGCGGCTCGGTCATCACCGCCCGTCAGAACGACTACGTCCAGGCCGCCCGCGCCCTCGGCGCCTCCCCCGCCCGCATCCTGCTGCGGCACATCGCGCCCAACGCCGTCGCCCCGGTGATCGTCGTGGCGACCATCGCGCTCGGCACCTACATCGCACTGGAGGCGACCCTGTCGTATCTCGGGGTGGGGCTGAGGCCGCCGAGCGTGTCCTGGGGGATCGACATCTCCGCCGCCTCCCCGTACGTCCGCAACGCCCCGCACGCACTGCTGTGGCCCTCCGGCGCCCTCGCGATCACCGTGCTCGCGTTCATCATGCTCGGCGACGCGGTGCGCGACGCCCTCGACCCCAAGCTGAGGTGAGCCGTCGTCATGCTGCTCGAAGTGCGGGATCTGCACGTGGAGTTCCGGACCCGGGACGGGGTCGCCCGGGCCGTGAACGGCGTCAGCTACGCCGTCGAGGCGGGGGAGACCCTCGCGGTGCTGGGCGAGTCCGGCTCCGGGAAGTCCGTCACCGCGCAGGCGGTGATGGGAATCCTCGATGTGCCGCCCGGCCGGATCGCCGGCGGCCAGGTCCTCTTCCGGGGGCAGGACCTGCTCACCCTGAAGGAGGAGGAGCGCCGGAAGGTCCGCGGTGCCGGCATGGCCATGATCTTCCAGGACGCGCTGTCGGCGCTGAACCCCGTGCTCACCGTCGGCGACCAGCTCGGCGAGATGTTCGTGGTGCACCGCGGGATGTCGAGGAAGGACGCCCGGGCCCGGGCCGTCGAACTCATGGACAGGGTGCGGATCCCGGGCGCCGCCCAGCGGGTGCGCGACTATCCGCACCAGTTCTCCGGCGGTATGCGCCAGCGCATCATGATCGCCATGGCGCTGGCGCTGGAACCGGCCCTGATCATCGCCGACGAGCCCACCACCGCCCTGGACGTCACCGTCCAGGCCCAGGTGATGGATCTGCTCGCGGACTTGCAGCGCGAGTACCGCATGGGTCTCGTTCTCATCACCCACGACCTCGGCGTGGTCGCGGACGTCGCCGACCGCATCGCGGTCATGTACGCGGGCCGGATCGTGGAGTCCGCCCCCGTGCACGACCTCTACAAGGCGCCCGCCCATCCCTACACCAGGGGCCTGCTCGACTCCATCCCACGGCTCGACCGCAAGGGCCGGGAGCTGTACGCGATCAAGGGCCTGCCGCCGAACCTGACGGCCATCCCGCCGGGCTGCGCCTTCCACCCCCGCTGCCCCCTGGCGCGGGATGTGTGCGTCACCGATGTGCCGCCCCTCCACGAGGTCTCGGCGGACCGCAGGAGCGCCTGCCACTTCTGGAGGGAGTGCCTCCATGGCCGGTCCTGAACCGATCCTCGAGGTGAGCGGGCTGGTCAAGCACTATCCGCTCACCCGGGGGATCCTCTTCAAGAAGCAGATCGGCGCGGTCCGGGCGGTCGACGGCGTCGACTTCACCCTGGGCCGGGGCGAGACCCTCGGCATCGTCGGCGAGTCCGGCTGCGGCAAGTCCACGCTCGCCAGGATGCTGGTCACCCTGGAGCGGCCGACCTCGGGGGCGATCCGGTACAAGGGCGAGGACATCACCCGGCTGTCCGGGCGCGCCCTGAAGGCGGTGCGGCGCAATATCCAGATGGTCTTCCAGGACCCGTACACCTCCCTCAACCCCAGGATGACCGTGGGCGACATCGTCGGGGAGCCGTACGAGATCCATCCCGAGGCCGCGCCCAGGGGAGACCGGCGCCGGCGTGTGCAGGAGCTGCTGGACGTGGTGGGGCTCAACCCCGAGTACGTCAACCGCTATCCGCACCAGTTCTCCGGTGGCCAGCGCCAGCGCATCGGCATCGCGCGGGCGCTGGCGCTGCGCCCGGAGATCGTCGTCGCCGATGAGCCGGTCTCCGCGCTCGATGTCTCCGTCCAGGCGCAGGTGGTCAATCTGCTGGCGCGGCTCCAGGGCGAGTTCGGTCTGTCGTATGTGTTCATCGCCCACGACCTGTCGGTGGTCCGGCACATCTCCGACCGGATCGCGGTGATGTATCTCGGACGGATCGTGGAGACCGGAAGGGACGCCGAGATCTACGACCATCCCACGCACCCCTACACCCAGGCCCTGCTGTCCGCCGTGCCGGTGCCCGACCCGGAGGCACGGGAGCGCCGGGAGCGGATCATCCTCAGCGGCGATGTGCCCTCCCCGACGAACATTCCCTCCGGCTGCCGCTTCCGCACCCGCTGCTGGAAGGCCCGGGAGCGGTGCGCGCTGGAGGTGCCGCCGCTTGCGGTTCCCGCGCGGTTCCGCGCGACGGGCGGACCGGCCGCACACGACTCGGCCTGCCATTTCGCGGAGGAGAAGCGGGTGGTGCCGCCGGAGGAGGCGGCGCGGAACCAGTCCTCCATGAAGCCTCCGGTACCCGGGGAGGAGACACACGAGGAACCCGCATAAACACATAAACGTGGCGGAAGTTCGTTAACACGCAGGCAACTCGACCGACGCGGTTCCGATATACGGACGCAGGAGAGTGAACAGCGTACGGCCGTGCGGGTGCCGTAGACGGGCCGGGATGCCTCATGTCATCCCGGCCCGTTGTGGTTCTCCGCGCCTCTCCCCGTCTCCTCGCGTCTCCTCGCGTCTCTCCGCGTCTCTTGGCGTCTCCTGGCGTCGGAACCGGCGCCGCTCCCGGCTCAGCTCAGACGCAGGGCCTTCCGGAGAAAGTCCCGTTGGAGCAGCAGCAGGTTCTCCGCGACCGTTTCCTGGGGGGTCATATGGGTCACCCCGGACAGCGGCAGCACCTCGTGTGCGCGGCCCGCCGCCAGCAGGGCGGAGGACAGCCGCAGCGAGTGGGCGACCACCACGTTGTCGTCCGCCAGGCCGTGGATGACCATCATCGGGCGGGCCGGCTCGGCGGCGTCGACCAGGCCCGCGTCGTCGATCAGCGAGTTGCGGCGGTAGACCTCGGGCTGCTCGCCTGGGTGTCCCAGATAGCGTTCCTGGTAGTGGGTGTCGTACAGCCGCAGATCGGTCACCGGGGCGCCGACCACCGCCGCGTGGAACACATCCGGGCGGCGCAGCACCGCGAGGGCCGCGAGATAGCCGCCGAAGGACCAGCCGCGGATCGCGACCCGGGACAGGTCGAGCGGGAATTCGCCGGCCAGGGCGTGCAGCGCGTCGACCTGGTCCTGGAGCACGACGTCCGCGAGGTCGTCCTTGACCGCCTTCTCCCAGGCGGGGGAGCGGCCCGGGGTTCCCCGGCCGTCCGCGACGACCACCGCGAAGCCCTGGTCGGCGAACCACTGCGAGGTCAGATGCGGATTGTGGGCGGCCACCACGCGCTGCCCGTGCGGTCCGCCGTAGGGGTCCAGGAGGACGGGAAGCGAGGTGTCACCGGAGTAGTCCCTAGGCATAAGCACAGCGCATGGGATTCGCCGTGCGCCCCCCTGAGTGAGCGTCACGCGCGGGGACAAACCCGGATGTTCGGCATGAGATGCCACGGTCGCGATGCGCTTGCCATCCCGCAGCACCTGTACCTGGGCGCCCGGGCGGTCGGGAACCGACGAGACGAGGACGGTCACGCCCCCGGCGCGTACCGCCGAGTGCACACCGGGCTCCTGCGACACACGCTCCACGCCCAGTTCGTTCACCCGGTACACATGGATCTCGCCGATTTCCGGATCGGTGGCCGCCTCGCCGGCCGAGGCCGCCACCAGCACATCGTCGTCCGACACATCCAGCACCGCCCGCAGATGCAACTGCGCCCCGGTCAGCGGCCGTTCACCCACCGCGAGCACCCGCGCGCCGCCCTCGTCGGCGATCCTCACGAGCTGACCGGAGGGGCTCCAGCACGGCACCCCAGCGAAAAGTTCCAGCCAATGTGGATCTTCCTCGGCGTGCACCATCCGGGTCGCCCCGGAGTCCGGGTCCACGGCCAGGAACAACTGGCCGCGCTGGTCACGGGACTGCACGAGGATCAGTGGCGCACCCGCCGCCGACCAGTGCACTCGCGCCAGATACGGGTAGCCCGACCGGTCCCAGGAGACCTCGGTGCGCACCCCGTCGAGGCCGAGAACGAACAGGCGGACGTCCGCGTTGTCGGTGCCCGCCGCCGGATACGCCACCCGCTGCGGTTCCCGATCGGGATGCGCGGGATCGGAGATCCACCAGCGGCGCACCGGCGTGTCGTCCACCCTCGCCACCAGCAGCCGGTCGGAGTCCGGCGACCACCAGAAGCCCCGCGCACGGCTCATCTCCTCGGCCGCGATGAACTCGGCCAGCCCGTAGGTCACCCCCTCCGACTCCGGCTCGGCGAGCGCCCGGTCGTGCTCGCCCTCGGCTCCGACCACGCGCAGGGCGCCCTGGGCGACGTAGGCGATGTGCCGTCCGTCGGGGGCCGGGCGGGGGTCGATCACCGGGCCGGGTACGGGGAGTTCACGCGCCGTGCCCGCCCGCAGCTCCGCCGTGAAAAGCCGCCCTGACAAGGCGAAAGACGCCAGCTCCAGGGCCGTGTCGGCGGCGTAGCCGACGATGCCGGCGCCGCCCTCGCGGCTGCGTTCCCGGCGGGCGCGCTCCTCGGGCGGCAACTGTTCGTCGGCGCCCCCGAGCAGTGCGCCGGGGTCGGCCGCCAGGCGCTCGGTGCCGTCGGACAGATCGAGGACCCACAACTGGTGTGCGCGGTCCGTGCCCGAGGCGGACCGCAGAAACGCGACACGGGAACCGTCGGGCGCGACGGTGAACGCGCGGGGCGCGCCGAGCGTGAACCGCTGGGTCCGCGCGTGCCGTCGGGGGAAGGAAACAGGCTCGGTCGTCATGCCCCGACCATATTGGCCATGCGCCCCCTTGTGCGGCCGTGCGCCGACCGATGCGCACGTACGGATAGTTATGATCACTAGCGCATAGTGGGTATGAACCCGCTGGCATCCATGTGGATTTATCTGCCCCTGATGGGTCCACATGGATACATTGCCCCCATAGCCCGACCCCCCGCGTCCCTGTGGATCTTTGGAGGTGAGCCGCCGTGGCACTCTCGATTTCGGCGGTGGTGCTGCTGGCGATCATCGTCGTCCTGCTGATCAGGAAGTCGGGTTTGAAGGCCGGGCACGCCATCGTGTGCATGCTTCTCGGGTTCTACCTCGCCTCGTCGACCGTCGCTCCGACGATCCACGACCTGACGACGAACATCGCTGGGATGATCGGGAGCATCAAGTTCTGACGGGTGGCGGACGGCGGGCCGGGCCCGCCGTCCGCTGCCGGTTACGCACCGGCGTACGGGACGAAGGCCGACCAAGTGGCAGGCGTGAAGGCCAGGCGGGGGCCGTCGGGGTTCTTGGAGTCGCGGACGTGCACCGTGCCGGTGCTGGTGGCGATTTCGACGCAGGAGTCGCCTTCGCTGCTGCTGCTGTAGCTGCTCTTGAACCACGCCAGGCCGGCGGCTCCTGCGGCAGAGGTTCCGAAGATCATATTTTCCTCAGCCTGCGGACACGTAGGGGACGAAGGCGGACCAGGTGGCGGGGGAGAAGGTCAGGCGCGGGCCGGTGATGTCCTTGGAGTCGCGGACGTGGACGGTGTCGAGGGTGGTAGCCATCTCGACGCAGGAGTCGCCTTCACTGCCGCTGCTGTAGCTGCTCTTGAACCACGCCAGGCCGGCGGCACCCCCGGTCGAGGTGTTTCGGATCATGATTCCCCCAGCAGTTGTTCGATGAAGGCTGTTGACTCACGCGGGGTGAGAGCCTGAGCCCGGATGATGCCATAGCGCAGTTCCAGGATACGGAGCTGCCTTGGGTCGGAGACCGGACGGCCGTTGGCCACCACGGGCGAACGTCCCACCGCTGAGCCGTCATCGAACTTCAGCACCTCGATCCCGCCGTCCACACCGGCATGCTCCTCGCGCTCCATCGGCATCACCTGAAGCTCGACATTACGGAACTGGGCTGCCTCTAGGAGATGCTCCAGCTGGCGACGCAGCACCGCCTTCCCGCCGAGTGGGCGTCGCAGCGTCCACTCCTCCTGGACGAAGCTGATCTCAGGCGCCGGGCCTCGTTCGAAGACGGCCTTGCGGGCCACGCGCGCGGCGATGAACTGCTCCACCTCCGCCTCACTGTATGCGGGACGCCGCATCAGGAGCAGCGCGCGTGCGTACTCCGGCGTCTGCAGCAGCCCGTGGATGTTCAGCGGATCGTAGAGCTGAAGCTCGACCGCCTTCGCCTCCATCTGCGCCAGGTCCCGCACCTTCTTCGGGTACCGGACCCTCCTCACGTCCTCCTTCATCGCGGCGAGCAACCCACCCGCCCTCAGCACCTCGTCCGCCTTGTCCAGGTACTCGGGGCGGGGGATGCGCCTGCCGCTCTCGATCTTGTAGACCATGTCCTCGCCGTACCCGACCGCCACCCCGAACTCGGCGGCCCTCATGCCGACGGCCTCCCGTCGCAGCTTCAGCTGCCGCCCCACGGTCGCGACGACCGCCACTCCCCAGTCATCATCCGGGTCCACCTCCCAACCCGGCTCGTCCGCCTCGCTCTTGAGTCGGACCGCTTCACCGTCCACGCGCATCGCCGCACCCCTCCGTCGTGCCGTCGTGCCTCCACGCCCTCAACGCGTACGACCGCTCCGGACCGGCCGGACACGCCCGGACAACGTCCGGACAGTCACCGTACGCATGGGCATCGTCACTGTTCACGGTAGGCGGACGTCGCCACGCTGAGTGACGTGAATCAAGGAACTGCCTCCCCGGAAGCCCGACTCGGCCCGTTCGTCCCGAACTTCGATGTCCGGCTGTCGCCGACCCCCCGTGGTGCCCGCCTGGCCCGGCTGCTCGCCACCGAACAGCTCCGGAGCTGGGGACTGCCCACGGACCGGGCGGAGCACATCGTCGCCGAGCTGGCCGCCAACGCGGCGACGCACGGACGCGTCCCCGGGCGAGACTTCCGGCTCATGCTCTACGTCGCCGGCGGCACCCTCCGGATCGAGGTCACCGACACGCGCGGTGACCGCCTTCCGAGCGCCCGTCAGCCGGCCGCCGACGCCGACTCCGGCCGGGGTCTCGTTCTCGTCGAGGCGCTGGCCGACCGCTGGGGTGTGGCCCCCGGACCGCGCCCCCGTAAAACAGTCTGGGCGGAACTCGACTTCGCACCGGAACCCGGTCGCGCGGGCTCCGGTGGCAGGGGCGCTCTCTCCCAAGGAACCAAGGGATGAAAGAACCCGGCCAAGCCCCACCCCTCCCGCCCGCGGGCCGCGATCACCCGCGTGGGTGAACATCACCGACTCGGCTGGATTCGGGGGCCGTTGGCTGTCCTACGCTCAGCGCGACACAACCACAGACATGCGACGGCCCCCGCCGGGACGGCAATCCCAGTGCGAGGGCCTGACCACCGAGGAAGAGAAGGCTTCCCGATGGATACCCCGCACCCTAGCGTGCCCCCGCACGCCCAGTCCCGGATTGCCGGCAACGCGCCCCCGAACCGGCGCCCCCACTCCGGCGGACTCGTGCACGACAACACCCGGCACACCAGCCGCTTCACGGTGATCGGCAACCACCTCGCCCAGCACGCGCAGTTGTCGCTCCTCGCGATCGGGCTCGGCGTCCACCTCCAGTCGCTGCCGAACGGCGCCCGCGTCGACATCAAGAGCCTCGCCGCGCGCTTCCCCGAGGGAGCGGCCCGTATCGCCGCCGCCCTGCGCGAGCTGGAGGCCCACGGTTACCTCCGTCGCGTCCGCGAACGCGTCCCCGGCGGCCGTATCGTCACCCGCACGATCTCCTGCAACCGGCCGTCGGCCCCGCGCGCCGTGGACGAGCCCGGCTGCGCCGCGCCCGCCAGGCCGGCGGCCCCGAAGAAGCACACACCCCGCAAGCCGCTCCCCGCCGTACCGGGCCCCGCCCATCCCGCACCCGCCCTGCTCCAGGCCGCGGCCGACCTCCTCGCGAGCCTGCGCCGCCACGACCCCCGCCTGCTGCTGTCGGCCTGTGACACGGCCCATCTGGCCCCCGGCGTCGCGCGGCCTGGCTGGAGCGGGACGCCGGCCCCGATGCCGTACGGCACGCGCTGACCGACGACCTGCCCCCCGAAGGACTGCGGCGCCCGGCAGCCCTCCCGGCCCACCGCCTCACCGCCCGGCTGCCACCCCCACCTCCCTTCCGCACACCGGCGGGCCCGCCGCCCGTACGGCACCCGCTCCAGACCTGTGACGGCTGCGACCGCGCCTTCCGCGCACCCGGACCCGGCCGCTGCCGTGACTGCGGAACCGATCTCCCGGAGGCCGCCTGGCATGAAGGCGACGATCCTTGCCCCTGGGCACAGACGACGAGGAGCGAGCGCCATGACCATCGCCCCGGAGAACGCGCGGCAGGGCGCCTCCCACCTGTACCGGGCCATGCGGGATTTCGTTCAGTCCGCGGACGACAACCTCCCCGGCAAGTTCGAGATCACCGAGGAAGGGATCGTCCTCGACATGCTGTCGCCCATGAAGCCGCACGAGCTCACCGTGCTGCGCGTCCGGAAGCGCCTGGAAAAGGTGATGCCGGACGAGATCGTGGCGCACACGGGTGAGCCCGACGTGGAGGACGAACCCGAGGCATCATGCGCCGCCCGGATGTGATGGTGATCGCCGAGGCGGAGATGGAGGGAGAGGGTTCCTTCGACCCCCGGTCGGTCGCCGCCGCCGTGGAGGTCATCTCCCGCTCCAACCCGGACAACGACTGGGTCACCAAGATGCGCGACTACCCCCTGATGGGCATCCCCGTCTACGCGGTCTTCGATCCCCGAACCGGCACCGGCGCCGTCCTCTCCGACATGCACTCCACCACGGACGGTCCCCGCTACGCCACCCGCAAGGACTTCGTCTACGGGGAGGACGTCACCATCGGCGACTGGACGATCCCGACCGAGGGCCTGCCGCGCTACCGGGACGAGCCCGAGGCCTGAGCCCGGGCGGCCGGGAGCTGCCGGGGTGCCGGGCTGCCGGGCTGCCGGGGTGCCGAGGTGCCGGGGTGCCGGGCCGGGGCTCTCGTAGGGTGGTGCCATGACGGATCTGCCGGACCGGCGTCTGCTCCTGGTGCACGCGCACCCCGACGACGAGTCCATCAACAACGGCGCGACCATGGCCCGGTACGCGGCCGAGGGCGCCCGCGTGACGCTGGTGACCTGCACCCTCGGCGAGGAGGGCGAGGTCATCCCGCCCGAGCTGGCGCACCTCGCGCCGGACCGCGACGACGCCCTGGGGCCGTACCGGGCCGGTGAACTGGCCGCCGCCATGAAGGAGCTGGGCGTCACCGACCACCGCTTCCTCGGCGGCCCGGGCCGCTACCGCGACTCCGGGATGATGGGCGCACCGCAGAACCACCGCCCGGGCGCCTTCTGGTCCGCCGACCTCGACGAGGCGGCCGGCCATCTGGTGGCGGTCGTCCGGGAGGTCCGTCCCCAGGTCCTTCTCACCTACGACCCGAACGGCGGCTACGGCCACCCCGACCACATCCAGGCCCACCGCGTGGCGGTGCGCGCCGCCGAACTGGCCGCCGACACCGCCTTCCGGCCGGACCTCGGCGCGCCCTGGGACATCCCCAAGGTCTACTGGAACCGGATGCCGCGCTCGGTCGCCGAGTCCGCCTTCGCCCGGCTCGGCGAGGCGCTCGGCACGACGTCCTTCGCCCGGGCGGCGGCCGTCGGCGACCTCCCCGGCGTGGTCGACGACCCGATGGTCACCACGGAGATCGACGGCACCGCCTTCGCTGCCGCGAAGGCCGCGGCGATGCGTGCACACGCCACCCAGATCGAGGTGGTGGAACCCTGGTTCGCGCTCTCCAACGCGCTCGCGCAGCCGCTGTTCACCACCGAGTACTACGAGTTGGCGCACGGCGAGCGGGGCGGCGACCGTGAGACGGATCTGTTCGAAGGAGTGGCCCCATGACACCCACGGGCAAGCAGCAGAGTGCGCTCGCACAGCCGCTCACTCTGCCCTCGGCCAGGCGGGTCGCCGCCTGTCTCGGCCTCTTCGTGCTCGGCGCGGCCACCGGGGTGGCGGGCGCGCTCGTCCAGGGCGGCCTGTTCCCCGGCGGACTGCTGCTCGCACTCGCCGCCGCGGCCGGGCTGTTCGTCGGGGGCGGACTGGCCACGGAGACCAGGGCGGGGGCCATCGCGCCCGCCGTCGGCTGGATGATCGCCGTGGTCCTGCTCACCGCCAGCCGTCCGGAAGGGGACTTCCTGTTCGGTGCGGGCACCGGCTCGTATCTCTTCCTGATCGGTGGAATGGCCCTTGCTGTGATCTGCGCCACTCTCAGCCCGGGGCGCCAAACGGGCGGCTCCGACGCCCGACTTGGCAAGTGACGTACCACTTCGCCCCCCGGGTCACGGGATGTCCCCCGGAAAAACCGGGCGCGTCCGTAAGGGTCCCGTGCGGGTTTCCCTCATGGGCGCGGTTTGCGAGCCCCGAGCGGCCAGTATGGTGGTGCGCGCCGCCGAGCCTCCCGCGCGCTGTCGGCTTCGTTCGAGCAGGGGGCCACCTGTTGAGGTCGAAACAGGCGGTGGAGCCAACCGGGAGAACCTGCCTTGAGTCGTGAAACTGACAGTTCGTCCGCCGGACCCAACGGACGCGGCGGATCCGCGTACCCGTCGGGGACGCCGCCGTACGGGACCCCCATGGCTTCCTCGGACGGCGCGGACGCGAGCCGCCCGGCCACGCAGCCGGAGGAACGCAAGACCGAGACCACGCTGACGACCCGGATCCGGATCAACATCCCCGGGTCGCGGCCGATTCCGCCGGTCGTCGTGCGCAAGCCCGTCGCGGACGCCGAGTCCGCCGACACCGTGGGCGACGTCGGCTACGACGCCGAGACCACGGGTACCGTCAGCGCGCTCTCCACCTTGGAGAGCCCCGCGGAGACCCCCGCCCCGGCCGAGGAGAAGGCGGCAAGCGACTGGTTCGCGCCCCGCAAGCCCTCGGCGGCCACCGGCCCGCAGGGCGGCGGCGCGACCAACGGCGCGGGTCTGTCAGGGGTCTCCGGCATACAGGGCCCGCCCAGTGCGCCCGGCGCGAGTACCGGCCTGGGCGCGAACGGCGCCTCGGGGGCGCCGACTGCTCCCGGCGCGCACGGCAACGGGGGTGCGCGACCTGATGCCTCCCGTACGCCGGGTGCTCCCGGTGCGCGGCCCGGAGGCGCCGCGCGAGGCGCGGGCGCGTTCGGTGCGCGCCCCGGCGCGACGAACGGGAAGGGGCTCCCGGGTGCCACCGGTGCGGGCCCCATCGCGCCGGGACACGGCGGCGGCACCGGCTCCTTCGACGTGTCGGACGCGGTGGCGGCCAGCACGGCCTCGTTCCCGGTCATCGATCCCGACGCCTTCGGCGAGCCCCGCCGCGACGATCTGCCGTACTTCTCCGAGCCGGGCCGCTCCGGTCCCTCGGGCCCGACCGGCGGCCCGGTCACGGGCGACGGACCGGTCATCCCGCCGGTCGTCACCGGCCCGACGCCCGGCGGCTCCGGTCCCGGTGGTCCCGGCGGCTCCGGCCCCGGTGGTCCCGGCCTCCCCGGACCCGGCGGCCCGGGCCTGCCGGCGACCGGCATGCCGGGCGCCCACGGCGGTCCGTTCGGCCCCGGCGTCCCCGGAGCCGCGGCGGGCCAGGGCGGTCCCGGTGGCGGGCTCAGCGACGACACCGCGATCCTCACCCCGCAGAAGCAGGCTCCGGAACCGGGCCACCCGGGCTTCGGCGGCCCCGGCGACAACATCTCCGGACACACCCTCACCAGCGGTATCCCGGTGGTTCCGCCGGGTGCCCAGATCGGTGCGTTCGACGGGACCACCCCCTCCGACGGATCGGTGTCGCACCGGCCCCCGAAGCTGCCGGACCCGCCCAAGACGCAGAACACCGCCGCGGCGAAGCCGGCGAGGAAAAAGGGCCGCAGCAAGCTGGCCCTGCTGGCCGGTGGTCTGGTCGTCATCGCCGGTGTCGCCTACGGCGCCGGGTTGTTGATGAACCACTCCGACGTGCCCAAGGGCACCACCGTGCTCGGCGTCGACATCGGCGGCGGCACCCGCGACGAGGCGACCCAGAAGCTGGATGCCGCGCTGGGCAGCCGTACGAACAAGCCGTTGCAGTTGTCGGTCGACGGCAAGACGGTCGCCCTCAGGCCCGACCAGGCCGGCCTCCAGCTCGACAGCAAGGCCACCGTCGCCGCCGCCGCGGGCAGCGACTACAACCCGGTGTCGGTGATCGGCTCGCTCTTCGGGCAGCAGCGCGTCGTCGAACCTGTGATGCCCGTCGACGAGGAGAAGCTCCAGGCCGCCCTCGAGCAGGTCGCGGGCGGCGCCGGCTCGATGACCGAGGGCACGATCAAGTTCGAGTCCGGCAAGGCCGTCGCGGTGTACGGCAAGGCGGGCAAGGGCGTCGACGTGGCCGGTTCGACCCGGGCCGTCGAGGAGGCCTACCGCACCCAGGTGGAGACCGACACCAGCACGCCCGTGCGGGTGCCCACGACCACCCGGCAGCCCACGGTCCCCAACGCCGAGGTCGACCGCATGATGAAGGCGTTCGCCGAGCCCGCGATGTCCGCCAACGTGATGGTGCGCGCGGACGCGGCCCATGCCGTGGCGTTCAGCCCCCAGAACTCGCTGTGGAAGTTCCTCGGGGTGAAGGCCATCAACGGCAAGCTCGTCGAGTCGTACGACAAGGTGGCGCTCCGCAACCTCTACGGCCACGCCTTCGACGGCGTCCTCATCACGCGGGGCACCGGCAAGAGGACGCCGGTCACCGTGGAGGACGTGATCAGCGCACTGCGGCCGGCGCTGCTCGGCAGGACCACGGCGGCGCGCGTCGCGACGATCGACACCAACCCGAGCTGACCGGCGGCCACACGGCAGCCGCAGAAGGCCTGGGGAGAGGGGGGCGCCCGGTTCAGACCGGGTGCCCCCCTGCGTCACCCTGCCGGGCATGACATCTGTCATGCCGGACTGACGACACCTGGCACTGCCCGGCGACAGCCCCGCACCGCCACGATGAACGCATGACGACGACAGTGGCGGCCACCGAAGCGGTGGTCGGGTTCGACCAGGTGACCAAGGCCTACGGCGAGGTCCGGGCCGTGGACGGCCTGACCCTCCGGCTGCACCCGGGGGAGACGGTGGCCCTGCTCGGGCCGAACGGCGCGGGCAAGTCCACCACCCTGGACCTGCTCCTCGGGCTCAAGCACCCGGACAGCGGCTCGGTGCGGGTGTTCGGGACCAGCCCCCGTGAGGCCATCGTGGCCGGGCGGGTGGGGGCCATGCTCCAGAGCGGCGGGCTGATGGACGAGGTCACGGTCGCCGAGCTGGTCAAGCTCGCCTGCGCGCTGCACCCGAAGCCGTACAAGGTCACCGACGTGCTCGCCCGCGCGGGCATCGCGCAGATCGCCGACCGCAAGGTCAACAAGCTCTCCGGTGGCCAGGCCCAGCGCGTCCGCTTCGCCCTCGCCACCGCCGGGGCCAACGACCTGATCGTGCTGGACGAGCCGACCACCGGCATGGACGTCTCCGCCCGGCAGGCCTTCTGGGCCACCATGCGCGAGCAGGCCGACCAGGGCCGTGCGGTCCTGTTCGCCACGCACTACCTGGAAGAGGCCGACGCGATAGCGGACCGGGTGCTCGTGCTGCACCGCGGACGGCTCCTCGCCGACGGCACCGCCGCCGAGATCAAGGCGAAGGCCGGTGCCCGCCGGATCTCCTTCGACCTCCAGGACCCGGCCGAGGAGGCATCGCTGCGCGCGCTGCCGTTCCTGACCTCGCTCACCATGTCCACGAACGGCTCCGGACAGACCGTCCGTATGCAGTCCACCGACGCCGACGCGACCGTCCACGCCCTGTACGGCCTCGGCGTCTACCCCCGCAACCTCGAAGTCGCCGGGCTCGGACTCGAGCAGGCGTTCGTCGCCATCACCGAGGCCGAGGAGGCCAGGCAGTCGTGAACTCCCTGATCAAGCTGGAACTCACCCGCGCGCTGCGCAACCGCAAGTTCCTCTTCTTCTCGGTGATCTACCCCGCGGCCCTGTTCCTGCTCATCTCGAGCACCTCCGGCGGCCCCGACAGCAAGATCCCCGGCAGCGGGCTGACCGTGGCGACGTACATGATGGTGTCCATGGCCTCCTTCGGCGCCCTGACGGCCGTGCTCATGGGCAACAGCGAGCGCATCGCCAAGGAGCGCGAGAGCGGCTGGGTGCGGCAGCTCAGGCTGACCACCCTGCCGGGACGCGGGTACGTGCTGGCCAAGACCGCCGGCGCCGCCGTCGTCAGCCTGCCGTCCATCGTCGTCGTCTTCCTGGTGGCCGCCGCCCTCAAGCACGTCCGCCTCGACGCCTGGCAGTGGTTCGCCCTGACCGGCGCGATCTGGGCCGGCAGCCTGGTCTTCGCCGCGCTCGGCGTGGCCATCGGCTATGTCGCCACCGGGGACGCGGTCCGCCCGATCACCATGATCACCTACTTCGGCCTGTCCATCCTCGGCGGCCTGTGGTGGCCGTCCGCGGTCTTCCCCACCTGGTTGCAGGACATCGCCGAGTGGCTGCCCACCCACGCGTACGCTGCACTGGGGCAGGCCATCGAACAGAGCCAGGCCCCGCACACCAAGGACATCGCCATCCTCGTCGCCTTCTTCCTGCTGTTCGCGGGCGGCGCGGCCTGGCTGTACCGGAAGGACACGCTGAAGGCGTGAGCACGACGACCGAGGAACCGGGGACGCAGACCGTCTGTGCGGAGCGGGTGATCCCCTTGGGACAGCCGCCCCGCACCGGGCGTGATCTGCTCCTGCGGAAGTTGCTGTGGATCGTCGTCTGGCTCGTCTTCCTCAGCGCGCCGGTCCGCGACCTGGCCGCCGGGCACCACACCACCGCGGGCACCGTGGGCGGCTGGCTGGGCCTGGCGGTCTTCGTCGGGGTCTATCTGACGCTCGTCTTCCGGAACATGGGCACCCCGCTGCCCCGCCGGCTCGTGGTCGCCCTGGTCGTCTCCCTCGCTCTGCTCGCGACCCTGCTGTGCTTCACGCTCGGTCCCTCCTGGCTCGGCCTCTACTGCTATGTCTCCGTGGCCTGCGGGGCGACCCTCCCGCTGAGAGCGGCCTACTGGGCGATCCCGGGGACGGCCGGGGTGATGCTCCTCGTCGGAGGGCACGTCGGCGAGCGGGACGCCCAGGACCTGGTGATCCTGGTGCTGCTCATCGGCTTCGCGATGACCGGCGTCGTCCAACTGATCCGCACGACCGTCGAGTTGCGCAAGGCCCGGGCCACCGTCGCCCAGCTCGCGGCCAACGAGGAGCGGCTGCGGCTGGCCCGCGATCTGCACGACCTGCTCGGCCATTCCCTCTCGCTGATCACCCTCAAGAGCGAGCTGGCCGGCCGTATGCTGCCCGACCACCCCGACAAGGCGGCCCAGCAGGTCGCCGACATCGAGCAGGTGAGCCGTCAGGCCCTCGTCGATGTGCGCGAGGCGGTCACCGGCTACCGCCGCCCCCGCCTCGCCGCCGAACTCGCCGGCGCCCAGGTCGCGCTCGCGGCGGCCGCGGTCAGCGCGGACATCCCCGCGGAGGCCGACCTCACCGGCGTCCCCGAGGAGAGCGAGTCCGCCCTGGCCTGGACGCTGCGCGAGGCCGTCACCAACGTCGTCCGGCACAGCGGCGCCTCGCGCTGCACGGTGGAGGTGCTCCGGCGGCAGACGCTGGACGGCCCGGTGCTGGAACTCTCCGTCGAGGACGACGGCTCGGGCGGCGCCGGCAAGGGCCCGGGCAACGGTCTGACGGGCCTGACCGAGCGGCTGGACAAGGTCGGCGGGACGCTTCACGCGGGCTGGGAGAAGCGCGGGTTCCGGCTGGTGGCACGGGTGCCCGCGGGCACCGCCGCGGACGTAGGATCCCGGGCATGAGCCGCACGATCAAGGTCCTGCTCGCCGAGGACCAGTCCATGGTCCGCGAGGCGCTGGCCGCCCTGCTCGGCCTGGAGGAGGACATGGAGGTCGTCGTCCAGGTCGCCCGCGGCGACGAGGTGCCGGCGGCGGCCCGCGCCCACGACGTGGACGTGGCGCTGCTGGACATCGAGATGCCCGGCGCCACCGGGATCGAGGCGGCGGCCGTCCTGCGGCGGGAGCTTCCGGACCTCAAGGTGGTCGTCCTGACCACCTTCGGGCGCCCCGGCTATCTGCGGTCCGCGATGGAGGCGGGCGCCGACGCCTTCCTGGTGAAGGACGCCCCCGCGGCCCAA
This sequence comes from Streptomyces sp. NPDC093261, assembly GCF_044753645.1. NCBI lineage: Bacteria > Bacillati > Actinomycetota > Actinomycetes > Kitasatosporales > Streptomycetaceae > Streptomyces > Streptomyces sp. NPDC093261. The sequence continues at coordinate 574,347 of NZ_JBIVNO010000002.1, forward strand.
CTCGCCGAGGCGGTGCGCAAGGTGCTCGCCGGGGAGCGTGTCATCGACCCCACACTGGCGGCGGCCGCCCTGGCCGACGGCGCCAACCCGCTCACCGACCGCGAGCGCGAGGTCCTGCGCGCGGCGGCCGACGGCTCGACCAACGCGGAACTCGCCGCGGCCCTGCACCTGTCCCAGGGCACGGTCCGCAACTACCTCTCCACGGCGATACAGAAGCTGGCGGTTCGCAACAGGGCGGAGGCCGTCCGGATCGCCCGCGAGAAGGGCTGGCTCTAGCGGGCGCTTCGCTCAGTTGAGCAGGGCCCGCGCCGCCCGCGCCTGCCCCCGCACCCGCTCGGCGGTCGTCTCGTCCACGCCGGCCACGACATCGGCGTACGCGTCCAGCTCCGCGGCACCCCGCAGAAAGTCCCCGCGCTGGACGAGGAGCTGGGCCCGCTCGTAGCGCAGCCGCGCCGGATGCGACGGCAGCAGCAGGGACAGCTCGACCGCCCACAGCGCGACATCGGTCCGCTCCGGCCGGGAGGCGGCCCAGGCGCGGATGTTGTTCAGCACCCGCAGCACGACGTCGAGCGGATCCGCGGGGGTCAGCATCGAGGGATCCAGCGGCCCCCCGGTCGCTCCGGCCACCAGCAGCTCGGCGTCGGCCACGCTCAGCAGCCGCCCCCCGTCGAAGGGATCGGCCAGCACCCGGTCCTCCTGCGGCCCGAACCCCACGACGAAGTGCCCCGGCAGCGCGACCCCGTAGACCGGCGCCCCGGCCCTGCGGGCCACCTCCATCCACACCACCGACAGCAGGATGGGCAGCCCCCGCCGCCGTCGCAGCACCTCGTGCAGCAGCGAGGACTCCAGCCGCTCGTAGTCACCGGCCGAGCCGCGGAACCCGCAGCGCCAGCCGAGGACGTCGGCCAGCGCCAGGGCCCAGGACCGGGGCCCGCCCGGCGCGAACGGCAGCAGCCCGGCGAGCCGGTCCAACTCGATCTGCGCCGCGTCCAGCCCGGCCTCGTCCACCGTCCCGTCGGCCGCCGCGCCCACCAGCAGACACAGGGCCGCGAGGTCGGGCCGCGCGGCACGCGCCTCCTCGCCGAACCGCCGTCGCACCTCGGCGGCCCGCTCCGGCTCCGGGGGATAGGGGCCATGCATGGCAGCCTCGAAACCTCTCATGCCACCGGTCCGGTCCCGGCGCCCGACGGGCCGCCCGCGCCCGGTTCACGGGAGCCCTCCGGCTCCCGGTAGTGGTGATACGCATGATGCGCCGCGAAGCCCAGCCGTGCGTACAGCGCCCGCGCCTGCGCATTGTCGGTCTCCACCTGGAGCCAGGCCGCCGAGGCGCCCTCGTCGAGGGCCTGCCGGGCCAGCGCGGCCATCACGGCCGTGGCCAGGCCCCGGCGGCGCTGCTCCGGATCGACCTCGACCGCCGCGAAACCGGCCCAACGGCCGTCCACCACACACCGCCCGATGGCCGCCGGAGGAGCGCCCCGCTTGCCCGGGACCGTCGCGAACCACACCGAGGGCCCGCCGCCGAGCACCTTCAGGGCCACCTTGCCCAGCCCCTTGCGCCGGTAGCGGGCGAGCCACGCCTCGTCGGCCGTGCGGGACAGCTCGACCCCGGAGGTCTCCCGGTCCGCGACCGGCGCCAGCGCGCCGGTCCACAGCTCGGCGGTCACCTCCCGGGTCCAGCCGCGCGCCTCCAGCTCCGCGCGGAGCGGCTCCTGGGCGTCCTCCCCGGCCCCGGTCGCGAGCTGTGCGTAGGCGGGCAGACCACGGGCGGCGTACCAGCGCCGTACGGCCGCCAGCGCCTCGTCCAGCGGGAGGCCGGGGTCGCCGAGCGGCAGCACCGAGTTGGCGCGCCGCGTGAACCCGGCCGCGGCGCGCAGCTCCCACTCCCCGAGCCGCTCCCGCTCCACCGGCTGCCAGGCGCGGGCGGAGATCCGCGCCAGCTCCTCCCAGGACGCCGCGGGACCTCGCCGACGGGCGGGTGCGGTCGTCGCGTGGCGCGAAGCGCCTCCATGAGGGGCGGTGGCCGGGTGAGGGGCGGGCACCACCTTGCCCGCGACCAGCGAGGATTCCTCGATGCTGACCCGCTCGCCGTCACGTCGTGTGATCAGTAGCACACCGTTGTCCCATGATGTGAGAACTCCGACCGTGTCGGTGAACCTCTCACCCTCGGCGGCATGTTCCCTCCACCGCCGTACTGAGACGCGTTTTCCCACGTCAGCAGCGGTGATTCGGACCTTCAGCCGTCCGCCCGCAGAGATTTCCACAGGTCAGTTCACCCCTCCTGTTCGGATCATGCCCGGGAACGGAGATACTAGGGGCGGGCATCGACGACGCCGCGCTCCCGCGCGCCAGGCGGCGGAGCCTGCGGAGGCCCGCCAGCGCCCTACCGAGGAGGAACGACAGCGTGACCTACGTCATCGCAGAGCCTTGTGTCGACGTCAAGGACAAGGCGTGCATCGAGGAGTGCCCGGTCGACTGCATCTACGAGGGCCAGCGGTCCTTGTACATCCACCCGGACGAATGCGTCGACTGCGGAGCCTGCGAGCCGGTCTGCCCGGTCGAGGCCATCTTCTACGAGGATGACACTCCCGAGGAGTGGAAGGACTACTACAAGGCGAACGTCGAGTTCTTCGACGAGCTCGGCTCGCCCGGTGGCGCCAGCAAGCTGGGGCTGATCGAGCGCGACCACCCCTTCATCGCGGCGCTGCCCCCGATGAACCAGTAAGCGACAGCACAACGTGCCGTCCCGGTCCCGTACGGCGCTCACCGGCGCCGCACGGGACCGCGGCGTTTGGTGCCCCTACGCTCGTAGCAGGGCGCCCGTCGTCCAGAAAGTGAGCCGATCCCGTTGTCCGCAGTCACCGACCCCCCTCCCGTCGCCGGCCACCACCCTTCGAAGGAGTCGCTGCGCGACCGCCTTCCGGTCTTCCCCTGGGACAAGCTCGAGCCGTACAAGAAAACGGCCGCCGCGCACCCGGGAGGGATCGTCGACCTGTCCGTGGGCACCCCCGTCGACCCGGTCCCCGAGCTGATCCAGAAAGCGCTCGTCGCGGCGGCGGACTCCCCGGGCTATCCGACGGTGTGGGGCACGCCCGAACTGCGGGACGCGATCACGGGCTGGGTGGAGCGCCGACTCGGCGCCCGCGATGTGACCCACCGGCACGTCCTGCCCATCGTCGGTTCCAAGGAACTGGTCGCCTGGCTCCCGACCCAGCTCGGCCTCGGCCCCGGCGACACGGTGGCCTACCCGCGCCTGGCCTACCCGACCTACGAGGTCGGTGCCCGCCTGGCCCGCGCGGATCACGTGGTCTACGACGACCCGACCGAGCTGGACCCGGCGAACCTGAAGCTCCTGTGGCTCAACTCCCCCTCCAACCCCACGGGCAGGGTGCTGGGCAAGGAGGAGCTGACCCGGATCGTCACCTGGGCGCGGGAACACGGCGTCCTGGTCTTCTCCGACGAGTGCTATCTGGAGCTGGGCTGGGAGGCCGACCCGGTCTCGGTGCTCCACCCGGACGTGTGCGGCGGCTCGTACGAGGGCATCGTCGCCGTCCACTCGCTGTCGAAGCGGTCGAACCTGGCGGGCTACCGGGCGGCCTTCCTCGCGGGTGACCCGGCGGTTCTGGGCCCGCTCCTGGAGATCCGCAAGCACGGCGGCATGATGACGTCGGCGCCGACGCAGGCGGCGGTCGTGGCGGCGCTCGGCGACGACACCCACGTCCGTGAGCAGCGCGAGCGCTACGCGGCGCGGCGCACGGCCCTGCGCGAGGCCCTTCTCGGGCACGGGTTCCGGATCGAGCACAGCGAGGCGAGCCTGTATCTGTGGGCGACCCGGGACGAGGCGTGCTGGGAGACCGTCTCCCACCTGGCCGGCCTGGGCATCCTCGTCGCACCGGGCGACTTCTACGGCCCCGCGGGCGAGAAGTTCGTGCGCGTGGCCCTGACGGCGACGGACGAACGGATCCAGGCGGCGGTGCAGCGGCTGGCGTGAGCGCCACGCGGCCACTGAGCATGCACGGAGGGGTCCAGGGAGCAGCTCCCTGGACCCCTCCGGCGTGCGAGGCCGAGGCTCAGCCGTGCAGCGGCAGCCCCTGGACCGGAAGCTGCTGCCCCGGCAGACCGCTCCTGGCGGTCTCGCCGAGCAGCCCGCCGGCCTGGCCGGCCGCGTCCCCGGCGACCTTCTGTGCGAGCGGCGTGGCCTTCTTGCCGGCCGTCCCCACGGTCCCGGCCGCCGTCGGCACCGCCTTCCTGACCGCCTGGCCGCCGGTCTTGACCGCCTGGCCGCCGGCGTCACCCGCGAGCCCGGTCACCTTCTGGGCCGCGCCGTCGACCTTCTGCGTCGCACCGTCGAGGGTGGGGCCGACCTGCGCGTGGTCCAGGGCGGTCAGCCCGGCGAGGTCGGGGGTGGCCGGCAGGCCGGCCGTCGCCGCGCTGGCGGAGCCGGCCGCACCGACCACGGGCGCCGCTCCCGCTGCGATGAGCAGCGCGGCACGGGCGATCCGGCGGGTCAGGGGGAGGGACATGATGCTCCTTAGACGGGAGGGAACGGTGAAGTGTCCGACCGCGCCCGGAAGTTGATCGTTCCGGGCTCGGACGCAGTGACTACCGCTCGAAACCCCCGAAGGTTGCGGTGCCCAGGTGTAAAGAGTTGGCAATGCGTCGCATTATCGGGTGGGGAGGAAATCGGGCAAACGGCAATTGGGCCGGAAGTCCGCCGAATCCTTACAGCCCTGTGTTCCCAAGGAATTCGGCACCGTCGGCGATGGCAAAGTGAACAGCGGCGCGCCCCGTCGACGAGGCGCGCCGCGTATGACCCGGAGGGGTGAGGATTCGTACGGTCGGCCGGTCTACTCCCCGGTGACGATCCGGACTTGGCCGGCCGAGTCCTGGGCGTCCGAGCCGCCGGTCGTCGTACGCCACTCGTTCGCGAAGCCGTCGCGCGACCACTCCCGGCCCGCGAAGGAGACGTGCGCGATGTGCAGCGCCGAGGAGTTGGCCACCGCCCAGTGCGCCAGCTCCCAGCCGCGCTGCCGGGCGGTGCCCGAGGCGGTGGACTTCCGGGGCACCGGGATCGTCAGCGCGTCGGAGCCCGGCTTCGCCGTGGCGGTGGCCGTGGCCGTGGGGGACGGGGACGGGGGCGAGGTCCGGGTGCTCACCACCGCCCCGGCCGTCTGGAGCACATCGCGCCCGAAGTCCCGTACCAGTGCGGCCCGTACCGCGTCGGCGCCGCCGGTGCTCGTCGGGGCCGGGCGCCCCTGACAGGTCAGCGTGGCCGGCGACCGCCCGGTCAGGGCGGCGGCGAGCAGCGTGGCGTCCGGCTCGTGCTTGGCGTACGCCTCCGGATAGCCGCTGCGCTGCACGCGCTGCGCGGCGACGGTCAGCGGCAGCCGGGTGTAGTCCGGCACCTTGGCCAGGTGGTCGTAGAACATCGTCGCGGCGTACGTCGGGTCCATGATCTGCTTCTCGGTGCCCCAGCCCTGCGACGGGCGCTGCTGGAACAGGCCGAGCGAATCCCGGTCGCCGTGCTCGACGTTGCGCAGGCCCGACTCCTGAAGCGCGGTCGCGAGCGCGATGGTCACCGCGCGCTCGGGCAGGCCGCGTGTGGTGCCCACTGCGGAGATCGTCGCCGCGTTGACCGCCTGCTCGGGGGTGAACTCGTACGACGCCCCGTCACCCTTGCCGGAGACCACGCGGCAACTCGGCGCCGGCGGGCCCGTGAGGTACTGGACGGCGAGATAGCCCGCGACGGAGAGCAGGACGACGAGGGCCGCCCCGAAACGGAGAAGGCGGCCACGGCGCTTGGGTTTGGGGGACGGCTCAGGCACGCGTACAAGGTACTGGAGGCGTTCAAGGGCGTTGCCCGGGGCTGTGGACAACCGGGGTCGCGGGCGCGCGCGGCCGGGCGCGCTAGGGTCGGGCCCATGGCCGATACCCCGCTTGACCTCACGCTGGACGCCGCGCAGCTCACCGCGCGGCTCGTCGACTTCCCCTCCGTGAGCGGAACCGAGAAGCCCCTGGCGGACGCCATCGAGACGGCACTGCGCTCCCTTCCGCATCTGACGGTCGACCGGTACGGCAACAACGTGGTGGCCCGGACGCGTCTGGGGCGCCCGGAGCGTGTCGTCCTGGCGGGCCACATCGACACGGTCCCCATCGCCGACAACGTCCCCTCCCGCCTGGACGACAACGGTGTGCTGTGGGGCTGCGGCACCTGCGACATGAAGGCGGGCGTCGCGGTCCAGCTCCGCATCGCGGCGACCGTCCCCGAGCCCAACCGGGACCTCACCTTCGTCTTCTACGACAACGAGGAGGTCGAGGCACATCTGAACGGTCTGAAGCATGTGTCCGAGGCCCATCCCGAGTGGCTGGAGGGCGACTTCGCGGTGCTGCTGGAGCCCTCCGACGGCCAGGTCGAGGGCGGCTGCCAGGGCACGCTGCGGGTCCAGCTGAAGACCAAGGGCGAACGCGCGCACTCGGCGCGCGGATGGATGGGCTCCAACGCGATCCACTCGGCGGCCCCGATCCTGGCCCGGCTGGCCGCGTACGAGCCGCGCTACCCGGTGATCGACGGCCTGGAGTACCGCGAGGGCCTGAACGCGGTGGGCATCTCGGGCGGCGTCGCCGGGAACGTCATCCCGGACGAGTGCGTGGTCACGGTCAACTTCCGCTATGCGCCGGACCGGAGCGAGGAGGAGGCGATCGCGCATGTCCGCGAGGTGTTCGCGGACTGCGGGGTGGCGGAGTTCGTCGTGACCGACCACAGCGGTGGCGCGCTCCCCGGCCTCTCCCACCCGGCGGCTGCCGCGTTCATCGAGGCGGTCGGCGGCACGCCCCAGCCCAAGTACGGCTGGACGGACGTCTCCCGTTTCAGCGCACTCGGCGTCCCGGCCGTCAACTACGGCCCGGGCAATCCGCACTTGGCGCACAAGCGGGACGAACGTGTCGAGACGGCGAAGATCCTCGTCGGCGAGGAGCGGCTGCGGGCCTGGCTGACGTCCTGACCGGCGGCGGCCGTGCGGTACCGCGGCCCATGGCGGACATGCACACGTCCCCCGTCCGTAACCCGCGTGGATCTACGCTGGGGTGGAACGACCTGCCCCGTCCTTCCGGCCTCCCCCCGGCTCCCGGCCCCGTCCGAGCCGGGAGGACCCCGGTGAGCGGGTAAGGCCCCGATGCGGAGGGAGCGCAGATGCCCACTGGCAACCCCCAGGGCAAGAAGGTGCCGCCGGACGAGCAGCGGCTCGGTCCCGTGCTGCGCAGGCGGGACCAGGTGACCAGGAGCACCACGGACCAGCGGCTGCTGGACGCGGGCGGTCCCACGGACTGGGTCCACACGGACCCGTGGCGTGTGCTGCGCATCCAGTCGGAGTTCATCGAAGGCTTCGGCACGCTGGCCGAACTACCACCCGCGATCAGCGTGTTCGGCTCCGCCCGGACACCGGTGGACTCGCCGGAGTACGAGGCGGGCGTGCGGCTCGGACGCGGCCTGGTGGAGGCCGGCTGGGCGGTGATCACGGGCGGCGGCCCGGGCGCGATGGAGGCGGCGAACAAGGGCGCGTGCGAGGCCAAGGGGATCTCGGTCGGCCTCGGTATCGAGCTGCCGTTCGAGCAGGGGCTGAACCCCTACGTCGACATCGGCCTGAACTTCCGCTACTTCTTCGTCCGGAAGATGATGTTCGTGAAGTACGCGCAGGGCTTCGTGGTCCTGCCCGGCGGTCTCGGCACGCTCGACGAGTTCTTCGAGGCCCTCACTCTGGTCCAGACCCAGAAGGTGACCCGCTTCCCGATCGTCCTGTACGGCACCTCGTACTGGGGCGGCCTGGTGGACTGGCTGAAGAACACCCTGGTCGCCCAGGGCAAGGCCGCCGAGAAGGACCTGCTCCTGTTCCATCTGACGGACGACGTGGAGGAGGCCGTCGCGCTGGTCTCCAAGGAGGCCGGGCGCTAGGCGGGCGCTCTCGGGGACTCCGGAGCCGGTTCTGAGCGGTGCTTGGTGGCGGGGCCGGTCCTCGGGGGTACAGCCCGGTGCGGCGCTCGGTGCACGGACGCCGCACCGGCGGGCGGGGGCGGGGCGGCCGGGCCGGCCCTAGACCAGCCCGCGCCGGGCCACCGCCGGGGGGCGGTGCCCGGCGATCGACGCCACCATGTCCAGCACCTGCCGTGTCTCCGCCACCTCGTGCACCCGGTACACCTGCGCACCCAGCCACGCCGACACCGCCGTGGTCGCCAGGGTGCCGAGGACCCGTTCCTTCACCGGTCTGTCCAGCGTCTCGCCCACGAAGTCCTTGTTGGACAGCGACACCAGCACCGGCCGGCCCGTGGCGACCATCTCGTCCAGCCGGCGCGTCACCTCCAGGCTGTGCCGGGTGTTCTTCCCGAAGTCGTGCCCCGGGTCGATCAGCACCGACTCCCAGGGCACCCCGAGGGCGACCGCCCGCTCGGCGAGCCCCAGCGTCACCTTCAGGATGTCCGCCATGACGTCTTCGTACGTCACCCGGTGCGGGCGGGTGCGCGGCGGTGCGCCCCCCGCGTGCGTGCACACCAGTCCCACCCGGTGGCGCGCCGCGACCTCCGCGAGCCGGGGGTCCACCCCGCCCCAGGCGTCGTTCAGCAGATCCGCGCCCGCCTCGCACACCGCCTCGCCGACCTCGTGGCGCCAGGTGTCCACGCTGATCACCACATCGGGAAAGCGGCGCCGCACCTCGGCGACGAACCCGACCGTGCGCCGGGCCTCCTCCTCGGCCGTGACCTCCTCCCCGGGCCCGGCCTTGACCCCGCCGATGTCGATGATCGCGGCACCGTCCGCCACCGCCTGCTCCACGCGCGCGAGGGCGGGTTCATCGCGGAACGTGGCCCCTTGGTCGTAGAAGGAGTCCGGGGTCCGGTTCACGATCGCCATGATCACCGGCTCATGCGCGCCGAATTCCCGCTTGCCCAGCCTGAGCATCCGCTGTGACCCCTTCCGATACGTCCCGTTCCTTCGCCGCCTGCGGCCTTGATTGTCAGCGTCGCATGGCACGATCGGAGCCGGACACATTCGACAGCTGCACTTCCGTTCCGGCGCGCAGGGCGCCGGCACCGAGCGTGGGGACCTCTGTAATGCTCATGTTCTTGTTCCTGGTCGTCGCGCTCGCCGTCGTGGTCGCCGCGGTGACACTCGCCGTGGTGGGCGGCGGCGAGAGCGCGCCCCTGCCGGAGGCGGCGCCCGAGCGCTTCGACGACCCGTTGCCGCCGGACCGCCCGGTGGCCCGCGCGGACGTGGACGCCCTGCGTTTCCCGCTCGCCCTCCGGGGCTATCGCATGGCGGAGGTGGACGACGCGCTCGGCCGCCTCGGCGCCGAGATCGCCGAGCGGGACGCCCGCATCGCCGACCTGGAGTCCGCGCTCGCCGGGGCCCGCGCGGCCGGTCAGGGCCACGACCGGCCGGCCGAGGGGGACCAGCAGTGAGCCGCGCGGCCGTGCCGGGGCCCGACGGCGTGCTGCGCTGTCCCTGGGCCCTGTCCGCCGAGGAGTACGTGGCCTACCACGACGAGGAGTGGGGCCGCCCGGTCCACGGCGACGACGCGCTGTACGAGCGGCTGAGCCTCGAAGCCTTCCAGTCGGGCCTGTCGTGGATCACGATCCTGCGGCGCCGGGAGGGCTTCCGAGCCGCCTTCGCCGACTTCACGATCCTCAAGGTGGCCGCGTTCACCGACGCCGACCAGGAGCGCCTGCTCGCCGACACCGGCATCATCCGCAACCGCGCCAAGATCGAGGCGACGCTCGCCAACGCGCGCGCGCTCGCCGAGTGGGCCCCCGGCGAGCTGGACGGGCTGATCTGGTCGTACGCGCCCGACCCGGCGTCCCGCCCCGCTCCGAAGACCCTCGCCGACGTCCCGGCGGTCACCGCCGAGTCGACGGCCCTGTCCAAGGCGCTGAAGAAGCGCGGCATCCGTTTCGTCGGACCCACGACGGCGTATGCACTGATGCAGGCGTGCGGCCTCGTCGACGACCACCTGGCGGACTGCGCCGCCCGGAGCAGCTGACTCCGGGCGGCGTGCGGGGCGCCGGCCGACCGCGGGTGCGGCCAGGCGCCCGCTCATCCTGGGCGGCCCCGTGTCCGGTGGCCGGCCCGCCCAGGTGGCCTCAGCGGCCCAGATAGACGGGCTTCTCCTTGTTCACGAACGCCTGTACCGCGATCTTGTGGTCCTGTGAGGCCCCCGCGCGCGTCTGGAGTTCGTCCTCCTTCTCCAGGGCCTCGTCCAGGGAGTGGGAGAGACCGTAGGCGAGGGACTCCTTCAGCGCGGCGTACGCCAGCGTCGGGCCCTCGGCCAGCGAGCGGGCGGTCTTCTCGCCTTCCGCGCGCAGCTCGGCCTGCGGGACCAGCCGGTTCGCGATGCCCCACTCGAACGCCTGCTGGGCACTGATGCTGCGCGGGAAGAGCAGCAGGTCGGCGGCGCGCGAGGGGCCGACGACCCGCGGCAGGGTCCAGGAGATCCCGGAGTCCGCGGTGAGCGCGACACCCGCGAAGGAGGTGTTGAAGGCGGCCGTGTCCGCCACGATGCGGTAGTCCGCGGCGAGCGCGAAACCGAAGCCCGCCCCGGCCGCGACCCCGTTCACCGCCGCGACCACCGGCTTGGCCGCTCCCGTGAGCGCCCGCACGATGGGGTTGTAGTGCTCACGAACGGTGCTCATCACACCGGAGTCGGAACCCTCGTCCTGCGCCTGAAGCAGCCCGATGTGCTCCTTGAGGTCCTGACCCACGCAGAACGCCCGCTCCCCGGCGGCGGTGAGCAGGATCGCCCGAACGGCCCCGTCGGCCGCAGCCTCCTGCGCCGCGTCCCGCAGGGCGACCTTGGCTTCGATGTTCATCGCGTTCATCGCCTCGGGACGGTTCAGCGTGATCGTCGCGAGCCCGTCGCTCACCTCGTAGAGCACGGTGTCGGCCATGGTGGTCCTCCGGTGTCACGGCTCCGTCGTACCGGTCGGTACGCCCTGTGTCCGAGGGACAGCATGACGGAGATCATCATCCGCGGACCGGACCGGACGTGTGACCTGCGTCAAATAATGCCGGCCCGTATGCGGGCGTCCGATCTCGGTGCGGTGGCGCAGTATCACAGCCGCATCGCCGAATTGAGTGGTTTTGGTCGGGCGTGTTGCGCAAGCGATGCCGACTGATGTTGGTCATCGGGTCCTGAGATGCGGGATAATGGCTTGGAAGCAATGTGTTCGATGCCGGTGTCGCGTGTCCCCCGAGGGGTCGCGTGCCCTTCAAGGGCTGTCGGCTGACGATGAGCTGGTTTCAGGAAGGGGAACGAGCATGGCGGCCATGAAGCCGCGGACGGGCGACGGCCCGCTCGAGGTGACCAAGGAGGGGCGGGGCATCGTCATGCGCGTTCCGCTCGAAGGCGGCGGTCGGCTCGTCGTCGAGCTGACCCCTGACGAGGCCGACGCGCTCGGCGACGCCCTCAAGAAGGTCGTCGGCTGACGCCCAAGCGACCCCGGATTCCCGGCTTCCCCGGCATCGTACGCGGTGCCGGGGACTGCTTTTCGGCCCGGCTCGCCCTTCCACCCGCGCGTCCCGCTCAGCGCTTGCCCGCACAGCAGTCCGCTCAGCGCTTGACCGCGCACAGCAGTCCGTCACCCACCGGGAGCAGCGAGGGCACCAGATCCGGGCTCTCGCGGACGGTGCGCAGCAGCTCCCGCAGCCGCAGGACCTCGCTGGGCTGCGGTCCCGAGTCCACCGTGCGGCCGTGGGCGAAGGCACCCTCGAAGACGACGAGGCCGCCGGGTCGCAGCAGGCGCAACGATTCAGCGAGGTAGTCGAGCACCTCGAGCCGGTCACCGTCGCAGAAGACGAGGTCGTAGCCGGCGTCCGCGAGCCGGGGCAGCACGTCCAGGGCGCGGCCCGGGATGAACCGGGCGCGGTTGCTGGCGAAGCCACAGGCCCGGAACGCCTGGCGGGCGAACTGCTGGTGCTCCGGCTCCGGGTCCACCGTGGTCAGCACGCCGTCCGGCCGCATGCCGTGCAGCAGATGGATTCCGGAGACACCGCATCCGGTACCGATCTCCGCCACCGCCTTCGCGTCCACGGTGGCGGCGAGCAACCGCAGCGCGGCGCCCGTGCCGGGCGACACCGAGCGCAGCCCTGCATCGCGGGCCCGCTCACGGGCCCAGCGCAGCGCTTCGTCCTCGGCGACATAGGCGTCGGCGAACGCCCAGCTCGTCTGCCGGTTGCCGGTAATGACCCTCTCCTGTCCCCGTGATTGCCTGGGCGTGACTGTATCCGTTGGCCCCGGGAACCCGCAGATGGGACCAGGCGTTTGGAAGGGTGGGAAAGGCAGCGGGGGAAGGACGGGGGACGACCGGTGGATCTGGACGTCGAGCAAGTGCTGACGCAGCCGCATCAGCGCACATCAAATTCTCCTAAAACCGCTTATCCGGAGCTAACGGGCGAGGTGGCTATGGTAGGTGCTCCACTGGACACCACCAGAGCCGACAGGGGAGGTGCGGCTGCGCCTGTGGATCGGGGAGGAGTGCTGCGGCGCCTTCTCAGGTCGTCGGGTGAGCCGAAATCCGTGACCGACATCGCTGACTCGTACCACGCTGACACCGCGCAGACCGCGACCTTCGCCACCGACGCGGACTCGCAGGCGTGGACTCCGCCCACCTGGGAGGAGATCGTCAGCACCCACAGCGGCCGGGTCTACCGGCTGGCCTACCGCCTCACCGGAAACCAGCACGACGCCGAGGATCTGACCCAGGAGGTCTTCGTCCGGGTCTTCCGCTCCCTGTCGACCTACACGCCCGGCACCTTCGAGGGCTGGCTGCACCGCATCACCACGAACCTCTTCCTGGACATGGTCCGCCGCAAGCAGCGCATCCGCTTCGACGCGCTCGGCGAGGACGCGGCCGAGCGGCTGGCCAGCCGGGAGCCCACCCCGCAGCAGGCATTCAACGACGCGCACTTCGACGCGGACGTCCAGCAGGCCCTGGACACCCTCGCGCCCGAGTTCCGCGCCGCCGTCGTCCTGTGCGACATCGAAGGACTGTCCTACGAGGAGATCGCCGCGACCCTGGGCGTCAAGCTCGGCACGGTCCGGTCCCGTATCCACCGCGGTCGCTCGCAGCTGCGCAAGGCTCTGGCGCACCGCTCGCCCGAGGCCCGGGCCGAGCGTCGCACCTTCATGCCGCGTGTGCCCGCGCTGGGGGGAGGGGGCGCGACCGCGTGAGTGGATCCCTTCGCCCTACACCGGCAGAGCAACACCTGGGAGACCGCCTCTCCGCCCTCGTGGACGGGGAGCTCGGTCATGACACGCGCGAGCGTGTGCTGGCCCATCTGGCCACATGCGCGAAGTGCAAGGCCGAGGCCGACGCCCAGCGCCGGCTGAAGAACGTCTTCGCGGAGGCGGCCCCGCCGCCGCCCTCCGAGAGCTTCCTGGCCCGCTTGCAGGGCCTGTCCGCGGGAGGTGACGTCGACGGCGGTGGCACGCCGCTCGGCGGGGGTGGTTTCGGCAGAAGACTTCCGTCGGGCGCCGGGCTTCCCGCCGGGCCGGGCGTCTTCGGAGTGAGGGGTGAGCCCTTCGGCTATGTGCCGACGGGACCCCACGCCGCGGCGCTGACCCCGTCCGAGGACCGGACCCTTACCGGGGACCGGGGGTTCCGCATCCATCACGTCGGCCGCCCGGACACCGAGCGCCCGTCCTCGCGAGGACGGCGGTTCGCCTTCGCCGCCGCGGGCGCCGTGTCCCTGGCCGCGATCGCGCTCGGCGGGGTGTCGGTGGGTGTCCCGAGCGATATGAGCCCGGAGGCACGCGGTTCCGGCACCGGAAGCAATGTGACCCCGATGCGTTCACCGGGCACGGGCGGCGGCGGCACGACGCCCGACGTCCAGCGACGGCGGGCCGTCGGACCGCTGCTCGGCCAGCGGACGCAGGGCCAGGCACCCGTCGCCTCCAGGACGGCATCGGCCCCGCTGCTGCCCGGGGGACCCGCTCCGGTGCGGGACGCCTCGGAGATCCGTGCGCTGACAGCTCCGGTGCTGGCCGGAGCCGCCGCGATGTCCCCGCTGATACGCCCGTTCACCGAGACCGCGCCGCTCACGCTGACGTCCTGGTCGGCGGCCCCCGGGATCACCGCTCCCGGGCTGCTCATGGCTCCGGCGCCCACCTCGTCCGCCGGCCCGTCTCCCTCGGTCTCCCCGCCCCTCGCCCACTGAGCCGGACGATGGCGTGTCGGCCCACGGACCGGTTGAATCCGTGGAGGACCGCGCCCGCAGAAGTGTTGCGGGCGCGGCGTCGACGTTCCAGCACCGACCGGAGCGGCGGCGCAGGATCCATCGGGCTCGGCTTCGCGATCCCCTGGAACCAGGCCCGACGCGTCGCCGAGAGCTGATCAGTGCCGGCCGGGCCGCCCACCCCGTTCGGTGGCCGCCGGGCCGCCCTCCCCGTTCGGTGTGACGTTCGCCATGAACTACACGGGAGACGGCGCCCGCGTCGCCGCCAAGGGCACCGACGGCGGCCCCGCGGTCACCAGGGAGGACCCGGCGACAAGGCGGGCGCCAAGCCCGGACATGCGATCACGGAGGTCGACGGGGCGCGGGTCCACTCCGGGGAGGAACGGATCGTCAGGACCCGCGCGCACCGCCCGGCGACCGTCCGGAGCTGAGCGTGTCCCGCGACGGCGGGCAGCGCAGGATCACCCTCGTCCTCGGCTCCACGGGCGGCAACTGACACCAACCTCACAGGATGCGGACGAAGACCGCTCCCCAAGGCAAACAACCCGGAAATCCCGACGTGTACACGCGGCGGAGAAGGGCGGGACAGTACCGATCCGGCGGGAACGCCGGGTACCGTGGATCCGGCCCGGACCACGGAAGACCCGCCCGACCACCGAGGGCCGCGGACCGAGGACCTCGCAAGGAGCTTCAGGTGTTCAATGACATAGGACCGCTCGAGCTGTTGACGCTCGTTGTCCTCGCCGTGCTCGTCTTCGGTCCGGACAAGCTCCCGAAGATGATCCAGGATGTCACGCGCACCATCCGGAAGATCCGGGAGTTCTCGGAGAGCGCCAAGCGGGACATCCGCGAGGAGCTGGGTCCCGAGTTCAAGGACTTCGAGTTCGAGGACCTCAACCCCAAGACGTTCATCCGCAAGCAGCTCGAGGGCGACGACCTGGGGCTGAAGGAGATCCGCAACGGCTTCGACCTCAAGAAGGAGATGGCCGAGATCACGGACGCGGTACACGGCCGCGAGTCCGAGTCGCCGTCCTCTCCGTCCGGCCCCTCCACGGCCGGTGGCGCCGTCGACATGACGAAGAGGCCCGAGAAGCCGGGCCCCGACGAGCGCCCGCCCTTCGACGCGGACGCCACCTGAGCCGTCCGCGCACGCGAGTGGCGGGGTAGGCCGGCCGCCGAGAGTGACGCAGGCCATACGCCCTTCGGCGCGCGGGCGGCCGTATTGCGACGTCCAAGAGGCCGTATGCGCCGGGCGTTTCGCTGCGCTTCGGACTGCGGTGGCTATGCTGCCCAGTTGTTGTGCGGACTGTTTTGGGAGCGAGGACGCCCGCGGGGGGCGGGCCGCTCGGGTCCGACGAGAGCGAGGAGGCGTCCGGGCAGATGGAGACGACGAGTCGGGTGGGCGCGCAGACGTCCGCCGCGGAAGGCGGAGCGCGGCTTCCCTACGCCCGGGGCACGGTCGACGGTTACCAGCAGGCGTCGTTCCCCTGGTACGGCCTCGACGAGGCCTTCACGGGCCCGCGCTGGCTGATGCAGGTGGCCACCGCCGCCGACGGTGCCGTGGAGCACGGGTCGGTCGGACACGGCGACGAGCCCTCCGTGCGGCACGAGGCCACGGAGGACAAGGAGCGGTTCGCGGTCGTGGTGACCGTCGCCGCCAACCCCGTACGGCGCAGCGCGGACGGCACCGGGCTGCTGGAGGCCACCTCGGTCTCGTCCGCGGCCTGGCTGGCCGGTGTGGGCCTGCTGTCGTTCACCTGGCCCCGCCAGCTGGACCACGGCCTGCGGGACGACTGGCTCGACCAGCAGACCGAGACGGCGTGGGTGCTCGCGGACGACCTGGCCGGTCCCGTCTGGTCCACCCTGTCCCTTCCGGTGGACGGTGTGCCGACGCCGTTCCACTACCGGGAGTCCGAGTTCGGCTGGGTCCTCGCCGGGACCACGCAGGCCGGGGTGCACGTGGGGGCGTACGGCCGGGGCATGAGCGCCTACGGGCTGGGCTTCGCGATGATCAAGGACATTCAGGCCTACGTCGTCTGACAGAGCCTGTGAGGAAGGGGGCGCCGTCGCGGTGACGGCCCCCTTCCTCGTAGGCGAGCTGGTGCTTGGGCAGGGCAAAGACCGGCCGCCTGAGACCCCGCCGAAGGCGTGATCGTGGTCCCGGTGTGTCGTGCCATGAGCGAGCCGGATCGAGGGGGAACAGCCGTGCGGGGACGCCCGACGACCACCAACGCTGACAAAACGTCGACGGCTCCGCCGCTGGTCAGAAGGTTGACCAAGGACGGAGCCGCAGATCGCAGGCGGGCGATTTCAGAACTTGTTCTTGGGGGTGATCCCCAGCGACAGGCCCGCGAGGCCGCGCTGCCGGCCCCCGAGCTTGCCCGCGATCGAGCGCAGGGACGAGCCCGCCGGCGAGTCCGGGTCCGTCAGGACCACCGGCTTGCCGTCGTCGCCGCCCTCGCGCAGGCGGACGTCGATGGGAATGGAGCCGAGCACCGGGACCGTGGTGCCCGTGGTGCGGGTGAGGCCGTCGGCGACGAGCTGGCCGCCGCCCGTGCCGAAGACGTCCACCATCTCGCCGCAGTGCGGGCAGGGCAGCCCGGACATGTTCTCGACCACGCCCACGATCTTCTGGTGGGTCTGCACGGCGATGGAGCCCGCCCGCTCCGCCACCTCGGCCGCCGCCTGCTGCGGGGTGGTGACCACCAGGATCTCCGCGTTCGGGACCAGCTGGGCCACCGAGATCGCGATGTCGCCCGTGCCCGGCGGAAGGTCGAGCAGCAGCACGTCGAGGTCGCCCCAGAACACGTCCGCGAGGAACTGCTGGAGCGCGCGGTGCAGCATCGGGCCACGCCAGACCACCGGCGCGTTGCCCGGGGTGAACATGCCGATCGAGATGACCTTCACGCCGTTCGCCTGGGGCGGCATGATCATGTTCTCGACCTGGGTCGGACGGCCGTCCACGCCCAGCATGCGCGGCACGCTGTGGCCGTAGATGTCGGCGTCCACGACACCGACCTTCAGCCCGTCGGCCGCCATGGCCGCCGCCAGGTTGACCGTCACCGAGGACTTGCCGACGCCGCCCTTGCCGGAGGCCACCGCGTACACCCGGGTGAGCGAACCCGGCTTGGCGAAGGGGACCTCGCGCTCGGCCTGGCCGCCGCGCAGCGCGGTCGCCAGCTCACGGCGCTGCTCGTCGCTCATCACGTCGAGCGTGACGTCCACCCGGGTGACACCGTCGACGCGGGAGACCGCGTCGGTGACACGCTGGGTGATCGTGTCGCGCATGGGGCAGCCGGAGACCGTCAGGTACACGGTGACCGCGACCGCCCCGTCCGCGCCGATCTCCACCGATTTGACCATCCCCAGTTCGGTGATGGGTCGCTGGATCTCGGGGTCGTTCACCGTCGCCAGTGCCTCGCGCACCGCGTCTTCCGTAGCCATAAGCATGATGGTACGGCGCCCGGCCGGGGCCCCGGAAAGCCCGTCAGCGGTCGTCTACGTCACGTCCGCCCGCGTGTTCCGCCGGGACTACGACATGCCCGTCGGGACGCCGGTGCCCGTCCAGCTCTCTCATCAGGTCCTGGAGCTCGGAGCGGATCCAGTCGCGGGTGGCGACCTCGCCGAGGCCGGTGCGCAGCGCGGCCACCTCCCGGGTCAGATACTCCGTGTCCGCGATCGACCGCTCGTTCTGCTTGCGGTCCTGTTCGAGGTTGACCCGGTCGCGGTCGTCCTGGCGGTTCTGCGCGAGCAGGATCAGCGGAGCCGCGTAGGAGGCCTGAAGGGAGAGCATCAGGGTCAGAAAGATGAACGGGTACGGGTCGAAGCGCAGGGAGTGCGGCGCGCTGATGTTCCACACCAGCCAGATGACGATCACGACCGTCATCCAGACGATGAACCGTCCGGTTCCAAGGAAGCGGGCGATCCGCTCCGACATGCGTCCGAAGGCCTCCGCGTCCCACTCGGGCAGCATCCGGGTGCGCCGGGGCTGCGGCTGGTCGAGCCGGATGCGGGCGCGGGCGGCCGTCGCGCCGGAGGGCGTCTTCTCGCGCTCAGGTGCCATGAGAGGCCCCCTCGTCGCTCAGGTCGAACTCCGCCTCGCGCCAGTCCTCGGGCAGCATGTGGTCCAGTACGTCGTCCACGGTCACCGCGCCGAGCAGCGCGCCGGACTCGTCGACAACGGGCGCCGCGACCATGTCGTAGGTGGCGAAGAACCCGGCCACGACCGGCAGCGCGGCATCCGGGGACAGAGACTGCAGATCGTCCTCGACAAGGGCGCTGACCAGGGTGTACGGCGGGTCGCGCAGCAGCCGCTGGAAGTGCACGGTGCCCAGGTACTTGCCGGTCGGCGTCTCGTCCGGCGGGCGGCAGACGTACACCTGGGCGGCCAGGGCGGGGGACAGATCCGGATTGCGGACCCGGGCGAGCGCGTCGGCGACGGTCGCGTCGGGCCGCAGCACGATCGGCTCGGTCGTCATCAGACCGCCCGCCGTCTTCTCCTCGTACGCCATCAGACGGCGCATGTCGGCCGCGTCGTCGGGCTGCATCAGGTTCAGCAGCCGCTCCTTCTCGTCCTCCGGCAGCTCGGAGAGCAGATCGGCGGCGTCGTCCGGGTCCATCGCCTCCAGGACGTCCGCGGCGCGCTCCTTCTGGAGCTTGCCGAGGATCTCGATCTGGTCGTCCTCGGGAAGCTGCTCGAGGACATCGGCGAGCCGCTCGTCGTCGAGGGCCGCGGCGACCTCGGCACGGCGCTTGGCGGACAGATGGTGCAGCACATTGGCGAGGTCGGCGGGGCGCAGCTGTTCGAAGGTGGCCAGCAGGCTCTCGGCGCCCTGTCCGTGCTCCTCCAGGGAGAACCCGGTGACGGCGGACCACTCGACCGTGAGGGTCTCGCCCCTGCTGCGCCGGAACGCCCCGCTCTTGCCCTTGCGCACGAAGACCTTGTCGACCTCCCACTCACGGCGGGCCGGCAGCTGCTGTACGGAGAGGTCGAGCACGGTGACCTCCTCGTCGGTCTCCACGAGCTTGACGCGCCGGTCCAGCAGCTCCCCGAAGACGAGCCGCTCGGTGGGCCGCTGCTCGAAGCGGCGCACGTTCAGCACGCCGGTGGTGATGACCTGGCCGGACTCGATGCCGGTCACCCGGGTCATGGGCAGGAAGATACGGCGGCGGGTCGTCAGTTCGACGACCAGGCCGAGCAGCCGCGGGGGACGCCGCCCCACCCGCAGCATGACGACGAGGTCGCGCACGCGGCCCACCTGGTCGCCGTTGGGGTCGAAGACGGCGACATCGGCCAGGTGCGAGACAAAGATGCGAGAGGCGCCAGCCGCCATGCTCGCCGCCTCCTGTTTCTGCCGTTCCATCCGTTCGGATGCGCTTCAGGCTAGTCCGTCCCATTGTCGTACGCCCTGGCGAGAGGTGCGGACGAACTGGCTCCGGAAGGGCCTATCAGCACCGGTACCCTGCGGTAGGCCGATGAGGACACCCGCATGAGAGGCAGCCCCACCTGTGACTGCAACCCCCCAGGGCCCGACCCGCAGGGCCGCACTGGTGAGCGCGGTGTGCGCGCTGGTCGTGACGGGAGCGGGGCTCACGGGATGCGGCAGCGGCGACCCGGACGCGGGGACCAACGGGGTGGGGAAGCTGCCGGCCGACAGGATCCAGAGCCGGACGCGTACGGCGGCCAGGTCGGCGTCGGCGGTGCGGCTGTCGGGGACCGTCGTCAGCAACGGCGCCACCTACACCCTGGACATGCGGCTGAAGGGCGACGGGGGCACCGGATCGGTCACCTCGAAGAACGGCACGTTCCGGCTGCTGCGCGTGGGCGACCATCTGTTCCTCAAGGCCGACGCGGAGTTCTGGAACCACGAGAGCGGCGAGGGGGGCGGCGCCGGATCGACGGCCGCCGCGAACAAGCTCGACGGGAAGTACGTCAAGGTGCCGTCCGGTGATCCGGCCTATCAGCGCTTCAGCGGGTTCACCGACAAGGACGTGCTGCTCGACGGGCTCCTGGCGCTGCACGGCGCGCTCTCGACGGACGGCCACCACGAGCAGAACGGCGTCCGCACGATCCGTGTCACCGGCGACAAGGGCTCCGGCGGCGCGCTGGACGTCTCCCTGGAGGGCACCCCCTATCCGCTGCTCCTGGTGCGGGCCGGCAACGCGGGAACCCTCCGCCTGTCGGACTGGGGGAAGGACTTCGCGCTCCGGGAGCCGTCGAAGCAGGAGACGGTCGACTACGGGCAGCAGCTGCCGTCTTCCTAGCGGCCGTTTTTCTGGCCGCGGGCGGGCCGCCCCGGCCGTCGCCCCGGCCGCGCGCGGTGGTGGTGCGACCGCCCGCGGCCCGGGAACCGGTCAGCGGCGCTTGCGGCGCAGCAGGCGCGGCAGGGCCGCCGGGATCGGACGGCGGGTCACCGCCGGGCTCGGCGGCGGGGGAGCGGCCTGGGAGTCGGACGGCAGCGGGAGCGTCGTGCCGCACGGCTCCAGACGCAGCACCCGGCATTCGCGGCGCCAGCGCTCGGGCATCTCCTCGCCGTCGGGGGCGTTCAGCCGCTTGCCCTTCAGCTCGGCGACCGCGGCCTCCCACTCCGGTGATCCCGGAACCGGCTCCACCACGTGTGCGGGCCAGGTGACGATCCGGCCGCCCTTGTCCTTGCTGCGGACCGTGACGACCGCGTCGCCCCCGTCGGTCAGGCCGGGCAGCGGCTGCTCGCCGGGGCCGTCGCCCACCACGTACGCCGCGCCGTCGTGCCACACATGCCACAGCGCACGCGCGGGCGTGACCTGGGCCTGAGCGCCGGCGGACGGCACGGCTTCGACCCAGATCAGCCCGGACTTCTTCGTGGCCTCCTCGACGAGGGCCCTCTCGAGCAGCTCGTTTGTCATGCGCTCAGCCTAGTCGGGCGCCTCACAGCCAGCCGTTTCGCTTCAGCGTGCGGTGGATGCCGAGACAGATGGCGACCGTGATGCCCATGATCACGGGGTAGCCGTACTTCCAGTGCAGCTCGGGCATGTACTTGAAGTTCATGCCGTACACCCCGCAGACCATCGTCGGTACGGCGATGATCGCGGCCCAGGCCGTGATCTTGCGCATGTCCTCGTTCTGCGCGACGGAGGCCTGCGCCAGGTTGGCCTGGAGGATCGAGTTCAGCAGTTCGTCGAAGCCGAGGACCTGCTCCTGCACCCGGGCGAGGTGGTCGGCGACGTCGCGGAAGTACTTCTGGATGTCGGGGTCGACCAGCCGCATGGGCCGCTCGCTCAGCAGCTGCATGGGCCGCAGCAGCGGCGCCACCGCCCGCTTGAACTCCAGTACCTCACGCTTGAGCTGGTAGATCCGGCTCGCGTCGGTGCCCCGGGGGGTTCCCTTCCGGCCGGGCGAGAACACCTCCGTCTCCACGTCGTCGATGTCGTCCTGCACCGCGTCCGCCACCGCGATGTATCCGTCGACGACATGGTCGGCGATCGCGTGCAGCACGGCCGAGGGGCCCTTGGCCAGCAGCTCGGGATCGTCCTGGAGCCTGCGCCGCAGCTGCCGCAGGGACCCCTGCCCGCCGTGCCGGACGGTGATGAAGAAGTCCCGCCCGGTGAAGCACATGACCTCACCGGTCTCGACGACCTCGCTGTTGGCGGTCAGCCGGTCGTGCTCGACGTAGTGGATGGTCTTGAAGACGGTGAAGAGGGAGTCGTCGTAGCGCTCCAGCTTGGGGCGCTGGTGCGCCTGCACCGCGTCCTCCACGGCCAGCGGGTGCAGCCCGAACTCGCTGGCGATACCGGCGAATTCCGCGTCGGTCGGCTCGTGCAGGCCGATCCACACGAAGCCGCCGTCGCGGCGCACCAGCCGCATCGCCTCGTGCGGGGTGAGCGGCTTCGGCGTCTGCGTCCGGACCCCGTCGCGGTAGACGGCGCAGTCGACGACGGCGGAGGGCGTCGCGGGGTCGCGCGTGGTGTCGTACGCGCCGCTGTCCTTGCGCGGCGTGGGGCGGGACGGACGGACCGCAGCACGCAGGTCGCGGATCATGGACATGGCAGGCTCCTTCGCTACGGGCAACGAAGGCCCCGGCGGCGGGTGGAACTGCCCGGAATGGGGACGTCCTGACGAGTCGTCTCCCGCCTTTTCGGCAGGGGATGTTTGGCACGTCCACAAAGCGGGGAGCACCGCATCGTCGCGGTCGCGGGCTTCGCTACGGGTTCAGATCAGACAGATCAGGTGAAACGAAACGAAGTGCTCTTCCGCGGTGCGCGGGGGATCCCGAGCGGGTCCCTCGGGGATCCGCAGGAAAACACGGCGCGCAGCTGAGAGGTGGCAGCCAGCCAGAGTAGCTACATCAACGGTCGGAAGAGCGGGTGGTACTGCACGGTCGACTTCGATCCATGCCAGCCCCACCTCCTCCGGCCGGTCCCTGGTGAGGGACGATCCATCTCCCGTAGGGGAGTCTCACGGTGTCGGGACGCGATCGCACCGCTTCTGCGGGCTGCCCGACCACCGGCCAAGAGTATCAGCCGACCGAAGTGTCAAGGCGCCGCTTTGCCGGGTACTGACGAGTTCTATGCTCGCCGCATGGTTGATGTTCTTCCTCTGGTCGAGGCCCGGCTGCGCACCGCGCTCGGCGAACCGGACGCTCGCGCGGCGGTCACCTTCCTCGGCGCGGACCGCATCGAGGTCCTGCGTTTCCGGGACGACTCCGGGGAAGGCGGCGTCCTCCGTTACGCCACCCTCGGGATGTCCGCCCAGCCGATGACGGACCCCACCGCGATGCTCGTGGACCCTGTCAAGGGCCCCCGGGCCGAGCTGGTCCTCTCCGTCCGGGGCGGCATCGCCGACACCGACAAGGTGCTCCGTCCGCTCGCCGTCCTGGCCGCGTCCCCGCAGGTCGAGGGCGTCGTGGTGGCCCCCGGGGCCTCGCTGGACGTGGGTGAACCGCTCTGGCCGGGCGCCCCGTTCAGCTCCGTCCTGGTCGCCGAGCCCGGCGGTCTGGTCGAGGACCTGGAGCTGGATCCGCCCCTTGACCCCGTACGGTTCCTGCCGCTGCTGCCGATGACTCCCAACGAGGCCGCCTGGAAGCGGGTGCACGGTGCCCAGGCCCTCAACGAGCGCTGGCTGACGAACGGGACGGACCTGCGGGATCCGTCCCGCAGGTCCGTCCCGCTGGACTGACGCCGGAGTGAGCGGGCTCACCGGCTGAGGCCCCCAAGCCGGGGCCGGAAACCGCCGGTTGGGTCAGTCGGCGAAGACGCTGACGCTGGTGTCGAGCGGCTCCAGCTCCTCCGCCATGGAGGTTTCCCCGCTCGAGTGAGGCAGAGGCTGGGGGAGCGCAAGCGCGTTCCGCCGTACGAAGACCACGAGCGCGCCCACGACCGCGGTGGCCGCCGCCACCACGAACGGGAGGTGGATGTCGCTCCACTCCTCGATCTTCGGCGCGAGGTAGGGCGCGGCCGCCGCGGCGAACCACCGCACGAAGTTGTAGCCGGCGCTCGCCACCGGGCGCGGGGCGTCCGAGACCCCGAGGGCCAGCTCGGTGTAGACGGTGTTGTTCACGCCGATGAAGGCGCCGGACAGGATGGTGCAGACGACGGCGGTGGTGTGGTCGCCGTAGCCGAGCACGGCGACGTCGGCCGCCAGCAGCACCAGGGAGCCGCCGAGCACCTTCAGCGAGCCGAAGCGCTCCTGCATGCGGGGCGCCACGATCACCGAGAAGACGGCGAGCAGCAGGCCCCAGGCGAAGAACACGGCACCCGATTTGTACGGCGTCATGTTCAGCACGAAGGGGGTGAAGGCCAGCACGGTGAAGAACGTGTAGTTGTAGAAGAACGCGGAGACCGCCGCGGAGGCGAGTCCGCCGTGGCCGAGCGCCTTGACCGGGTCGAGCAGCGAGGTCTTCCGCGGGGGCCGGGGCTGCTCCTTCAGGAACGCCGTGATGCACAGGAAGCCGATCGCCATCAGGGTGGCCGTGCCGAAGAACGGGTAGCGCCAGCTGATGTTGCCGAGCACCGCGCCCAGCAGGGGTCCGCAGGCCATGCCGAGGCCGAGCGCGGACTCGTAGAGCAGGATCGCCGCGGCGCTGCCACCGGCCGCCGCGCCGACGATGACGGCGAGGGCCGTGGAGACGAACAGCGCGTTGCCGAGGCCCCAGCCGGCCCGGAAGCCGACGAGCTGGGCCACCGAGTGCGAGGTGCCCGCGAGGCCCGCGAAGACCACCACGAAGGCGAGCCCCAGCAGCAGCGTCCTGCGGCCGCCGATACGGCTGGAGACGAAGCCGGTGACCAGCATCGCGACAGCGGTGATCAGGAAGTACGAGGTGAAGAGCAGGGAGACCTGGCTGGGCGTCGCCTGAAGGCCCTTGGCGATGGACGGCAGGATCGGGTCGACGAGCCCGATGCCCATGAAGGCGACGACGGACGCGCCCGCAGTCGCCCACACGGCCTTCGGCTGGCGCAGGAGGCCCCCGGCCCCCGTGTCGAACGGATCCGCCCCGGCCGTCGCCGCGGCGGGTCCTCGCCTACTGCTGCTCATGAGTGTCCTCGCAGTCCTCGGTGGTTGGTCGGCCAACGCCCGCTCTAATGGTTGGCTTATACATACATTAAGTTAGATTGGCTAATAGATGCAACCCACACCTACTTCGGGTCGGTGAGGCCGACCTGCGGGCACACGCCGGACGGGTGATCGTCCTTGACGCGGCGCGGGTCGGGGAGGACCGTGGGGCCCTATGAGGGGCGAACCCAGTTGCCCGAAGTGTGGTGGCCGGGTCAGGGCTCCCGGACTCTTCGCCGATGCCTGGCAGTGCGATGTGCACGGGAACGTGCATCCGCTGCAGCCCGTGATCCCGCCCAGCGTCGAGGCCCTCAGCGTCGTGGTGCACCGTGCCCGGGTACCGGTGTGGATGCCGTGGCCGCTGCCGGTGGGCTGGCTGTTCACGGGCGTGGGCTACGCCGGCGACGACCGCAGTGGCGGCCGTGCGACCGCCGTGGCCTGCTCGGGTCCCGGGCCGCTCGGCGGCGTGGGGGAGCTGATCCTCGTAGCCGAGGAACTGGGCGTGGGGCTCGGCGCGCGTTACGCGGGGATCGACGGCCCGGATCCCGGGCCCTATCTGAACGTCGAGAAGCCGCCCCAGGCCAAGGTGCTGGCCGCCGGTCGCCCCACCCCGCTGTGGCATCTCTCGGGCACCCCCGACGACCGGGCGGTCTTCGCGGGTGAGGCGCGCGGCATGTGGCTGTGGGCGGTCGTCTGGCCCGAGCAGACGGGCATGCTCATGTACGACGAACTGGTGCTGACCGATCTGCGTGACGCGGGGGCCGAGGTGGACCTGCTGCCGATCGGGGCACTCTCGCCGCGCCTGCTCGAACCGTGACCCGGCCGGTCGGTGCGCCCGGGGCGGGCGCCTTCCCGTGCCGTCCTGCGCCTCCCGGTTCGTAGGGGGTGCCTGCGGGCTGCGGGTGTGACGGGGACGTCGAAAATCCCGTTATCCTTGAGCGTCCCCTTCCCTCCCGTCACCGCCTGGAGTCCGTGTCGTGCGCATCGATCTGCACACCCACTCCACCGCGTCCGACGGCACGGACACCCCGGCCGAGCTGGTGCTGCGCGCCGCCGCCGAGGGGCTGGACGTCATCGCGCTCACCGACCACGACACCACGCGTGGCCACGCGGAGGCGGTCGAGGCGTTGCCCGAGGGCCTGACCCTCGTCACCGGCGCGGAACTCTCCTGCCGGTGGAACGGCATCAGCATGCACATGCTGGCGTACCTCTTCGATCCCGAGGAGCCCGGCCTGCTCGCCGAGCGCGAACTGGTCAGGGACGACCGGGTGCCGAGGGCCCATGCCATGATCGCCAAGCTCCGTGAGCTGGGCGTGCCGATCACCTGGGAGCGGGTGGCCCGGATCGCCGGCGACGGATCGGTCGGGCGCCCGCACCTCGCCTCCGCCCTGGTCGAGCTGGGGGTCGTGGACAGCGTCTCGGACGCGTTCACGCCCGAGTGGCTGGCGGACGGCGGGCGTGCGTACGTCGAGAAGCACGAGACGGATCCCTTCGAGGCGATCCGGCTGGTCAAGGCTGCGGGCGGGGTCGCGGTCTTCGCGCATCCGGCCGCCGCGAAGCGCGGGCGGACCGTGCCGGAGTCCGCCATCGCCGACCTCGCCGCCGCCGGGCTCGACGGCATCGAGGTCGACCACATGGACCACGACCCGGCGACCCGGGCGCGGCTGCGCGGCCTCGCGCAGGAGCTGGGACTCCTCGCCACGGGTTCCTCCGACTACCACGGCAGCCGCAAGACGTGCGTCCTCGGCGAGTACACCACCGACCCCGAGGTGTACGGCGAGATCACCCGCCGGGCGACCGGGGCGTTCCCGGTGCCGGGGACCGGCGGAGGCCGGAACACCCAGCCCTTCCGCGGCTCTCTGTAACTTCCCCCACCCACTGTCTCGGAGGCACCCGGCATCCGCCGCCGTGCCCCCGCCCCGCCCCGCCGCGCCCTTGGCGCGGCGACCGCCCCTCGCGGCCACGGCCCGCCCTTTGCCGTGCGTCCGCTCCGTACCTCTGCGCAAGGCCCCCATGTTCGACGTCGCCGTC
>NZ_JBIVNO010000003.1:0-568485 GCF_044753645.1 Streptomyces sp. NPDC093261
CCGGCCGGAGACGGGGTATCAACATATCTGGCGTTGACTTTTGGCACGCTGTTGAGTTCTCAAGGAACGGACGCTTCCTTCGTACTCACCCGAGAGACTCTCTCAGGCTTTCCTCCGGGCGCTTCCCTTCGGTGTTTCCGACTCTATCAGATCTTTCCGATCCGATTTCCTCGGCGCTTTCCGGCCTTTCGGCCTTCCGGCGCTGCCGACTTTATCAGATCCTTCCGGGCTCTTTCGATCCCTTCGGGTCCTGATCCCCAGTCAACCGGGGGCGTCCTCCCAGCCCTTGGGCCGTTCCGACGAGTGAGACTTTAGCGGATTCCTTGCTCCCGAGCTAATCGGGGGCTGCGTCCTCGTAAAGCTTCGAACGCGGATTCCTCATTCCGAAAATACGCACGCCGAAGTGCACGGCGACAGAGCGCCGATTGATCGGTGGGTACCTGCGGAGTGGCTGTCCGGGGACCGACCGGAGTCGGCGCTCACGTCGGACAACCCGAAGAACTTTACGGGTCTGCCTGGGGTGTGTCAACTCCGCTCGCCACGGTCCCGGGCAGGCGTATGCTCCAGTCCATGACTTCGCGTACGTGCATCCGACAGTGGTGGGCCGCCTGACGGCGGCCGGACTCACGTATGCGCTCAACGGCCGCCGCTTCGGCGGCCGTTCTCATATCTCCTCCACAAGAGGCGGCGGGCCGGCAGCGGCGGCCCCGACCAGAAGGTGGAGAGATGACACGGGTCTTCAGTGGGGTCAAGCCGACCGGGCACCTGACGCTGGGCAACTACCTGGGTGCCATGCGGCGGTGGGTCGACGTGGACCAGCACCAGTCCGACGCCCTCTTCTGCATCGTCGATCTGCACGCCCTGACCGTGGACCACGATCCGGCACGGGTGCGCAGGCTCAGCCGCCAGGCGGCGACGCTGCTGCTCGCGGCGGGGCTCGATCCCGAGCTGTGCACCGTCTTCGTACAGAGTCATGTGGACGAGCACACGCGGCTGTCGTACCTGCTGGAGTGCGTGGCCACCGATGGCGAGATGCGGCGCATGATCCAGTACCGGGAGAAATCCACGCGCGAGCGGGAGCGGGGCGGGAGTGTGCGGCTGTCGCTGCTCACGTATCCCGCGCTGATGGCGGCGGACATCCTGGCCTACGGGGCCGACGAGGTGCCCGTGGGTGACGACCAGGCCCAGCATGTGGAGCTGACCCGGGATCTGGCCGTGCGCTTCAACCAGCGCTACGGGCTCACCTTCACGGTGCCCCGGGCGACTCGCCCCGAGGTCGCGGCCAAGGTCATGAACCTTCAGGACCCGACGTCGAAGATGGGGAAGTCGGACGACTCCGGGCCGGGGATCGTCTATCTGCTCGACGAGCCGGACGTGGTGCGGAGGAAGGTCATGCGCGGCGTGACGGACAGCGGATCGGACGTCGTGTACGACCGGGAGGCCCGCCCCGGGGTGACGAACCTGCTGGAGATCCTGGCCGCCTGTGAAGGAGGCGACCCCGAGGAGCTGAGCGGCGCTTACGGGTCGTACGGCGCTCTGAAGAAGGACACCGCGGAGGCCGTGGTCGAGGTGCTGCGGCCGGTGCAGGAGCGGCACAAGGAGCTGTGTGCGGATCCCGGGTATGTGGACGGGGTGCTGCGGGCCGGTGCGGAACGGGCCAGAGGGATGGCCCGACCGCAGGTGGACGCGGCGTACCGGGCGATCGGTTTGCTGCCGGCCGGGTGAGGGACCGCTGCCCACCGCCGGTCCCCCGGCGGTGGGCAGACCCGTCAGCTGTTGCCGGACGCCAGCTCGCGGCTGCGGTCGCGGGCCGCCTCCAGCGCGGCGATCAGTGCCGCGCGTACCCCGTGGTTCTCCAGCTCGCGGATGGCGTTGATCGTCGTGCCGGCCGGGGAGGTGACGTTCTCGCGGAGCTTCACCGGGTGCTCCCCGCTGTCGCGGAGCATGACCGCCGCGCCGATCGCGGACTGGACGATCAGGTCGTGGGCCTTGTCGCGGGGCAGGCCGAGCAGAATGCCGGCGTCGGTCATGGCCTCGACCAGATAGAAGAAGTAGGCCGGGCCCGAGCCGGACAGGGCGGTGCAGGCGTCCTGCTGGGCCTCGGGAACGCGGAGCGTCTTGCCGACGGCTCCGAAGATCTCCTCGGTGTGTGCGAGATGGGCCTCGGTGGCGTGGCTTCCGGCCGAGATGACGGACATGGCCTCGTCGACGAGGGCGGGGGTGTTCGTCATGACGCGCACCACGGGGGTGCCGGCGGCGAGGCGTGCCTCGAAAAAGGAGGTGGGGATGCCGGCGGCGCCGCTGATGACCAGACGGTCGGCGGGGATGTGCGGCGCGAGTTCGTCGAGGAGCGCGCCCATGTCCTGGGGCTTGACGGTGAGGATGAGGGTGTCGGCGGTCTTCGCGGCCTCGGCGTTGGAGACCGGGGTGACGCCATGGCGGCTGCGGAGCTCCTCGGCCCGTTCCCCGCGGCGGGCGGTGACCAGAAGGTCGGCGGGGGCCCAGCCGGCTCGGATCATTCCGCTGAGCAGGGCCTCGCCGATCTTTCCGGTGCCGAGGACTGCGACTTTCTGGGTCATGGTGCGGGTGCCCTCCGGGGGTTGCGTCGTCCGGGTTCATCCTCGCACCGGGGTGGGCGTACGGGGCGGGTTGTCCGGTGGGCGGGACACCGAACGGGTCCCGCGCCGTCCCTATGCCGTGCGACGCCTGAGGGTCGCCGCTCCCAGTGCGAGCACCAGGAGCGCGCAGCCCGCGACGATCAGGGCGTCCCGGACGAACGCCGTCGTCATGTCCGTATGGCGGAGCACCTCGTTCATGCCGTCCACCGCGTACGACATCGGCAGGACGTCGGAAAGCGCCGTCAGCACGGGATGCATGTCCGTGCGAGGGGTGAAGAGGCCGCAGAGCAGGAGTTGGGGGAAGATCACCGCCGGCATGAACTGGACCGCCTGGAACTCCGAGGCCGCGAAGGCCGAGACGAAGAGGCCGAGGGCCGTGCCGAGCAGGGCGTCGAGCAGGGCCACCAGCAGAAGCAGCCAGGGCGAGCCGGTGACGTCCAGGCCGAGGAACCAGACGGCCAGGCCGGTGGCCAGGGCAGACTGGACGATCGCGAGCGTGCCGAAGGCGAGGGCGTAGCCCGTGATCAGATCGGCCTTGCCGAGGGGCATGGCGAGGAGGCGCTCCAGGGTGCCGGAGGTGCGTTCGCGCAGGGTCGCGATGGACGTCACCAGGAACATCGTGATCAGCGGGAAGATCCCGAGGAGCGAGGCCCCGATGGAGTCGAAGGTGCGCGGGCTGCCGTCGAAGACATAGCGGAGCAGGACCAGCATCAGACACGGGACGACCAGCATCAGCGCGATGGTGCGCGGGTCGTGGCGGAGCTGCCGCAGTACGCGGGCGGCCGTGGCCGTCGCGCGGGAGAGGGTGAGGGCCCTCGCGGTCGGGTGGGCGGTGGCCAGGGTCATCGGACCGTCTCCTTTCCTGCCGTCCGCTGCGCCGTCGCCTCGTCCACCAGGTGCAGGAACGCTTCTTCAACCGTCTCCGCGCCGGTACGGGCCCGCAGGCCTTCCGGGGTGTCGTCGGCGAGCAGTTCTCCCTCCCGCATCAGCAGGAGGCCGTGGCAGCGCTCCGCCTCGTCCATGACATGGGAGGAGACGAGGAGGGTGGCGCCGCGGTCGGCCGTGAGGCGGTGGAAGAGGGCCCAGAGATCGCGGCGCAGGACCGGGTCGAGGCCGACGGTGGGTTCGTCGAGGACCAGGAGTTCCGGGGTGCCCAGCAGCGCGACCGCGAGGGAGACGCGGCTGCGCTGACCGCCGGAGAGGTTGCCGGCGAGGGAGTCGGCGTGTGACGTGAGGTCGACGTCGGCGATGGCCCGGGTGACGTTGTGGTGGCGGCGGCCGGCGGCGGCGCGGCCCGGGTCCAGGATCGCGGCGAAGTAGTCCAGGTTCTGGCGGATCGTCAGGTCCGCGTAGACGGAGGGCGCCTGGGTGACGTAGCCGATGCGGGAGCGCAGGGGGGCGGAGCCGGCGGGGAGGCCGAGGACCTCCAGGGTGCCGGTGACCTTGGCCTGGGTGCCGACGATCGCCCGCATGAGGGTCGATTTGCCGCAGCCGGACGGGCCGAGCAGACCGGTGATCCGGCCGCGGGGCACGGTGAAGCCGAGGTCGTGGAGGACCGTGCGGGTGCCGCGGCGGACGGTGAGCCGGTCGGCGTGGACGGCGGGTGTGGTGGAGGTGAGGGATGTGGCGGGTGTGGCGTGGGCGGAGGCCGGCGCGTCGGGGCCGGGCGGGTGGGCGCGGCGTTTATTCATCATGCGATGAATATGACGCGCACGGGTCCGGTCGTCAAGGGGCGGGGGTTCTGGTCGTCAAGGGGCGGAGGTCTGACGGAGGGTTCCGGCAGGGAGTCCTGGCAGGAAGTCCCGGCAGAGGGTCCTGGGGTCGATGCGGACTGCGGAGTCGATGCGGACTGCGGAGTCGATGCGGACAAGGCCGCCGGGCCGGGTGGGCGCGTGGGCTCGGCCTGACCGCCTCACCCGCGCCCGGCGCCCGGCGGCTTCGGCCCGAGCTCGGGCGGCCACCTCGGGGCTACGGACGTCGCGCCACGATGAGCT
Organism: Streptomyces sp. NPDC093261; assembly: GCF_044753645.1. Classification (NCBI taxonomy): domain Bacteria; kingdom Bacillati; phylum Actinomycetota; class Actinomycetes; order Kitasatosporales; family Streptomycetaceae; genus Streptomyces; species Streptomyces sp. NPDC093261. The sequence goes on from NZ_JBIVNO010000003.1 coordinate 4,613, forward strand.
CCACGTCGTAGACCTCCTCCACGAAGCCGTCCGGGAAGTCCTCGAGCAGGCGCTCCCGTTCCCCGGCGAGGAAGGTGCGGGTGCCCTCCTCGCCGTGGACGAGGAAGAGCGAGTGGCTGCCGATGTTGGCGAGGTGGATGTCGACGGGCACCGTACGGCTCCAGCGCACCACGCGGTGGGTGTGGGCCGGGACCTCGGGGGCGCCCTCGAAGGCGAGTTCGGTACGGGTGCCGCCGGCGCCGTTCTTGGTGGCGTCCTCGGCGCCGAAGTACCGCTTGATGCGCTCCGCCTGCGCGGAGATCCAGGGCACGTCCGGGGCATCCATGTTCCACCACAGCGCGAGCGCGCCGCCCGGGCGCAGGACGCGCAGGGCCTCCGGGACCGAGCGGGCGGGGTCGGTCCAGTGCCAGGCCTGGGCGTAGGTGAGGAAGTCGACGGAGGCGGTGGCGAGCGGGAGGGCGTTGCCGTCGCCGCGCAGCAGCGGCACCTCGGGCAGGGTGCGGCGGAACTGGGCCGCCATCCCCTCGCCGGGCTCCATCCCGAGGACCCGCGCGCCTCTGGCCCTGAGGAGGGCGGTGGCGATACCGGTGCCGGCTCCGATGTCCACGACGCGGGCGCCGGTCAGGGGGCGGCCGGCGAGTTCCTCCAGCGCGTCGAAGAGGACGGGCGGATAGGAGGGTCGGTTGGCGGCGTACTGGGCCGCGGCGGCGTTGAAGGAGTGGGCTCGCAGGGAGCGGAAGGGCGCGGTCATACGCCCATGGTGGCGCGCCGCGGCGGCCGGCACGGCGAGTCGGGGAGAAGGGTCAGGAGCGGCGCTTGCGGGCCGGGTTCCCCGTACGGCGCGACGTGCGCTTCTCATGGGCGGCGCGGGCCTCGTCGTACTCCTCGCGGTGCAGCTTCTCGCCGGGGGCCTCGGCCAGCGAACGGACGAAGTAGGCGAGCAGTGAGCCGAGGAAGCCGATCGCGAGCAGGCCTCGGAGAGAGGACTGGCGCTCCGGGTCGGGGCGCTTGGTGAAGGCTCCCCAGGTGTGGCCGAAGGCCAGCGCGCTGCACACCGCGAACATCACCACGACCAACAGGGTCACGAGGCCGCCGACGTCGGCGATCTCCAGGCCCTGGTAGGCGAAGCGCAGCACGAGGCAGGAGACGGCGGCGGCCAGGAGTGAGCCGACGGCCACCGCCGCGCGGCGGGCGCCGTAGCCGCCGTCGTGGTCCACCCAGGTCGTGCCGAAGAAGCGGATCGGTTCGGGGCGGGGTCCGCGGGGGGTGTCCGGAGTGCCGTTGTCGTCGCTCACGCGTCGATTATCACCCCGGCGGCGGGCAGGACCCCGCCCCCGGTCCGGCTCAGCCGCAGCGGGAGGTGACGTAGCCGTCGCTGCCCGTGTGCACATACGCGTCCGCGACGTACTCGCCGTCGTCGATGCTGTCCCAGATGTTGCTCGTGCCGTACGGGCCGGTGACCGTCGTGCCCGGCGTCTGGCAGTAGATCGGCACCTTGGCCCCCTCGGGCAGGGTCCGGACGACGCCGTAGCCGGTGCCGGGGCCGCTGCGGACGCGGAGCTGGACGCCCGGGGCCACCGAGTAGTAGCGCACGGCCGCGGCGGTCGCGACAGACTCCGTCACGCCGTCGTGCCGGGCTTCTCCGACCTGGTCGACAGACATGGAATACCTCCCCCGTTGAGCCCCATGACCTCATGGGGTCCCGTTGATTCCCCCGCGTCACGCCACGAAACACAGCTGTGTGACACGCCCGTGGAGGCTAGCAAGCCGCCTCCGACTCGCACGAGTCATCGACTAGGCTCCGTGCGTCGCGCGCGCGGACGAACAGTCACGGGGGTGGTCCAATGGCGCCACAGCGCAACACCGGAGCGGGCGCGGAAGCGGAACTTCCCGAGTACGCCGGTCACTACCGCCTGGAGTCCTGCCTCGGCTCCGGTGGCATGGGTGTGGTGCATCTGGCCCGGAGCACCTCGGGGCTGAAGCTCGCGGTGAAGGTCGTCCACGCCGAGTTCGCCAAGGACCCGGAGTTCAGAGGACGTTTCCGGCAGGAGGTGGCCGCCGCCCGGAGGGTGAGCGGTGCCTTCACCGCACCCGTCGTCGATGCCGATCCCGAGGCCGCGCGGCCCTGGATGGCCACGCTGTTCATCCCAGGTCCGACCCTGTCCGACCATGTGAAGCGGAACGGGCCCATGGCGCCCGCCCAGTTGCGCCGGCTGATGGCCGGGCTCGCCGAGGCGCTGCGCGACATCCATCGGGTCGGGGTCGTGCACCGGGATCTGAAGCCGAGCAACGTGCTGCTCGCCGAGGACGGCCCGAAGGTCATCGACTTCGGCATCTCCCGGCCGAAGGACAGCGAACTGCGCACGGAGACCGGCAAGTTGATCGGCACGCCGCCCTTCATGGCGCCCGAGCAGTTCCGTCGGCCGAGGGAGGTCGGTCCGGCCGCCGACATCTTCGCGCTCGGGTCCGTCCTGGTGCACGCGGCGACGGGCCGTGGGCCGTTCGACTCCGACAGCCCGTATATCGTCGCCTACCAGGTCGTGCACGACGAGCCGGATCTGACCGGTGTGCCGGAGAGCCTCGCGCCGCTGGTCCAGCGCTGCCTGGCCAAGGAGCCCGAGGACCGGCCCACTCCCGACGAGCTGATGCGGGAACTGCGGTCGGTGGCGGCGTCGTACGACACACAGGCCTTCATACCGGCCCAGCGCACCGATGACACACAGAGCGGCACTCCGGGTGACCTGTCGAACGACGCTCCCGGTGACACGACGGGTGAACTGTCGAGTGACACCCCGGGTGACACGCCGGACGGTAAGCCGCCGCCCGAATCCCGTGCGGGCAGGCCGGGCCGGCGGCCCCGGGGCCTGCTCAGCCGGATGGCTCTGGTGGCGGGAGCGTTCAGTCTCGTGGTGGGCGGCGCATGGTCCGCCGTCCGGCTGTTCGACGACGGCGGTCCCGCTCCGGCCGGTCCCCGCACCACGCCGGCCGCGTTCCGCACCTGGGAGGCGAAGCCGACGTCCGGGGACAGTGCTGTGCCGCAGTGCTCCTACGGTGCGGAAGAGCTGCTGTGCGGACAGTCCGGTCTGGTCTTCGCCCTCGACCCGTCCGACGGCTCCCTGGTGTGGCGGCACAGGTACGCCCCGGCCGTCCGCAGCGGTCCACCGGTCCTCTCGGGCGGTCTGGTCCAGCCGTTGCCGGCCCGGCACCGGCGCCTGGAGGCGCTGGATCCCGGTTCGGGCCGGACCCGCTGGGACCGGGACATGCCCGCCTACAACGGGATGCGGCAGGCGGGGGGCATGCTCCTGCTCACCGGCACCGACGGGACGGTCACCGGCGTCAACAGCGCCTCGGGGAAGACCGAGTGGAGCCACCGGATCCCCGGCCAGAGCATGCCGTACTTCACCTCCTTCACCGGGGACCCGCTGGCGTACGCCGTGAGCACGTCCGACGACGGGTCGGGCACACGGGTCACCGCGGTGGACGCGGAGACGGGTGAAGTGCGCTGGGATGCCCGTATGAAGGGGAACCTCAGGCCGTTCGGGAGCGCGGACGGGTCCGTCTTCCTCCTCTCCGAGGACCCGGTCTACGGGCGCGCCCGAGCCGTGGTCCGCTACACCCCCGGGTCGAGGTCGACGCGGGCCGTCGCGCTGCCCTTCCCCCTGGACGACGCCCATGCCACTGTCCACGGCAGCACCGTCTATCTGCTGGCCGCCGGGGGCACGCTGGAGGCCGTCGACATGGACCGGCGCGGACAGCTCTGGCATGTCGAGACGTCCGTGAGCCGCGGCTCGGCGCCGGTCGCGGACGGCGGGCACGTCTACTTCACCGCGGCCGACGGACGGCTGCTCGCCTTCGACGCGGGCGACGGCCGGCTCCTCGGCCAGACCCGGCCGCGCCTCGGCCCCCATGCCGACCGGGTGACGGCCGCGCTGCCGGAGCCCGTGATCGTCGACGGTCATGTCTACGCGGGCGCCCCCGACGGCACGGTCTTCGGGGTGGACGGGCGTGATCCGTCGCTCTGGTGACATGCGAGGGGGCCGCTCCCGAAGGAGCGGCCCCCTCGCGCGTCGCCGGTCAGCCCGGCTCCGTCACGTGGTTCAGCCCAGCTTCGACACGTCGCGCACCGCGCCCTTGTCCGCGCTCGTCGCCATCGCGGCATAGGCGCGCAGGGCGGCCGAGACCTTGCGGTCGCGCTCCGCGGGGGCGTAGACGCCGTTCAGGGCGGCGCGGCGGGTGTCCAGCTCCTCGTCGGAGACCAGGAGGTCGATCGTGCGGTTCGGGATGTCGATGCGGATGCGGTCGCCGTCCCGGACCAGGGCGATCGTGCCGCCCGAGGCCGCCTCCGGAGAGGCGTGACCGATCGACAGGCCCGAGGTGCCGCCGGAGAAGCGGCCGTCCGTGACCAGCGCGCACGCCTTGCCCAGGCCGCGGCCCTTCAGATACGAGGTCGGGTACAGCATCTCCTGCATGCCCGGGCCGCCCTTGGGCCCCTCGTACCGGATGACGACGACATCGCCCTCCCTGACCTGCTGGGCGAGGATCTTCTCGACGGCCTGCTCCTGCGACTCGCAGACGACCGCGGGGCCCTCGAAGGTCCAGATCGACTCGTCGACGCCCGCCGTCTTCACCACGCAGCCGTCGACCGCGAGATTGCCCTTGAGGACCGCGAGCCCGCCGTCCTTGGAGTACGCGTGCTCGGCCGACCGGATGCAGCCGCCCTCGGCGTCCACGTCCAGCGCCTCCCAGCGCTCGGACTGGGAGAACGCCTCGGCGGAGCGCACACAGCCGGGGGCCGCGTGCCACAGCTCGACCGCCTCGGGGGAGGGGGAGCCGCCGCGGACGTCCCAGGTCTTGAGCCAGTCCGCGAGGGAGGGGCTGTGGACGGCGTGGACGTCCTCGTTCAGCAGGCCCGCGCGGTGCAGCTCGCCCAGCAGGGCCGGGATGCCGCCGGCGCGGTGCACGTCCTCCATGTAGTAGGTCCGGTCCTTGGCCACGTTCGGGGCGACCTTCGCCAGGCACGGCACCCGGCGCGAGACCTCGTCGATCTCCGCGAGGCCGAACGGGACGCCCGCCTCCTGGGCGGCGGCCAGCAGGTGCAGGATCGTGTTGGTCGAGCCGCCCATCGCGATGTCGAGGGCCATCGCGTTCTCGAAGGCCGAGAAGGTGGCGATGCTGCGGGGCAGGACGGTCTCGTCGTCCTGCTCGTAGTAGCGGCGGGTCAGGTCCATGACCGTGCGGGCCGCGTCCTCGTACAGCGCCCGGCGGGCGGTGTGAGTGGCGAGGACCGAGCCGTTGCCGGGGAGGGAGAGGCCGATCGCCTCGGTCAGGCAGTTCATCGAGTTGGCCGTGAACATGCCGGAACAGGAGCCGCAGGTCGGACAGGCGTTCTCCTCGATACGGAGGATGTCCTCGTCGGAGACCTTGTCGTTCACGGCGTCGGAGATCGCGTCGACCAGGTCGAGCGTACGGACCGTGCCGTCGACCAGGGTGGCGCGGCCGGACTCCATCGGGCCGCCCGAGACGAAGACCGTCGGGATGTTCAGGCGCAGGGCCGCCATCAGCATGCCCGGGGTGATCTTGTCGCAGTTGGAGATGCAGACCAGGGCGTCGGCGCAGTGGGCCTCGACCATGTACTCCACGCTGTCCGCGATCAGATCGCGGGAGGGGAGGCTGTAGAGCATGCCGCCGTGGCCCATCGCGATGCCGTCGTCCACGGCGATCGTGTTGAACTCGCGCGGGATGCCGCCCGCCTCGCGAATCGCCTCGCTGACGATCCGGCCGACCGGCTGGAGGTGGGTGTGGCCCGGGACGAACTCCGTGAAGGAGTTGGCGACGGCGATGATCGGCTTCCGTCCGATGTCCGCACCGGGTACACCGGAGGCACGCATCAGGGCGCGGGCGCCCGCCATGTTGCGGCCGTGGGTGACTGTGCGGGACCTCAGCTCGGGCATCGTCGCTCGCTCCTTCGGAGAGTTCTGACTCACGTCGAGCGTACGCCGGTGCTCCAAGGGACGGACACGACTGTCCGCGATACGGGACGAGTGTTTCAGGAACGCGGCGGGGCGCGGGCCGTCGTTCTCAGGGGTTGGTCAGATGTCCCTGCACCATCGGCGCCAGCCGCGCCACCAGTTGTTCCAAGTCGGCCGACGCCAGCGGCTCCACCTTGATCACATACCGCAGCATCGCGACCCCGACGAGCTGCGCGGCCGCCAGCTCGGCACGCAGTTCCGCGTCGGGCAGGCCGAGCTGCCCGGAGATGCGGCGCAGCAGCTGCGCGACGACCAGCCGGCGGAAGACGGCGGCCGCGGTCTCGTTGTTCACGGCGGAGCGGACGATCGCGAGCAGCGGCGCACGGGTCGCGGAGTTCTCCCAGACGCCGAAGAAGAAGCGGGTCAGGCGCTCGCCGACGGCCTCGCGGGGGCCCTCGGCGAGCGCGTCCGGCGCGCTCAGGGCGGGCGCGACGGCGACCTCGATGGCGGCCTCGAAGACCTGTTCCTTGGTGCCGAAGTAGTGGTGCACGAGCGCGGAGTCCACCCCGGCGGCCTTGGCGATGCCGCGGACGGACGTCTTCTCGTAGCCGCGCTCGGAGAACTCCTCGCGGGCCGCCTCCAGGATGCGGTCGCGGGTGGCGGGAGCCGTGGCCGTCTCCCTGCGGCTGGGCCGTCCCCTGCCGCGGCGGACGGGACCCGCTCCCGTCGTCCCGGACCCTCCGGTGGTCCCGGTCACGGACGGACCACCCCGCTCACCCGCGGGACACCTTCGCGGCGGACGCGAGGTGCAGGCGGGTGAAGGCGAGCGCCTCGGCGAGGTCGGCCTCGCGCTCGGCGGCGGACATCGCGCGGCGGGTGTTGACCTCGATGACGACGTACCCGTCGAAGCCGGTGTGCGCGAGGCGCTCCAGGACCTCCGCGCAGGGCTGGGTGCCGCGGCCGGGAACGAGGTGCTCGTCCTTGTTGGAGCCGTTGCCGTCGGCGAGGTGGACATGGCCGAGGCGGTCGCCCATGCGGTCGAGCATCTGAAGCGCGTCGGACCGGGCCGTGGCCGTGTGGCTCAGGTCGATCGTGAAATGGCGGTAGTCGTCCCTCGTGACGTCCCAGTCGGGGGCGTACGCGAGCATCTCCCGGTCCCGGTAGCGCCACGGGTACATGTTCTCTACGGCGAACCGCACATCCGTCTCGTTCGCCATGCGCCAGATGCCGGCGACGAAGTCGCGGGCGTACTGGCGCTGCCACCGGAAGGGCGGGTGGACGACGACGGTGCCCGCGCCGAGCTTCTCGGCGGCCGTGCGGGCGCGCTGGAGCTTGACCCAGGGATCGCTGGACCACACGCGCTGGGTGATCAGCAGACAGGGCGCGTGGACGGCCAGGATGGGGATCCGGTGGTAGTCGCTGAGCCGGCGCAGCGCCTCGATGTCCTGGCTGACGGGATCGGTCCACACCATGATCTCGACCCCGTCGTACCCGAGGCGCGCGGCGATCTCGAAGGCCGTCGCCGTCGACTCCGGGTAGACGGAGGCCGTCGACAGGGCGACCTTCGCATCCGGGATGCGCACCGCTGGTTCTGCCACGAGGGACAGGGTACGGGGCGGCGCCTTGACATGGAGGGCCGGTCGCGCAGGGCGGGGTGTGGGAAGGCGCACAGCGCCGGGTGGCACCCGCTACCCCGCCGCCATGTGGTCCAGGCGGCGAAGGATCACGCCCTCGCGCAGGGCCCACGGGCAGATCTCCAGGGTCTCCACACCGAACAGGTCCATCGCGCCCTCCGCGACCAGCGCGCCCGCGAGGAGCTGGGCCGACCGGCCCTCGGAGACGCCCGGGAGGTCCGCGCGCTGCTCGGCCGTCATCCCGGCGAGCTGCGGCACCCAGCCCTCCAGGGACTCCCGCTTCAGCTCGCGCTGCACATACAGGCCCTCGGCGGAGCGCGCCGCCCCGGCCAGGCGGGCGAGCTGCTTGAAGGTCTTGGAGGTGGCGACGACGTGGTCCGGCTCCCCGAAGCGGCTGAACTCGCCGACCGTACGGGCGATCCGGGCGCGCACATGGCGGCGCAGCGCCCTGACGTCCTCGGGCTCCGGCGGATCGCCGGTGAGCCAGCCCGCGGTGAGCCGGCCCGCGCCCAGCGGCAGCGACACCGCCGCGTCGGGTTCCTCGTCGATGCCGTAGGCGATCTCCAGCGAGCCGCCGCCGATGTCGAGGACGAGCAGCTTGCCCGCCGACCAGCCGAACCAGCGGCGGGCCGCGAGGAAGGTCAGTCGCGCCTCCTCCTCGCCGGTCAGCACCTGGAGCTCGACGCCGGTGGCCTCCTTGACCCGGGCCAGCACGTCGTCCGCGTTGCTCGCCTCGCGCACCGCGGAGGTGGCGAACGGCAGAAGGTCCTCGACACCCTTGTCCTCGGCCGCCTGGAGGGCGTCGAGGACGACGGCGATCACCTTGTCGACGCCCTCGGGGCCGATGGCGCCGTCGCCGTCGAGGAGCTGCGCGAGCCGCAGCTCCGCCTTGTGCGAGTGCGCGGGCAGGGGGCGCGCACCGAGGTGCGCGTCCACCACGAGCAGATGCACCGTGTTCGAACCCACATCGAGGACACCGAGTCTCATGTACGGAACGCTACTGCCAGTACGACGATCCTCAGTCCCTGAAGCGGTGCGGAGCCACTTACCCTGGAGGCGTGCCAAAGACGAAAAAGGCGAAGTCCGACAAATCCTCCAAGGGATCGAAGGATTCTCCGCAGGCGAAGGCGTCCACATCCCCCAAGGCCCCGAAGGTGAGCGACGAGAAGGGGCTCGATTTCGCGCGCGCATGGGTGGAGTTCCCGGATCCGGCCGACGACGACCAGGTCTTCCGCTGCGACCTGACATGGCTGACCTCGCGCTGGAACTGCATCTTCGGAAGCGGCTGCCAGGGCATCCAGGCAGGCCGCGCGGATGACGGCTGCTGCACGCTGGGCGCGCACTTCTCGGATGAGGACGACGAGAAGCGGGTGGCCGAACACGTGGCACGGCTGACGCCGGAGATCTGGCAGAACCATGACGTGGGCATGGAGACCGGTTGGGTCTCGGTGGACGACGAGGGTTCCCGGCAGACCCGCCCCTACCAGGGCTCGTGCATCTTCCAGAACCGGCCCGGGTTCGCGGGCGGCGCCGGCTGCTCGCTGCACATCCTGGCGCTGCGGGAGGGCCGCGAGCCGCTGGAGACCAAGCCGGACGTGTGCTGGCAGCTGCCGATCCGGCGGACGTACGACTGGATCGACCGGCCGGACGACACGCGGGTGCTCCAGGTGTCCATCGGTGAGTACGACCGCCGGGGCTGGGGCCCGGGCGGCCATGACCTGCACTGGTGGTGCACGTCGGCGACGTCGGCGCACGGCGCGGGCGAGCCGGTGTACGTCTCCTACCGGGCCGAGCTGACCGAGCTGATGGGCAAGGCGGGGTACGACCGCCTGGTCGAGCTCTGCGAGCAGCGCCTGGCTTCGCAACTGCCGCTGGTCGCACCGCATCCCGCCGATCCCGTGGAGTGAACGGCGCGCGGCGGTTGTCCCGCGCGTCCGGTGGGCCGGGGGCCGTGCCCCGTGCGGATCGATGAACCGGGGGCCGTACCCGTCGGGCCGATGGACCGGGGCCGTACCCGTCGGTTCGATGGACCGGGGACCGCATCCCGCGCACCCCGTGGGCCGGGGACCGCATCCCGCGCACCCCGTGGGCCGGGGACCGCATCCCGCGCACCCCGTGGGCCGGGGTCTATGAGGACGGGCTCGGGTCCGCGCTCCCGGGGGACGGCGGGGCGGAGGACGAGGGGTTCTGGGAGGGGGCCGGGTCCGTGGTCGGCGGGGCCGTGGGCGTCGGGTCGCCGGGCGTGGGCTCCGGGCCGGTCGTGGGCGGATCGCTCGGCACGGGGACGGACGGGCCGGTGTGCACCGGGGTGGGGCGCGGGTCGGGCGAGCCCGCCGTCCCATAGCCGTCGATCGTGACCACGGCGCCCGCGGGTGCCACCGCCACGCGCGCGTGCCAGGGGCCGGACGGTTCGTGCAGCGGGTCGACGTACACCCGGACCGTGACCGACGCTCCTGGGGCGAGCGTTCCGGACGCCTGGCTGAGCGAGAGCCAGGAGGCTCCGGTGGAGGCCGACCAGGAGACCGGCGCGCTGCCCGACGCGGCGAGCGTGATGAGGGTCGTGGTGCCGTCGCCGGCGGCCGTCACCGTGAGGTGTCCCGCTTCCCCGGCACCCGTCCGCACCCCGATGACCTCGACGGACACATCGGGTGAGCGGCCGTCCTTGCCGAAGCGGGGGCCGGGTCTCGTATGCGCGTTGCCCGCGTTCTCGTACCCGTCCGAGTCCGCGCCGCCGAGCACGGCGGAGTCGTGCAGCTCGCGCGCGGTGACCGGGCGGCCGTCGGTGCCCTCGCCGGTGAGGGGCGCACCGCGGTAGGCCGCCCACAGGGCGATGACCGGAGCCGCGACCACGGCGGCGACGACGGTCGTGGTGACGGCACGCGCGCGTAGGCGGTCGCGTCGCGCCGCGTGGTCCTTGGGCTCCACGGGGAAACCGCGCCGGTCGAAGCGCGGAGCAGCGCCTCGCGCGCGTGGGGCATGCGCCATCGCGGCGTGCAGCGCGGTGCGCGGAGCGCCGAGGACGGGGAGCGCGGCTGGGGTGACGCTGGTGCCCGGCCAGGCGCCGGGGACCGCACGCTGGGCGGTGCGGCGGCAGCGCGGGCAGTCGTCGACGTGCCGGACGAGTTCGCGGCGCAGGGTGGCGCTCAGCACGAACTGGTGGTCGTCGGTGAGGCGGGCCACGCTCGGGCAGGAGCCGGTCTCGACGACCGCGAGCGCGGCGCGGGTGCGCTCCACCTCACAGGCGGCGGAGGCGAGGAGCTCACGCGCGGCCGCCACGTCCATGCCGAGCACGGCGGCGACCTCCCGGGCGGTGAGCTGGTGACGCACGGCGAGTTCGAGCGCCTCCCGCTGCTCGGGCGTGGTGCCGGCGGCCTCGGGCCAGGCGAGCTGGGCGAGTTCCCCTCTGCGCTGTTGCCGGATCTCCTCGGGGACGGCTCCCCCTGGGGCGGAGGCGCCGGCGATCGTCTCGGCGGCGCGCCGGTCGTCGGCCTCCCGGTACGCGCGAGGGCCGCGGTCGCGCCCGGCGGTAGGGCCGGTCTGTCGGCGGCGCCGGGCCTCCGCGAGCCTGCGCAGACAGGACCAGCGGGCCAGGGCGTACAGCCAGGCGCGGCAGTCCTCGGGGGTGTCCGGGCCACGGCTGCCACGGCGCTCGGCGAGCGCGAGGGCGTCCCCCAGGGCGGCCGTCGCCGTGTCGTGATCACACAGCACCGACAGGCAGTACGTGAACAGGCCGTCGAGGTAGGGCTCGTAACGCGCGGGCGGGTGCTGTGCCGTGGTGCGGGCGTTCACGCCACGACGCACGCTCCCCCGCTTGCGGGCGTCTTTGCGCGCCGGGCGTGCGCCGGTGGCGTGCGTGGAAGTCTCCGGCCTGCTGCTCATCACCCGTGCGACCGTAGGCGCCGATGGGCGGCACCTTCTTCCCCCTTGCGCACTTTTACTCCGTACGGGTGAAACGATCCCTCATAACGGGCCACGAGCGACGGGTGCGGCCGACCCTGCGCGCGCCGGCACTCCGACCGCGCGCAGGTCTCGGGCGCCCGCGCTCCCCGCACCCGCGCCGTGGGCGCCGGGCGCCGGGCGCCAGGGCCTCGGAGGAGGGCGGCGGTGGGCGGCGGGCAGCGGCCGGTGTCACGGCCCGTGGCCCCGGTGTCGTGGGCCGGGCCGGTCTCCCAGGCCGGGCCCGGTGTAGGCCGCGGGCCCTGGCGTCGTAGGCCAGGTCCGGTGTCGTAGGCCGCGGGCCCTGTGTCGTAGGCCAGGCCCGGTGTCGTAAGTCAGGCCCTGTGTCGTAGGCCGCGGGCCCTGGCGTCGTAGGCCAGGTCCGGTGTCGTAGGCCGCGGGTCCTGTGTCGTAGGCCAGGCCCGGTGTCGTAAGTCAGGCCCTGTGTCGTAGGCCGCGGGCCCTGGTGTCAGTGGGTCCCGCTACGGTTTCGTCCATGGCTGCCCGTACGAAGACCACCAAGGACCGGCCGTCCTACCGCTGCACCGAGTGCGGCTGGCAGACGGCCAAGTGGCTCGGCCGCTGCCCCGAATGCCAGGCGTGGGGCACGATCGAGGAGTACGGCGCGCCCGCGGTGCGGACGACGACACCGGGCCGGGTGACCACCTCCGCCCTCCCCATCGGCCAGGTCGACGGGCGGCAGGCCACCGCCCGGTCCACCGGCGTGCCCGAGCTGGACCGCGTCCTCGGCGGCGGGCTCGTGCCGGGTGCGGTCGTGCTGCTCGCCGGCGAGCCCGGCGTCGGCAAGTCCACGCTGCTGCTGGACGTCGCGGCGAAGGCGGCGAGCGACGAGCACCGCACGCTGTATGTGACGGGCGAGGAGTCGGCGAGCCAGGTGCGGCTGCGCGCCGACCGCATCAGGGCCATCGACGACCACCTCTACCTCGCGGCGGAGACCGATCTGTCCGCCGTTCTCGGCCACCTGGACGCGGTGAAGCCGTCCCTCCTCGTCCTGGACTCCGTGCAGACCGTCGCCTCTCCCGAGATCGACGGCGCGCCCGGTGGCATGGCCCAGGTCCGGGAGGTCGCCGGGGCCCTCATCCGCGCCTCCAAGGAGCGCGGCATGTCCACCCTCCTCGTCGGCCACGTCACCAAGGACGGCGCGATCGCGGGCCCGCGCCTGCTCGAACACCTGGTGGACGTCGTCCTGCACTTCGAGGGCGACCGGCACGCCCGGCTGCGCCTGGTACGAGGCGTCAAGAACCGGTACGGCGCGACCGACGAGGTCGGCTGCTTCGAGCTGCACGACGAGGGGATCACCGGCCTCGCCGACCCGAGCGGTCTGTTCCTGACCCGCCGCGACGAGCCGGTCCCCGGCACCTGCCTGACCGTCACCCTGGAGGGCCGCCGGCCCCTCGTCGCCGAGGTGCAGGCCCTGACGGTCGACTCGCAGATCCCCTCCCCGCGGCGTACGACGTCCGGCCTGGAGACCTCCCGCGTCTCGATGATGCTGGCCGTGCTGGAGCAGCGCGGCCGGATCAGCGCCCTCGGCAAGCGGGACATCTACTCCGCGACGGTCGGCGGGGTGAAGCTCTCCGAGCCGGCCGCGGACCTCGCGGTCGCGCTGGCGCTGGCGAGCGCCGCGAGCGACACCCCGCTGCCCAAGAATCTGGTGGCGATCGGCGAAGTGGGGCTCGCGGGGGAGGTAAGACGCGTCACAGGGGTGCAGCGCCGGCTGTCCGAGGCCCACCGTCTGGGCTTCACACACGCCCTCGTTCCGGCCGATCCGGGCAAAATCCCGCCCGGGATGAAGGTGCTGGAAGTGGCGGACATAGGGGACGCCCTGCGGGTCCTTCCGCGCTCCCGTCGGCGAGAGGCCCCGCGGGAGGAGGAGGACCGCCGGTAGACTTTGCCCTGGTCTCGCCCGTCCGTACGAACCGAGAGTGCGACACGGGAGCGCCCCAGAACCTGCGACCGGAGGAGTGCAGTGGCAGCCAACGACCGGGCGGCAGCTCCCGGAAAGTCCGGCGGGAGTTCCGGTGCCGATGGCCTGATGCGCGCCTCACTGAGCGCCGTGGCTCCCGGCACGCCCCTGCGCGACGGACTCGAGCGCGTGCTCCGCGGCAACACCGGCGGTCTCATCGTGCTCGGCTCCGACAAGACCGTCGAGACCATGTGCACGGGTGGCTTCGTCCTGGACGTGGAGTTCACGGCCACCCGCCTGCGCGAGCTGTGCAAGCTGGACGGCGCCCTGGTGCTCTCCTCGGACCTGTCGAAGATCCTCAGGGCGGGCGTGCAGCTCGTACCCGACCCGACGATCCCGACGGAGGAGACGGGCACGCGCCACCGCACGGCGGACCGGGTGAGCAAGCAGGTCGGCTTCCCCGTGGTCTCGGTCTCCCAGTCGATGCGCCTGATCGCGCTGTACGTCGACGGGCAGCGCCGGGTGCTGGAGGACTCGGCGGCGATCCTGTCCCGCGCCAACCAGGCCCTCGCCACCCTGGAGCGGTACAAGCTCCGTCTGGACGAGGTGGCCGGCACGCTGTCCGCGCTGGAGATCGAGGACCTGGTGACGGTCCGGGACGTCTCGGCGGTGTCGCAGCGGCTGGAGATGGTCCGCCGTATCGCGACCGAGATCGCGGAGTACGTCGTCGAGCTGGGCACGGACGGCCGTCTGCTCGCCCTCCAGCTCGACGAGCTGATCGCCGGGGTGGAGCCCGAGCGGGAGCTGGTGGTGCGCGACTATGTGCCCGAGCCGACAGCGAAGCGCTCCCGCACGGTCGAGGAGGCCCTGTCCGAGCTGGACGCGCTGTCCCACGCCGAGCTTCTCGAACTCCCCACGGTGGCCCGCGCCTTGGGCTACACCGGTTCCCCCGAGGCACTCGACTCGGCCGTGTCCCCGCGCGGCTTCCGTCTGCTCGCGAAGGTTCCGCGGCTGCCCGGCGCGATCATCGACCGCCTGGTGGACCACTTCGGGGGCCTCCAGAAGCTGCTCGCGGCGAGCGTCGACGACCTCCAGACGGTGGACGGCGTCGGGGAGGCCCGGGCGCGCAGCGTCCGCGAGGGCCTGTCGCGACTGGCGGAGTCGTCGATCCTCGAGCGGTACGTCTAGCCTCCGGCGGCATCCTGCGGCCGGGCCACGTGGGTCCGGTCCGGTGGCAGGGCGCGGTGCGCGGTGAGGGACGGGGACCCGCCGGAAAACCGGTGGAGCGGCTTCGCTGCCGCCTCTACGTTCGGAGGATGACTACCCGAACGTTCCGGATCACCGTCCGCGGCGTCTTCGACGGGCTCGGCGACGGGCAACGCGCCGAACTCCTGGCACGCGCCGCCGAGCACGACGTGCTGCGCGCGGCCTTCACCCCCGAGGGCCACCTCAGTTACGACCTCGCGGCCCGCTCCGCCTTCACCTTCCGCTTCCTCGACTCGGGCGAGGCCGAGGAGGACATCCTGACCGCGACGGAGCGCGCCGAGGCCTCCACGAGGGCCTGGCTCACCGAGCGCGGGTACGGCTACAAGAACCTCCGCTCCAGCGCCGAGGACCTCTCCGAGGCCCCGCTCGGCAAGCGCCGGCGCCGGGCCCTCACCCGCCCGTCCTCCTGACCGGACCCGGGCCCTCACCCATCCGTCCTCCCGACGGGCCCGGGCCCTGTCGGGAGACCGCATCAGTCCTTCGACAGCACGAACGACGTCTGGGCCTTCGGGAAACCGGGGACCTTCGCCTCGACCAGATAGGTTCCCGGGGGCACCGAACCCGTCGGCGGTGTCGCGCAGTTCGGGGCGCTCTGCTTGCGGTCCCACTTCACCGTGTAGGTGACATGGGCGTTCGCGGGCACGCGGAACAGCACGCTTCCCGAGCCGCTCGGGCAGTCGGCCGAGGACCACACGTCGTTGTCGCTGCCGGTCTGGGTGACCGTCAACACGGCACTCCTGGGGCCCAGATCGATCTTGCAGTCGCTGCCGGTGGAGTTCTTCGCGTCCAGCTCGAACGCGGGGGTGTCTCCGGGCTCGTAGGTGTTGTGGACGCTCCGCAGCGTGAACTGCACCGCGCCCGGCGTGCAGTTGGGCAGGGACGCCCCGGCGCCGGCTGGCAACTGGCCCCCGGCGGAACCGCCGTTGCCGCCGCCGTCCGACCCCCCGGATCCCGTGTCCGATGCCCCGGACGCCGTACCCGATCCACCCGAGCCGTCGGACCCCGACGATCCGGACGAACCCGCCGACCCGGAACCGTCTCCGCCGCCCGACTCGTCCCGCCCGCCCGGATGTTGGCTGATCGCCGGTCCGGTTCCGGACGGACCGGGAGTGATGGAGGACGTGGGGTGCTGGCCGTTCGAGCCGTCCGCCTTGTTCTTGCCACCGCCGCCACCGGCCGTGACCGCCCAGGCGATCAGCAGCGCCAACAGGGCTAGCACAGACAGCAGTACGGCCCTCCGTCGCCAGTAGATGGAGGAGGGAAGCGGCCCGACCGGATTGCGCAGAGATCCCACGGCGAAAACTGTACGAGAGATCCGAGCCGGGCCTTGCCCCACCCGCCGCCCCCGCATCAACTTTTCCGGATCATCATCCCGCGCCGCCCTCCGCCGTCACCTCCTCGCGCCCCGCCCGCCGGACTCCGCCGAACGCCGCGCCCTTCCCCCACCCCGCCCCCGGCCGGACCCCAGGCCCACCGACACAACACCCCCAGCCGGGCCGGTCCCCCACCCCAGCGCCCCTCACGTGGCAGGATCGAAAGCGTCATGACTGCACCCACCACCCCCACCCCCGTGCCCACTCCCGCCCCCGAACCCGCCCAGACCGACGACCTCACGGGCCGGGCCCCCGGCGGGGCTCTGCACGCCCCGGTCATCGCCTGGTTCAACGAGCACGCCCGCGATCTCCCCTGGCGACGCCCGGAGGCCGGGCCGTGGGGCGTGATGGTCAGTGAGTTCATGCTGCAGCAGACGCCGGTCAACCGCGTCCTGCCCGTCTACGAGCAGTGGCTCTCCCGCTGGCCGCGCCCCGCCGACCTCGCCAAGGAACCCCCGGGCGAGGCCGTCCGCGCCTGGGGCCGCCTCGGCTATCCGCGCCGCGCCCTGCGCCTGCACGGCGCCGCCGTGGCCATAACGGAGCGGCACGGCGGCGACGTACCCACCGATCACGCCCAGCTGCTCGCCCTGCCCGGCATCGGCGAGTACACCGCCGCCGCCGTCGCGTCCTTCGCCTACGGCCAGCGGCACCCCGTCCTCGACACCAACGTCCGGCGCGTCCTCGCGCGCGCGGTCACCGGGGTCCAGTACCCGCCCAACGCCACCACCGCCGCGGAACGCAGGCTCGCCCGTGCGCTGCTGCCCGAGGACGAGCGCACGGCGTCCCGCTGGGCCGCCGCCTCCATGGAGCTGGGCGCGCTGATCTGCACCGCGAAGAACGAGACGTGTCACCGCTGCCCGATCGCCGCGCAGTGCGCCTGGCGGCTGGCCGGGAAGCCGGAGCACGACGGCCCGCCGCGGCGCGGCCAGACCTACGCGGGGACGGACCGTCAGGTGCGCGGCCGGCTGCTGGCCGTGCTGCGTGAGGCGATGGGGCCGGTCCCCCAGTCGGCCCTCGACCGGGTCTGGGAGGACCCGGTGCAGCGCGCCCGTGCCCTGGACGGGCTGGTCTCCGACGGCCTGGTGGAGCCCCTCTCCGGCGGCCTCTACCGCCTTCCGCTCACCTGATCCCGCCCGCCCGGGCGCGCGACCTCACTCCCGCGCCCGGGCGGTCCTCGTACCCCCACCGCTCCGCCGGCGCACAGTCCTGGATCAGCCCACGGCTTGTCCGCTCACAGCCGTTACCTCGTTACTTCACAGAGTTCTCGACCCAACACACGGACAAATCCCCCCATACCCTCCCCAACTCCCGCCTCTCTTTACCCCGTTCCTCGCTCTGTTACACAACCGACGGACAGCCGAGCGCTCTCCGCAGGCTGGCTCGGACAACGCCGTGACAACCCGTCCGTAACTTCATATGCGTGCCGGGGATGGACCGGTGCAGGAGCCGGGGACGGCTCATACGGACTTTGCGGTACCGGCACTCGGTTCGGCTGCGGAACACAGCCGGCGAACGGGTCGGAAACGGGGATCGGAGGCGGTTGGAATGGCGCACGGCGAGGTGCTCGAATTCGAAGAGTACGTACGTACCCGTCAGGAGGCGCTGCTGCGCAGCGCCCGCCGACTGGTGCCCGACCCGACCGACGCCCAGGACCTGCTGCAGACCGCTCTGGTGCGCACGTACGGCCGCTGGGACGGCATCGCCGACAAGCGTCTGGCGGACGCCTATCTGCGCCGCGTCATGATCAACACGCGCACCGAGTGGTGGCGGGCCCGCAAGCTGGAGGAGGTCCCCACCGAACAGCTCCCGGACGCCTGCGTCGAGGATTCCACCGAGCAGCACGCCGACCGGGCCCTGCTGATGGACGTCCTCAAAGTGCTCGCTCCGAAGCAGCGCAGTGTCGTGGTGCTGCGACACTGGGAGCAGATGTCCACGGAGGAGACGGCCGCCGCCCTCGGCATGTCGGCCGGTACGGTCAAGAGCACGCTGCACCGGGCGCTCGCCCGGCTCCGGGAGGAGCTGGAGGCCCGCGACCTGGACGCACGCGCGCTGGAGCGTGAGGAGCGGGAGCGTTGCGCGGCCTAGGCACAGGGGCCATACGGCCCAGCGGGGCCCTCAAGGCGACGATGGCGGCGGTGACCGCGGTCGTCGCCCTCGGGCTTTTCGTCTCCGCCTGCGCCACCGGTGGCACGGGCGCGCGGGACGAGGGTCCGGCGGGCCACGATCCGGTGGTCGCGAGCGCCGCCACACCCTCCGCCTCGCCGACCAGGAAAGAGCCCACGCGGCTGGACGTGGTCAACATGGTCAAGGACGATCCGAAGGTCGCGAAGGCGGTCAAGGACGATCTGAAACCATGCGTGGCCGATGAGTACCCTGTCGACGTCTCGTACGGCGACGTCACCGGCGGCACCGCGAACGACATCGTCGTGAACGTGATGACGTGCAGCGACGCGGTCGGTCTCGGCTCGTACGTGTACCGCATGGAGAATCACAGGTACGAGAATGTGTTCCGGGCCGAGGAGCCTCCGGTCTACGCGGAGATAGACCGCGGTGACCTGGTGGTGACCCAGCAGATGTACGAGAAGGGCGACCCGGTGTCGTACCCCTCAAGCGAGGAAGTGATCACCTACCGCTGGACGGCACGCCATTTCGCCGTGGTGTCCAGCACGCGCAACGTGTACAGCAACGCGGTGGGCAACGACGACAAGCCCGCCCCGACGGGGAACTGAGAGAGCGGATGGCAGAGCAGACCCACGTCCTGTTCGTCGAGGACGACGATGTGATCCGCGAGGCCACCCAGCTCGCCTTGGAGCGGGACGGCTTCGCGGTCACCGCCATGCCCGACGGACTGTCGGGCCTGGAGGCGTTCCGCGCCCGCCGCCCCGACATCGCGCTGCTGGACGTGATGCTCCCCGGACTGGACGGCGTCAGTCTGTGCCGCCGCATCCGGGACGAGTCGACCGTCCCCGTGATCATGGTCTCGGCGCGCGCCGACTCGATCGACGTCGTGCTCGGCCTGGAGGCGGGCGCCGACGACTATGTGACCAAGCCGTTCGACGGCGCCGTGCTGGTCGCGCGCATCCGTGCGGTGCTGCGCCGCTTCGGGCACGCGAGCGGCGCCGACCGGGGCAGCGAGGACTCCTCGTCCCTGGGAGACGGCACGCTCACCTTCGGCGAACTGGAGATCGACACCGAGGGCATGGAGGTACGGCGCTCGGGACAGCCGGTGGCGCTCACGCCGACCGAGATGCGGCTGCTGCTGGAGTTCTCCTCGGCACCGGGCACCGTGCTGTCGCGCGACAAGCTGCTGGAGCGGGTGTGGGACTACGGCTGGGGCGGTGACACCCGGGTCGTCGACGTCCATGTGCAGCGGCTGCGCACGAAGATCGGGCAGGACCGGATCGAGACGGTCCGCGGCTTCGGCTACAAGTTGAAGGCCTGAGCAGGAGTATGCGCGGGATCCTCGGCCGCCTGATCACGGACGACCCGGCCATACGGACCGGCCTCAGATGGAAGCTCAGCGCGGCGATCGCCTTGGTCGGCGCGCTGGTCGCGATCGCGCTCAGCCTGGTCGTGCACAACGCGGCGCGGGTGTCGATGCTCGACAACTCGCGCGACCTCGCCATCGAACGTATCCAGGTGGCCCAGCGGATGTACGAGTCCGGGCGCACCCAGACCTTCGGCGTCAAGGTCGACGACCCGACCATCCCCCGGGATCTGCTCCAGAAGGTCATGAAGGGCCGGCGGGCCACCTATGTCTCCGAGGGTGCGCACGGTGTGCCGGACATCTGGGCGGCAGTGCCGCTCAAGGACGGCCGGGTGCTGTCCCTGCACACCCGTTTCACCGACCGCAGCGCCGATGTGATGAAGGACCTCGACCAGGCCCTGATCATCGGTTCGATCGCCGTGGTCCTCGGTGGCTCGGCACTCGGCGTGCTGATCGGCGGGCAGTTGTCGCGGCGCCTGCGCAAGGCGGCGGCCGCGGCGAACCGGGTCGCCAAGGGCGAGACCGACGTCCGCGTGCGCGAGGCGATCGGCGGGGTGGTGCGCGACGAGACCGACGACCTGGCCCGCGCGGTGGACGCGATGGCGGACGCGCTGCGGCTGCGTCTGGAGGCGGAGCGCCGGGTGACCGCGGACATCGCGCACGAGCTGCGCACGCCCGTCACCGGCCTGATCACGGCGGCGGAGCTGCTCCCGCCGGGGCGGCCCACGGAACTGGTGCTGGACCGTGCGCAGGCCCTGCGCACGCTGGTGGAGGACGTCCTGGAGGTCGCCCGGCTGGACGGCGCCTCCGAGCGGGCGGAGCTCCAGGACATCATGCTCGGGGAGTTCATCACCCGGCGGGTGGCCGCGAAGGACGCCGATGTCGAGGTCCGGGTGATCCACGAGTCGGAGGTCACCACGGATCCTCGCCGCCTCGAGCGTGTGCTGTTCAATCTGCTGGCCAACGCGGCCCGGCACGGCAAGCCGCCGATCGAGGTGTCGGTCGAGGGCCGGGTGATCCGGGTACGGGACCACGGGCCGGGCTTCCCGGAGGAGCTGCTGGCCCAGGGACCGAGCCGCTTCCGTACGGGCAGCTCGGACCGCTCGGGGCAGGGCCATGGCCTCGGCCTGACGATCGCGGCCGGCCAGGCGCGGGTGCTGGGCGCGCGCCTGACGTTTCGCAACGTACGGCCGGCCGGCGCGCCGGAGGATGTGCCGGCCGAGGGGGCGGTGGCGGTGCTGTGGCTGCCGGAGCACGCACCGACGAACACGGGAAGCTTCCCGAGGCTGCCGCTGTCCGGCGGCTGAATCTCCGGCCACCCGGCCGGCGGGCAAAGACCGGCAGACCGCTGTCCGGCGCCTGAATCTCCGGCTCGCCGACCGGCGGCTCACCGACCGGCGGCAGAATCGCCGGCTCACCGACCGGCGGCCGGGCTCCGGAGGGTGGACGCCCGGCCCTCCTTCCGGGAGCCGGTGCCTCCGGGGACTACCGGGCCCACTCCTTGTCGAGGTCCAGGTCGCCCTCCCGGCGCTGGGTGAAGGAGAACCAGTTGCCGGAGTCGTCACGGAAGAGCGCCTCGATGCCGTAGGGGCGCTCCTGCGGCTCCTGGAGGAACTCCACGCCGCGCTCCTTGAGCTTCTCGTAGTCCCCGTGGATGTCGTCGGTGGCCAGCACTCCCGCGCCGAGGGCGCCCTTGGCGATGAGCTTCCTCATCATCTCGGCGGACTCGGGGTCCATCGCGGGCGGGCCCGGCACCATGAGCGTCAGCTCCACGTCGGGCTGGTCCGGGGCGCCGACGGTCAGCCAGCGCATGCCGCCGTCGCCCATGGTCATGTCCGTACGGACCTCGAGGCCGAGCTTCTGTGTGTAGAACTCCTTGGCCCGGTCCTGGTCCAGGACCCAGACGGTGGTGATGGCGAGGCCCTTGATCATGTCGTTCTCCCGGGTGATGCGAGGTGTGGTTGCGTTGCCACCGTAGGCAGCACGGCCCTCAGTCCGCTTCTCCGGAATTGCGCTACCGGCCCCCGGCCCCCGGGCGGAAGCCGCCGGCCCAGAGCATCGCGTAGCACCCGGGTATGAGTGCGGCGCCGCGGCCCACGTGCTTGGTCCGGTACTCGCTGGGTGTGAGGCCGGTCCAGGTCTTGAACCGGGCGGAGAACGTGCCGACGCTGCTGAAGCCCACGAGGTGGCAGATCTCGGTCACCGTCAGGTTCGCCGTCCGCAGCATCTCCTCGGCCCGCTCGATCCGCCGGTGCGTCAGATACTGGCCGGGGGTCTCGCCGTAGGCGGCCTTGAAGGCCCGGATGAAGTGATACCGCGAGTACCCGGCGTGGGCGGCCACGGCGTCGAGGTCGAGCCCGGGGTCGGCCCAGTCCCGGTCCATCGCGTCCTTGGCGAGCCTGAGCTGCCGCATCTTGTCCACCTCTCGATGCTGCCACGGGGCACTGACAGGGCACGGCGGCGCTCTACGGCGAAGACTTCCGGCGCACCGGCGCACGGAACGGCGACGGCCCCCGGAGCGCGGCTCCGGGGGCCGTCGGGGCCGGGGGATGTGCGTCAGACGGCCTCTGCCACCGTCGGCTGCACCTCCGCGGCGTCCCCAGCCGCGTCCCCGGCCTGCTTGTTCGGTCCGGCGCCGCGCAGCGGCACCTCCTTCACGAAGACCGCGGCCACCAGCGCCGCCACGGCCACCACCGAGCCCAGCAGGAAGGCCGAGTGCGTGCCCGCCGACACCGCGTACTGGTACGCCTCACGGGCCGCCACCGGCAGCTTCTCCAGGCTCTTCGCGTCGAGCTGGGCGGACTGCTCGGTGATCTTCGAACCGAGGGCGCCCGCGCGCTGGGACATCACGTCCTGCACCCGGTTGTTGAACAGCGCGCCCATGATCGCGACACCGAAGGAGGAGCCGAGCGTACGGAACAGGGTGGTGGACGACGACGCGACGCCCATGTCCTTCATCTCCACGCTGTTCTGCGCCACCAGCATAGTGATCTGCATCAGGCACCCCATACCGGCGCCCAGGACGGCCATGTACACGCCCGAGGTGAAGCGGGTCGTGCCCGTGTCCATCTGGGACAGCAGGAACAGACCGATGATCATCAGCACGCTTCCGACCAGCGGGAAGACCTTGTAGCGCCCGCTGTTGGTGGTGACCCGGCCCGCGATCATCGACACGACGAGCATCGCGCCGAGCATCGGCAGGAGCAGCAGCCCGGAGTTGGTCGCGGACGCGCCCTGCACCGCCTGCTGGTACAGCGGCAGGAACAGCGTCGCTCCGAACATCACGAAGCCGGTGATGAACCCGATCGCCGACATCAGCGAGAAGTTGCGGCTGCGGAAGATGTGCAGCGGCACGACCGGCTCGGCGGCCTTGGTCTGCCAGAACACGAACCCGACGAGCGCGGCGACACCGATGCCGATCAGCTCCATGATCCGCGCGGAGGTCCAGGCGTACTGGGTCCCGCCCCAGGTGGTGACCAGCACGATGGAGGTGATGCCGACCGTGAGCAGAGCGGCGCCGAGGTAGTCGATCCGGGTCTTGGCGCGCTTCCTGGACAGATGCAGTACGGCGCTGATCGCGACCAGGGAGACTATGCCGAGCGGCAGGTTGATGTAGAAGGCCCAGCGCCAGCCCCAGTGGTCGGTGATCGTGCCGCCGACCAGCGGGCCGCCGATCATCGCGAGAGCCATGACGCCGGCCATCATGCCCTGGTACTTGCCGCGCTCCCGCGGCGGGATCAGGTCGCCGATGATGGCCATGACCCCGACCATGAGGCCGCCTGCGCCGAGGCCCTGCACGGCGCGGAAACCGATGAGCTGGCCCATGTTCTGCGCCATGCCACTGAGCGCCGAACCGATCAGGAAGATCACGATCGAGCTCATGAAGGCGCCCTTGCGCCCGTACATGTCGCCGATCTTGCCCCACAGCGGGGTGGAGGCGGCGGTCGCGAGCGTGTACCCGGTCACCACCCAGGAAAGGTGCTGTAGCCCGCCGAGCTCGCCCACGATTGTCGGCATCGCGGTGCCCACGATCATGTTGTCGAGCATCGCGAGCATCATCGTGAT
Organism: Streptomyces sp. NPDC093261; assembly: GCF_044753645.1. Taxonomy (NCBI): domain Bacteria; kingdom Bacillati; phylum Actinomycetota; class Actinomycetes; order Kitasatosporales; family Streptomycetaceae; genus Streptomyces; species Streptomyces sp. NPDC093261. Next base: position 28,267 of record NZ_JBIVNO010000003.1, read on the forward strand.
CATCAGCGCGAGCAGGACGACGCGCACGCTCCGTGGCTGTTTCTCGGTCTCGGGCGATGCCGTGTTGTCCGCCATGCTCCCCACTCCCCTAGGTATTGCGGGCCGCCCGGCTACTTACTTGCCGACCGGCTAGTTGACTACACTGAGGGAAGGTAGCCCCGGAACTAGCCGGGCGTCAAGTAAGTTTGGCGGGCCTGCCTGTCGGGCGGTAAGCAGGTATCCGAAGTCCGAGGAGTACGAGGATGGGCGGCACGACCATGGACGGCACCAGGCGGCAGCGGCGCGGGGACACGCGCCAGCGGATCCAGGACGTGGCGCTCGAACTCTTCGCCGAGCAGGGCTACGAGAAGACCTCGCTGCGGGAGATCGCCGAGCGCCTGGAGGTCACCAAGGCGGCCCTCTACTACCACTTCAAGACCAAGGAAGAGATCCTGGTCAGCATCTTCGAGGACATGTCCCGCCCGATGGACGAGCTGATCGAGTGGGGCAAGGCACAGCCGCACACCTTGGAGACCAAGCGGGAGGTGCTGCGCCGCTACAGCGAGGCACTGGTCGGCGCCGCCCCGCTGTTCCGCTTCATGCAGGAGAACCAGGCCGCGATCCGCGAGCTGAGCATCGGCAACGAGTTCAAGGACCGGATGCTCCAGATGCGCGACATCATCCGGGACCCGGACGCCTCGCTGACCGACCAGGTCCGCTGCATCAGCGCGCTGTTCACGCTCCACGCCGGGATGTTCGTCCTCCGGGAGGTCGAGGGCGACGAGGAGGACAAGCGCAAGGCGGTCCTGGAGGTCGCCATCGACCTGGTGACCCAGGCGCACGCAGAGCCTCAGGCGTCGTAGCGGCACCCCGGCCGGTCACCGCCCGGCTCGGACCGCCACGCCCCTCGCGCACAGAAAGGCGAGGGGGTTCACGGCGTAGGCCGCCCCGTCACCTGCCCCGTTGCCGCCGGCCTTGACGTCGGTGCCGCCGTGCACGGCGGCGACCGGGGTACCGCTCGGCACTGCGAAGTCCTTGCCGGTGTGACCGGCCCGCCCCCTCCCGCCGGTTGACGCAAGCACCCCCCGACGCCCCGAAAACCGTGCACTACGACGATTCTTCGTACATACCGGGCGCGAATTCCGCCCTCTTGACGTAAGGGATGTCCATTAGGAAGCCGGTGAAAGCGCCCGACCGGGCGCCATTCACGCGTCCCTTCCCGCACCCAAAGGCTAAATGTCCCTTTTGTCGATAACGTTCTCCTGCTAGATGCTGTAGTACCGTCCGCGCTCCTGTGGACCATGTCACCGCCAGGCGGGCTCCATGCCCCACGGCGGAAAGGCCATTTCCTGTTTCCGGGGACGAGGGAAAGCGCGCGGCAAAAAGGGGCTGCCCCGGGACCGAGGTCCCGGGGCAGCCCCTTTGCGAAAGCCGCGGAGGCTTACGCCTCCTTGCTCAGGTTCGGACCGCCACCGGCCGCCTGCTCGATCGGCGGAACGTCCGGCAGTGCCGACTTCTCCTCACCGCGGAAGGTGAAGGTCTGGCTGTCGCCCTCGCCCTCCGTGTCGACGACCACGATGTGGCCCGGACGCAGCTCGCCGAAAAGGATCTTCTCGGAGAGCGTGTCCTCGATCTCGCGCTGGATCGTGCGGCGCAGCGGCCGGGCGCCCAGCACGGGGTCGTAGCCCTTCTTGGCCAGCAGCTCCTTGGCGGACTGGGCGAGCTCGATGCCCATGTCCCGGTCCTTGAGCCGCTCGTCGACCTTGCTGATCATCAGGTCGACGATCGCCAGGATGTCGATCTGGGTCAGCTGCGGGAAGACGACCACGTCGTCGACGCGGTTGAGGAACTCGGGGCGGAAGTGCTGCTTCAGCTCGTCCGACACCTTGTTCTTCATGCGCTCGTAGTTGGTCTTCGTGTCGCCCGCGGCGGCGAAGCCCAGGTTGAAGCCCTTGGAGATGTCCCGGGTGCCGAGGTTGGTCGTCATGATGATGACCGTGTTCTTGAAGTCCACGACCCGGCCCTGGGAGTCGGTCAGACGACCGTCCTCCAGGATCTGGAGCAGCGAGTTGAAGATGTCCGGGTGGGCCTTCTCGACCTCGTCGAAGAGGACGACCGAGAACGGCTTGCGGCGCACCTTCTCCGTCAGCTGGCCGCCCTCCTCGTAGCCCACGTATCCGGGGGGCGAACCGAAGAGACGCGACACCGTGTGCTTCTCGCTGAACTCCGACATGTCGAGGGAGATCAGCGCGTCCTCGTCACCGAACAGGAACTCGGCGAGCGCCTTGGACAGCTCGGTCTTACCGACACCGGACGGGCCCGCGAAGATGAACGAACCACCCGGACGCTTCGGGTCCTTCAGGCCCGCACGCGTACGGCGGATCGCCTTCGAGAGCGCCTTGACGGCGTCCACCTGGCCGATGACCCGCTTGTGCAGCTCGTCCTCCATGCGGAGCAGCCGGCTGGACTCCTCCTCGGTGAGCTTGAACACCGGGATGCCCGTGGCGGTGGCCAGGACCTCGGCGATCAGCTCGCCGTCGACCTCGGCGACGACGTCCATGTCGCCGGCCTTCCACTCCTTCTCCCGCTTGGCCTTCGCGGCGAGCAGCTGCTTCTCCTTGTCACGGAGAGACGCGGCCTTCTCGAAGTCCTGGGAGTCGATCGCGGACTCCTTGTCCCGGCGGACGGCCGCGATCTTCTCGTCGAACTCACGCAGGTCCGGCGGAGCGGTCATCCGGCGGATGCGCATCCGGGAACCCGCCTCGTCGATCAGGTCGATCGCCTTGTCGGGCAGGAAGCGGTCCGAGATGTAGCGGTCGGCCAGGGTGGCGGCCTGGACCAGGGCCTCGTCCGTGATGGAGACGCGGTGGTGAGCCTCGTAACGGTCGCGCAGACCCTTGAGGATCTCGATGGTGTGCGGCAGGGACGGCTCCGCGACCTGGATGGGCTGGAAGCGGCGCTCCAGGGCCGCGTCCTTCTCCAGGTGCTTGCGGTACTCGTCGAGCGTGGTCGCACCGATCGTCTGGAGCTCACCGCGGGCCAGCATCGGCTTCAGGATGGAAGCCGCGTCGATGGCGCCCTCGGCGGCACCCGCACCGACCAGCGTGTGCAGCTCGTCGATGAACAGGATGATGTCGCCGCGGGTGCGGATCTCCTTGAGCACCTTCTTCAGGCGCTCCTCGAAGTCACCGCGGTAGCGGGAACCGGCGACCAGCGCGCCCAGGTCGAGGGTGTAGAGGTGCTTGTCCTTGAGGGTCTCGGGCACCTCGCCCTTGACGATGGCCTGCGCCAGGCCCTCGACGACCGCCGTCTTGCCGACGCCGGGCTCGCCGATGAGGACCGGGTTGTTCTTGGTCCGGCGGGACAGCACCTGCATGACCCGCTCGATCTCCTTCTCGCGCCCGATGACCGGGTCGAGCTTGGACTCACGAGCGGCCTGGGTGAGGTTCCGGCCGAACTGGTCCAGGACGAGGGAGGTCGAGGGCGTGCCCTCGGCCGGCCCGCCGGCGGTGGCGGTCTCCTTGCCCTGGTAGCCCGACAGCAGCTGGATGACCTGCTGGCGGACACGGTTGAGGTCTGCGCCCAGCTTGACCAGGACCTGGGCGGCGACGCCCTCGCCCTCACGGATCAGGCCGAGCAGGATGTGCTCCGTGCCGATGTAGTTGTGGCCCAGCTGAAGAGCCTCGCGGAGCGACAGCTCCAGGACCTTCTTGGCACGGGGAGTGAAGGGGATGTGACCGGAGGGGGCCTGCTGGCCCTGGCCGATGATCTCCTCCACCTGCTGGCGGACCGCCTCGAGCGAAATCCCGAGGCTCTCCAGGGCCTTAGCGGCGACACCCTCACCCTCGTGGATCAGGCCCAGGAGGATGTGCTCGGTGCCGATGTAGTTGTGGTTGAGCATCCGGGCTTCTTCCTGAGCCAGGACGACAACCCGCCGCGCGCGGTCGGTGAACCTCTCGAACATCGTTAATCGCTCCTCAGAGCGGTCAGGCAGTAAGGGGACGCTCCCCTCCCTGTCCTTCCGCAGCTTAGTCCCGCAAGCGGGGACCGCTCATTCCAACTGCCGACACCGTCCTTGGCCTCCTGACCCCGAACGCCGACATCTGCTCCAACCCGATGGTGCGAGACGATGTTCCCGCAGGCCAGGCAGATACCCCACTCGCCAGTACGCCTATGGCGAACGTGAGGCGGCCCGTCCTGCGTGTCGCCCCCTCCCACTAGGGATGTCTTACCCGTACGCACGGACAGTCCATGCCGCGCGCACCGGTTCCCTCCGCTACGGGCGAACATCCTTGCGCTGCCGAACACCCCCGCACGCCCTCTTTCCCGGCACTCTGCGCAGTCATTGCACCACCCAGCGTAACTTGGGGCCTCTTCGGGCTGTTGCTCGGGGCATGGTCCACACAGTGCCCCTGCTTTCCACGGTCCCCCTCCCCCGCCCACCGCGCGACCCGGACGAGACGGCGCGCCGCTGGTACGAGGACGGGCTGGGCTGGGCCACCGTTCCCGGGAAGCCGTTGCGGCTGGTCACAGGCGTGCGCTTCGACGTTCTGGAGGTCCCCGCCGAGGCCGGTTCGGCCGCGCTGCGGCATCTGGGGCCGCTGTCGCCCGTGGCGCTGCACGGGGACCGGATGCGGCTGCTGGTGGCCGCGGGCAGCGCGGACGAGCTGCCGGGGCTGCTCGACTGGCTGGAGTGGCGCTCCCTGGCCGTGGATCTCACCGCCATCGGAGCGGGCGGGCACATCGAGGCGCCGCTGCCACCAGGGCGGGCGCCCGCCGCCGGCTCCCCGGGCTCCGGCTTTCCGGGCCCGGCCGTCGCCCCCCTGCCCCCGGCGGGCGCGGTCCGGCCGCTCTCCCCGGACCTGACCGGTTCACAGGGGGCCGCCGTCTGGCTGCGGCCCCCCGAGCCGGGAAGCGATATCGAACTGCTGCTGCCGACCCTGTCGGCCATGGGGGGCGTTGGGGGCGCCCCCGATCTCGTGCGGCTGGTCGACACGATGGCCACGCAGTGCCACCGGGTGCGGCTGCGCCGCGCGTGCGCTCAGGCGTTGGCCTTCTCGTAGGCCTCGCGGATGGACGCCGGAACACGGCCGCGGTCGTTGACCTCGTAGCCGTTCTCCTTCGCCCAGGCGCGGATCTGCGCGGTGTCCTGGCTGCCACCGGAAGCGGCTGCGCGGGTCTTGCCGCGTCCGCCGGCCGCGCGGCCACCGGTACGACGGCCACCCTTCACGTAGGGGTCGAGAAGGCCACGGAGCTTGTCGGCGTTGGCGGTCGTGAGGTCGATCTCGTACGTCTTGCCGTCGAGCGCGAACGTGACGGTCTCATCCGCCTCGCCACCGTCGAGGTCGTCGACAAGAAGGACCTGAACCTTCTGTGCCACCGGATTTCCTTTCATCGATAACTTCAGGGCCGAGGGAGTGCGGCCTGCGCCGCTTGTTTCGCGTCCCCTGTTATATGCAGTACTGCAGTACGTCGGAAAGCAAACCGCTTTTGCTGGAAAAACACAAACCCCCGGGAGAGGTCACCCTGCGGCAGACGGCCCGGAAACATACGCGTTTCGGACATAGGGAACCTGGGCAACGCTGTCCGGCGGAAGCAGGGGCCGAATAGTCCGGGCGATCCCTTGACGATCACAGATGCAGAAGCATCCGGCTGTTGCCCAAGGTGTTCGGTTTCACTCGTTCGAGACCGAGGAACTCCGCCACGCCCTCGTCATAGGAACGCAACAGCTCCGCGTACACATCGGTGTCCACAGGCGTCTCGCCGATCTCGACGAAGCCGTGCTTCCCGAAGAACTCCACTTCGAAGGTCAGGCAGAAAACGCGGCGAACGCCGAGCCAGCGGGCGGTCTGGAGCAACTTCTCCAGCAACTGGTGCCCGACACCGAGTCCCGTGGTCTCGGGCTTCACCGCGAGAGTGCGCACTTCCGCCAGGTCTTCCCACATGACGTGCAGCGCTCCGCAGCCGATGACCTCGCTGTTGTCGTCGCGTTCCGCCACCCAGAACTCCTGGATGTCCTCGTAAAGCGTGACCGTCGCTTTGTCGAGCAGGATGCCGCGCCGGACGTAGGCGTCGAGGAGGCGGCGCACCGCCGGGACATCGGTCGTCCGGGCCCGCCGGACGGTGACAGCTTTTGCGGTGGGGCTCTCTGCTGGCATGGGCGGACGCTATCGCCCGGTGCCGCCCCCGTCCGAGGCGGGGTTCTTCTCGTCCCGCATCCCGGCGGGGTTCTCCCCCGGGGTTCCGCCGGGGTTGTCGCCGGCGCTCCCGGCCGGCCGATCGGAGGGTGCCGCGGATTCGGGGGATTCGGCTTCCGCGGGGGATACGGTTTCGATGCCTGCGGCTTCCGCGGCGGTCGGCGTTTCGCTGCCTCCGGCTTCCGTGCCGGACGCCGTTTCGCCGCCTTCGGGCTCCGGTGCACTCGCCGGGCCCTGCACGATGCGCATGGCGTCCTTGAGTGCCTGCCGCTGTTCGTCGCTCATCATCCCGAAGAAGGCGACGAGTGCGGCGGCCGGGTTGTCGCTCTGCGACCAGGCGTCGTTCATCAGTGCGGCCGCGTAGGCGGCGCGGGTGGAGACGGCCTCATATCGATAGGCCCGGCCTTCCGCCTCGCGGCGGACCCAGCCCTTCTGATGGAGATTGTCCAGCACGGTCATCACCGTGGTGTACGCGATGGACCGTTCCTGTTGAAGGTCTTCCAGGACTTCTCGAACGGTCACCGGGCGGTTCCACTTCCACACCCGCGTCATGACCGCGTCTTCGAGTTCTCCCAAGGGGCGGGGCACCCTCAGCACAATAGTGGGAGATGTCACCCATGGCCTGCCGGACGGGCACTTATCCTGCGAAAGGCGACAAAAAGGGCGTACATCTCGAAAAGCGAGTGAGACGCACGCCGGATGGCGCGCTGTGCCGCCGGTGCGGCCGGCGCCGGTTCGGGGCGAGCCGGTTCCTCAGTCCTGGGTGACGCGGGCGCCCTGGGAGGCGCTCTCCGCGTGCGCGAGCGCCGCGTCCACGGCCGCGTCCTCCTTGGCCTTGTTGGCGCCGCCCTGGGTCTTCACGATCACCCTGATGAGCCCGATGAAGAACACGGCCATGACGACCGGGGGCACGAGCGCGGAGACATAGTCCATGTGTCCAGAGTAGCCAGGCCCTGTCCGATGGATCCCGGTCGGGTGGCCTTACCGGACAGGGGCTGGTACGAGGGGTGGGGTGCCGGGCTAGCCGACGGCGAGCCGCTGCCGCGCGTGCGGGGGTCCCGGCTTGCGCTTGGGCGGGAAGACCTCGCCGGGGGTGGGGATGGGGCGCTGCGGGCGCGGGGACTGCGGCTCGGGGCGCGGCCCGGGCTTCTCGGGCTTGTCGGCCGGTTTGTCGCCGGGTTTGCGGACGGGCTTCCCGGCCGGTTCCTCCGCGCCGCCGCGGCCGCCCGGGAGGGCCGTGAGCCGGGCCCGGCAGGCGGGGACCGTGGCACCGCGGGGAGCGAGGCGGGCGCGCAGATCGCGTTCGGCGAGGGCGCGGCAGCGGTCGAGGAGGGCGGTCGCGGCCGGGGTGCCGCGCAGGGTGCGCAGGGCCGCGAGATCGTCCGGGACCGGACGGTAGCCGGCCCGCAGGGCGTCCTGCAGGAGGGCGAGATAGCCGCCTGCGGCGCCGGGGAGAGCGGCGCGATAGCGGGCGAGGTCGGCCAGCAGGAAGGCCCGCAGACGGGCGCCCTCCCGCACCGCCTCGTCGACGGACTCGGCGAGGCGGAGGCAGTCCTGAACGTCCTCGGCGGACACGGTGCGGGGATGGAGGGCGAGGGCGAGGGCCCGGCGGAGCACGCGCAGCTCCTCCGCACCGAAGGCCAGGCCGCCGCGGGATCCGTATGGCGTGGGCATGCGGTGACGCTACCGCTAATCGGACAAAACGGGACGTTCGGGGCTCCGTGTCGCCTCCGGGTTCCCTCAGGTGGGGGCGGCGCGGGGCTCCTCGCCGCTCCTCACATGCGGGAGACGTTCCGTTCGTAGACCAGCCGCAGGCCGATCAGGGTCAGCCACGGCTCGTGCTCGTCGATCACCGCGGACTCGCCGAGGACCATCGGGGCGAGTCCGCCCGTCGCGATGACCGTGACGTCCTCCGGGTCGGCCGACAGTTCGCGGGCCATCCGGCTCACGACCCCGTCGACCTGGCCCGCGAAGCCGTAGACGATGCCCGCCTGCATCGCCTCCACCGTGTTCTTGCCGATCACGCTCCGCGGCCGCGCCACCTCGATCTTCCGCAGCTGTGCGCCCTTGACGCCCAGCGCCTCCACCGAGATCTCGATGCCCGGCGCGATGACCCCGCCCACGTACTCCCCGCGGGCGCTCACCGCGTCGAACGTCGTCGCCGTGCCGAAGTCCACGACGATCGCCGGCCCCCCGTACAGCTCGACCGCGGCGACCGCGTTGATGATGCGGTCCGCGCCGACCTCCTTGGGGTTGTCGGTGAGGATCGGCACGCCGGTCTTCACGCCGGGCTCCACGAGCACGGCGGGCACGTCGCCGTAGTAGCGCCGCGTCACCTCGCGCAGCTCGTGCAGCACCGACGGCACGGTCGCGCAGATCGCGATGCCGTCGATGCCGTCGCCCAGTTCCTCGCCGAGGAGGGGGTGCATGCCCATCAGGCCCTGGAGCAGCACCGCCAGTTCGTCCGCCGTGCGGCGCGCGTCCGTGGAGATCCGCCAGTGCTCGACGATGTCCTCGCCGTCGAACAGGCCCAGGACGGTGTGCGTGTTGCCTACGTCGATGGTCAGCAGCATGGCTCTTCCCTACTCCGCCGCTCGCAGGTCCAGGCCGATGTCCAGGATCGGGGAGGAGTGCGTCAGCGCTCCGACCGCCAGGAAGTCGACGCCCGTGTCCGCGTACGCCATCGCGTTCTGCAAGGTCAGCCGGCCCGACGCCTCCAGCAGGGCACGGCCGCCGACGATCGCGACCGCCTCCTCGCACTCGCCCGGCGTGAAGTTGTCCAGGAGGATCAGGTCCGCGCCCGCGTCCACCACCTCGCGCAACTGGTGCAGGGTGTCGACCTCGACCTCGATCGGGACGTCCGGGAACATCTCGCGGACCGCCTCGAAGGCCTGGGCGACACCGCCGGCCGCCACGACGTGGTTGTCCTTCACCAGCGCCGCGTCCGACAGCGACATCCGGTGGTTCACGCCGCCGCCGCAGCGGACCGCGAACTTCTCCAGGGCACGCAGGCCCGGCGTCGTCTTGCGGGTGTCCCGGACACGCGTCGTGGTGCCCTCCAGGGCGTCCGCCCACGCGCGCGTGGCGGTCGCGATGCCCGACAGACGGCACAGGATGTTCAGCGCGCTGCGCTCGGCGGTGAGCAGGTCACGGGTGTGGGTGGTGACGGTCAGAAGCTTCTGGCCGGCCTCCACCCGGTCGCCGTCGTCCACGTGGCGCTCGACCTCGAACTCGTCGGCGCAGACCACCGAGATGACCGCCTCGGCGACCCGCAGACCCGCCACCACACCGGCCTCACGCGCGGTGAAGTCGCCGGTGGCGACCGCCTCCTCGGGGATCGTCGCCACCGTCGTCACGTCGACGCCGTGGTCCAGGTCCTCCTGGATGGCGACATTGGCGATGTCCTCGACCTCCACCGGGTCGAGCCCGGCGTCGGCCAGGAGCTGGGCGAGTGCCGGATCGAGCCCGCACTCCAGGTATTCCTCGTCGGCGTCCGCGCCGCAGGCGCAGCCGTCGCCGCAGCCACCGGTCGAGGCGAGGGGAAGGTCGGGGGTGCTCACTTCTGTCACTGCTCCTGGGGCCGGTGCTGCGGGAAGGTCAGCCCGGCGCGCGCGGCGCCGGGGGACTCGGGGAGGGTCGGGGGGAAGTCTGCGGTGTCCGTGGTGCGTACGGCCAGCGTCCGGTCCGGATTCAGCCGTACGACGATGTGGCGGCGCCAGGCGGTGTCGTCGCGCCCGGCGTGGTCCTCGCGCCAGTGGCAGCCGCGGGTCTCCTCGCGCACCAGGGCCGCGGCGACCAGGACCCGGGCCACGCACAGGAGGTTGGTGGCCTCCCAGGTGTCCACGCCGGGCTCGGAGGTCTTGCCGTTCTCGGCGAGGGCGTCGCGGGCGTCGCTGTGCAGCCGCTGGAGCCGGTCCGCCGCCTTCTGGAGGGACGTGGCGGACCTGAGCACTCCGGCGCCGTCCGTCATGACCCGCTGGATCGTGAACCGGTCCTCCGGGGCGAGCAGCGGGTGCGCGGGCCGCTCGGGATACGGGACGTATTCGGGCACGCGCGCGTGCAGGCCGTCCTCGTCCTCCGTCCGCCCCCGTGCGATGTCGGCGGCGATGCGCTCGGCGTAGACCAGGCCCTCCAGCAGGGAGTTGGAGGCGAGCCGGTTGGCGCCGTGGACACCCGTGCAGGCGACCTCGCCGCACGCGTACAGGCCCGGCACGGTCGTGCGGCCGCGGGAGTCGGTGCGCACGCCACCGGAGGCGTAGTGCGCCGCCGGGGCGACCGGGATGGGCTCGGTGACCGGGTCGATGCCATGGGCGCGGCAGGCGGCCAGGATCGTCGGGAAGCGGTGCTCCCACATCTCGGCACCGAAGTGGCGGGCGTCGAGGAACATGTGCTCGGCGTCCTGCTCCTGCATCCGGCGCATGATGCCCTTGGCGACGATGTCCCGGGGCGCCAGTTCGGCCAGCTCGTGCTGCCCGACCATGAAGCGCACGCCGGCCGCGTCCACGAGATGCGCGCCCTCGCCGCGCACCGCCTCCGAGACCAGCGGCTGCTGGCCTTCCGCGTCCGGGCCGAGGAACAGCACCGTCGGATGGAACTGCACGAACTCCAGGTCGCTGACCTCGGCGCCGGCCCGCAGGGCGAGCGCCACGCCGTCGCCCGTGGACACCGACGGGTTGGTGGTCGCGGAGAAGACCTGCCCCATGCCGCCGGTGGCGAGGACCACGGCGGGCGCGTGCACGGCGCCCACGCCGTCGTGCTGGCCCTCGCCCATCACATGCAGGCTGACTCCGGCGGTGCGGCCCTCGGCGTCGTTCAGCAGATCCAGAACCAGCGCGTTCTCGATCGTGCGCAGTCCACGCGCGCGTACGGCCTCCACCAGTGCCCGGGAGATCTCGGCGCCGGTCGCGTCACCACCGGCGTGGGCGATCCGGCGGCGGTGGTGGCCGCCCTCGCGGGTGAGTTCGATGCCGCCCTCGTCGTCGGTGTCGAAGTGCGCTCCGGTGGAGATGAGCCGGCGCACCGCGTCGGGGCCCTCGGTGACCAGGATGCGTACCGCCTCCTCGTCACACAGGCCCGCCCCCGCGACCAGCGTGTCCTGAAGGTGCTGGGCCGGGGTGTCGCCCTCGCCGAGGGCCGCCGCGATGCCGCCCTGCGCCCAGCGGGTGGAGCCGTCGTCCAGGCGGGCCTTGGTGACGACGACCGTCCGCAGGCCCGCGGCCTCGCAGCGCAGGGCCGCGGTGAGGCCGGCGACACCGGAGCCGACGACGACCACGTCTGCGGAGATGGACCAGCCCGGTGCGGGCGCGTGCAATCGTATGCCTGTGCTGTTCACGAGGCGGCTCCGTGGGGGTCGACGGGCTCGGGGGCTCCGAAGGAGAGAGGGATGTTGTCGATCAGCCGGGTCGTCCCGACCCGGGCGGCGACGGCGAGGATCGCCTCGCCGGTGTAGTCGTCGGGGACCTCGGTGAAGTCCGACGGGTCGACCAGGGCCAGGTAGTCCAGGACCAGCGGCGGGTCCAGTTGGGCGGCCTCGTCCAGCACCAGCCGGGCGGTGGCGCGGACGGCCGCGGGACCACCGGGCGCGGCCTTCGCCACGGCGTGCGCGTCGGCGGCGGCGCGCGACTCGCCTATCGCGCTGAGCGCCTCGGCACGCGCGTGTGTGGAGGGCACCTCACGGGCACGCGCGCGCAGCGCCTCCTGCGCCGCGTGCCGGTCGCGTCCCGCGAACAGGGCCCGGGACAGCGCGAGCGCGGTGTGCCGCTCGGTGGGCGAGAGGTAGCGGTTGCGGCTGGAGAGGGCGAGCCCGTCGGACTCGCGCACGGTGGGCACGCCGACGATCTCCACCCCGAAGTTCAGGTCGCGCACCATTCGCCGGATCAGAGCGAGCTGCTGGGCGTCCTTCTGCCCGAACAGGGCCACGTCGGGGCGCGTGAGGTGCAGCAGCTTGGCGACGACCGTGAGCATGCCGTCGAAGTGCCCGGGGCGGAAGGCCCCTTCGAAGCGCTCGCCCATCGGGCCCGCGGACATCCGCACCTGCGGCTCGCCGCCCGGGTAGACCTCGTCCACGGAGGGGGCGAACACGGCGTCCGCCCCGGCCTGTTCGGCGACCTTGAGGTCGGCGTCCAGGGTCCGCGGATAGCGCTCGAGGTCCTCGCCCGCGCCGAACTGGAGCGGGTTCACGAAGACGGTGACGATCACGAAGCCCTTGCCGCCGACGTGCTTGCGGGCCGCCCGGATCAGGGTGGCGTGGCCCTCGTGCAGGGCGCCCATGGTCATCACGACGGCGGTTCGGCCCGGCACCGCCTGATGGTCCCGGACGTACCGCAGGTCGTCCACCGTGGGGACGAGTTCGAAGGGGCGGCGGCTCATCGGTCTTCCCCGTTCGCAGGGTTCTCAGGGTTGTCGGGATTCTCGGGCTTCTCCGCGCTCCCGGGATTACCCGGCAGGTGGGTGCCGTCGGCGAGTACCCCGAGGAGGTCCTCCGCGAGCTCCGGCTTGAGCAGTCCGTGGGCGAGGGCCCGGTCGGCGGTCGCGCGGGCCATCGCCAGATAGCCGGCCACGGTCTGGGGGGCGTACGCGCGCAACTCGGCGATATGCGCGGCGACCGTGCCCGCGTCGCCGCGCGCGACGGGACCGGTCAGGGCCGCGTCGCCGGAGCGCAGGGCGTTGTCCAGGGCGGCGCCGAGCAGCGGGCCGAGCATGCGGTCCGGGGCCTCGACGCCCGCGGTACGCAACAGCTCCATGGACTCGGCGACCAGGGTGACCAGGTGGTTCGCGCCGAGGGCGAGGGCCGCGTGGTACAGCGGGCGCATCTCCTCGGCGATCCACTCGGGCTCGCCGCCCATCTCGATCACGAGCGCCTCGGCGGCCAGCCGCAGCTCCTCGGGCGCGGTGACCCCGAAGGAGCAGCCGGCCAGGCGCTGGACGTCCACCGGGGTGCCGGTGAAGGTCATCGCGGGATGCAGGGCGAGCGGCAGCGCTCCCGCGCGCAGGGCGGGATCGAGCACGCGTGCGCCGTACCGACCGGAGGTGTGCACGAGCAGCTGTCCCGGCCGTACGGCCCCGGTGTCGGCGAGGCCCTGCACCAGGCCCGGCAGGGTGTCGTCGGGGACGGTCAGCAGGACCAGGTCCGCGCGGTCCAGAACCTCGGCGGGCGGGACAACCGGCACGTCCGGAAGCATCAGCGCCGCACGCCGCCGGGACGCGTCGGACACCCCGGAGACCGCGACCGGGCGGTGCCCGGCGAGTTGCAGGGACGCGGCGAGTGCCGGACCGACCCGGCCCGCTCCGACCACGCCCACGGTGAGCCGCGCCGGGCGGTCCTTGGGATCTGGCTGTTGGAATGTACTCACTCGACGGTGGCCTTCCCGTTCCAGTCCGCTCTGGGTACCGGACGATTTCTCGTCATGTTAACGCGATTGGTTCGCGGGGCGGCCGGCCATCCACAAGCCCTGGGATTTCCGCAGGTCACGCGGGGCAGGGAATACCGGGTGCCGGACGCCGGGGGCGCACGGCATCATCCAGGGCGTGAACACGGTGGCGAGGGTGGAGGGGGACGAGGGCGGCATGGCGCGGACGACGGACGGGGACGGCCGGTCGGCGGCCGGACCCGAGGAGCGGGAACCGGACCGGGCGCACGGCGAGGAGGCGGAGGAACGCCAGCCGGGCCGCGCGCACGGCGAGGGGGCGCGGGAGCAGCCGGCGCCGGCGTCCGAGGAGCTGTCGCGGCTGCGGCGGGAGCGCCGGATCAGCGTCCTGCGGCATGCGGAACGCGTTCTGGCGCGTCCGGGCTTCCTGGGCACGCTCCGGGAGCGGCTGGCGCTGCTGGACGGCGTGCACGACCTGTACGACCTCGACGAGGCCGCGGACATGTACGGAACGGGCGTCGTCGAGGCCCTGGAGGAGAAGGTCGCCGGACTGCTCGGCACCGAGGCCGCCGCCTTCTTCCCCACCGGCACGATGGCCCAGCAGGTGGCCCTGCGCTGCTGGGCGGGCCGCACCGGCAGCCGCACGGTCGCCCTGCATCCGCTCGCCCACCCGGAGGTGCACGAGCGGAAGGCGTTCACCGAAGTCAGCGGATTGCGCCCGGTGCACATCACACGCGAGCCCCGGCTGCCGACCGCCGACGAGGTGCGCGACTTCGAGGAGCCTTTCGGGGCGCTGATGCTCGAACTGCCCCTCAGGGACGCCGGTTTCGTCCTGCCCTCCTTCGAGGAGCTGGCCGAGGTCGTGGAGGCCGCGCGCGAGCGTGACGCGGTGGTGCACTTCGACGGCGCGCGCCTGTGGGAGACCACTGTCCACTTCGGCCGCCCGCTGAGCGGGATCGCGGACCTCGCGGACAGCGTGTACGTCTCGTTCTACAAATCGCTCGACGCCTACGGCGGCGCGGCGCTGGCCGGCCCCCGGGCGCTCGTCGAGGAGGCCAAGGCCTGGCGCCACCGCTACGGCGGCATGGCCTTCCAGCAGTTCCCGACGGCGCTGTCGGCCCTCGCCGGCCTGGAGCGCCAGCTTCCCCGGCTGCCGGAGTACGTGCGCCACGCGCGCGTGGTCGCCGCGGCGCTGCGCGAGGGGTTCGCGGCGGCCGGGCTGCCCTGGGCGCGCGTGCACCCCACCGAGCCGCACACCCACGACTTCCGGCTCTGGCTGCCGTACGACGTCGACGTCCTCACGGAGGCCTCGTTCCGGCAGGGCGAGGAGACGGGGACCCTGCTGTTCGCCAACCCCTGGAAGAGCGGCGGCCCGGACCTGGCCTTCACCGAGGTCTCCGTACGGGCCGACGGGCTGGCGTGGACGGCGGACGACGTGAACGCGGCGGTGAGGGAGTTCGTGGCACGCCTGCCGGAGGCCGGGGACCCGGGCGGCGGTCGTCCGAACGGATAGGGAGTGGTCAGCAGCTGGGGCGCGGGCGGCGGCCGTGGACCCAACGGGACAGCACCGTCCGCAGACGGCCGCGTGCCGGGCGGCCCGCCACCACGGCACGCAACGCCTGGTAGTCGCGCAGTTCGCGCATCAGCTGCCAGTCGTGGGCGCCGGGGGCGGGCGGGGCGGGCTCGCACAGGCGCCGGGCCCGGTAGGTGTTGAGGATGTACTGCTGGGTGATGCTCATGGGATATCGCCTCTTCGGGACATGGAGACAGGGATCCGTAGGCTCCGCGGCTGCCCCGGCCGTCCCAGGCTGTGCCCGGGCCGGCGCCCCTGTCGCGTCGATTGACGACTGCCGTCAAACGGCGGCCGGGTTGTCAGTGGCGCGGTGCACCATGAGCTCATGAGCGTGCGCATCGACATCACCGGGCTGCGGCAGGAGCAGATCGCCGTCGTGGCATCCCCGCTGGCCGAGCTGGGGATGGCCCTGCACGCGCTGTCCGAGCCCGGCCACCACCCCGGGCTGCGGGGCTGGGCGACCAGCGTGGCCTGCGGCCTGGACCCGCACCTCGCCGACCGGATGTGCGAGGCGGACTTCCTGTGGCGTACGACGTTCTCGGACGTCTTCCTGCCGTACGCGGGCATACCGGGCGGGACCACGCTCCCCCGCGCCACCCTCGCCGAGGAACTGGACCTGCTGGACAAGCTCAGCGACGAGCAGTTCGTGGACGCGGCGCTGGAGTTCACCTGCGCGCCGCCGTACAGCGAGCCGGGCCCCGCCGCGCTCACCGACGCGGAAGCCCGTCGGCGCGCCCTGGAGCTGGCCGCCGCGCGCGGGCCGCGCAGCCTGCTGTTCAGCGAGCGGCTGCTGGCCGACCCGCCGCGCACCCGGGCCTGGCTGCGGCAGTTCCTGGAGGACTGCGACGCGGCGTTCTTCGCGGACACCTGGTCCCGCCTGCGCCACCAGCTCGCGGCGGACGCCCGTCACAAGACGGACCTGCTGCGGCACAGGGGCCTGGCCGAGGCGCTGGCGTCGGTGTCGTCGGCGGTGACGCTCGACGAGGACTCCGCCCGGATCACCGTGGACAAGCTCGGCGAGGGCCGCACGGCCACGGCGGAGGGCGGTCTGCTGCTCGTCCCGACCAGCCTGGGCTGGCCGCATCTGATGGTGCTGCACCGGTACGGCTGGCAGCCCGTGCTGCACTACCCCGTCGGTTCCCCGGAGATGGCGGCGCCGCAGTCCCTGGAGCAGCTGACCCTGCGGATGGCCGCCCTGTCCCATCCGGTGCGCATGCGCATCTGCCGCAGCCTCGCACGCAGCGCGTTCACCACGGGTGAGCTGGCCCAGGCCCACGGCATGACGGCCCCCGAGATATCCCGGCATCTGAGCACCCTGAAGAAGGCGGGTCTGCTGACGACCCGCCGCCGGGGCCGGTATGTCCTGCACCAGCTCGATGTGACGGCGGTGGCCCGGTTGGGGAGCGACTTCCTGGAGGGCATTCTCCGCTAGCCGCCGCGCGCGGGGGCGCGGGCGGTCGTCGGTCGAGCCGCATGTGCTTCGGCCAGGTCCTCAGTCCAAGTGCACGTGGCTCGCCCGGTCCTCAGTCCAAGCACGCCTCCCCCGCCCGGTCCTCAGTCCAAGCACGCCTGCCTCGCCCGGCCCTCGGTCCAACTGCCTCGACCCGGTCCTCAGTCGAAGCGCATGTGCTTCAGCCCCACCCTCGCCTGTCGCAGCCGCGTCCGCAGGGCGCCGTCCGTGTTGGGCCGGAGCGTCAGCCCGGCCAGCACGGCGATCCGGTCCGCGGTCTTGGCCACCGTGGAGTGGTCCGTCCACAGATGCTCGGCGAACTCCGGCTCGCGCAGCCGCTCCAGGCAGTGGTCGAGCTGCTGAACGGCCCAGCTCTCCCTGCGCAGCGGGGCGTCCTCGCCGGCCACGTACTTCAGGAGATGCCCGAAGCCGCGCTCCCGCAGCCGTCTCAGCACGGTCTCGCGCTCGGCGAGAAGAGCGAAGTGCCGTACGTCATGGCCCCGTTCGCTCAGCCGGCCCACCGTCTCCCTGAAGTAGTCCGGGTCGGTGACCGTCATGGGCACGATGACCACGCCGTCGTGCCGGGTCAGCGCCAGGTCGAGGACCTCGACCACGCCCTGCCGCCAGGAGGCCAGGTCCTGGAAGTCGCCCCGCAGTTCGGGCGGCAGCATGCGGTGCAGTCCGAAGCCGACGTGTTCCGGATCGCAGATGACGCTGCCGGGCAGACGTCGCTGGATCTCGTGTGCGGTCTGTGTCTTGCCACCCCCGAAGGGGCCGTTGATCCACAGGAGCATGCGCAGACCCTAGTGGGCGCCGGTCACCTTGAAGGCCGCGCGTGACTCAACCGTGGCCGCCCGCCCGTACGAGGCCGGTCTCGTAGGCGAGGACGACCACCTGGACACGGTCCCGCAGACCCAGCTTGGTCAGGATGCGGCCGACGTGGGTCTTGACGGTCGCCTCGGACAGCACGAGCCGGGCCGCGATCTCGCCGTTGGACAGTCCCTGCGCGACCAGCACCATGACCTCGCGCTCGCGTTCGGTGAGCCGCTCCAGCTCCTTGTGCCGGGGCTCGGTGGCGCCGCCCGGCAGCATGGGCGCGAACCGGTCGAGGAGGCGACGCGTGGTGGAGGGTGCGACCACGGCGTCGCCGCTGTGCACGGAGCGGATGGCGGCGAGCAGTTCGCCGGGCGGCACGTCCTTCAGCATGAAGCCGGAGGCACCCGCCTTCAGCCCGGAGAAGGCGTACTCGTCGAGGTCGAAGGTGGTCAGGATCAGCACCTTCGGGGCATCCGGATCCGAGCAGACGCGGCGGGTGGTCTCCACGCCGTCCAGCTTCGGCATGCGGACGTCCATGAGGACCACGTCGACCTCCGTGGAGCGCAGCACCTGGAGGGCCTCGACCCCGTCGCCCGCCTCCGCGACGACCTCCATGTCCGGCTGGGCGGCGAGGACCATGCGGAACCCGGTGCGCAGCAGCACCTGGTCGTCGACGAGCATCACGCGGATCGGCATGGCGGGGGTCCTCCGGTCGGACTTCGGTCGGTGGTCTGGGCGGTGTCGAAGGGGGTCGGGTCGGGGGCGGCCGGGTCGGGGGGCACGTGTCAGTGGACCGGTTTCAGCGGCAGCAGGGCGCTGATACGGAAACCTCCTCCGGGGCGGGGGCCGGCGTCCAGGGTGCCGCCCACCATGCCGACGCGCTCACGCATGCCGATCAGTCCGTGGCCCTGGCCGTCGAACCCGCCCTCCTCGTACAGCTCGTGCGGGGCGCCCTTGCCGTCGTCCTCCACGAGCAGTCCGAGGCCGTCGTCGAAGTAGACCAGGCGCACGCTCGCACCCGCGTTGGGGCCTCCGTGCTTGCGCGTGTTGGTCAGCGCCTCCTGGACGATGCGGTACGCCGTCAGCTCGACGCCGCTGGGCAGCGGGCGCGGGGTGCCCTCCACCTTGAAGTCGACGGGCAGGCCCGCGCTGCGACACTGCTCCACCAGTTCGTCGATCTGCTCGACGTCGGGCTGCGGCACATACTCGCCGGCCTCCTTGTGCTCGCCGGTGCGCAGCACACCGAGCAGGCGGCGCATCTCGGCGAGGGCCTGTCGGCCGGTTCCGGAGATCGTCTCCAGGGCCTTCTTCGCCTGGTCGGGGGCGGCGTCCAGGACATACGCGGCACCGTCCGCCTGCACCACCATCACCGAGACGTTGTGCGCGACCACATCGTGCAGCTCGCGGGCGATCCGGGCGCGCTCGGCGGCGACCGCTACCTTGGCCTGCGCCTCGCGCTCCTTCTCGAGCCGGGCGGCGCGCTCCTCGAGCTGGGCGAGATAGGCGCGGCGGGTGCGCAGAGAGTCCCCGAGCACCCAGGCGAGGGCGAAGGGGACGGTCTGGAAGATCGCGATCGCGACGTTCCCGAGCGCGCCCGAGTGGGCGTCCGGCCAGCGGCTCAGGGCCAGGGGCCCGGCGCACAGGCCGCCGATGAGACCGGTCCGTGAGGCCCAGCGGGCACCGTCCGCGGCGACCGTGTAGATGATCACCAGCATGGCGAAGTCGCCGATCATCGGCTGCTGGTCCGCGAACAGCTGAGCCAGCCCCATCGCCAGGGCCACCACAAGCATCTTCTCCGGCATGCGACGCCGCAGGGCGACCACCACGCACAGGATGGCGGAGATCGCGAGGCCCACGGGGATCGTTCCGTGGTGGTTCTGCGCCTCGCTGAGGTTGGTCACGCTCACGCAGGAGAGCCCGAAGAGGACGACGGCCCAGAAGCCGTCGACCCACGTCGGGTGCCTGCGGAGAAAGTCATAGAGGCGCTGCACGTAACCCAGCGTAGGGAAGCGCCGCGTGTGCCGGGGTCAACCGGAGGACCGATCCGAGGCGGACACGTGTACTCCGCAAGGTGGACACTCCATGATCCCGAACGGCTACGGCGGCTCCGGGTGGACGCGTCGGAGCCGCGGGAGCCCGTGGGTGGTGCGGGTGGCCGGTCGCGCGGCACGGCGGGCGCCCCGCGCGGAACGCCGGCCCCGCGGCCCGCGCGCGGCACTGCGGGGCCCCGCGCGGAGCGCGGACGCCACACGCCGGGCGCACACACCTGCCCCACCACCGGCCCTCCGGGCGCACGCACCTGCCCCACCACCGGCCCTCCGGGCGCACACACCTGCCCCACCGCGGCCCCTCCCCTGCCCGTTCCCCGCACCCGGCCTAGCCTGGCCCCGTGGCACAGCAGGCGGACGACGAGTGGCGGGGCTGGCGGGCGGCGGCCGAGGAAGCGCTGTACGGGGCGCACGGGTTCTACCGGCGGCCCGAGGGACCCGCGGGACACTTCCGTACGTCCGTGCACGCCTCCCCGCTGTTCGCGGCGGCGGTGGCCCGGCTGCTGTGCGCGGTCGACGAGGCCCTGGGACGCCCCCTCGAGCTCGCCTTCGTGGACATGGCGGCCGGCCGGGGCGAGCTGGTCACCGGCGTCCTGGACGCGCTGCCCCCGGACGTCGCAGGCCGCACGCGCGCGTACGCCGTGGAGATCGCCGGCCCTCCCGAGGGGCTCGATCCCCGGGTCGAGTGGCTCGGCGAGCCCCCGCAGGGCATCACGGGGCTGCTGTTCGCCAACGAGTGGCTCGACAACGTCCCGGTCGAGGTCGCGGAGGCCGGCCCCGGCGGCGTACCCCGGCTCGTCCTCGTACGCGCGGACGGCGGTGAGCGCCTCGGGGAGCCGGTGACCGGCGCGGAGGCGGAGTGGCTCCGGCGCTGGTGGCCGCCGGCGGCCGAGGGCTGCCGCGCCGAGATCGGGCTGCCCAGGGACACCGCCTGGGCCGCGGCCGTCGCCACCGTAGGCCGTGGACTCGCCGTCGCCGTCGACTACGCCCACCACGCGGCCGCCCGGCCGCCCTTCGGGACGCTCACCGGGTTCCGTGCGGGCCGGGAGGTCGCCCCGGTGCCGGACGGCTCCTGCGACATCACCGCGCATGTGGCGCTGGACGCGTGCGCGCTGCCCGGGGCGCGCCTGCTGACCCAGCGCGCCGCCCTGCGCACGCTCGGGATCACCGGCGCGCGCCCCCCGCTGACGCTCGCGTCGACGGACCCCGCGGCCTATGTACGCGCCCTCGCGCACGCCGGAGCCGCCGCCGAACTCACCGCGCCCGGCGGCCTCGGCGACTTCGGCTGGCTGCTCCAGCCCGTGGGGATCGCGGGGGCCCCGCTCGGGGGGCTACTTGTCGATGTCCCCGACCACGAAGAACAGTGACCCGAGGATCGCCACCATGTCCGCGACCAGCGTCCCCGGCAGCAGCTCGGTCAGCGCCTGGATGTTGTTGTACGAGGCCGAGCGCAGCTTCAGCCGGTACGGGGTCTTGTCGCCCTTGCTGACCAGGTAGTAGCCGTTGATGCCGAGCGGGTTCTCGGTCCAGGCGTAGGTGTGGCCCTCGGGCGCCTTGAGCACCTTCGGCAGGCGCTGGTTGACCGGCCCGGGCGGCAGCTCGGCCAGCCGGTCCAGGCAGGCGTCGGCCAGGTCGAGCGCGTTGTGCGTCTGCTCCAGGAGGCACTCGAAGCGGGCGAGGCAGTCGCCCTCCTGCCGGGTGACCACCTTCAGCGTGTCCTGGAGTTCCCCGTAGGCCAGATACGGCTCGTCCCGGCGCAGGTCGAAGTCCACACCGGAGGCGCGCGCGATGGGGCCGCTCACGCCGTACGCGTGCACCGTCGCGGGGGCGAGGACGCCCACGCCCCGGGTGCGCCCCCGGAAGATCTCGTTGCCGAGCACCAGATCGTCGAACCGGTCCATACGGGAGCGCACGTCCCGCACCGCCGTACGCGCGCGTACCGTCCAGCCGGCCGGGAGGTCCTCCTTGAGGCCTCCGACCCGGTTGAACATGTAGTGCATACGCCCGCCGGAGATCTCCTCCATGACGTTCTGGAGTTCCTCGCGCTCCTGGAAGGCGTAGAACACCGGCGTGATGCCACCCAGCTCCAGCGGGTAGGAGCCGAGGAACATCAGGTGATTGAGGACCCGGTTCAGTTCCGCGAGGAGCGTGCGCATCCACACCGCCCGCTCGGGGACCTCCATGCCGAGCATGCGCTCGACGGCCAGGACCACGCCCAGCTCGTTGGAGAAGGCGGAGAGCCAGTCGTGGCGGTTGGCGAGCATGATGATCTGGCGGTAGTCGCGCGCCTCGAACAGCTTCTCCGCGCCGCGGTGCATATAGCCGATGACCGGCTCCGCATGCGTGATCCGCTCGCCGTCCAGCACCAGCCGCAGCCGCAGCACACCGTGCGTGGACGGATGCTGTGGACCGATGTTGAGCACCATGTCGGTGCTCTCCGCGGCACCGCCGATCCCGACCATGGTCTCCGTCGTGGGAGTCATGGACCCAGTCTCTCCTACGTACCCTTGCGGCATGGAAACGGGGACTATAGGCCAGGGCGGCGAGCCGGCGTGGCGAGGATTGCCGCCCGGGCTGCTGCGGATGCGGCGATTGTTGCTGGTGGTGTGGCTGGGGCTGGCGGCGCTCGCCGTGGGGCTGCTCCTGGGTCTGCTCGCCGGGCCCGTGTGGGCCCTGTTCGCCTTGCTGCCGCTGGCCGCGCTGGGCTGGGGATGGGTGCTGCTCGGCCGCAACTGGCGCTCCTGGCGGTACGCCGAGCGCGCGGACGACCTGCTGATCAGCCGGGGCGTGCTGTGGCGCGAGCAGACCGTGGTGCCGTACGGGCGGATGCAGCTCGTCGAGGTCACCTCCGGGCCCGTCGCACGCCACTTCGGGCTGGCGAGCGTCCAGCTGCACACCGCGGCCGCGGCCACGGACGCCGCCATTCCGGGCCTTGCCCCGGCCGAGGCGGAACGGCTGCGGGACCGGCTGACCGAGCTGGGCGAGGCCCGATCGGCGGGGCTGTGAGCGCGCCCGGGGCCCCGCCCGCCCTGGCGGAGGGACGCAGGACGGCCGAGCGGCGGCTGCACCCGGTCACGCCGCTGCGACGCGCCTGGGCGCCGGTCACCGTGATCGCCGGCTGGGCCGTGCACGACCCCGGTCAGGCCCAGGAGCAGCTGACCCGGCTGACCGCGACCACGCTCCTCGCCGGACTCGCGGCCGTCGTCACGGCCGCCTCCCTCTACGGCTTTCTCAGCTGGCGGTTCACCTCCTTCGCGGTGACCGACACCGAACTGCGCATCCGTACGGGCCTGTTGTTCCGCCGTACCGCGCACATCCGCCTGGACCGGCTCCAGGCCGTCGACGTCACCCAGCCGCTGCCGGCCAGGATCGCGGGCGTCGCCAAGCTCAAACTCGACGCCATAGGGACCGACAAGAAGGACGAACTCGCCTATCTCGGCGAGGAGGAGGCCCGCGCCCTGCGCGCCGAACTCCTGGCGCGCGCGGCCGGGTTCGCACCCGAGACGGCACACCAGGTCGGTGAGGCACCGATGCGGCGGCTGCTGCATGTGCCGCCGGGCATGCTGGCCGTCTCCCTGCTGCTCATCGGCGCCACCTGGGGTTCGCTGCTCGGTGCGCTCGTCGTGCCGACGCTGGTGTGGTTCGGCACACACAGCGTCTGGTCGGTGCTCGCGGCCGGGCTGCCGCTGGTGGGCGGGGCGGCCACACGGAGCGCGGGGCGGTTCGTCCGCGCCTACGACTGGACGGTCGGCGAGTCGCCGGACGGGCTCCGCATCGACCACGGGCTGCTCGACCGGGCGCACGAGACGGTGCCGCCGGGGCGTGTGCAGACCGTACGGATCGTGGAACCACTGCTGTGGCGGCGGCGCGGCTGGGTCCGGGTGGAGCTGAGCGTGGCGGGCTCCTCCAACTCGGTGCTGGTCCCGGTCGCCCCCCGCCACCTCGCCGAGTCGCTGATCGCCCAGGTGCTGCCCGGGGTGACGGTCCCCACGGCCCTCGCGCGGCCGCCGCGCCGCGCGCGCTGGTGCCTGCCGCTGTGGTGGCGCGGCCACGGACTCGCCGTCACCGGCACCGTCTTCGCGGCGCGGCACGGCCTGCTGCGCCGGACCCTGTCCCTCGTCCCGCATGCGAAGGTGCAGAGCGTGCGGCTGACGCAGGGGCCGTGGGAACGGTTCTGGAAGGTCGTCGACGTGGAGGTGGACACCGGCGCCGACAAGACGGTGACAGCCCGGCTGCGGGACGCGGAGGAGGCCGCGGCGCTGCTGTACGCGCAGGCGGACCGGTCGCGGACGGGGCGACGGGACGCCCGGCCGGACCGGTGGATGGCCTCGTAGGCCGAACGGCAGGGAACGACGTGAGGGGCGGCGGCACCCGGTGTGCCGCCGCCCCTCACTCGTACGGGCCGTGCTCAGGACGCCGCGGTGCGCAGCCCCTGGATGTCGATCTGCTCCGTCTCGTCGTGGGCCGTCAGGTCGATGACCTGGCCGACGCCGCGCGCCTGCGGATCAGCCGGCTTGAAGCCGGACTCGGACTCCGCCTTGTGCATCGCGAGGGCCTCCTGGCCGACGACGTCCGCGAGGTCCTCGTTCTGCACGGATGTCACGGACTCCCCCGACCTCTTGGTGCCGAAGAAGTCGAAACCGCCGGCCGTGGCCGGGCGCCGCGGCGGGGCCGCCGGTACGACGGCGACGGCGGTCGGCACGGTGAAGTGCCCGGTGGCGTGGGCCGGTTTGGTCACGGCCGGCTGGGGCTGCCGCGCGGTCGGGACGGCGGTGTGCTCCCGCCCGGCGACCGCCGTGGGCTTCCCCGCCGCCTCGTCCTCCTCACCGGAGCGGCCCCGTCCGGTGCCGGCCTCCGCGGAGCGGCTCATCCCGCCGCCGTTGCCCGGGCCGTCGTCCTTCGGGGGAACGGACTCCGGGGAGGTCTTCGCCCGGGCCGCGGTGAGCGCGGAGAGCGCCGAAGGCGCGGGCACCTTGGGGGCGTTCCCCGAGATGTCCGCCGTCGCCTTCGCGGGGCCGCTCCCGTCCACGGTCTCGTCCTCCTCGACGGACTCGACAGATGGGCCGGGTTCGGCGGATTCGGCGGGTTCGATGGATTCGGCGGATTCGATGGATTCGCCGGATTCGATGGATTCGCCGGATTCGACGGACTCAGCGGTGCCGTCCTCCGTGGCCGCCAGCGCCGCGTCGTCGCCCGTGGCGTCGTCGCCCCGCGTCGGGTCCTCGCCCTGCTCCGGGTCGTCGCCCTGCGCCGATGCGGCGGTCTCCTCCGGGGCGTCGCCCTTCGGCTCGGCGTCCTGCGATGCCTCGTCGCCGTCGTCCTTGACGAGTCGTGCCAGCGCCGAGTCGGCCCGCAGGAAGAGTGCGGATCCCTCGGGGGAGAACGCCCCGGGAGTCGCCGCCTCCGGCGTGGCGTTCCGCTCCGGTTCGGCCGCGTCCGCACCGGTCCCGCCCTCGGAGTCCCGTACGTCCAGGCCTTCCGGGGTCCCGCTCTCGGCGGCGTCCGGCGTCGTGGAGCCGCCCGGCGCACCCGTCTCCCCGGCGGGGAGCGCCCGGGCCGCCGGCGCCGTCGTCTCTATGGCCAGCAGACGGCGGCCCTCCAGGGCTGTCGCGCGCTCCGTCTCCGCGGTGGCGTACCGCCGCAGCAGGGCCGCGTGCTCGTTGCGCAGCCTGGCCAGCTCCGCACGCTTCGCGCGCAGCTTCTGCTCCAGCTTGGTGCGCAGCTCGCGCGACTCCTCCAGGTCGGACTCCAGCTCGGCGACCCGCTCCTCGTGGCGCCATTCGTCACTCGCCCGCGCGCGCGTGAGGTCAGCGACGTGTTTGCCCGCGGCCACGTCCCAGCGGCGCATGACGACCGCGCCCAGCACCGTCGTCGCCGCGGCACCCGCGGCCAGCCCACGGAGCACCAGTGGCTCCGTGAACAGCCAGGGCCCCACGGCGCAGACGATCGAGACGCCGGCGATCATCGAAGAGGGCAACAGCCTGTGCAAGGGCGGAGAATGGCGGTGACGTCCACGTGGCATGGCCAGAAACTTACCGCGCGTAGGCGAATGATGGTGCCCCGCCCGGTAAAAACACGCCACTCCTATGCGTTCACTCCACCCGGGGGCCACCGGAAACGGAAGAGCCGCCCCCAAATCCGATGCATTCCCTCCCGCCGCGCATACGACACGGGAACCGGAGGGTGGCGGCGCCCGTCCCGTCGGCGCCTCGCGGCCGCTTCACGGTGCCTCCGGCAGTCGCCGACCCCTATTCAAGATCATTTCCTGGCGGGGCGCGAGCCTTGTCCTCCCGGACGGGATCCCCCGCCCGAAAGCGACCCCGGGGCACACCCCCGGGCGAATTCCGGAGCCGTAGCGAGACAACACCGGCACAGGCCGGCTCCGTGTCGGAGCCGGCCTCCGCCGGATTGCGCGGAATTCCGGGCGGAGCCGCCGCGCATTCGTCCCCTCAGCGGTCGCTGAGCCGCCCGCTCAACCACTGCAAGGCCGCCGGGATCTCCCGTCGCCAGGTGTTGAAGTTGTGACCGCCACTGTCGAGGATGATCGACGAGATCCGGGTCGGCTTCCTGGCCTCCACCTGCTGAATGAACTTGAGCGTGGACCGGTAGTCGCCCTCGCCGACCCTGCTGCTGCTGACGAGCAGGGAGGTGTCCGGGGCGGGCAGATGCTTGAGGCACCACCACAGATCGGCCCGGTTGCGCAGGTTCTTGTCGCCGTGGAAGAGGTCGCCCGTGGTCGGGTCGATCGGCGCCTTGTAGTACGGCGACAGGCCCGCGCCGGCGGCGTAGGAGTCCGGGTGGTGCATCGCCAGCTTCAGCGCGCAGTAGCCGCCCGTCGAGTCGCCTATGACGCCCCAGCTGCCGGGCTTCTCCCCGACCCGGTAGTGCGCCCCGACCGCGTCGGGAAGGTCCTTCGCGAAGAACGTCTCGCTCCGCGGGCCGCCCGGGACGTCCACGCACTCCGTGTCCCGGGGAGGCGCCACGGTCGGCCGCAGCATCACCAGGATCATCGGCTGCATCCTGCCGCTCTTGGCCAGCCCGTGCGCCGTCTGTGGATAGTGCAGCCCCTTGATGAGCGCCTCGGCCGTGCCCGGGTAGCCGGTGAGAACGACGGCCGCGGGGAACGTGCGTGTGCGGTACTGCGGCTGGAAGTACTCCGGCGGCAGATACACATACGCGGGCGTGGCCACGTGGGTGGTCCGCCCCACTATGTCGACTCGCTGGATCTGCCCGCCGATCTGTGGCCGCGCACCGCCTTGCACATTCACTTCACGGGTGCCGACCACCTGGAGGGGACCCCCGGTCGAACCGGCCAGACCATGGTTGACGACCACACCCTGGGTGCTCTCCTGGCCGAGCAGGTCGGCCCAGCTGGCATAGAACCCGAAGGCCTGGTTGGTGGCGAGCCCGACCGACGCGAAGACCGCGAGCTGGGTGGCGAACAGCAGGCCGACCCGTCCGCCGACGGCCCGCCAGGTGCGCCGCGCCAGCCGTGGCCAGTACCAGACCGTGCCCGCGAACAGCAGCACGGCGAACAAGACCGCCAGAACCAGCACTTTGTTGCTCGTGAGACCCATGGGCTCTTTTCCTGCCTGCGCTTTCCGACCCATGGGGCGTCACCCGCACTTTCGCGAGGGCTTGCCCCGGACTTTCCTTCGCCTTTGAACCGGCTTTGAGGTGGGGAGTGAACCTCTCTCCCCGCAACACCGTCCTAGAGGGCGCAATGTCGCCGGATGCCCGAAACGGCACCGGACACAAGGTCTCTCGCAGAACTACGGGATGCGATGTCTGTCAGGATAGATGGGGAAAAGTCGGGCGAGGTTCCGGAGCGATCCCATGTGGTGCGCCGCATACTCCGCGGCCCGCTCCCGGAATCCGTCCCCGCACTGGTCGCCAGGGCCTGCACACTCGTGGGGCTCCTGGACATCGCCGCAGGCGTCTTCCCGCGCTTCCGGCACAGCCGCATGCACCGCATCGTCGAGGTCCTGCCCGGGGCGTTCGGCCCGTTCGCGGCCGCCCTGTCGCTGAGCGCCGGCGTTCTTCTGCTGCTTCTCGCGCACGGGCTGCGGCGGCGCAAGCGCAGGGCGTGGCGCGCGGCCGTGCTGCTCCTCCCGGCGGGTGCCGTGGCGCAGTTCGTCTACCGCCATTCCGTCATCGGCGTGCTGATCTCGGTGGCGCTGCTGCTGCCGTTGCTGCGCCATCGAAGGGAGTTCGCGGCCCTGCCCGACCCGCGCAGCCGCTGGCGGGCGCTCGCCAACTTCGTGCTCATGGGGGCCGGTTCACTGGGCCTCGGCCTGGTCATCGTCAGCGTCCACACGCACCGCATGGTCGGCGACCCGAGCGTGTCCGACCGCATCGAGCATGTGCTGTACGGCCTGCTGGGCTTCGAGGGCCCGGTGGACTACACCGGCGACACCTCCTGGACGGTGGGCTTCTCGCTCGGCGCGCTCGGTCTGCTGACCGCGGTCACCACGATCTACCTCGCCTTCCGCCCCGAACACCCCGCCGCCCGGCTCACCGAGGAGGACGAGGCCCGGCTGCGCGCCCTGCTGGAGAAGCACGGCGCCCGCGACTCGCTCGGCCACTTCGCGCTCCGCCGCGACAAGGCGGTCGTCTTCTCGCCGAGCGGCAAGGCCGCGGTCACCTACCGCGTCGTCTCCGGCGTGATGCTCGCCAGCGGGGACCCGATCGGCGACGTGGAGGCGTGGCCCGGCGCCATCGAGCGGTTCATGGACGAGGCCAAGGCCCACTCCTGGACCCCCGCGGTCGTGGGCTGCTCGGAGACGGGCGGCGAGGTCTGGACCCGCGAGACCGGCCTGGACGCCCTCGAACTGGGCGACGAGGCGGTGGTGGACGTCAGGGATTTCTCACTCACCGGGCGCGCGATGCGCAACGTGCGCCAGATGGTGAAGCGCATCGAGCGGGCCGGTTACGAAACCCGGGTACGGCGCATCCGTGACCTCAGCGACGGCGAGCTGGAACGCATACGGCGCGCGGCCGAGGACTGGCGTGGCACGGACACCGAGCGCGGCTTCTCCATGGCACTCGGCCGCATCGGCGATCCCGCCGACGCCGACTGCCTCATCGCCACGGCGCACAAGCCTGACGCCGCGCAGGGCCCCTACGGCGATCTGAAGGCGATCCTGCACTTCGTCCCGTGGGGCACCGACGGTGCCTCGCTGGACCTGATGCGCCGGGACCGCTCGGCGGACCCGGGCATGAACGAACTGCTCATCGTGGCCGCCCTCCAAGCCGCCCCGAAGCTCGGGATCGAGCGCGTCTCGCTGAACTTCGCGATGTTCCGCTCGGCCCTGGCACGCGGCGAGAAGATCGGCGCGGGACCGGTGCTGCGCGCGTGGCGGGGACTGCTGGTCTTCCTTTCCCGCTGGTTCCAGATCGAGTCCCTGTACAAGTTCAACGCGAAGTTCCAGCCGCGCTGGGAGCCGCGGTTCGTGGTCTACGCGTCCTCCCGCGACCTGCCGCGCATCGGCCTGGCCATGATGCAGGCGGAGGGCTTTGTGAACCTGGCGCTGCCCCGCTTGCTGCGCCGCTCCGCCCCGGTGCAGCGCCCCTGCGCCCACACGGTGGCGGAGCACGGCGTCCGGGCGGCCTGACCCCACCGGACCCGGGCCGGGCCACCTGACCGGGCCGCCTCCCGGCCCGTACGACCGCGGGCCGCGCCGAGGGCCGATCCGCTCCCCTTCACGACAGGTCCAAGACAGGTGCACGACCGGTCCGAGCGAGGGCCCCGGCCCGCCCAGCCCGGAAGCCCTCGCTCGGACGCCCACCCACCTGGCCGTCCCCAAGTACCCCGCTTCCCTCACGGCACACCCGCGGCCACCACAGGCCCACCTGCCGCGGCACCGGCCCGGACCCGGGGCCCGATCCGGTCCCGCCCCGGACCCGCGGGCCCGGGGCGGGACCCTCGGGGGCCTACGCTGAACATATGAGCACGAAGACCGGGCGGGGCCACGTGGCGGGCCTTCCTACATGGGACCGCTGCGCGGTCATGGGCGTCGTCAACGTCACCCCCGACTCCTTCTCGGACGGCGGCCGCTGGTTCGACACCACCGCCGCCGTCAAGCACGGCCTCGACCTGGTCGCGCAGGGCGCCGACCTGGTCGATGTCGGCGGGGAGTCCACCCGCCCCGGGGCCACCCGCGTCGACGAGACCGAAGAGCTCAGGCGGGTCGTCCCGGTCGTGCGCGGCCTCGCCTCCGAGGGCGTCACGGTCTCCGTGGACACCATGCGCGCCTCCGTCGCCGAACAGGCCCTCGCCGCCGGGGCCGCCCTCGTCAACGATGTCAGCGGCGGCCTCGCGGACCCCGCGATGATCCCCGTCGTCGCGGCCTCCGGCGCCCCCTTCGTGGTGATGCACTGGCGCGGCTTCCTGGAGGGGGGCAACGTCAAGGGCGTCTACGAGGACGTCGTCACCGAGGTCGTCGACGAACTCCACGCGCGCGTGGAGGCCGTGCTGGAGGGCGGTATCGCCCCCGACCGGATCGTCGTCGACCCCGGCCTCGGCTTCTCCAAGCAGGCCGAGCACGACCTCTCCCTGCTCGCCCACCTCGACCGGCTGCACGCTCTGGGCCATCCCGTGCTGGTCGCCGCCTCCCGCAAGCGGTTCCTGGGCCGTGTCCTGGCCGGCCCCGAGGGCGCGCCCCCGCCCGCCCGCGAGCGCGACGCCGCCACGGCCGCCGTCTCCGCACTCGCCGCCCAGGCCGGCGCGTGGGCGGTCCGCGTGCACGAGGTCCACGCGACGGCGGACGCGGTGCGCGTCGCACGCGCCATCGAGGCGGCGCGCGCGGCCGGCCCCGCGCCGGACGGCCCCACCGACGGCACGCGCCCGGGCACCGGATCCGCCGAAGGAGC
This sequence comes from Streptomyces sp. NPDC093261, assembly GCF_044753645.1. Classification (NCBI taxonomy): domain Bacteria; kingdom Bacillati; phylum Actinomycetota; class Actinomycetes; order Kitasatosporales; family Streptomycetaceae; genus Streptomyces; species Streptomyces sp. NPDC093261. The sequence goes on from NZ_JBIVNO010000003.1 coordinate 58,569, forward strand.
CCGGTGAGCACCGCCCACACCGATGTCGAACAGGTGGAGCGGGCCAACACCGCCTTCTACGAGGCGATGGAAAGGGGTGACTTCGAGGAGCTGTCCTCGCTGTGGCTGACGCCCTCCGACCTGGGCATCGACGAGGAGTATCACGACCCGGCGGACGCCGGCGTGGTCTCCTGCGTCCACCCCGGCTGGCCCGTGCTGACCGGCCGCGGCGAGGTCCTGCGGTCGTACGCCCTGATCATGGCGAACACCGACTACATCCAGTTCTTCCTGACGGACGTCCATGTCTCGGTGACCGGCGACACCGCCCTGGTGAGCTGCACCGAGAACATCCTCAGCGGCGGCCCGGCCCCGGAGGAGGGCGAGGAGCTGGGCCCCCTCGTCGGCCAGATCGTCGTCGCCACGAACCTGTTCCGCCGCACCCCCGACGGCTGGAAGCTCTGGTCCCACCACGCCTCCCCCGTCCTGACCGAGTCCACCGACGAAGAGGACGACGACTCGTCCGCGTGAAGCAGGTGGCAGACGCTGCCGGATTGGGTAGGCGGCCTGACGTGGCGGGAATCACCTACCCCCGGGTAGGGGTCGGCTACCGCCGCGTAAGACACCGTGTTTGCCAGGGAAAACGCCCGATGAAGCCTCCGGCCGTGACAGGGGCGCACGCTTTCGCGAGCGAACGCTGTCGGTGCCCGCAGGTAGATTCGCATTCGAGGCTGGTGCACCGACCGCACTCGGTGCGCACCTGCCGCTACCGACGATTGCAGGAGTGATTCGCGTGGATCGTGTCGCGCTGCGCGGCCTGAAGGCCCGCGGACACCACGGCGTGTTCCCCAAGGAACGCGAGGAGGGGCAGACCTTCATCGTGGACCTCGTGCTGGGCCTGGACACCCGGCCGGCCGCGGTCGACGACGACCTGTCGAAGACCGTGCACTACGGCATCGTCGCCGAAGAGGTCGTGGCCCTGGTCGAAGGAGAGCCCGTGGACCTCATCGAGACGCTCGCCGAGCGCATCGCTCTCGCCTGCCTCAAGCACGCCCCGGTCCGCGAGGTCGAGGTGTGCGTGCACAAACCGGACGCGCCGATCACCGTCCCCTTCGACGATGTGACCGTCACCATCACCCGGAGCCGAGTATGAGCGCCTTCTTCGCCGGGGGTCAGAGCGACCCGACCGTACAGCCGGTGCCCGCCTCCGTGGTGGAGCAGGTGGACGCCGCCGACACGACCCTGCAGAACCCCAAACGCGCCGTGATCTCCCTCGGCTCGAACCTGGGCAACCGCCTGGAGAACCTCCAGGGCGCCATCGACGCCCTGGAGGACACCCCGGGCGTCCGCGTCAAGGCGGTCTCCCCGGTCTACGAGACGGAGCCGTGGGGCGTCGCCCCGGGCAGCCAGCCCGCGTACTTCAACGCGGTGGTCGTGGTGAAGACCACCCTGCCCCCGTCCTCGCTCCTGGAGCGGGCCCATGCGGTGGAGGAGGCCTTCCACCGGGTGCGGGACGAGCACTGGGGCGCGCGCACCCTGGACGTGGACATCATCGCGTACGCGGAAGTCGTCTCCGGCGACCCGGTGCTGACCCTCCCCCACCCGCGCGCCCACGAGCGGGCCTTCGTCCTCGCCCCGTGGTACGACCTGGACCCTGCGGCCCAGCTCCCCACCCGGGGTCCGGTGGCGGATCTGCTCGCCGCCGTCACCCTCGAAGGCGTCACGCCCCGCCCCGACCTGGAACTCCGGCTGCCGGAATAGTCGTTAAGGTCTACCGGGCCGGGATGCTCCCGGCTCCACGACCGCGGACGGGTGACCGTCGGGCGCTGACGAAGGGGCATCGTGAAAGAGCTGCGCATCAGGACGCTGGCGGCGGTGTTCGTGGTGGCCGGAGTGCTGTCCTGGGCGGCGGCCCGTCTGTGGAGCGCGGTGGGCACCCTCCCCCGGGTCCCCCTGGCCGCGCCCATTGTCCTCGCCCTGATCGCCGTGGTCCTGCTGGCCACGGCGCTCTCCCTGCGGACCCGGCTGAAGGCCCAGCGGGAGCGCCGCCCCGGCGCGAAGGGCGTCGACCCGCTGATGGCGGCCCGGGCGGTCGTCTTCGGCCAGGCGAGCGCCCTGGTGGCGTCCCTGGTCGCCGGAATGTACGGCGGCGCGGGCGTCTTCCTCCTGGAGTCGCTGGACATCCCCACGACGCGCGACCAGGCCATCTACGCCGGCTTCTCGGTCCTGGCGGGCATCGCCGTCATAGGGGCCGCCTTCTTCCTGGAGCGCGTCTGCCGCCTCCCGGACGACGACGAGCACAGCGGCGACGGCGACACAAAAGCGGTCTCGTAGGGCCCTGAGGGAGCACCGCGGCCCGCGGGGCCTCAGCGCGCCATGATGAGGCTCATGGCCTCGTTGCGGGTGGCCGCGTCCCGTAGCTGACCGCGCACCGCCGAGGTGATCGTCTTCGCGCCGGGCTTGCGGATGCCGCGCATCGACATGCACATGTGCTCGCACTCGACCACGACGATCACCCCGCGCGGCTCGAGGATCTCCATGAGCGAGTCGGCGATCTGCGTCGTCAGCCGCTCCTGCACCTGCGGCCGGCGCGCGAAGACGTCCACGAGCCGGGCCAGCTTCGACAGGCCCGTGATCTTTCCGCTGGTGGCCGGGATATAGCCGACGTGCGCGACCCCCCTGAACGGCACCAGGTGATGCTCACAGGTCGAGAACACCTCGATGTCCTTCACCAGCACCATCTCGTCATGGCCCAGGTCGAAGGTCGTCGTCAGGACGTCCTCGGGCTTCTGCCACAGGCCGGCGAAGATCTCCCGGTACGCGCGGGCCACCCTTCCCGGAGTCTCGCGCAGGCCCTCCCGGTCCGGGTCCTCCCCGACCGCGATGAGCAGCTCCCGTATGGCGTTCTCCGCGCGCTTCTCGTCGTACTCGCCGATTCTGCCCTCGCCGTCCAGCGTCACCGGGTCGGTCATGTGGTGCCTCGTTCCTGCGCCTGGGACGCGTGCGGATTACGCGTCTGGTGTGCGGCCTGAAGGGAAACGCCGCGCCCCCCAGGCTAAAACCCTGGGGGGCGCGGCAGAAATTCCGGGCCTTCGGGGCCCTTGGGAGGGCCCTGGATCAGCTCTCCCGGCGGTCCTCCGGAGCCTTCTCGGTGGGGAGGGACTCGGTCGCGTTGGCGATCGCCGGGGCCGCGCCGTTCGCCCCGTTCGTCAGTGCGAGCTCCTTCGGGGAGAGCACCGGCGGGCGGGTGGACGGCGTGCGGCGCGAGGAGCCGGTCCAGGCGGGCCGCGGCGGGCGCTTGACGACCGGGGCGAAGATCTCGGCGATCTCCTCCTTGCCCAGGGTCTCCTTCTCGAGCAGCGCGAGCACCAGGTTGTCGAGGACGTCGCGGTTCTCGACCAGGATCTCCCAGGCCTCGTTGTGCGCGTTCTCGATCAGCTTCTTGACTTCCTCGTCCACCAGCGCGGCGACCTCCTCCGAGTAGTCGCGCTGGTGAGCCATCTCACGTCCGAGGAACGGCTCGGTGTTGTCGCCGCCGAACTTGATCGCGCCGAGACGCTCGGTCATGCCGTACTGCGTGACCATCGCGCGGGCCGTGGACGTGGCCTTCTCGATGTCGTTCGCGGCACCCGTGGTCGGGTCGTGGAAGACCAGTTCCTCGGCCGCGCGGCCGCCCAGCATGTAGGCGAGCTGGTCCAGCATCTCGTTGCGCGTCGTGGAGTACTTGTCCTCGTCCGGGAGCACCATCGTGTAGCCGAGGGCGCGGCCGCGGGAAAGAATCGTGATCTTGTGGACCGGGTCGGAGTTCGGCGAGGCCGCCGCGACCAGGGCGTGACCGCCCTCGTGGTACGCGGTGATCTTCTTCTCCTTGTCCGACATGATCCGGGTCCGCTTCTGCGGGCCCGCGACCACGCGGTCGATCGCCTCGTCCAGCATCTGATTGTCGATCAGCTTGCGGTCGCTGCGGGCCGTGAGGAGGGCCGCCTCGTTCAGCACGTTCGACAGGTCGGCGCCGGTGAAGCCGGGGGTGCGGCGGGCGACGGCCGCCAGGTCGACGTCCGGGGCGACCGGCTTGCCCTTCTGGTGGACCTTGAGGATCTCCAGACGGCCCTGCATGTCCGGGCGGTCGACCGCGATCTGGCGGTCGAAGCGGCCGGGGCGCAGGAGGGCCGGGTCGAGGATGTCGGGGCGGTTCGTGGCGGCGATGAGGATCACGCCGCCCTTCACGTCGAAGCCGTCCATCTCGACGAGCAGCTGGTTCAGGGTCTGCTCGCGCTCGTCGTGACCGCCGCCGAGACCGGCGCCACGGTGGCGGCCGACCGCGTCGATCTCGTCGACGAAGACGATGGCCGGTGCGTTCGCCTTGGCCTGCTCGAACAGGTCACGGACTCGGGAGGCACCGACACCGACGAACATCTCGACGAAGTCGGAACCCGAGATCGAGTAGAAGGGCACGCCCGCCTCGCCCGCGACGGCACGCGCGAGCAGCGTCTTGCCCGTACCGGGAGGCCCGTAGAGGAGGACACCCTTGGGGATCTTGGCGCCGACGGCCTGGAACTTGGCCGGCTCCTGGAGGAACTCCTTGATCTCCTGGAGTTCCTCGACGGCCTCGTCCGCGCCCGCGACGTCCGTGAAGGTCGTCTTCGGGGTGTCCTTGGTGATGAGCTTCGCCTTGGACTTCCCGAAGTTCATGACCCGGGAGCCGCCGCCCTGCATCTGGTTCATCAGGAACAGGAAGACGACCACGATGAGGACGAAGGGCAGCAGAGAGAGCAGGATCCCGACGAACGGGTTCTGCTTGGACGGCGAGACCGTGTAGCCGTCCGGGATCTGCTTGGTCTGGTACTTGTCCTGCAGGATGTTGGCCAGGGTCTCGCCCTGGTGCCCGATGTAGCTCGCCTGGATCTTCGAGCTGTCCTGGACCTTCTGGCCGTCCTTCAGCAGGACCTTGACGATCTGCTCGTCGCCGGTGGTCAGCTTGGCCGACTGGACCTTGTTCTCATTGATCGCCGCGACGACCTGGCCGGTGTCCACCGTCTTGTAGCCGCCGGAGGAGCCGACGACCTGCATCAACACGACCACGGCAAGGACGGCCAGCACGATCCACATGACCGGCCCACGGAAGTATCGCTTCACGTCCATCCATACGGAGCGGTGCCGCCCCGTCCCTCCTGCCATAGTGAGTTTGATAAAGACAGTTCTTCTGACGGTACCCCAGGATTGTCACCCGCAGCCGCGGGGACCGCTGGCAATACCGTCCACGCATGCTCCAACGGCGCGAGACCCGCTGGGGTTCCCGAACGTACGGAAAGAGCCCGGACCCCGGGGTTCGGCCGCCGTCGCCGACGGCCGGACCCCCGAGGTTCAGCCGCCGTAGACGTGAGGCGCGAGCGTACCGACGAACGGGAGGTTGCGGTACTTCTCCGCGTAGTCGAGGCCGTAGCCCACGACGAACTCGTTCGGGATGTCGAAGCCGACCCACTCGACGTCGATGGCGACCTTGGCCGCCTCCGGCTTGCGCAGCAGCGTGCACACCTTCAGGGAGGCGGGCTCGCGCGAGCCGAGGTTGGAGATCAGCCAGGACAGGGTCAGGCCGGAGTCGATGATGTCCTCGACGATCAGGACGTGCCTGCCCTTGATGTCGGTGTCGAGGTCCTTGAGGATCCGCACGACGCCGGAGGACTGGGTGCCGGCGCCGTAGGAGGACACGGCCATCCAGTCCATGGTGAGGGGGGTGGACAGCGCCCGCGCGAGGTCGGCCATGACCATCACCGCGCCCTTGAGGACACCGACGATCAGCAGGTCCTTGCCCGCGTACTCCGCGTCGATCTTCGCGGCCAGCTCGGCCAGCTTCGCGTCGATCTCTTCCTTGGCGATGAGCACCTGCTTGAGGTCGGCACCCATGTCTTTCGCGTCCACCCGCATCACTTTCGGTCGTCCCGCCGCTTTGATTGCCCGCTCGCCTCGGGGGTGCCCGTGCCGCTGTGGACGGTCGACCGTCCGCGGACACCCGCGCGGGGCAGCCGCAACGACTACAGCCCTCGCGGCCGGTATCCACTGTCCCTCGCGACAGCGGCACACCCCTTCGGCTCGCTCGCGCGGCTGACCGGTCCCACCCCGGAGGGTGACCGGACGCCTCCCGAAGGGGGCGGGTTTTCAGCCGTGCCGAATCACCAGTCTGCCACCCTGACGCTGGGCGACGACTTTGCCCGGGAGATTGATGGCTCCCTGGCCGCGCCAGCCGGTGATCAGGCGGTCCACTTCCTCGATGTGACGGGCGAAGAGGGACCCGGCCGGAGCACCGGCCTCGATGGCGACGCGCCGCAGGATCCTGCGGCGCACGGCGGGGGGCAGGGCGTAGAGCTTCGCGCACTCCAGGAGGCCGGAGGCGTCGCGTACCGCGGTCTCGGCCTGGCTGGCCCAGGCGTCGAGGGCGTCGGCGTCGTCGCGGGAGAGCTGGGCCGTGCGGGCGAGGGCTTCGACGACGCCCTTGCCGAGCGCCTTCTCCAGGGCGGGCAGGCCCTCGTGGCGGAGCCGGGAGCGGGTGTACGCGGGGTCGGCGTTGTGGGGGTCGTCCCAGACGGGCAGGGCCTGGACCATGCAGGCCTTGCGGGCGGTCTGCCGGTCGATGTGCAGGAAGGGGCGACGGTAGCGGCCGTCGGCCCCCGAGACCGCGGCCATGCCTGACAGGGAGCGGATGCCGGAACCGCGGGCGAGGCCGAGCAGGACGGTCTCGGCCTGGTCGTCGCGGGTGTGCCCGAGGAGGACCGCTGTGGCGCCATGGCGCTCGGCGGTGGCGTCCAGGGCGGCATAGCGCGCGTCGCGGGCGGCGGCTTCGGGGCCTCCGGCGCGGCCGACGCTCACGGCGATGGAGACGACCGGGTCGAGGCCCAGCTCGCGCAGGCGCAGGACCACCTCGTCGGCGCGCAGGTCGGAGCCGTCCTGCAGTCCGTGGTCGATGGTGATGCCGCCGGCGCGGACGCCGAGTTTGGGGGCCTCGAAGGCGAGGGCGGAGGCGAGCGCCATCGAGTCGGCGCCGCCGGAGCACGCCACGAGCACGAGCGGCGCGGAGGGGCGCTCGTGGGAGGGGGAGGCGCTGCTCGGTTCCGTGGTCTGCTCGGTGATGATGTCGTGGAGGACGCGGCGAACCGCCAGGCGTATCGCCGCGACCGCAGGATGGGGACCCATGTCCGGTTCCCTTCATGAAGTTGTCGGGGGGTGAGCCCGATTGCTGGTCACTCTGAGTGTGTAAATGGTGACAGAAACGGGCCGTTCCCCGAGCATTGCACGCCTACCCATCGCTCACGGTCCCTCGGACGAGTGATTGGCGGGGCGTTCACCTGCCGACGGCCGGATTCGTCTCACCCCGCTCGCGCCGGGCTTACGGCTCCGCCCTGCGATGCACCCGTGCGACCCAGTCCGCCGGTTTGGCGATCTCCGCCTTGGTGGGGAGGGTGTTGGGAGAGGTCCACACCCGGTTGAAGCCGTCCATGCCGACCTGCTCGACGACCGCCCGCACGAACCGCTCTCCGTCACGGTACTGCCTGAGTTTGGCGTCCAGGCCAAGCAGTTTGCGCAGGGCGAGGTCGAGACGGGAGGCGCCCCTGGCGCGGCGCTGCTGGAACTTCTCGCGGATCTCGGCGACGGACGGGACGACGTCCGGGCCGACGCCGTCCATCACGAAGTCCGCGTGGCCTTCGAGGAGGGACATCACGGCGGTCAGCCGCCCGAGGATCTCCCGCTGGGCGGGCGTCTGCACGAGTTCGACGAACGAGTGACCGTCGTCACCCTCTTCGCCCTCCGTGCGGCCCCCGGCGAGGGACTGGACCGCTTCCCTCAGGCGCTCCAGGACCGTCATGGGGTCGACATCGGTCTCTCCCAGGAAAGACTGGATTTCGCCCTCGAGGTGATCGCGCAGCCAGGGCACCGCGGTGAACTGCGTGCGGTGCGTCTCCTCGTGCAGGCACACCCAGAGGCGGAAGTCGTGGGGGTGGACGTCCAGCTCGCGTTCCACGTGCACGATGTTCGGCGCGACCAGCAGGAGGCGGCCGCCGCCGTTCTCACCCGCGGGCAGTTCGCGGGTGGCCGGGGCGAAGGTCTCGTACTGGCCGAGGACCCGGGAGGACAGGAACGACAGCAGCATGCCCAGTTCCACGCCCGTGACCTTGCCGCCGACGGCACCGAGGACGGCTCCGCCGGGGGTGCTCCCGCGCCGCCGCTCCATCTTGTCGAGGAGGGGCCTGAGGATCTCCCGGAATCCGGCGACGTTCGCCCGGACCCAGCCGGGCCGGTCGACGACGAGGACGGGAGTGTCGCGGACGCCCTCCTCGCCCATACGAGCAAAGCCCCGGACATGTTCCTCCGAGGCCTTCGCGTGCCGGCGCAGCTCCGCGACGACCGCGCGGGCCTCGTCGCGGCTCACCTCGGGGCCCGGCCGCACGAGCCGGGTCGCGGTCGCCACCGCGAGATTCCAGTCGACCATCCCAGGAGATCCGGCACCACCGATGCTCGTCATGCGTCAACGGTACGTGAGCACCGCCGCTCGGGGCAGGGCAGCGCAACGCGGGACGGTGCGCCCCGAGGGGAGCCCACCGCCGAGGTTGGTGCCCCACCAGGGCAGCGCACGCGCGGGCGGCCCGGAGCGGCGCACCGCACGGGGGTGGGGCGGTGCGCCACCGGCGAGGTGGGGCGGTGCGCCACCGGCGGTGCGGGGCTGCGCCCCACCGGCGGTGCGGGGCCGCGCGCCACCGGCGAGGTGGGGCGGTGCGCCACCGGCGGTGCGGGGCTGCGCGCCACCGGCGGTGCGCCCCGAGGTCGGGCGGTGCGCTACCGGCAACCGCAGCCCGCCAGCCCCGCCGCCGTGCGGTCCAGGGCCTCCCGGGCGGCCGTCTGGTCCATCGAGCCGTCTGTCAGGAAGGCGAACGCCAGCAGCCGGCCGTCGGCGTCGACCACCGTCCCGGCGAGGGTGTTGACGCCCGTCAGCGTGCCCGTCTTGGCCCGTACGAGACCGGTGCCCGAGCGTTCGGCGGCCTCCGTGTAGCGGTCGCTGAGGGTGCCCGTGAAGCCGGCCACCGGCAGACCCGTCAGAACCGGGCGGAGTTCGGGGTGGGACGCGGAGCCGGCGAGGGCCAGCAGGGACGTGAGCAGATCCGCCGTGAGCCGGTCGTCGCGGTTCAGCCCGCTGCCGTCGTGGAACGTCGCCCCGGTGAGCGGGAGCCGCAGCTTGCCGAGCTGGGCGGCGATCGCGGCCGCGCCGCCGTCGAAGCTCGGCCGGCCGCCGGTGGCCAGGGCGGTCTGGCGCGCGAGGGCCTCGGCGATGTCGTTGTCGCTGTTGGTGAGCATCCGCTCGACCACGGCGGACAGGGGCGGCGACTGGACGGAGGCGACGGTCTCGGCACGGGGCGTGGCCTTCGCCGCCGGGACGCCGGGGGCGGAGGTCTTGATGCCGCGCTCGCGCAGCAGCCCGCCGAACACGCGGGCCGCGTCCCCCGCCGGGTCCGTGCTGCGGTCCGCGGGCCCGTTGGTGGAGTCGTCCCGGCGGCCCTCGTCGGCCATCAGGGCCGTGACCGGGGCGAGGTTGGGGTTGGTCCCGATGGGGTGCAGCGCTTCGCCGGTGAACAGGGAGGCGTCGTAAGCGAGCGACACCGAGGTCACACCGCGCTTCTTGAGGGCGGCGGCGGTCGCGTCGGCGAGGGTGCGCAGGCTCGCCCAGCCGTCGGCCCGTGCACGGGCCGTCAGTGTGGGGTCGCCCCCGCCGACGAGCACCAGCTTGCCGGTGCCGGGCTCCAGCACCGTGCGGGTCGTGAGGCGGTGGTCGGGGCCGGCCGCGGAGAGCACGGCCACCGCGGTGGCGATCTTGGTCGTGGAGGCGGGGGTCAGCGCGTCGTCCGGGCTCTTGCCGTACAGTCGCCTGCCGGTCGCGACGTCGACCACCGCGGCCGTGCGCTTGGAGCCGAGGGAGGGGTCCCCGAGCAGCTTGTCGAGCGTGGCCGCAAGAGTCCGTGTGCCCGGCGCCGACAGGGTCGTGGCGGCGCCGACGCCGGCCAGCACGGGCGCGGCGGTCGGCGCGGGCGCCGGCGCCTCCGCCGTCGCGCCCGCGCCGCGTCCGTGATCTGCGCCACCCTCGCGGTCCCACGCTGCGGCCCGGTCGCGCTCGGCCGTACGCTGACCGGAGGAGTCCCAGGGACCGGCGGCATGCGCGGCCCCGACCGCGAGCACCAGGCCCATGACGGCGGCGACAGCCGCCAGTTGCGGGGTGGTGAGCCTCCCGGCGCGCGGGCGCGCGAGGTGCGCGATCCGTGCGACGTGCGGTTTCACCGCTCCGGTGAACCGTGCCATGCGTGGTCTCACGGTCTCGGCGACCCGCCGCGCGCGGGGTCGCACGGCCCCGGCCACGCGTGCGAGGCGCGGTCTCACGGCCTGCGCGGCCCGCGCCAGACGCGGCCTCGCGGCCCGCCAGGCCCTCAGCTCCGGCACGACCACCAGCCCCTTTCGCGATCACACACCTGCGTGAGGGACACTTAACCACCAGAACTATGTGTTGATCATGGAGGAGCCACCGGTGGAGTTCGACGTCACGATCGAGATCCCGAAGGGTTCGCGGAACAAGTACGAGGTGGACCACGAGACCGGTCGTATCCGCCTGGACCGTCGACTTTTCACCTCGACCAGCTACCCGGCCGACTACGGCTTCGTCGAGAACACCCTCGGCGAGGACGGCGACCCGCTGGACGCGCTGGTCATCCTTGAGGAGCCGACCTTCCCGGGCTGCCTCATCAAGTGCCGCGCCATCGGCATGTTCCGGATGACGGACGAGGCCGGCGGCGACGACAAGCTGCTGTGCGTGCCGGCGTCCGACCCGCGCGTGGAGCACCTGCGGGACATCCACCACGTCTCCGAGTTCGACCGCCTGGAGATCCAGCACTTCTTCGAGGTCTACAAGGACCTGGAGCCCGGCAAGTCCGTCGAGGGCGCCAACTGGGTGGGGCGTGCGGACGCGGAGGTCGAGATCGAGCGCTCCTACAAGCGCTTCAAGGAGCACGGCGGCCACTGACCCCTGTCGTCGACCGCGGGCCGCGTGATCCCACAGGGGTGACGCGGCCCGTTCGCGTACCTGTGCGCATACTGAGGCGTACGTGAGGTACATGCGGGACACAGGCTGAGGAAAGGCAAGAGGGAAGCAGGTGGCGGAGCCGGACACGGAGGACCGCAAGCCGCGGTCGGACGAGGCGAGGAGCGCATACCCGGCCCCCGGGTGGGGCGGCGACGACTCCGTGATGACGTCCGAGTTCACGATTCCGTTGGAGCTCGAGGTACTGACGACCGGCGGTGCCGAGTCCTCGACGACGTCCGAGTTCGCCGTTCCCGAGGGCCTCGACGTGCCGGCCGCCGGCACGGAGTCGGAGACGACCTCCGAGTTCGCCCTCCCGGACGGCCTGGAGGTCCCGCAGCCGCACGCGGCCGAGCCGGAGGGGTCGGCGTTCAGCCCGCCGAGCACCTACAGCGTCCGGCACGCCCCGGCGGCCTTCACCCCGCCGTCCGGCATCCCCATGGTCCGGCTGACCGACGAGGTGCCCTGGCAGGACCGTATGCGCACGATGCTGCGGATGCCGGTCGCCGAGCGGCCCGCTCTGGAGCCCGCGCAGAAGGCCGGGGAGACGGGCCCCGCCGTGCCGCGCGTGCTCGACCTGACCCTCCGAATCGGCGAACTGCTGCTGGCGGGCGGTGAGGGCGCCGAGGACGTGGAGGCCGCGATGTTCGCGGTCTGCCGTTCGTACGGGCTGGACCGCTGCGAGCCGACCGTCACCTTCACGCTGCTGTCCGTCTCATACCAGCCGTCCCTGGTGGAGGACCCCGTGTCGGCGTCGCGGACGGTACGCCGCCGCGGCACGGACTACACACGCCTGGCCGCCGTCTTCCGGCTCGTGGACGATCTCAGCGACCCGGAGACCGCGGTCTCCCTGGAGGAGGCCTACCGCCGGCTCGCCGAGATACGCCGCAACCGGCACCCCTACCCCGGCTGGGTGCTCACCGGCGCGAGCGGGCTGCTCGCCGGTGCGGCCTCGATTCTCGTCGGTGGTGACCTCGTGGTCTTCATCGCCGCGGCGATCGGCGCGATGCTGGGCGACCGCCTGGCGTGGCTGTGCGCCGGGCGCGGACTGCCGGAGTTCTACCAGTTCACGGTGGCCGCGATGCCCCCGGCCGCGATCGGCGTCGCGCTCACGGTCGCCCATGTCGAGGTGAACGCGTCCGCCGTGATCACCGGTGGTCTCTTCGCGCTGCTGCCGGGACGGGCCCTGGTGGCGGGCGTGCAGGACGGCCTGACCGGCTTCTACATCACCGCGGCGGCACGCCTGCTGGAAGTCATGTACTTCTTCGTGGGCATCGTGACCGGCGTACTGGTGGTCCTGTACTTCGGGGTGAAGCTGGGCGCCCAGCTGAACCCGGACGCCGCCCTGCATCTCTCCGAGCGGCCGGTCGTGCAGATCATGGCGTCGATCCTGCTGTCCCTGACCTTCGCGATCCTGCTCCAGCAGGAACGATCCACCGTGCTGCTGGTGGCCCTCAACGGAGGAGTCGCCTGGTGCGTCTACGGCGCCATGCACTACCCGGGCGGCATCTCGCCGGTCGCCTCCACGGCCGTCGCCGCCGGCCTGGTGGGCCTGTTCGGGCAGTTGCTGTCGCGCTACCGGTTCGCGTCCGCGCTGCCGTACACGACCGCCGCCATCGGGCCCCTGCTGCCCGGTTCGGCGACCTATTTCGGGCTGCTGTCGATGGCCCAGAACCACGTCGACAACGGCCTGGTGTCACTGGCGAAGGCAGCCTCCCTCGCCATGGCCATCGCCATCGGCGTGAACCTCGGGTCGGAGATCTCGCGGCTGTTCCTTCGGATTCCGGGCGGTTCCGCCGAGGGACGCCGGGCGGCCAAGCGGACGCGCGGCTTCTGACGCGCGTCCTCCGAGGCCCTTCGCGGCCCGGGCTCCGGGCGGGACGGCCGGATTCCGGGCGCCCGGGTCAGTTCTGCGGGTAGCCCTGGCTGTAGGGGTGCGGCTGCTGGGGCTGCTGCTGCGGCGCGTAGCCCCGGTCGCTGCCGTACGGCTGCTGCGGCTGCTGCGGCTGCTGGTGGTCCTGGGGGTACTGCTGGGCATAGGGCTGCTGCCGGGGCCGGCCGTAGTACTCGTCGTAGCCGCCCTGGTTCGTTCCGTACGGCTGCTGTCCCTGCCCACCGTGGTTCTGCTCGCCGTGGTTCTGCCCGCCGTAGGTCTGGCCCTGCTGGCCGTAGGCCTGGTTCGGGTTCGGGTGGCCGTAGGCCTGGTTCGGGTGGCCGTAGGCCTCGTTCGGGTTCGGGTGGCCGTAGGCCTCGTTCGGATGGCCGTAGGCCTGGTTCTGGTCCTGGCGGGCCGGCGGCACGGCGCGCAGCCGCGTCGTCGCGTCGTCCATGACCGGCTGCCGCTGCCCGAAGGCCGGCTGCGGGAAGGGCGGCTGCTGGAGGGGTGGCTGCTGCGCGGCCGGGGCCTGCGCCGACTCGTTCCTGGCCTTGGAGCGTGCCCGCAGGAACTCGATGGCGATCGGGACCACCGAGACGAGGACGATCAGGATGAGGATCGCCTCGATGTTGTTCTTGACGAAGCCGATGTTGCCCAGCCAGGAGCCGAGCAGGGTGACGCCCGCGCCCCACAGGGCGCCGCCGATGACGTTGAAGACCAGGAAGGAGCGGTACCGCATGCCGCTGACCCCGGCGATGATCGGCGTGAACGTGCGCACGACGGGCACGAAGCGGGCCAGCACCAGGGACTTCGGACCGTACTTCTCGAAGAACTCGTGGGCCTTGGTGACGTTCTCCTGCTTGAAGAGGCGGGAGTTCGGCCGGTTGAAGAGCGAGGGGCCGACCTTCTTGCCGAACATGTAGCCCGCCTGGTCGCCCAGGATCGCGGCGAGGCAGATCAGCGCGATGGCTCCCGCCAGAGGGAAGTCCATCTGGTTCGAGGTGATCAGCAGACCGCAGGTGAACAGCAGCGAGTCGCCTGGCAGGAAGAACCCGATGAGCAGTCCGGACTCGGCGAAGACGACGAGGAGCAGGCCCCAGATACCGAAGGTGCCCAGGAGGTGGTTCGGATCCAGCCAGCTCGGGCCGAGGGCAAGCGTCATCACGGTTCCGGGCTCCTGAAGGGGTGAGGGGAGGCGCGGCGCCCTGACGGGCGGCCGGCACCACGGCGATGGCCGGACAAAGCTATCAACGGACGGCGTCCCCAGCGGGTTCCACCGGTGTCTCCAGCATGCACCGTGCGTGAGGTACGACTCCAAGGGGCGCCGACCACGGGCCGGCACCCCTTACCCGCACCTGTCCTGCGCTCACCCGTCGTGGCGGTCCGCGTTCGCCGTGATCGCGTCCCTGAGGTGCTCGGCGAGACCCGGCCGCATGGAGTCGTAGAACGCCCTGAAGCGCTCGTCGGAGACGTACATCTCACCGAGACAGCGATGCAGCTCGTACGAGCACTCGTAGAACCATGTGCAGATGTGCTGCCGGTGTTCCTCGGCCAGGTCCATGGCCCGCTCCCCGGCCGGGGGCTCCCCGGCGGCCATGAGGGCGTCGTAGCGCTCGCCCCAGGCGGCCGTCTCGTCCTGTATGCGCTTCCAGTCGTCCTTGGTGTAGCGCGCGGTGCGCCGCTGCGACTCGGCGTACTCCGACGTGCCGCCCCAGCGGCGCTCGGCCTCCTCCGCGTACCGCTCCGGGTCCTTGGCCCCGAACACCTCGAACCTCTCCTCGGGCGTGAGGTTGATGCCCATCGTGCGTGCCTCCATGGCGTGCTCCACGGCCGCCGCCATCTTCTGCAGTCGCTCGATCCGGGCGGTCAGCAGCTTGTGCTGCCGGCGCAGATGCGCGCCCGGGTCCGCGTCCGGGTCGCCGAGCAGGGCGGCGACCTCCTCGAGCGGAAAGCCAAGTTCCCGGTAGAACAGGATCTGCTGCAACCGGTCGAGGTCGGCGTCACCGTAACGCCGGTGACCGGCGTGCGTGCGCTCACCGGGTACGAGCAGGCCGATCTCGTCGTAGTGGTGCAACGTGCGCACGGTCACACCGGCGAAATCGGCCACCTGGCCCACCGAGTAACTCACTTCCGCTCCCTTCTGGGTACGCATTCAGACTCGGGCCTCACGTCGCGTGAGGTGCAAGGCGCATGTTCCCGGCCGCCTCGGGACGCCGGGATCACCCGGAAGACCCGCACCACGTGGAACGCGGGGAACACCGGGAACGCGGACCGCCCGCGTGCCAGGGCGTTCATCACGTTTTGCCCCCCTATGGTGGGCGCGTGGCCCAGGACACCGCGCAGAAGGCAGCCGTCGCCCCGGCGACCCCCGCGCGGGGGCTGCTGCCGCTGACCCTCCCGGCGCTCGTCGCCGGGTTCGGAGCCAGTCTCCTCGGCCTTGCCATGAGCGGACCCGCCACACAGCTCCGGCAGGTCCTGTGGGGGAACCTGCCCGACGCCGTGGGCGTGGGCCGCTACTCCGCGCCCCGGATCCTGGTCGTGATCACCGCGACGGGCGTCCTGGCCGGCCCCCTCGTCTGGAAGGCACCCGGGGTGAACGGGAGACGGCGCACTCGCCCCAAATGACCGCAGCACCGCAGAAGCACAGGACCGCGGCACCGCCGCACCGCAACACCGCAGGAACGCAACACCACAGGAACGCGGACCGCAGGACCGTTACGACACGACGGGAGACG
This sequence comes from Streptomyces sp. NPDC093261, assembly GCF_044753645.1. Lineage (NCBI taxonomy): Bacteria > Bacillati > Actinomycetota > Actinomycetes > Kitasatosporales > Streptomycetaceae > Streptomyces > Streptomyces sp. NPDC093261. The sequence goes on from NZ_JBIVNO010000003.1 coordinate 74,266, forward strand.
AGACACCATGGCGCTGCACACGGGCCGGGGGAAACCCGACGAGCACCCCAGGTCGATGAACCCCTTCTACGGAGAGGCCAACCCGGTCGTCGAGATGACCGAGGCGCCGCCCAGGCATCGGCTCCCCGCGGGCCCGATGCTGCCCACGACCGCCTACCAGCTGGTCCACGACGAACTGATGCTGGACGGCAACTCGCGGCTGAACCTGGCCACCTTCGTCACCACCTGGATGGAATCCGAGGCCGGGACGCTGATGGCCGAGTGCCGCGACAAGAACATGATCGACAAGGACGAGTACCCCCGCACGGCCGAGCTCGAGCGCCGCTGCGTGGCCATGCTCGCCCACCTGTGGAACGCGGACCCGCAGTCCGCCGTGGGCTGTTCGACGACCGGCTCCAGCGAGGCCTGCATGCTCGCCGGACTGGCCTTCAAGCGCCGCTGGGCCCGTCGCAACGCGGACCGCTACCCCTCCAAGGACGCCCGCCCGAACCTGGTGATGGGGGTGAACGTCCAGGTCTGCTGGGATAAGTTCTGCAACTTCTGGGAGGTCGAGGCGCGCCAGGTACCCATGGAAGGCGACCGGTTCCATCTGGACCCGCAGTCCGCCGTCGAGCTGTGCGACGAGAACACGATCGGGGTGATCGGCATCCTCGGCTCCACGTTCGACGGGTCGTACGAGCCGATCGCCGACCTGTGCGCGGCCCTGGACGACCTCCAGGAGCGTACGGGCCTCGACATCCCCGTGCATGTGGACGGTGCCTCCGGGGCGATGATCGCGCCCTTCCTGGACGAGCACCTGGTGTGGGACTTCCGGCTGCCGAGGGTCGCGTCGATCAACACCTCCGGCCACAAGTACGGGCTGGTCTACCCGGGCGTGGGCTGGGCCCTGTGGCGCGACGCGGAGGCCCTTCCGGAGGAACTCGTCTTCCGCGTCAACTACCTGGGCGGCGACATGCCGACCTTCGCGCTCAACTTCTCCCGCCCGGGGGCCCAGGTCGTGGCGCAGTACTACACGTTCCTGAGGCTGGGCCAAAAGGGCTTCCGGGCGGTCCAGCAGACGACCCGGAACGTGGCGCGGGCTCTCGCCGACCGGGTGGAGGCACTGGGCGACTTCCGACTCCTCTCCCGCGGCGAGGAGTTGCCGGTCTTCGCGTTCACGACCACGCCGGACGTGACGGCGTACGACGTCTTCGATGTCTCCCGGGGGCTGCGCGCATACGGCTGGCTGGTGCCCGCGTACACCTTCCCCGCCAACCGCCAGGACCTGTCCGTGCTGCGGATCGTGTGCCGCAACGGCTTCTCCACGGACCTGTCCGATCTGTTCATCGAGGATCTGAACCGGCTGCTTTCGGACCTGCGGCGGCAGCCGTGTCCGCTGACGCACGACAAGAAGGTCGCCACGAGCTTCCACCACTGACGCCGCCGGGCTCGGCCGCCCGCCGGGTCAGCCCTGGGGCGTGCCCTGCTCCACGGCCACCAGTTCGAAGGCCTTCCTCCCGTCCAGCGACTCCCGGACGATGTCCGCGTGGCCCGCGTGCCGGGCCGTCTCACGGATCAGGTGGAGCACCAGCCATCGCATCGAGACACGCTCGTCGGGCGGGAACCAGGGGTCGTTGGGCAGCGGGAAGGTGTCGTCGAGGCTCGGCACCGAGCGGATGAACGCCTCGGTCTCGGCGGCGACCTTCCCCCAGTACGCGAGCTGTGACTCGACCGTCTCGTCCTCCAGGAGCTCGAAGCTCTCGTGCCAGTTCGCCTCGGTCCGCCGCAGGGCCGGCGGCTCCTGCCGGGCCCGGGCGACCCAGCCCTGCTCGGTCTCGGCGACGTGCTTGAGCAGCCCGCCCAGGGACAGCCTGCTCGCGCTGGGGCGGGAGCGCGCCTGCTCCTCCGTCAGCCCGAGCAGGGCCCGGCGGATGCCGCCCCGTTGCTCCTCCAGGAAGGAGAGCAGTGCACCGCGTTCGTCGCCCCGCTCCTCCGCGCGTACATGCATGACCATGAACGGCCGCCTTTCCTCGGTTCCGGCGAGATCACCCTCTGCCTGACACCGAAGACGCTAGAGGCCCTTGCGGTCAGCTTCTGTCCGCAAGGGCCCCCACGGCGACATCATCGCGAAGAACTCAGAACGGGAACGCGCTCCGCCCGTGCTGCACCGAGATCCACTTCTGTGTGGTGAACGCTTCGATCGTGGTCTCGCCGTTCAGCCGGCCCATGCCCGAGTGCTTCTCGCCGCCGAAGGGGACGAGCGGCTCGTCGTGGACCGTGCCGTCGTTCACGTGGAACATGCCCGTGTCGATCCGCTTGGCGAAGGCCACACCGCGCTCCACATCGGCGGTATGGACGGCGCCGCTGAGGCCGTAGGGGGTGTCGTTGACGAGGCGGACGGCCTCCTCCTCGCCGTCGAAGGGGATGAGGAGGGCGACCGGGCCGAAGATCTCCTGCTGGAAGATCGAGGAGTCGGCGGGGACGTCCGTCAGGACTGTCGGCCGCACCAGGTTGTCGGTGGTCGAGCCGTGCACGAGGGCCGTGGCGCCCTCCGCGATGGCCTGCTCCACCGCGCCGGAGATCGCATCCGCCTGCGAGGAGTTGATGACCGGGCCGAGGACGGTCTCCGGATCGCGCGGATCGCCCGCTTTGAGGGAGCGCACCTTGGCGACGAACTTGTCGGTGAACTCGGCCTGGATCGAGCGGTCCACCAGGACGCGGTTGGCGGCCATGCAGACCTGGCCCTGGTGCACATAGCGACTGAAGACGGCCGCGTCGACCGCGTAGTCGACATCCGCGTCGTCGAGGACCACCAGGGCGCTGTTGCCGCCGAGTTCGAGGACGGAGCGCTTGAAGAGCGACGCGCAGACGGTGGCGACGTGCCGGCCGACCTTGTCGGAGCCGGTGAAGGAGATGACCTTCGGGATCGGGTGCTCGATGAAGGCGTCGCCGATCTCGGCTATGTCGGTGATCACGACGTTCAGCAGACCGCCCGGCAGTCCCGCTTCCTCGAAGATCTTCGCGACCAGGGAGCCGCCGACGATGGGGGTGTTCTGGTGCGGCTTGAGGACCACACCGTTGCCGAGGGCGAGCGCCGGGGCGACGGACTTGATCGACAGCAGGAAGGGGAAGTTGAACGGGCTGATCACGCCGACCACGCCGACGGGCACACGGTAGAGGCGGTTCTCCTTGCCGTCGATCGGGGAGGGCAGGATCTTGCCTTCGGGGCGCAGCGCGAGCTGGATCGACTCGCGCAGGAACTCCTTGGCGAGGTGCAGCTCGAAGGCGGCCTTCAGCCGGGTGCCACCCAGCTCGGCGGTGATCACTTCGGTGATCTCGGTCTCGCGGTCCTCGATGAGCCTGAGGGCCTTCTCGAACACCACGCGGCGGGCGTAGGGGTTGGTGGACGCCCACTGCTTCTGGGCGGCCGCGGCGGCCTTGTACGCGTCGTCGATCTCGTCGACCGTGGCTATGGTGATCGACGCCAGCTTCTCGCCGTCGTACGGATTGAAGTCGATGATGTCCCAGGAGCCTGTGCCCGGGCGCCACTCACCACCGATGTACTGCTGAGCCAGATCGGTGAAGTAGGACGACATGTGATCCCTCAATCCCTCGCAGCCGAAGCAGACACACGCTCACACACCCGCGATCACGTCACGGCCTGATTACGCGTCATCGTACTTCTGTTTAAAGGGAGTTGCGGGATCGCTCGACATACTCCGGATGGAGACTCAGAAAAGCTGGAGCAAGTCCCGCAGCAGGTCGCGGCTTTCGTCCGGTCCGGGGCTGTCCTGCTGGAGCTCCTTCATCGCGGACTCGTACTGGAGCACGTCCTCGCGCTTGTCCAGATACAGGGCGCTGGTGAGCTGCTCCAGATAGACCACGTCGGACAGATCGGACTCGGGGAAGCTGAGGATGGTGAAGGCTCCGCTCTCCCCGGAGTGCCCGCCGAGGCTGAACGGCATGACCTGGAGGCGGACGTTGGGCAGATCCGAGATGTCGATCAGATGCCGAAGCTGGCCGCGCATCACCTCGCGGTCACCGTAGGGGCGGCGCAGGGCTCCCTCGTCGAGAATGACGTGAAACTGCGGGGCGTTCTCCGAGAGGAGGTACTTCTGCCGCTCGAGCCGCAGGGCCACCCGCCGGTCGATGTCCCCCGCACTCGCGCCCTTCATGCCCCGGGCGACGACCGCGTGCGCGTACGCCTCGGTCTGCAACAGGCCGTGCACGAACTGGACCTCGTACGAACGGATCAGATGTGCCGCGCCCTCCAGGCCGACGTAGGTGGGGAACCAGCTCGGCAGCACGTCCGAGTAGCTGTGCCACCAGCCGGCGACATTGGCCTCCTTCGCGAGGGAGAGCAGGGACGTCCGTTCGGCCTCGTCGGTGATCCCGTACAACGTCAACAGGTCCTCGACGTCACGCGTCTTGAAGCTCACCCGTCCCAACTCCATGCGGCTGATCTTCGACTCCGAGGCCCGGATCGAGTAGCCGGCCGCTTCCCTGGTGATGCCGCGCGCCTCGCGAAGACGCCTGAGATGGGATCCCAGCAGAATGCGCCGCACCACCGACCCGCTCGAGTCACCAGCGCTCACTTGTCAGCCTCCCCAACCGTCCTTCAGACCGCGCAGTCTGCCACTAAAACACTTCGAGCAGTACTCGTACGGTTACAGAAATGGAAAGCAGTCAAAGCTGAGACACGTCGGAGATCAGGAAGGGGCAAGCAACAGGGAAGAAACTGGCCGAAGAAACAAGCAGAAAGCGGTACAGCAGCGGCCAATTCCGGCGCGTGCACGTGCATCTGCCCTTGCATCTGCCTGGCTCATCCGAAACCATGGTCCCGCGCCACCGCTCCATCGCACCGACCGCGAACACCCGGGAGTGCCTCGCATGGGGACGAATGGATCGACCATGCTCGAGCCCTTACGGCAGGGACTTCCGCCGCTCGACCTCGCGGCCGTGTCCAGCGCAGCCTCCTGTGCCCTGCCAGCCCGCCTCGAAGCGGTCCGGGAAGCACGCCAGTTCACCCGAAGAACCCTGAACCAGTGGGACGTGGGCGAGCGCTTCGACGATGTGTGTCTCGTGGTCTCCGAACTCGTGACCAACGCCCTGCGACACGCTCTGCCCGCCCCCGCCCTGCGCGCGTGTGACCAGCACCCCCCGGTGCGGCTGCACCTGGTGCGCTGGACCACGCGACTGGTGTGCGCCGTGCGCGACCCCAGTCACGACAGTCCGGTCGCGGGCGACTCGGAGGACTTCTCGGCCGAATCGGGCCGCGGGCTGTTCCTGGTCGACTCGTTCGCCGACAGCTGGGGCTGGCACCCGCTGGCGGGCACGCTGAACGGCAAGGTCGTCTGGGCCCTGTTCCGGCTGCCGTCCACCCCGGCGTGCGCGGAGTGACGCCCCGCGGCGCTTTCTGAGGCGGTGGATCTACGCGTGTTACATCCCGCGGCGCACAACGCGCCGCGGGACGAACGCGGTGACGGGCCGACCGGCCGGGGGCTGCCCGGGCCGACGGAACGACCGGGCGCTCTCACGCGTCCCGCCGCCGACTGCGCGCCCGTTCCTGCGCTTCCGCCCTCGTGCCCGCGCGCTTCCACGCACGCGTTTCCGCACTTCCACCTTCACGCCCCCACGCACACGTTCCCGCACTTCTGCGCACGGCGTTCCCGCACTTCTGCGCACGGCGTTCCCGCGCTTCTGAGCACGCGTTCCCGCGCGTGCGCGCACGCGCCCCGTGCTTGCGCGCACGCGTCCCTGCCCTTGTGGGCACCGGGACCCCTGTGCTCTACGCGCGTTGCCCGTGCACCTACACGTGTTACCGCGTGCCCGCACGGGTCACGCGATCAGATGGTCGAACTCCCCGTCCTTGATGCCGAGCAGCATCGCCTCGATCTCCGCACGGGTGTAGACGAGCGCGGGCCCATCGGGGAAGCGGGAGTTGCGTACCGCCACCTCTCCCCCGGGCAGCCGGGCGAACTCCACACATGACCCCTGGGAGTTGCTGTGCCGGCTCTTCTGCCAGGCCACTCCGTGCAGCTCCGTCGCAGCCATGCCGTTGTACACGTCATCCACGTCGCACACGTCGTGGTCCACAGGTCGCTCCCGGGTGGTGCATTGGCTGGTATGGCCGTCTATGCAGTGGTCAACTGTCCCGGATCATAACTCTGTTCACATGCAGATGCATGGGCAGATGCACGTGCACGGGGGGTGTCCCTGCGATTACAGCGTTTGCAGTCCTTTGACTACAGCGTGACTGCCGCCTGACTGCAGCTCGTCAAGCGTTTGCCCCAGAGCCCGCAACACATGCGACCTCCAGCCCCCGTCCATGATCTTCCGCGCCATCAGCTGTGCCGGATCGTCCGGGTCGAACCCTTCATGCACTAGGAACAGACGCGTTCCGCGCCCTTCCTGTTCCAACGTCCAGGTGATGGTCCAGTGCACGGGACGGTCGGGGTCGGCGTCGGCCCACCGGACGCGCAGCATCCGCTCTGGCTCGAAAGCGAGGACCCGCACGTCAACCGTGCCGGAGAAGTTGGCGTTCGGTCGTGGGACCGAGGTCATCGTGTAGCGGTGGCCGACTTCGAGACGGAAGTTCTCCGCCCCGGGCATCAGCCACTGCGCGAGCAACGCGGGTTCGGTGAGGGCGCGCCAGACCTTGGCCGGCGGATGCGGCAGAAACTGGTCGACGCGGAGGGTGGTGAGGTCGCCGTCACCGGGCGCGGTACTCATGGACGGTCATCGTCGGGCATGTGGTCGAGCAGTTCACCGAGGCCCTTCAGCCGCTCGCGCCAGAACCGCTCGTACGGGTGGAGCCAGTCCTGCACCTCGGCGAGCGGAGCCGCCTCGAGACGGTAGATGCGCCGGCGGCCGGAACGCTGCTCGGAGACGAGCCCCGCCTCCCGCAGCACCTTCAGATGCTCCGAGAGGCTGGGCCGCCGCATGGCGAAGTGGTCGGCCAGGGCCTGGACGGGCTGCGGGCCCTCCTCACGCAGCAGACGCAGCACCTCGCGGCGCGTGGCGTTGGCGAGGGCGGCGAACACCCGGTCCTCGTCGGCCGCGCGGACGTCGGCGGCCGTACCCCCCGTACCCGTCCCGGTCATGGCGCGATCAAAAGCCTTCCTTCTCCGTGAGCAACATCAGACCGTTGCCGTCGGGGTCCCGGAAGGAGGCCATCCGGCCCCAGGGGAGGTCGTCCGGGCCCTGCACGGGGACACCCGCCGCGGTCAGCCGGGCGCAGTCGGCGTCGACATCGGTCGTCACCAACATGATCCCCCGGACCTCGCCGGGCCGGAAACCGCCCATGTCCGGGCCGGAGAGCGTGAAGACGGTCTGCGCGCCCCTGGGTGCGACCTGGAGCCAGCGCCCCTGAGGCATCGCGCGGTCGGCGGTGATCTCGAAGCCCAGGAGGTCCGTGTAGAAGCGCAGGGCGCGGTCCTGGTCGGAGACGGGGAGCGTGACGAATGAGGCATGGGTGATGGTCATACGCGGCACGATAGGTAGGGGATGCCCTACGCGTCAAACGTAGGGCATCCCCTACCTATAGCCGTGAGGACACCACTGGCGGCCGGCCCGAGCGGGCCTGGCGGGCGTGAAGGTCTGCCGTTCGCGCGGCCGCGTCCGGACCTTCGGCCTGTCCCGGATCAATCTGCGTGAGCAAGCGCACGCCGGATATCTCCCCGGGGTGCGCAAGTCCTCCTGGTAGCTTGCTGCGGCCGTCCCCGATCCCATCGGCACCCCTGGGAGACTTCAGTGATGACCGCGATCCACGTCACCCGCCGGCAGGCCCGTGTCTCGCTCGCGTCCGCGGGCCTTGCGGCCGCGCTCCTGCTGACCGGCTGCACCAGCGGTTCCGGGGACGATGGCTCGGGGACGGGAGGCGGCTCCTCCACGCCGAGCGCGGCCGGGTCCACGGCGGACACCGGCGGCTCGCCGAGCGCCAAGGCCGGGAAGCTGGAGGGCAGTTGGCTTGCCACGACCGGCGGCAAGGCCGTGGCCTTGGTGATCACGGGCAAGCAGGCCGGGCTCTTCGCGACGGGCGGCACCGTGTGCAGCGGGACGGCGGGCGAGGAGGCGGGCATGCAGATGATCCACCTCAAGTGCACGGACGGCAGCAAGAGCCGGGCGACCGGCATGGTCGACTCCGTGAACTCCACGAGCATGAAGGTGACGTGGCAGGGCGGCCTCGGCGCGGAGTCCTATGTGAAGGCCGAGGGCGGCAAGCTGCCGAGCGGGCTGCCGACGGCGAACCTGGGGTCGTGACCCGCCGGCTGTCGCCCGGGGCTTAGGGATCTGAGGGATCTGAGGGGTCGGAGGGGCCGGCCTGCGGGGGCCTTCCAGCTCCGGGGCCCGTCGCCGTGTGAAGCGTTGGCGCCTTTCGGCGGCGTCCTCGGATGGGGCCCTTTCGGTGGCGCTTTTCGCCTGCGTCCGTCGACGTCGTCTTTCGGCGCCTGTGGCCCGTGGGCGCGTGCCGGTCGTTGAGCGCCTCGCGGTCGGCTCGTTCCGCTGGGCGCACGGGGTCATATCCGCCGGCGCGCGGAGGCATGTCCGGCATCGCACGGGGGCATGCGCCGTTGCGTATGGGGCCATAGGGGATGAACCGCCCCCGTCACGGGCTGGAGCGCGGGCCGGATACCGGGGGCGCGCAACGTCTCGCGGACCGCCTGCGTGATGATCCTTGGACACCGTCACGATCCCAGAGGACCCACATGCGTACGATCCGCGTCCCCCTCGCCGTCACCGCGCTCGCCGCGGCCCTCACCCTGACCGCCTGCGACAGCAAGAGCGGCGGCCACGACGGGGCGAAGGCCGCCGAGTGCGCGGTCGCCGTCAAGGTCGGTCCCGGCAACGCGGCCACCTCCGCGGGCGACACGGGCAACGTCCCTGTCACCGTCACGAACCGCGGCAGCGACACGTGCACCTTCCAGGGCTTCCCGGGTGTCGAGATGACCGGCGGCAGTTCCTCCTGGAGCGTCGCGAAGGAGCAGGATGCCAAGCCCGCGAAGGTGACGCTCCAGAAGGGCGAGGCGGCGACCTTCACCATCACCTACGTTCGCGGGGACGGCGGCTCGCTCAGCGCGGCGACGCGCGCCGTCAAGATCACCATCCCGGGCGCCGGCGACGCGAAGAGCTACCCGTGGTCGTACGGCGACGTGGCCCTGAAGACCCCGGACAGCCCCGACGCCTCGGTGAGCCCGATCCAGGTCGCCGGCGACTGACCGGTCCGCAGGGCCTGACCCGTATCCCGGGGAGCCGGGGTACGGGCGTGGAGCGGGGAGGCCCGCTCAGGGAAGGCGCGGTCGGTCCCCGGCCCCCGGTTGTTCCCCGACCCGGGCCCGGTCGGCGGCCGCGGCCCCCTGCTCCCAGCCGGCCGCGTCGTCGACCCCGCGCAGCCGGGTGGTGACCGTGTCCGGGAACATCCGCTCCATGTGGTCCGCGACGGCCACGTCCCGGGCCGCCAGTACGGGGAGCAGATCCCCCTCGGACCCGGCCACCTGGCCCTCGGCGGCGGCCCTGAGCCGGTCGCCGATGCGGTGTGCGTAGGCGGCCAGAAACGACTGCCGGAACGTCTTCGTACGCTTCCGGCCGCCCTTGCGCTGCGCCGCCTCCGCCTTCGTCATGGCGGCGGTGGCCTGCACGAGCAACGAGGTGTAGAGGAGCTCGACGGCCTCCAGGTCGGGCTCGAAGCCGATGACCGTGGAGAAGCCGAAGGGCTCGTTCCACACGGCCCGGCAACGGTTCGCGGTCGCCACCGCGTCCAGGAGCACCGCCTTGGCCGTCTCGTACGGCGGTTCCACGCCTATGCGGCAGGCGCCCGGCGCCTCCCCGGTGTGCGCCCGGGCGGCGAGCAGCGCCTCGTCGATGCTGTGCCGGGCCATCAGCTCCTGCGCCTTGGCGCTGAGCGCCTCCGCCTCCTCCGGATATCCGGTCGCCTCCGCCTTCGCGAGCAGCGCACGGATACGGGTGAGCATCCGGGACTCCGGCTGCTGCGGGGCGGCGGTCCGCCCGGGCGCGTCGAGCGGTTCGAGGGCGGGGAGGCGGAGCAGCAGGCGGTACAGCTCCAGTACGGCGGTGGCGTACGAGAAACGGTCGGGCAGGCCCGGAGGTTCCGCGTCCAGGTCCTGGAGCTGGGCGGCCCAGCGCGCTCCCGGGGACGGCCGCTGTCCGGCTTCCTTGAGGATCAGCGCCGACACCAGGCGTACATGCGGGTCGTCCAGTTCGCGCCGCACGATGCGTACGACGTCGGCGGGCTGCCAGCCGCGCCGCCAGGCGGCGCCGACGAACTGCTCGCCGCGCCGGGCCAGTTCGCCGTCGGCCGCCGGATCGGCGGCGAGCAGCGAGGCGCCGGTGTCCAGGGCCGCGTCGGCGTCATCGTAGAGGGCTGTGTGGAAAGCGCGGTCCACGGTGGTCGTCGTACTCACGCGTTCGATCGTGACATGAGCGCCGCCCGGACCCGTCCCGGCCCTTCCTCACGTAGGGCGAGCCGAACCGTCAACTTCAGGTTGACAGAGACCAAGCGTCAACCTACAGTTGACACATGACGGCCAAGCCTCAGATCACAGTGAATCTGCGTCTCGACGACCTCATCGAAGCCATCAAGAAGGTGCACACCGACGCCCTGGAGCAGCTCCAGGACGCGGTACTCGCCGCGGACCACCTCGGCGACGTGGCCGACCATCTGATCGGCCACTTCGTGGACCAGGCCCGGCGCTCGGGAGCCTCCTGGACCGACATCGGCAAGAGCATGGGCGTGACCCGGCAGGCGGCGCAGAAGCGCTTCGTTCCCAAGGAGTCGGCGGACCTCGACCCCAGTCAGGGGTTCGGCCGCTACACGCCACGCGCGCGCAACGTCGTCATGGCGGCCCACAACGCGGCGAAGGAGGCGGGCAACGCCGAGACCGTGCCCGAGCACCTCGTCCTCGGCCTGCTCGCCGAACCGGACGGCCTCGCCGCCCAGGCGATCACCGCGCGCGGGATCTCCCTGGACGCGGTCCGCGAAGCGGCGACCTCGGCACTGCCGCCCCGCGCCGAGGAGGTCCCCGAACTCGTGCCCTACGGCCCCGCCGCGAAGAAGGCCCTCGAACTCACCTTCCGCGAGGCCCTCCGCCTGGGGCACAACTACATCGGCACCGAGCACATCCTCCTCGCGCTCCTCGAACTGGAGAACGGCGAGGGCGTACTGTCCGGACTCGGGCTCGACAAGGCGACCACCGAGGAGCACCTCGCGAAGGCGCTGGCCGAGATCAGCAAGGCCCTCGGACACACGGCCCCCGGACAGGAGGACTGAGCCGGCCCGGACGGCACGTCCGGCCCGTTGTCAGACCCCCCTGTCAGACTCGCAGACATGACCGGGCGCTGGGCTCTCGCTCCGGCCGAGGACGGCGGCGTGGAGATCGCCGCCCTCGGCCCGGACGGCCTGCCCGCCGGGCCTGTGGTCAGGGAGGGGGATCTCGCCGAGGCCGTGCGGACACGGCCCGAGGTCACCCGGTGGGTGTGGCGGTCCACCGCCGACGTCCAGCCGCGTCTGCTCGCCACGGGGGTGCGAGTCGACCGGTGCTACGACGTCGAGGCCGCCGAGACCCTCCTCCTCGGCCACGAGGGGCGCCTCGGTGAACCCCGGTCGGCCGCCGCCGCACTGGCCCGGCTGCGCGGCGGCCCCGTACCCCCGGATCCCCCGCCCCGCTCCGCCGAGCCCGGCTCGCAGTCCTCCCTGTTCGAGCCGCGCCCCGTCCACGTCCCCCTGAAGGACCTCGTCGAGGTGTACGCGGACCAGCAGCGCCGGCACGGCGCCGCCGCGCACCCGGACCGCATGCGGCTGCTCACCGCCGTCGAGTCGGCCGGGATGCTCGTGGCCTCCGAGATGAACCGGTCCGGGCTGCCCTGGAGCGCCGACGTCCACCGCGAGCTGCTCCACGAACTGCTCGGCGAGCGGTACGCGGGCGGCGGTGAACCCCGGCGGCTGGCCGAGCTGTCCGACGAGGTGTCGGCCGCCTTCGGCCGCCGGGTGAGACCCGATCTGCCCGCCGATGTGGTCAAGGCGTTCGCACAGGCCGGGATCCGGGTGCGGTCCACCCGTCGCTGGGAGATCGAGTCCGTCGACCACCCCGCGGTCAAGCCCCTTCTGGAATACAAGCGGCTGTACCGCATCTGGGTCGCCCACGGCTGGTCCTGGCTCCAGGACTGGGTGCGCGACGGCCGCTTCCGGCCCGAGTATCTGCCGGGCGGCACGGTCACGGGACGCTGGGTCACCAACGGCGGAGGCGCCCTCCAGATCCCCAAGGTCATCCGCCGCGCCGTCGTCGCCGACCCTGGCTGGCGGCTGGTCGTGGCCGACGCCGCCCAGATGGAGCCGCGGGTCCTGGCCGCGATCTCCCGCGACCCGGCGTTCATGGAGGTGGCCGCCCGCGAGGCCGACCTCTACCAGTCGGTGTCGGACCGCGCGTTCTCCGGCGACCGTGACCAGGCCAAGCTCGCGGTCCTCGGCGCGATCTACGGCCAGACGTCCGGCGACGGCCTGAAGAACCTCGCCGCCCTGCGCCGCCGCTTCCCCAGAGCCGTCGCGTATGTCGACGACGCGGCGCGCGCGGGCGAGGAGGGCCGGCTCGTGCGGACCTGGCTCGGGCGGACGTCCCCGCCGGCGGCCGGCGCCTCGGAGGACGCCACGCAGGAGGCGGGCATCCCGCAGGAGGACGCCCAGGAGAGTGCGGCCGACGAACCCCAGCAGTGGATGCCGGGGTACGCCTCGACGAACTCCCGCGCCCGCGGCCGCTTCGCGCGCAACTTCGTGGTGCAGGGCAGCGCCGCCGACTGGGCCCTGGTACTGCTCGCCGCCCTGCGCCGCTCCTGCGCGGGCCTCGCCGCCGAGCTGGTGTTCTTCCAGCACGACGAGGTGATCGTGCACTGCCCGGCCGAGGAGGCGGACACGGTGGCCGCCGCGATTCAGGAGGCCTCGGACCTGGCGATGCGGCTGACGTTCGGCGAGACACCGGTACGCATTCCGTTCACCACGGCGGTCGTCGAGTGCTATGCGGACGCGAAGTGAGGGCGCCGACGTGGTCGAGCGGCGACCGGAGTGCCGCCTGGGCGGGCCGCCCGGCTCACCCCTCCGCCAGCCGTTCCCGCAGTTCCCCCACCACCGGGCTGTCCGTGCCGTCCAGCGCGGCGAGGGCGGTCGTCCACTGCCGGCGGGCCTCGTCGACCTCGCCGTCCGCCAGGTGGAGCAGACCTCGCTGGTGGCGGGCGAGACCCCCGGCGTAGCAGTCGCCGCGGCGGCCCGCGAGCGTCAGCAGCACATCGCACTCCCGCGAGGCCCGCTCCAGGTCGCCCCGCTCCCGAAGCGCCCGCACCAGCCCCAGCCGGGTCTGCGACTCGCCCTGCCAGTGGCCATGGCCGCCGAGGATGCGCAGGCTCTCCTCGAAGTGCGGTACGGCGGCATCCGGTTCACCGAGGATGAGATGGTCGAAACCGATGTTGCAGTGGGCGGTGTGGCGGATGACGACATGGCCCATCCGCTCGCCGATCTCCAGGCTCCGGCGGTGGTGGTCGACGGCCGCTCTCGGGTCCGTGTGCGCGTAGAGGTTGCCGAGGTTGCTGTAGGTGATGGCCTCCTGCATCGGGTCGCTGAGGACCCGTGTGTACTCCAGGCACCGCCGCAGCGTCTCGCCTGTCTCCTCGTAGCGGCCGAGCTGCTCCAGCAGCACCGCGCGCCTGTTGAGACCGCGGAGCAGACAGGAGAGGTGGTCGAGGCACCCCCAGATCGCCAGCGCCTCGTCGAGCTGGGCGAGCGCGTCGTTGCCGCGGCCCTTCAGGCAGTTGAGACCGGCCAGGTCCAGCAGCGCGAACGCCTCCGCGGGCGCGTCACCAAGCCGGTGCACCCCGTGCAGGGCGGCGCGGACGAGCACCTCCAGCTCGGCGACATGGCCGCGGCTCTGGAGATGGGGAGCGATCAGGCGGACGAGCAGCGGGACATGGGCGGAGGTGTCCGCATGACGCTCCACCAGGGCGACCATGTTGTCCAGTTCGAGGGCGATCCAGTCGGCGGCGGCGCGGGCGGAGCCGAAGACGGGCACGGCCGCCACGTCCGCGGCGTACGTCACGGGCTGCGACGGTGTCGCCCGGAGCCGGTCCTCGCGCTCGGCACCCGACTCGGCGGTGGCCTCGTACGCGCGGGTGGCCATGGCCGTGTACCAGCGCAGGGCGACTTCCGCGGGGCTGTCATCCGCGGGGTCCGGGGCGGGGTGGTGTGCGGGGTCGGGGGCGGGGTGGTCCGCGGGGTTCGGGGCGGGGTGGTGTGCGGGGTCGGGGGCGGGGTGGTCCGCGGGGTTCGGGGCGGGGTGGTGTGCGGGGTCGGGGGCGGGGTGGTCCGCGGGGTTCGGGGTGGGGTGGCGGCCCACGGTCTCCTCGTTCACCGCGGTCTCCCGGGCGAAGTCCCGGACGAGGTCGTGCGGGGCGTACCGCCCGTACGCCGTCTCCTCCAGGAGGGCGACATCGACGAGCCGGTCGAGGGCGGCCTCGGCACGGCGCTCGTCCGTGCCCAGAAGGCGGGCGAGCAGGGCCGCCCCGTAGCCCGGCAGGTCCAGCGCGCCGATACGGCCGAGGGCACGCGCCGCGTCCCGGTCGGCCTCGCGGTCCGAGGCCCGTAGGGCGTCATGGGCGACGGCGAGTGATCTGCGCACGCTCAGGTCGTCGTACTCCAGGTGGTGCAGCCGGCCCTCGGTGGCGGCCAGTTGACCGGCCAGGACGTCCGGGGCGAGCGCGCGGCGGGCGGCGAGCCGGGCGGCGACGACGCGCAGGGCGAGCGGCAGCCGCCCGGCGAGTTCGACGAGCGGATGCGCGGCGTCGAGCCCGTCCCTGCCGGAGACCGCACGGAGCAGGGCCGCGCTGTCCTCGTCGGAGAGAGGGGCGAGCGGGACCCGGTGGGCGCCGTCGAGCGCGGTGAGCGGAGAACGGCTCGTCACGATGACCGCACAGCCGGGTCCGCCGGGCAGCAGCGGTCTCACCTGGGCGGCGTTCGCGGCATCGTCCAGCACCATCAGCGTGCGGGTGGGGGCGAGAAGGGAGCGCAGCAGCGCGGCCGCCGCGTCCGGGTGCCGGGGAATACGGCGGGGCTCGGCGCCGAGGTCGCGCAGCAGCGCGGTGAGCGCCTGCTCGGGGGTGAGCGGGGTCATGCCGGGCGTGGCGCCGTGCAGATTGACGTAGAGCTGGCCGTCAATGAAACGTTCCCGTAGGCCGTGCGCCACGTACAGCGCGAGCGCGCTCTTGCCGACGCCGGCCATACCGCTGAGCACGGCGACGCGAGGGGTGTCGCTTTCGGCACCGAGGAAGCGGTGCAGTTCGCGGCGGTCGGCATCGCGACCGGTGAAGTGCGCGGGCGCGGGCGGAAGTTGGGCGGGCCGGGGCACGGCGGGCGTGGCCGGGGCGCCGCTGCCGGCGTCGGGTGTGGCCTGAGCCTCGGGCGCGACCTGGGCGCCCGCGCCGGAAACGTGGGGTTCGCCCGGGGCGTGCGGTCCGGCGGTGCCCCCGCCGCCGATGCCCCTGCCGTCTGCCTCCCCTCCGTCGGACGCCCCGCCGTCGGTGTCCCCGTCCTCTCCCCGCGCGTGCCCGATTCCCCGCGCGTGCCCGATGTGCCTGGCGTGCCCGATGTGCCTGGCGTGCCCGGGGCCGGCGCTCCTCTGCGGGAACCCGGACAGGCCCGGTTCGTCGTCCCGGAGGATCTCCAGATGGGCCTCGCGCACCGCGCTGCCGGGCTCGACCCCGAGTTCCCCGATCAGCCGTGCCCGCAGATCGCGATGGACGGCCAGGGCCTCGGCCGGGCGGCCGGTGCGGTGCAGTACGAGCATGAGCAGCCGGTGGAAGCCCTCCCGCAAGGGGTGTTCGGCCACCAGCGCGGCCAGCTCCGGCGCGAGACCACCGAGCCGGGCACCGCCGAGGTGCAGCTCGGCGTCGTACCGCCACTCCAGGGCCAGCAGCCGCGCCTCCTCCAGGCGCTGCACCAGCGCATGTCCGACCGTGTCGGGAGACAGCCCGCTGAGCGGGGCTCCGCGCCACAGTGCGAGCGCGGCGGATGCCTCGCCGACGGTGCGTTCCCAGTCGCGGCCGGTGTGCGCGGCGCGGGCTGCGGACGCGTGCCTCTCGAAGACACGGACGTCCAGCTCACCCTCGTCGACCCGCAGGAGATAGCCGGGCGGCACGGCCCGCAGCCGCTCGGGGCCGTCCGCGCCGAGAACGCGGCGCAGCCGGGTGACATGGTTCTGCAGGGACGCCTGCGCGGAGGCCGGCGGGGCGCCGCCCCAGAGGGCGTCCTTGAGCGCGTCGACCGAGACGACGCGGCCCGGCCACAGCAGCAGCGCGACCAGCAGGGCACGCATCTTGCCGCTGCCGATCGGCCGGCTCCCCCCGTCGGAGTCGTACACGACGGGCGGGCCCAGCAGCCCGAACCGCAGCCCGTCCCGCATAGCCGCCCCGCTGCCCTTCCGCACGGCCCGACCGCCGTGCCTCACTTCACCGTGCGGCACGACTGCCGCTCACCGCTCTGCCGCGCGTACAGCCGCCTCGTTTTGACGCGGAGTTCGCATCCGCGTACGGCGAGTTCCGGCCGTTCGGCCCACGAGCTCCCCGGGGAACCGGCCAGCTCACGGCTCCTTTCAGGACCGTTGGCCACATGTTAGCGATCTGTTGGCGTGGCCTGATGTGATCCCTTCATCGGATCTGGCCCGACGGTGCGCGCGTAGATGCGCAGCTCGGGGGAGTGTCGCCGCCGTGGCCGGATTCCGGAAGCACGAGGGCCCGGTCGTCGGAGGTGAACGACCGGGCTCTTCGTCATCGGGGGCGTGCGGGCGGACCCCCGCCCCACGCTCCGCCGCCGTCCACCTCGCCCACCTCTGAGCCCCTACAGCTCCGTTGGGCCTCTAGGCATCTACGCCCTCTACAGCCGCTACGCCCGCTACAGCCGCTACAGCCGCTACAGGACAGGCGGTCGCCCCAGTCTCGTCAATCGCCACACCGTGCGCCAGCGCATGGGCCGCCGCTCGCCGCCCGAGGTCCGCAGCCCCTCCACGAACCCGCCGAACCAGGCCCTCAGCCCGCCGACCGATCGCGTCCGCAGGAGGGTGACGGCGATCCAGACCCCCAGGTGCACGGGGATGAGTGGCAGGGGCAGCCGACGCCGTACGAGCCACACGCGGTTCCGCGCGGTGACCCGGTAGTAGATGGCGTGCCGGGCGGGCGAGGTCTTGGGGTGCTGGAGGAGCAGTTCGGGCGCGTAGAGGATGGTCCAGCCGGCGTCGGCGGCCCGCCATGCGAGGTCCGTTTCCTCGTGCGCGAAGAAGAACTCGGCCGGCCAGTCCCCGGTTTCGGCGAGCATCGCCATGGACAGCGCGTGCCCACCGCCGAGGAAGCCGGTCACCGGCCCGCCGCGCATCGGATCGGCGGCGCCGACACGGGGCACATGCCGCCGCTGGGTCTCGCCGTATTCGTCGGCGATACGGAACCCGACGATGCCGAGCCTGGGGTCGGCCGCGTAGAGATTCCGGACGCGCCGGAGTACGTCGGCTTCCACGAGCAGCCCGTCGTCGTCCAGTTCGACCACGACATCGACGTCCCCGAACTCCCGGAGCCGGGCGAGGGCAACGTTTCGCCCGCCGGGGCAGCCGAGGTTCTCGTCGACCTCGACACAGGTGACCTCGCCCGGAAGACCGAGACGCTCGGCGAACTCGGGCAGAGGGCAGCCATTGCCGACGACGACGATGCGGGACGGGGCGAGGTCCTGCTTGGCGACGGAGGTGAGGAGGGCGTCGACCTCGGCGGGCCGGTTGCCCATGGTGACGACCGCTACGGCGATACGGGGCCCCGGCTCCTGCTGCGACACGACACCCACCCCATCCCGGCCTACGACTGTTCACGCGATGCTAGCCGTTAACCAAGAGGACGCTCAGTGTCCTCCGGTTCTCCGCGCACCGGATGATTTTCCGACCGAGTGGGGCGGTTTTCTCCCCCGCGAGCACGGTCCGCCCCACCACGCACCCGCCGAACCACCACCGACACCGGCCACCACCTCCACCCCTCACGCAGGGCGCACAAGCGCACCGCAGGCACCGCAAGCACCGCAAGCACCGCAAGCACCGCAAGCACCGCAAGCACCGCAAGCACCGCAAGCACCGCAAGCACCGCAAGCACCGAACACATTGAACACACCGAACAAACCGAACACACCGACCCGGAATTCTCACCGATCAGCGAGAAAGGTGTCCCGCCTCGAAAACCGCCCCATGAATTCACGCTCGCCGCCCAACCCCCGACTTCCATTTCCTCATATCCCTCCTCGCGCCATAACCGAGAGCGTCACCCCCCACCGCCCGGCCGTCGTCGCCCTACAGCCCCCACCCCGGCCGACCGGCACCGCGAAGCGGCGGCCCAACGGGTCGGGTACCCTGGCCACGACCGCGCGCAGCGCACGAGAGGAACACAAGAGAAAGGGGACGGAGGATCGGAGCCCGAAAGGCACCGTGATTCCCACCGCCGATGCCGTCCATCCCGCGGGCTGGTTCGCCCAAGGAAATCTCCAGCCCCAGCAATCCTCATGTAAAGGAACTCGCCGCCCTCCGCCGCCGGCGGAACAGGCAGAATTCCGGAGTGACCCTCGTCGAGGGTTATGAGGAGCTGGATCTCGCCCTGCGGGCCGGAGTCCGTCCCCGCGAGCTGTATTTCTGCCCCGCGCTGACCGGTGGTTCGGACCCGAGGAACGTCCTGGCGCGCGCCGCCGACCGCGGAGCCGTCCTCTTCAGCCTGAGCCGGCAGGCCTTCGACAAGGCTGCCTACCGTGAGGGCCCGGACGGCTGGCTCGCCGTCGTACCGGACATCGAGACCGACCTCTCCCGTATCGATGTCGACAACCGCTCCCTCTTCGTCGTCTGCGAAAGCGTCGAGAAGCCGGGCAACCTGGGCTCGGTGCTACGCACCGCCGACGCGGCCGGCGTCACGGCCGTCATCTCGGCCAACCCCGTGACCGACTGGGGCAATCCCAATGTGATCCGGGCCAGCAAGGGCACGGTGTTCGCCGTCCCGATCGCCTCGGCCGACTCCGGGGACGTCATGCGCTGGCTGGACGAGCATTCGGTCAACGTCGTCGCCGCCACCCCCGACACGGACGTCCTGATGGCGGACGTCGACATGACCGGGCCCACGGCGATCCTGGTCGGCAGCGAGAAGTACGGCCTGTCGGACCAGTGGCTGTCGGGCAGCCACACCAAGGCGAAGATCCCCATGTTCGGCCAGGTCGACTCCCTCAACGTCGCGGTGTCGGCAGCCCTCTTCACCTACGAGGCCGTACGACAGCGCATGGCGTCGTCCCCCCGGGGCTGAGAGACACCCACCCCTCCAGAGACACTGTCACGGCGTGCCCAGCCACGACTCGAGGGCCGCGTCCAGCACCATGTCCTTGCGGCCGCCGAGCCGGAAAACGCCGGGTGTCCGCGCCGCGGTCACCTCACCGCGCAGCACCGCGCTTCCGTGGGCCAGCTCGTGATGGACGATGCCCACCCTGCCGCCGCTGCACAGCAGTTCGGCGGTGGAGCGCCGTTGCTCCGAGGACCCGGCGGCCCACACCGGTGCGGCGGCGAGCAGGGAGTGAGCCCGAAGCCGAAGCCCAGGGCCAGGTCCCGCCGGAAGACCGGCCGCAGCATGTGCGCGAGGTTGCCCGCGCGCTCCAGCCTGCCGCCCAGCGCGACCGGCACCAGCTCCGCTCCGAAGCCCTCCTCGGTGACCATCTCCTCGGCGGCGCCGCACAGTTCATCGCGCTCCTCCGCCGCCGGCAGGGCGCGGAAGCCCATCGGATTGGCCCGGTCGTACGGGCCCTCGAAGCGCTGCTCCAGAGCCTCGGCGCGGTCCTGCCGCGTGATGGTGTGTTCTGCCATGGTTCGACTCAGTGGGGCGTCCATGGGCGTCTGCTGCGATTACTGAGCGCCTGGTCAGCCAACCTGTTGGACGGCCGTGGACGGAGGCGAACCATCCCAGACCCAGCACCAACTGAGCCTGCAGCTGAGGCCCGGGAGCCCGCGTGGAGGGCCAGCCACGCTCGCCCTCGGTGGAGTGCGCGATGCGGTCCCGGATCCTGCCTGTTTTCTGGCTTGCGTGGGTGAACGCAGGTCGGTTGCGGGTGGGGGGTTCTAGGCTCGGGAGTTCAGTGCGGTGGCTGGACTCGGGGGATGGGGATGGGCGGCGTTGAGGTGCCTGACGGGGCATGGTTCGTCAGTCACGCGGGGGCGGACCGGGCCTGGGCGGAGTGGGCGGCGTGGCAGTTGGTCGATGCCGGTTTCCAGGTGGAGTTGGACTACTGGGACTGGGGTGCGGGTGACAACTTCGTCCTGAAGATGGACGCCGCTTTGGAACGGGGGCGTTTTCTGGCGTTGTTCTCCCCGGCCTACTTCGAGCCGGACCGGTTCACCACGCCCGAGTGGACCGCCATCGTGGCGATGAAGGAGAAGATCACCCCTGTTCGTGTCGCCGAGGTCGTCTCGCCGGCGATCCTGCGCCCCCTCATTGCCCCGAAACTGTTCGAGTTGAGTGAGGAGGCCGCCCGCCGGGTGCTGTTGGAGGCGGTCAGCGGCCCGCGTCGGCCGACCGTTGAGCCGGGCTTTCCCGGGGCGTTGCGGCAGCTGGGTGGCAGCGGGCCCCGCCTGCCCGGGTCGTTGCCGCGGGTGTGGAACCTGCCCGCCCGCAACGCCTCCTTCACCGGCCGGGACACCCTCCTTGTCCACCTGCGTCAGACACTGGCAACCAGTAGTCGTGTGGCCGTGCAGGCGCTGCACGGACGTGGCGGGGTCGGTAAGACCCAGCTCGCCGTCGAATACGCGTACCGCTTCGCCGGCGAGTACGAACTGGCCTGGTGGATTGCCGCCGAGGATCCCGCCCTTATCCCCGATCAGCTCGCCCAGCTCGCCACCCGCATCGGCGCCGCACCCGCCGACGGACCCTCCGCCGACGCCGTGGACGCGCTCCTGGGTGAGCTACGCACCCGTTCTCGCTGGCTGCTGGTCTTCGACAACATCGAAGACCCCGCGGTCCTGGCCCCCTATCTGCCGGGTGGTGGCGGCCATGTGCTCATCACCTCCCGCACTCCTCACTGGCAGGCCCACGCCAGCCCGCTGAATGTCGACGTCTTCACCCGTGCCGAATCGGTCGCCCTGCTGCATGCCCACGGCGCCGTTCTGGGGGAGACCGACGCCGACCTCCTCGCCCTTGCCCTCGATGACCTCCCCCTCGCCCTCGCCCAGGCCGCCGCCCTGCTCACCGACGGTCTGTCCGCTGCCGACCTGACCGCCGAACTGGCCCGTAACACCGCCGAGGTCCTGGCCGAGGGCCGCCCCACCGACTATCCCGTCTCCCTGGCCGCGCAGGTCCGTCTCACCACCAGCCGCCTGGAATCCGACCACCCCGGCGCGGCCGCCCTGCTGTCCGCCCTGACCCTGCTGGCCCCCGAACCCTTCCCCGTCACCACCTGCGCCGGCCACCTCCCCGATGACGCCTCCATACCCCTGACCGACGCCCTGGCCACCCGCCTGGCCGGCAGCACAGCGCTACGCGCCATCACTCGGCACAGCCTGGCCCGGGCCCAGAACGGCACCATCCAGCTCCACCGCCTCACCCAGACCGTGCTGCGCGACCAGCTGACACCCGACCAACGCCGGCAGGCGGGCCGGGACGCCGAGGCCCTCCTGACCGCGGCCACTCCCGGAGACGTCGGACATCCCTCGACGTGGCCCGCATGGCGAACACTCCTGCCCCACCTCCTCGCCGTGGACCCGGCCCTCATCACCACCGAGGGGGGACGGGATGTGGTCCGCGAGGCCTGCTGGTACCTACTGGACCGCGGCCAGGCCCGCACCACCCGAGACCGCCTCCAGCAGTTGTACGACACCTGGTTGCGGCAACTCGGCCCGGACCACGAATGCACCCTGCGGACCGCCAACTACCTCGCCCGCGCCCACGACGACACCAGGGACCATGCGCGCGCCCGCGCCCTGGACGAGGACACCCTCCAGCGGCGCCGCCGTCTCCTGGGCGAAGATCACCCCGCCACCCTGGGCACCGCCTCCAACCTGGCCATCCGGCTGGCGGCGCTGGGGCAGACCGAAGAGGCCCGCACCCTGGGCGAAGACACCCTCACCCGGCAGCGGCGGGTACTGGGCGAAGACCACCCCGACACCCTGCGCACCGCCTCCAACCTGGCCAACCGGCTGGCGGCGCTGGGACAGACCGAAGAAGCCCGCACCCTGGACGAAGACACCCTCACCCGGCAGCGGCGGGTACTGGGCGAAGACCACCCCGACACCCTGCGCACCGCCTCCAACCTGGCCAACCGGCTGGCGGCGCTGGGACAGACCGAAGAAGCCCGCACCCTGGGCGAAGACACCCTGACCCGGCGGCGGGGGGTACTGGGCGAAGACCACCCCGACACCCTGACCGCCATCAGGTTTTTGGAGCGGTTGGATGCGGCGCGGAACGATCCCGATATCGAGGAGTGATCAGTCAGCACACCGGCGATCCCCAAATCACGAGTTGTCCGATCTTGATCCGCGACCGTCCACACGTGTCCTTGGGATTCGAACGTCCGCAGGTCAGGGCTGTAGCCGAACGTCCAGGGAGCTGCTTGGACTGCTCGGGAGATGGCCACGAGTGAGATCGCCGACGTCGGTCATCCCGCGCGTCGGCAGGCACCGCATCGACAAGCCGCAGCCTGAGCATCTGGAGCGGATGTACCGGGCCATGCTCGACGCCGGCCAGGCCCCGTCGCACGTCGTGAAGGTCCACCGCATCCTGTCCCGCGCCTGCACGAAGCACGCAAGCGCCTGGCCCGAGCGCAGGGAGGGCGGACTCGTCTTCACTCGGCCCAAGACCAAGAAGAGCCGGAACGTCGTCCCCATCTCGCCTGTATTCATCCCGTTCTTGCACGACCACAAGGCTTGACAGGACGACATGCGAGCGGCAGCCGGGGAGCTTTGGCAGGAGCACCATGTCGTGTTCTCACGGCCGGACGGGCGCCCGCTCGACCCGCGCGCCGACTACGAGGAGTTCAAGGAGCTGCTCAGGGAGGCCGGGATCGACGACCGACATCTTTACGACGGGAGCCGCCACATGGCCGGCACGATCCTGAACGAGCTGGGCGCCGACATGCCCACGATCATGGAGATTCTCCGGCACACCCGGATCAGCCAGACCCGGCGCTATGTGAACGGTCGATCCCACCTGTCGAAGGACCCAATGCGGCGCATGGGCGAGTTCTTGGTACCCGCTCCACAGGGCCCTACCGAGGGGGAAACTGAGACCGCCGGTACCGCGTGGCACGCGCCCGCCGCCGTCGCCGCATCCGCTGAACGCAAAACCCCAGCTCAGACGGCGTCTGTGCTGGGGTTCGGATGGAGCCGCCTTCGGGATTCGAACCCGAGACCTACGCATTACGAGTGCGTTGCTCTGGCCATCTGAGCTAAGGCGGCGCGCCGCCGCACTATGGTGCGATCAGCAACGTCGGTAAGTCTACACAGTTTCCGGGGGCGCTCCGACCACCCCCCGGAGGCGACGCCTCCGGGGGGCCGGGAACAGTTACGAGCAGTGCTTTCCCCTCGCCGGTGGCGTGCCCCGCAGCAGATACGCGTCGATCGCCGCGTCGATGCACTTGCTGCCGCGGCCGTATGCCGTGTGTCCGTCGCCGTCGTAGGTCAGGAGTCTCGCGGAGGAGAGCTGCGATGCCAGGGCCTGCGCCCAGAGGTACGGGGTCGCCGGGTCGCGGGTGGTGCCGACCACTACGATCGGCGCCGCGCCCCGGGCCACGATGCGCTGCGGTCGGCCCGTCGCCTTCACCGGCCAGTACGCGCAGTTCAGCGACGTCCAGGCCAGCCCTTTCCCGAATACCGGTGATGCCTTCTCGAACACTGGAAGCGCCTCCTCCACCTCCGCCGGGCCGGAGAACGCCGATGGCAGGTCCAGACAGTTCACGGCCGCGTTCGCGAACATCAGGTTCGCGTATCTGCCGTGTGCGCCCCGCTCGTAATAGCTGTCGGACAGGACGAGCAGCGCGGCCCCGTCGTGGTGCTTGATCGCAGAGGTCAGCGCCGTGCGCAGCTGGGGCCAGGCCGCCTGGTCGTACATCGCGGCGATCACCCCGGTCGTGGCCAACGCCTCGCCGAGCCTGCGGCCGCTGGCGTCCCCGGTCGGGAGGGGGGACGCGTCGACCTTCGTGAAGAACGCCTTCAAATGGTCGCCGACCTTCGCCGGCGACGTCCCCGGGACGCCCAGCGGGCAGTCGGACCGCCGGACGCAGTCCCGGGCGAAGGACTGGAAGGCCGTCTCGAAGCCCACCGTCTGGTCCTCGTTGAGCCGGCGGGCGGACAGGGACGGATCCATCGCGCCGTCCAGCACCAGCCGGCCGACGCGGGCCGGGAACAGCCCCGCGTACGTCGCCCCGAGGAACGTCCCGTACGACGCCCCCACATAGTTCAGCTTCCGGTCGCCCAGCACGGCGCGCAGGATGTCCATGTCACGGGCCGCCTCGACCGTCGAGACATGGCGCAGCAGGTTCGCCGAATGGCGCTCGCAGCCCTCCGCGAACTTCTTGTCCGCGGCGACGAGCCGGTTCACCTCCGTCTGGTTGTCGGGCGTGAGGTCGGTCTGCGCGTAGGCGTCCATCTCGGGCCCGTTGAGGCACACGATCGGCTCGCTCTGGCCCACGCCGCGGGGGTCCATGCCCACCATGTCGTAGCGGGCGCGGATCTCGGCCGGATAGCCGGCGCCCGCGTACTGCTCCAGATAGCCGATGGCCGAGCCGCCCGGCCCGCCCGGGTTCACCAGCAGCGAGCCGAGGGGTTTGCCGTGGCCCGTGGCGCGCTTGCGGGCCACGGCCAGTCTCACGTCGCCCGCGGTGGGCCGGGCGTAGTCGCGGGGCGCCTTCATCGTGGCGCACTCGAATCCGGGGACTTTGCAGGGGCTCCAGGTCAGCCTCTGCGCGTAGTACGGAGACAGGGCCGGCGGCGTGGCCCGGGGCAGCGGGGCCAACGCCTCATCCGCTGTCGTCGCCGTCGTCACACCCCTGGCGGAGCAGGCCGATGCGAGCAGTGCGGCGGCGGCGAGCAGCACACCGCCCGTCCGCATCGCCCGGGACGGATGAGCCTGGGTCGGAGGAGCCTGGGTCGGGCGGAGAAGGCGGAAGAGGCGGAACGGACGGGAGCGAGGACGGTGCGGGCGGTGGGTCGGGGGCGAGGGGGGTGGTCCGGTGATGCGCCTGGTCTGCATCCCGTGAGCGTAACCCTGAGCGACGACTTGATTGCTCTGCGTCGCCTCGGCCCTTCGTACGAGTGACACGGTCAATCCACCGCGCGCCGTACCCCTCTCCCGGGCGTCCGGCCGCGTCCCGTACCGCCTCAGCCGGTCCGGAGCGCCATCGTCATGGCCTCCACCGCCAGCAGAGGTGCCACATTGCGGTCCAGGGCCTCCCGGCAGGCGGCGATCGCCTCGATGCGACGCAGGGTCGACTCGGGCGTGCTGCCCCGGGCCAGGCGCTCGAGAGCGTCCTCCGCGTCCGCGTGGGCCAGGGCGATACGGGAGCCGAACTGGAGGGCGAGGACATCGCGGTAGAAGCCCGTCAGGTCGGTGAGGGCCTGGTCCAGGCTGTCGCGCTGCGTACGCGTTCTACGGCGCTTCTGCCTGTCCTCCAGCTCCTTCATCACGCCCGCCGTGCCGCGCGGCATCCGGCCTCCCTGCGCCGCGCCCAGCGCCGCCTTCATCTCCTCCGTCTCCTTGCCGTCCATCTCCTCGGCGAGCTGCTTGGAGTCCTCCGTGGCCGCGTCGACCAGCTCCTGGGCCGCCCTGAGGCAGCCGCCGATGTCGTCGATCCGCAGCGGGAGCTTCAGTACGGCCGCCCGGCGGGCCCGGGCCCGCTCGTCGGTGGCCAGGCGGCGGGCACGGTCGACATGACCCTGGGTGGCGCGAGCGGCGGCGAACGCGGTCTCCGGCTCGAGGCCGTCGCGCCGGACGAGCATGTCCGCGACCGCCTCCACGGACGGCGTGCGCAGATTGAGGTGGCGGCAGCGGGAGCGGATCGTCGGCAGGACGTCCTCCAGGGACGGGGCGCACAGCAGCCAGACCGTGCGCGGCGCGGGTTCCTCCACCGCCTTCAGGACCGCGTTGGCCGACTTCTCGTTCAGCCGCTCGGCGTCCTCGACGAGGATCACCTGCCAGCGGCCGTTCGCCGGCGACGTGAACGACTTGCGGACCGTGTCGCGCATGTCGTCGGCGAGGATCTGCGTGCCCACGGCGGCCACCGTCGTCACATCCGCGTGGGTGCCGACCAGCGCGGTGTGGCAGCCGTCGCAGAAACCGCAGCCGGGAGCGCCGCCGAGTGCGCGGTCGGGGCTCACGCACTGCAACGCGGCGGCGAAGGCCCGTGCCGTCTGTGTACGCCCCGCGCCGGGCGGGCCCGTGAACAGCCAGGCGTGCGTCATCTTGGACGCCTCGGGCAGCGGGGTGTCGGCGGCGGCAGCGGTCACGAGGGCGTCGGCGTCACGGGCAGCCGCGTCGAGCTGCTCGCTCACCTTCTCCTGCCCCACGAGGTCGTCCCACACGGTCACGGGACACCGCCTTTCCGTCGTACCTGCCCGGGCGTCGTACCTGCCCGGGCGTCGTACCTGCCCGGGCGTCGTACCTGCCCTACCGCGATCCATTGTGCGGGCCGCCACTGACAACCGGGCGGGGTAACCGCCGGATGCCGGCGTCACCGCCCCTCTCAGCCGCGCCGGTCCCTTCCCCGGCCGTCGTCGTGCCAGCCCTCTTCCTCACGGGAGCCGAGCAGTTCGTCCGCCAGGGTCGGGAGGTCGTCCAGCGGGGTCTCCTCCGCCCAGTCCGGACGGGGCCGGCGCCGCGGACGGCCCTCGGGGTCCATCTGCGGCAGCTCGCGCGTGCGGTCCTCGGCCCCGTCGGGCCGCGGTGCCGCCTGCTCGTCCCGGAAGAAGCCCGGCGGCACCCGGTCCGCCGGATCATCGGCGCCGCCGCCCCGCACGGGCGGCAGCACGGCCGTCTCGTCGGCGGCACCCGGCACCACCGGGGGCAGCACGGCCGTCTCGTCGGCGGCACCCGGCACCACCGGGGGCAGAACCGCCGTCTCGTCGGCGGCACCCGGCACCACCGGGGGCAGAACCGCCGTCTCGTCGGCGGCACCGGGCACCACCGGCGGCCTCGGCAGCTTCGCCGTGGTCTCCGCCTCGCTCTGGCCCGGCCGTACCGGCGGCATGACCGCGGTCTCGTCCACCGGCCCGCCGGACGCGTTCGACGGCGTGACGAGCGGCGTGGCCACGGTGGTCTCGTTGTCCGCCGGGGAGGCCGAGGAGCCCCGCGAGGGCGCACCCCCGGAACCGGACGCTCCGGCACCGCCACCGGCCGTACCCGCACCGGCCGCCGTACCCGAACCGGCCGCCGGAGCCGCAGCCGCCGACGCGGCCGATGCCGCCGCCTCCGCCGCGGCCCGGCGTGCCTCCTCGGCCCGCAGCAGCGCCTCCTCGGCCTTGCGCTGCTTCTCCAGACGGCGCTCCTCGGCCTCCGCCCGCAGCCTGGCCTCCTCCTCGGCCTGCCTGCGCCGCTCCTCCTCCTGGGCCTTGCGGCGCGCCTCCTCGGCCTGCCTGGCCTGCTCCTCCGCGAGAAGGCGTGCCCGCTCCTCCTCGGCGCGCCGACGGGCTTCCTCGGCCCGCTGCCGGGCCTCCTCCGCCTGTCGCTCCGCCTCGCGGCGCTGCGCCTCCTCCAGCTCGCGCTGCTTGCGCTCCTCCTCCTCGGCCCGGAGCCTGGCGAGCTGCTCCTGGCGCTCGCGCTCCAGCCGCTCCTCCTCGGCCTTGCGCGCGGCCTCCTCCTCGGCCTTGCGGCGCGCCTCCTCCTCGGCCTTACGGCGCGCCTCCTCCTGGGCCTTCACCTCGGCCTCGGACAGCGGCAGCAGCCGGTCGAGCTGGTGGCGGATGGCCGTCGTGACCGCCTCGGGCTCCTGGCCGGCGTCGACGACCAGATAGCGCCCGGGGTCGGCGGCGGCCAGGGTGAGGAAACCGGACCGTACGCGCGCGTGGAACTCGGCCGGCTCCGACTCCAGCCGGTCCGGCGCCTCGGTGAACCGCTCGCGCGCCGTCTCGGGGGACACGTCCAGCAGCACGGTGAGATGGGGGACGAGACCGTTGGTCGCCCACCGGTTGATCCGGGCTATCTCCGTCGGGGACAGGTCCCGGCCCGCTCCCTGGTAGGCCACGGACGAGTCGATGTACCGGTCGGAGATCACGACCGCGCCCCGCTCCAGGGCCGGCCGTACGACCGTGTCGACGTGCTCCGCGCGGTCCGCCGCGTACAGCAGCGCCTCCGCGCGGTGCGACAGACCGGCGCTGGAGACGTCCAGCAGGATCGACCGCAGCCGCTTGCCGACCGGTGTCGCCCCCGGCTCACGGGTCAGCACGACCTCGTGCCCCTTGGCGCGGATCCACTCGGCGAGCGCCTCGGCCTGGGTGGACTTCCCGGCTCCGTCGCCGCCCTCCAGAGCGATGAAGAAGCCGGTCCCCGCAGGCGCCTCCACCGGGTCGTCGCCGCGCAGCGCGTCGCGCAGGTCGCGCCGCAGCGGCACCCCGGAGCGGTCGTCGACCTTGGCGAGGACGAGCGCCGCCACCGGCAGCAGCAGCGCGCCGACCAGCATCAGGGTGAAGGCGGCGCCCCCGTGTGCGAACACGAACTTGCCGTTCTGCAGCCGGTGCGGCCCGATCGCCGCGGCCACCACCGGCGCCACCAGCGCGCCGAGGGCGACAAAGACCCGTGCGACGGCCTGGAGGTGCTCGGTGGTCCGGGCCCGCCGGTGGTCCTCGATCTCCTGGTCGAGCAGCGTGTGCCCGGTGTTCGCCGCGACGCCCGCGCCGACGCCGGCGAGCGCGGCGATCAGCAGCACGGTGGTGACGTCCGGGACGAGCCCGGCGGCGAGCAGCGCGACCCCGGTGAACGCGATCGCCAGGGCGAGCAGCCGGCGCCGCGACAACGACGGCAGCATGCGGGGCGCCGTACGGATGCCGACGGCCGTGCCGCCGGTCAGCGCGAGGACCAGCAGGCCGTACGTCACGGGGCCGCCACCCAGGTCCTTGGCCAGCAGCACGGAGACGGCGACGGCGGCCGCGACGGCCCCGGCGACGGCCGCGCAGGCCGGCACCAGCAGCGGAATCGCGCCCGTACGGCCCTTGTCGACGCCCGTGCCCGCCCTGGGGCGGCGCAGGCCCTCCAGCGGCGACCGCGCGCGGGGGGTACGGGCGTCGGGCAGTTCGAGAGAGGTGAGGACGGACAGCGAGGCGGCGAACAGACCGGCCGCGACATACGAGGCCAGGGCCGCCTGGTGCAGGGAGAACCAGGCGATGCCCGCACCCAGCAGATTGCTCAGAAGCGACACGAGGACAAGCCCGGCGGCGGCAAGCGGCACCGCCACGAACCCCGTACGCAGCGACAGGCGCCGCAGCGCGTCCATGTGGTCCGGCAGCGGGCGCACCGTCGCACCCTCGAGCGGCGGCGCGGGCAGCAGGGCGGGCGCCGCGCTCTCGCGGCACACCGTCCAGAAACGCTCGGCGACACCGGTGACGAAGGCGGTGACCAGCAGCACCGGCAGGGCGTTGCCCGGCGTCCAGTCGATCCACAGGGGGGCGACGATCAGCAGGGCGGCCCTGAGCGCGTCCGCGCCGACCATGGTCCAGCGGCGGTCGAGCGGTCCCTCCTTCGAGGTCAGCGCGGTGAGCGGCCCGAGGAGAACGGCTCCGAAGAGCAGGACGGCGAGGATGCGCGCGCCGAAGACGGTCGCGATCACGAACCCCACGCCCCGGTAACCGCCACCGAAGGAGCCTTCGGTGATGGCCACCTGGAGAGCGAGCATGACAAGTACGAAAAGGGCGAGGGCGTCGCCCACCCCGCCCACGAGCTGGGCGCTCCACAGCCGCTTCAGCTGCGGGCTGCGCAGCAGGGCGCGGACGGCGCGCTCGCGGGAATCCGCGACCAGGGCGTCGTCGGGGGCCGGATTCTGGGCCGTTGGCTGCTCGGCTCGCGTCATGCTTTCAGCCTATCGGCAGCCACCGACAGCCCGTGGCAGGCGCCCGAACGTGCGCCCGCCCCGTCATCGAACTGATGCCGGGGCGTGCGTAACGCGAGGCCGGGGCGGGCCCGGGCAGGAGGATCATCCAAGGGCCCGTCACGGGGGAATGCACCGAAAGGGTGCCGATGCGGGGAAGACACCGAAAGGGCGCCCTGCGGCGAAACCGCCGCGGGGCGCCCACACGAGGCACGGGGACCGGGCTCAGTCCTCGGCGGTGTCCCCCGGGGCCGTCGCCGTCTTCGCGGCTGCGGTCTTCTTCCCCGCCGCCTTCTTGGCCGTGGTGGTCTTGGCCGCCGTCGCCTTCTTCGCGGTGGTCTTCTTGGCGGCCGTCTTCTTCGCCGCCGTCGACGCCGTCTTCTTGGCCGGCGCCTTCTTCGCGACGGCCTTCTTCGCCGTCTTCTTGGCGGGTCCCTTGGCGCGCTTCTCCGCGAGAAGCTCGAAACCGCGCTCCGGCGTGATGGTCTCGACGCTGTCGCCGGAGCGCAGGGTGGCGTTCGTCTCGCCGTCGGTGACGTACGGCCCGAAGCGGCCGTCCTTCACGACGACGGGCTTTCCGCTGACCGGGTCCTCGCCCAGCTCCTTCAGGGGCGGCTTGGCGGCCGCACGACCGCGCTGCTTCGGCTGGGCGTAGATCGCCTGCGCCTCCTCCAGCGTGATCGTGAAGATCTGGTCCTCGGACTGGAGCGACCGCGAGTCCGTGCCCTTCTTGAGGTACGGGCCGTAGCGCCCGTTCTGCGCGGTGATCTCCTGTCCGTCGGCGTCGGTGCCGACGGTCCGGGGCAGGGACATCAGCCGCAGCGCGTCATCGAGGGTCACCGTGTCCAGGGACATCGACTTGAACAGCGAGGCCGTGCGCGGCTTGATCGCGTTCTTGCCCGTCTTGGGGGTGCCCTCGGGGAGGATCTCCGTGACGTACGGGCCGTAGCGGCCGTCCTTGGCGACGATCGGACGGCCCGTCTCCGGGTCCGTGCCCAGCGGGCGCTCGCCGCTCGGCTTCGCGAGCAGCTCCTCGGCCAGCTCGACGGTCAGCTCGTCCGGCGCCAGGTCGGCCGGGATGTCGGCGCGCTGGTGCTGCTCGGAGTCCTTCTCGCCCCGCTCGATGTACGGGCCGTAGCGGCCCACCCGCAGCACGATGTCGTTGCCGACGGGGAACGACGACACCTCGCGCGCGTCGATCGCGCCCAGGTCGGTCACCAGCTCCTTGAGGCCGCCCAGGTGGTCGCCGTCGCCGTTGCCGGCGTCCGCGGCGACGCCCTCGACCGTACCCTCGCCGAAGTAGAACCGCTTCAGCCACGGCACGGCCTTGGCCTCACCGCGTGCGATGCGGTCGAGGTCGTCCTCCATCTTGGCGGTGAAGTCGTAGTCGACGAGCCGCCCGAAGTGCTTCTCCAGGAGGTTGACCACGGCGAAGGACAGGAAGGACGGCACGAGGGCCGTGCCCTTCTTGAACACATAGCCGCGGTCGAGGATCGTGCCGATGATCGACGCGTACGTCGACGGGCGGCCGATCTCGCGCTCCTCCAGCTCCTTGACCAGCGACGCCTCGGTGTAGCGGGCCGGGGGCTTGGTCGCGTGGCCGTCGACGGTGATCTCCTCGGCGGTCAGCGCGTCGCCCTCGGAGACCTGCGGCAGCCGGCGCTCGCGGTCGTCCAGCTCCGCGTTCGGGTCGTCGGCACCCTCGACGTAGGCCTTCAGGAAGCCGTGGAAGGTGATCGTCTTGCCGGACGCGCTGAACTCGGCGTCCCGTCCGTCGGCGGCGGTGCCACCCATGCGGATGGTGACCGAGTTACCGGTGGCGTCCTTCATCTGGGAGGCGACCGTCCGCTTCCAGATCAGCTCGTAGAGCTTGAACTGGTCACCGGTCAGGCCCGTCTCCGCCGGGGTGCGGAAACGATCACCCGAGGGCCGGATCGCCTCGTGCGCCTCCTGCGCGTTCTTGACCTTGGCCGCGTAGGTGCGCGGCTGCTCGGGCAGGTAGTTCGCTCCGTACAGCTGGGTGACCTGGGCGCGGGCCGCGGTGATCGCCGTGTCCGACAGGGTCGTGGAGTCCGTACGCATGTACGTGATGAAGC
Source organism: Streptomyces sp. NPDC093261 (assembly GCF_044753645.1). Classification (NCBI taxonomy): domain Bacteria; kingdom Bacillati; phylum Actinomycetota; class Actinomycetes; order Kitasatosporales; family Streptomycetaceae; genus Streptomyces; species Streptomyces sp. NPDC093261. The sequence goes on from NZ_JBIVNO010000003.1 coordinate 106,444, forward strand.
CGTTCTCGTACAGCTTCTGCGCGATCTGCATGGTGGCCTTCGCGCCGAAGCCGAGCTTGCGGCTGGCCTCCTGCTGCAGCGTCGTCGTGCGGAACGGCGCGTACGGCGAGCGGCGGTACGGCTTGGACTCGACCGACCGGACCGAGAACCGGGTGTTCTCCAGGGCGGCGGCGAGCGCCCGGGCGTTCGCCTCGTCGAGGTGGAGGGTGTTCGCGGTCTTCAGCCGGCCCAGCGAGTCGAAGTCACGGCCCTGCGCGACGCGCTTGCCGTCGACCGTCGCCAGCCGTGCCACCAGCGTCGACGGGTCGGACGGGTCACCCGCGCGGCCGGTTCCGAAGGTGCCGGTCAGGTCCCAGTACTCGGCGGAGCGGAACGCCATGCGCTCCCGCTCGCGCTCCACCACCAAGCGCGTCGCCACGGACTGGACCCGGCCCGCCGACAGCCGCGGCATGACCTTCTTCCACAGGACCGGCGAGACCTCGTAGCCGTAGAGGCGATCGAGGATGCGGCGGGTCTCCTGGGCGTCCACGAGCCTCTGGTTCAGCTCGCGCGGATTGCGCACGGCCTGCTGGATCGCGTCCTTGGTGATCTCGTGGAAGACCATCCGCTTGACCGGGACCTTCGGCTTCAGCACCTCCTGGAGGTGCCAGGCGATGGCCTCGCCCTCGCGGTCCTCATCGGTGGCGAGGAAGAGCTCGTCGGAGTCCCGCAGCAGATCCTTGAGCTTCTTTACCTGCGCCTTCTTGTCGGCGTTGACGACGTAGATCGGCTGGAAGTCATGTTCGACGTCCACGCCGAGGCGACGCACCTCACCCGTGTACTTCTCCGGCACCTCCGCGGCGCCGTTCGGAAGGTCGCGGATGTGCCCGACGCTCGCCTCGACGGTGTAGCCGGGGCCGAGGTAGCCCTTGATCGTCTTCGCCTTGGCAGGCGACTCGACGATGACGAGTCGGCGACCGCCCTGTGCGGTCTCGCTGGTCGGGGACAACTTCGCTCTTCTCTCCGGTCGACTGGGGCCTCCCCAGGCCTTCGTCCCGGGGTCGGGTCATGGTGACGCTGCGGAGTGTGACGGTACATCCCGCCCCCGTGTCAAACAGGAAAAGCCCGCAACGGCCACTCGAACGGTAACCCGACTACCGGCATTCCTGCCGCCCGGAGTGGCTGACAGCCCTTCCGGCCCTTTCCGGAGTGTGATCCCCCGGTTACCGAAGACCCGGACGGCGGACGACCGGGAACCGTGATGTCAGAGGCGCATGAGGCACCACACCCCGGCCGCGAGCGAGGCCAGGCCGGCGAGGCTCGCGAGGGCGGCGGATGCGATGCGGCTCACACCCTCGGCGACAGGTTCGCGGCGGTGCAGCCGGGCCGCGGTCCAGGTCAGCAGTCCGGCCCCGAACAGGGCGAAGACCGTACCCGCGAAGATCGCCGGCCCGCTCTCCATGTCCCGTTCCCTCCGCTCCCGCACTGCCCTGCGACGGGAGGCTGACATGTACGGGAAGCGTGCGCGCGAACACGGGGTGAACGCGCGGGGGGCGACCCGCCATACGTCACCCATGCGCCCCCTGGCACGATGCCTAGCCGTAGACGCCGGGATCGTGGGGCCTGGCTCGCGGGCCTGCGCTCGTGGGGCTGCGCTCGTGGGGCTGGCCCCGCGGGCCTGCGCTCCTAGGCCCGGGCTCCTAGACTTCGGCTCGAAAGTCCTGGGTCCGAGACCCATGTTCGTCGACCCGGGTCCGTAGACGCCGAGCCTGTGTGGGGCGCGGGCCGGGGCGTGTGGCTACGGCGACACGCCGACGTCGGGTTCCCCACGTCGCCCCAGGCGGGGGCACGCGCCTGTGGGGGCCGTCGGATCGGCCGCACCCGGAGGATGTTGGCCGGTTTCACGCCCCCGACCATCCCGGCCACGACCTGCCGCCCGCCATCCGCCGCCCGCGCCCGCCACCCCGAGTACCGCCCGGCCGCCATCCGCCGCCCGCACCTGCCGCCCCAAGCACCGCCGCCCGCGCCCGCCACCCCGAGCAAGGGTCCACTCGGCAGCGGCGCTCCCAAGAGTGCGCGGGCGCGAGCGGCCTGAACGAGTGCGGCGCAGGGCGCCGTGCGCGCCCCGGGGCATTCCGCTAGCGCGCCGGTTCCAGAAACCCCTGCTCGACCAGCAGCCGGATCTGTGCGGGGGTCCGGTCGCGCAGCAATACGGGGTCCTCGCCGACGAGTTGGGCGATCGCGTCGAGGATCCGCCCCGCGCTCAGCGTGCCGTCGCAGACGCCGGCGAAGCCCGCGCCGACCGTGTCGACCTTCGTGGCACGCCGCATCCCGCGGTTCTGGCGCAGCACGACATGCTCGGGGTCCTCCGCGCCGGGCAGCCCGACCTGCTCCTGGACGACCTCGGAGGCGAGCCTGAAGTGCCCGGCGAGCAGGGCCGCGTCGTCGTGCTCGCGCAGATAGTCGACGCGGTCGAAGTGCGCGCGTACCGTGGCGCCGAGCGGCTGTTCGACCGGGTGCGGCCACTCCTCGACCGTGATCGACGGCTCGGCGGCGTCCGTCCGGTGCAGCGCGATCCAGCCGAAGCCCACCGCCCGGACCTTGCGCGCCTCGAACTCGTCGAGCCAGGCGTCGTACCGCGCCTGGTACTCCGCCGTGTCGCCGCGATGGTCGCCCGCGTCCCGCAGCCACAACTCGGCGTACTGCGTGACGTCCTGGACCTCGCGCTGCACGATCCAGGCATCACAGCCGCGCGGCACCCAAGAGCGCAGCCGGTCCTGCCAGTCCTCCCCCTCGACGTGCTGCCAGTTGGCGAGGAACTGCGCGAACCCGTCCTCGTTCAGCCGCTCTCCCGCCCGCTGAACGAGCGTGCGGCACAGATCGTCCCCGCCCATCCCACCGTCGCGGTAGGTGAGCCGGGCGCCCGGCGAGATCACGAAGGGCGGGTTGGAGACGATCAGGTCGTATGTCTCGTCGTCCCGGATCGGCTCGAACAGCGAGCCCTGCCGCAGATCCGCGGCCGGCGCGCCGGACAGCGCCAGGGTGAGCGCGGCGATGTGCAGGGCACGCGGGTTGACGTCGGTCGCGGTCACGCGCGTGGCGTGCTGGGCGGCGTGCAGCGCCTGGACCCCGGAACCGGTGCCGAGATCGAGGGCGGAGCCGACGGGAGTGCGCACGGTGATCCCGGCGAGGGTGGTGGAGGCGCCGCCGACCCCCAGGACGACCTGCTCGTCCCGGCTGCCGATGCCACCCGCCCCGCCGACCGCGCACCCCAGGTCGGAGACGATGAACCAGTCCTCGCCGTCGGATCCGCCGTACGGCCGGACGTCGACGGTCGCCGCGAGTTCGTCGCCCCCGGTGCGCATCAGCCACCCGGCGTCCACGCACGCGTCGACGGGCAGGACGTCCGCCACGCGCGCGTGCGGCACCGGCTGTTGAAGCAGGAACAGCCGGACGAGGCTCTCCAGCGGTGTGTCCCCGCGCGTGGCCCGGAGCGCGGGCACGGTCTCACTCCGGGCGAGCGCCGCGTACGCGGGCGCACCGAGCAGTTCGAGCAGCCCGTCGGCGGTGAAGGAGGCCGCCAGCAGGGCGTCCCGCAGCCGTGCGGTGACGTCGGCTCGATCGGTGGAGGGCAGCGTGGACAGACTGGAGTTACTCACGCCCCCCATTGTGGCGCGGGGAGGCCGGCCCTGACCGCAGCACCGGCTACCCGAAACGCGCCGTTCAGCCGGCCGTCGCCGGGGCCGAGGCGGACGTGGAGGCACTCTTGCAGCTCGCCTGCTTCGTCATCGCCGCGCCGACCTCGCCCGCCTCCAGCTGCCTGAGCGCGTCGTTTCCGCTCTTGCTCAGCTTGTCGAGCTGGGTGGCGATCCCCTTGAGCCCGTCGGCGAACTTCGCCTGATCCTTGGTGTCGAGCCCGTCCATCTGCTTCTTGAGCTCGGCGTACGCCGTGGAGATGCCGTCGAGCTCCTTGACCGCGTTCTTCTGCTTGACCGCGCCGTTGTCGACCTCGGGGGCGCCCGCCCGCTCGACGCCCCCACCGATCGCCTTGTAGGCGTCCGACATGTCCTGAAAGGCCTGGGAGTCCGTCTTCTGGACCTGCTCGGGCGTGCTGTTGTCCGAGGTCTGCTTCTGGATCGCGGTGCTGGCGTCGGCGATCTTCTTCGCCTGGGGCTGCACCGCGTCGCAGACCTGCTTGGCCCAGGAGCCGAGCTTGTCGTCGCTTGCGCCGCTCTTGCCGCCGCTGGTGCATCCCGACAGCGCCAGTACCAGTACCGCACCGCCGGACAGTGCGGCTGCGAGCTTCTTGTTCACCGGATTGGTCCCTTCCATGGCTCTCTCGGCCCCGGAAGATACACGCCAACCGGGCGACGGCCGCGTGGCGATTGTCGTTGATGACCGCCCTTGCTGCTATTTGCGCCAAGAGAGAGAAGGGTCACGCAGAGGGGCATGAACAGGGACAGGGCGGGCGTACGGGCTCGCGATGAGCACCGTACGCCCGCCCCTTTGTCCCGGACCTGGCCAGGCGTTTGTCCCGGACCTGACCAGGCGGAAGAGCGGGTGCCGTATGGCCGGTTACGAAACCACCGCCGCGTCGGGCGACTTGGCGACCCGCTCGGCGTTGTCTTCGTCACCCACGGCGATTCCGCGTCGCTTGGAGATGTAGACCGCACCCGCGATCACGACCAAGGCGAGGACCGCGACCAGGATCCGGACGGCGAGATTCTTGTCGCTGCCGTACGAGAACCTGATGACCGCCGGCGCGATGAGCAGCGACACCAGGTTCATCACCTTCAGAAGCGGGTTGATCGCCGGGCCCGCGGTGTCCTTGAAGGGGTCGCCGACCGTGTCGCCGATCACCGTGGCGGCATGCGCCTCGCTGCCCTTGCCGCCGTGATGCCCGTCCTCGACGAGCTTCTTGGCGTTGTCCCAGGCGCCGCCGGAGTTGGCCAGGAAGACCGCCATCAGCGTGCCGGTGCCGATCGCGCCCGCGAGATAGGCGCCGAGCGCGCCGACACCCAGGGTGAACCCGAGGGCGATGGGGGCCATGACGGCCAGCAGACCGGGGGTGGCCAGCTCCCTGAGGGCGTCCTTGGTGCAGATGTCGACGACCCTGCCGTACTCCGGCTTCTCCGTGTAGTCCATGATCCCGGGCTTCTCACGGAACTGCCGCCGCACCTCGAATACCACCGCACCGGCCGACCGCGACACGGCGTTGATCGCCAGCCCCGAGAAGAGGAAGACGACCGCCGCGCCCACGATGAGGCCGACCAGGTTGTTGGGCTGTGAGATGTCCATGACCAGGCTCATCGGTCCGCCGTTGCCGACCTTCACGCCCACGTCCTGTGCGGCCGTGGTGATGGCGTCGCGGTACGAGCCGAAGAGCGCCGAGGCCGCGAGGACGGCGGTGGCGATGGCGATGCCCTTGGTGATCGCCTTGGTGGTGTTGCCCACGGCGTCCAGGTCGGTGAGCACCTGCGCGCCCGCGCCCTCGACGTCGCCGGACATCTCGGCGATGCCCTGCGCGTTGTCGGAGACCGGACCGAAGGTGTCCATGGCGACGATCACGCCGACCGTGGTGAGCAGACCCGTGCCGGCCAGCGCCACCGCGAACAGCGCGAGCATGATCGAGGTGCCGCCCAGCAGGAACGCTCCGTACACCCCGAGCCCGATCAGCAGCGCCGTGTACACGGCGGATTCCAGGCCGACGGAGATACCGGCGAGGACGACCGTCGCGGGTCCGGTCAGCGAGGTCTTGCCGATGTCCCGCACCGGGCGGCGGGTGGTCTCGGTGAAGTAGCCGGTGAGCTGCTGGATCAGCGCGGCGAGCACGATGCCGATGGCCACGGCGACGAGCGCGAGGATCCGCGGATCGCCGTCCTTGGCCCGGATGGCCGCGTCGGAGACGCCCTTGAGGCTCGTGTACGACGACGGCAGATAGGTGTAGACGGCCGCGGCGACCAGCCCCAGCGAGATCACCGCCGAGATGAAGAAGCCCCGGTTGATCGCGGACATCCCACTGCGGTCGGCGCGCCGCGGCGCCACCGCGAAGATGCCGATCATCGCGGTCACCACCCCGATGGCGGGCACGATCAGCGGGAACGCCAGCCCCGAGTTGCCGAACGCGGCCTTGCCGAGGATCAGCGCCGCGACCAGCGTCACCGCGTACGACTCGAAGAGGTCGGCCGCCATGCCCGCACAGTCGCCGACGTTGTCGCCCACGTTGTCGGCGATGGTCGCGGCATTCCGCGGGTCGTCCTCCGGAATGCCCTGCTCGACCTTGCCGACAAGGTCGGCGCCGACGTCGGCGGCCTTGGTGAAGATGCCGCCGCCGACACGCATGAACATGGCGATCAGTGCCGCACCGAGACCGAAGCCCTCGAGGACCTTCGGGGCGTTCGCCGCGTACACCAGCACCACGCAGGAGGCGCCCAGCAGACCGAGCCCCACCGTGAACATGCCGACGACGCCGCCCGTGCGGAATGCGATCTTCATGGCTCGGTGCGAGACGGTGGTGAGGTCCTTCTCGGGCTCGCCCTTCGCCGGGGTCGCCTCGCGCGCCGCGGCCGCGACCCGCACATTGCTGCGTACGGCAAGCCACATGCCGATATAACCGGTGGCCGCCGAGAACGCCGCACCGATCAGGAAGAACACCGAGCGTCCGGCCCGCTGGTTCCAGTCGTCCGCCGGCAGCAGCATGAGCAGGAAGAACACGACCACGGCGAATACGCCGAGCGTGCGCAGCTGCCGGGCCAGATAGGCATTGGCGCCTTCCTGTACCGCCGCGGCGATCTTTTTCATGCTGTCGGTGCCTTCGCCCGCCGCGAGTACCTGGCGCACCAGAATCCCGGCGACCACGAGGGCCGCGAGGGCGACCGCACCGATGACGATCACGATCAGGCGGTTGCTGTCGGTCAGGACTGCCGCTGCAAGGGTTGTGGGATGGTCAAACTGTTGAGGGGTAGAAAGCCCCGCCATTCGTCCTCCTTGACGCTTGGGCTGAGCTCAAGATGTGGACGGATTGTAGGTACCGGAACCTGATCAAAACAGTGCACGGTAAGCGGAATTGGCCTTCACGTGCTCTTCAGTAAAAGATCGCACGCGAGACACAGAACCCGAAAGAGGTAATGCCCCAAAAGCATTGACTGGATCAGTGCTTGATCAAATTATAGGGCGATTGATCGTGAAGGAATTCACGAATACGGGCCGCAGTCGAACAGGTGCCTGTACAAAAAGAAGGGCCCTGCACACCGGCAGGGCCCTCGAAACCGCAACGGCGGCTATGGGAAGAGGGAGGCGTACGGGGCTACGAGGCCGGTCAGGCCGATGAGGCCGGTCAGGCCGATGAGGCCGGTCAGGCCGGTCAGGCCGATGAGACCGGTCAGGCCGATGAGACCGGTCAGGCCGGTCAGGCCGGTCAGGCCGGTCAGGCCGGTAGCGTGGCGGGCGGTGTGGTCGGCCAGCTCATCCTGATCATTCCGCCGTCCTCCCCCGCGGAGACCTCGACATCGTCCACCAGGCCGCTGATGACCGCGAGGCCCATCTCGTCCTCCTCGGCCTCGGCGTCGTCGACGGCACCGGAGGCACCGGACGCCTTGTCGCCGGGTGCCAGATGGGGCGCCTCGTCGCCGACCTCGATGGAGAACTGCTTCTCCTCCTCGGTCAGCAGCACCCGCACCGGCGCCGAAATGCCGTTGCTCTGGTGCAGTCCGACGGCCCGGGTGCAGGCCTCGCCCACGGCGAGCCTGACCTCGTCGAGTACGGCCTCCTCCACTCCGGCCCTGCGCGCCACCGCTGCCGCCACCAGTCGGGCGGTCCTGACGTGCTCGGGCAGCGCGCTGAAGCGGAGTTCAACGGTGGCCATGCATCCCCCTCGGAACTCGGGCGTGCGATCAGGGGGCCGGGCCACCAGGGCCCGGTCCCCCGCTCTTGCTTCACCGTCCGGGCACTACGGCCCGGAAGCGGGGTCAGTCGGTGGCCGCTACCGCTTCCTCGACCGAGGTGTGGATCGGGAACACCTTGGTGAGACCGGTGATGCGGAAGATCTTGAGAATGCGCTCCTGGTTGCACACCAGGCGCAGGGAGCCCTCATGGGCCCGCACACGCTTCAAGCCGCCCACCAGCACGCCGAGCCCGGTGGAGTCGAGGAAGTCCACGCCCTCCATGTCGACGACGAGGTGGAAATTCCCGTCGTTCACCAGCTCGACCAGCTGCTCGCGCAGCTTGGGCGCGGTATATACGTCGATTTCGCCACCGACCTCGACGACCGTACGATCGCCGACGGTACGGGTCGACAGGGACAGGTCCACGGATCCTCCAGCACCTTGCTATCGAGCGGTCGCCCCTTGGGACACCTCGGCAGAGCCCCGGGACGGTTCGCCAGCCGCGATGGCATTCAATCACTTACCGGCAGGCGTGCACGACGCCTTGGGCCCATTGTCCGTCACGCCAGTGACACACTCGGTGCCGATGGCCAAGAATCACCGATCCGATCGACCCCCGACGGACCCCGTGTCCCGCCTCGCGCCGGACACCGTGCTGGACCGGCTCGCCTCGGGACCGAGCCGGGCTTCGCGCATCACTCATACGGAGCACTTGCCCCCGCGAGGGGGCCGCCATGCCGTCTGGCCGGACCGGATCCGCGCGGAGGTCATCGCCGCCGTGCGGGACGCGGGCATCGAGCACCCCTGGGTCCACCAGGCGCTCGCCGCCGAGCACGCCCTGGACGGCGATTCGGTGGTCGTCGCCACGGGCACCGCCTCGGGCAAGTCGCTCGCCTACCTCGTCCCGGTGCTGTCCTGTCTGCTGGACGGCGCCCAGGCCCCGAACGGGCGAGGCGCGACCGCCCTCTACCTGGCCCCCACGAAGGCCCTCGCGGCGGATCAGTGCCGATCCGTGAAGGAACTTTCACAACCCCTGGGCACGGCGGTCCGCCCCGCCGTGTACGACGGCGACACGCCGCCCGAGGAACGCGAATGGGTGCGTCAGTACGCCAACTACGTCCTCACCAATCCCGACATGCTGCACCGCGGCATATTGCCCTCACATCCGCGCTGGTCCTCCTTCCTGCGTGCCCTGAAGTACGTCGTCATCGACGAGTGCCACACCTACCGCGGGGTCTTCGGCTCCCACGTCGCCCAGGTCCTGCGCCGCCTGCGCCGCCTGTGCGCCCGCTATGGCTCCTCCCCCGTCTTCCTGCTGGCCTCCGCGACCGCCGCCGAACCCTCGGTGGCCGCCCGCCGCCTCACCGGCCTCCCGGTCGTCGAGGTCGCGGACGACGCCTCCCCCCGCGGCGAGCTGGTCTTCGCCCTCTGGGAGCCCCCGCTGACCGAGCTCCACGGCGAGAAAGGTGCACCCGTTCGGCGTACGGCGACCGCCGAGACCGCCGACCTCCTGACCGACCTGACCGTGCAGGGCGTGCGCTCGGTCGCCTTCGTCCGCTCCCGCCGCGGCGCCGAGCTCATCTCGGTGATCACCCAGGAGCGCCTGGCCGAGGTCGACCGCTCCCTGGCCCGGCGCGTGGCCGCCTACCGCGGCGGCTACCTTCCCGAGGAACGCCGCGCCCTCGAACGCGCCCTCCACTCCGGTGAACTCCTCGGCCTCGCCGCCACCACCGCCCTCGAACTCGGTGTCGACATCTCCGGCCTGGACGCCGTCCTCATCGCCGGCTACCCGGGGACGCGGGCGTCGCTGTGGCAGCAGGCGGGCCGCGCCGGCCGCGCCGGTCAGGGCGCCCTCGCGGTTCTCGTCGCCCGCGACGACCCGCTGGACACGTTCCTCGTCCACCATCCCGAGGCCCTCTTCGACCAGCCGGTGGAGTCCACGGTCCTCGACCCGGACAACCCGTACGTCCTGGCCCCGCACCTGTGCGCGGCGGCGGCCGAGTCCCCGCTGACGGAGGAGGACCTGGAGCTGTTCGGCCCCGAGTGCGCCGAGCTGCTGCCGCAGCTGGAGGCCGCGAAACTGCTGCGCCGCCGCACGAAAGCCTGGCACTGGACGCGCCGGGAGCGGGCCGCCGACCTCGCGGACATCCGCGGGCAGGGCGGGCGCCCGGTCCAGGTAGTCGAGGCCGGCACCGGGCGACTGCTCGGCACGGTCGACGCGGGCGCCGCGCACACTACGGTGCACGAGGGCGCGGTCCATCTGCACCAGGGCCGTACCTACCTGGTGCGGTCACTCGACCTGGAGGACTCCGTCGCCTTGGTCGAGGAGGCCAATCCGCCGTATTCGACGGTCGCCCGCGACACGACGTCCATCTCCGTCCTGGAGACGGACCTCGAGGTGCCCTGGGGTGAGGGCCGGCTCTGCTACGGCTCCGTCGAGGTCACCAACCAGGTCGTCTCCTTCCTGCGACGACGTCTCATCACCGGCGAAGTGCTGGGCGAGACGAAACTCGATCTCCCTCCCCGTACGCTGCGCACCCGGGCCGTGTGGTGGACGGTCACCGAGGACCAGTTGGACGAGGCCCGGATCAGCCCGGAGATCCTCGGTGGCGCCCTGCACGCCGCCGAGCACGCCTCGATCGGCATGCTCCCGCTGTTCGCCACCTGTGACCGCTGGGACATCGGAGGCGTGTCCGTCCCCCTCCACCCGGACACCCTGCTGCCCACGGTGTTCGTGTACGACGGCCATCCGGGCGGCGCGGGCTTCGCGGAACGGGCCTTCCGCACCGCCCGCTCCTGGCTGGACGCCACCCGCCAGGCCATCGCGTCCTGCGAGTGCGAGGCCGGCTGCCCGTCCTGCATCCAGTCCCCCAAGTGCGGCAACGGCAACGACCCGCTGCACAAGAGGGGCGCCGTACGACTCCTCACGGTGCTGCTGCGCGGGGCGCCGGAGGCGAAGGGGTCCGAGACGGGTGTTGCCGAGCCGGCCGAGGACACGGCGGGCGTTCCGGAGGGGCAGTAGGGCAACCGGGGGCTCGCGGCGGCAAGGGCATGGGACGCTCGAGACGGGGAGGCCGGGAGTACCGGAAGGCCCTCCGAACCCGGAGGCCCCCCGGCACCACCGCTTCCGCTCGGGCCCGCCCGTGCCCTCACCTCGGCGGTGAAGGGACCCACGGTCGACGCCACCGTGACATCGGAGACCTCCCCCGCGACAACGCACCGTGCGAGTCGCTCCCCCTGGGCTCCCGCCACGCGTCCTGCCCTGGTGCATGCCGCTTCACCTCCCTCCATCCAGTGGTCGGCGGCCGCCAGCGCGGCCAGGTCGGCCGCGGCAGCCGCACGATGGCGGACCAGCACGGCCTCCCCCTGCGCCAGCAGGACGCCGAAGACGGCACAGAGGCCTCCGATCAGGCACACGACCCAGACGGTCGCCGAACCGCGGTCCGAGCGGTCGCCTGCCGAGCGGGCCTTGCGCACGCTCTCCGCATGGGCGTTCAGGACCGCGAGCGACCCGAGCAGGGAACGGGCACCGCCGAACCGGCGTTCACCCACCAACCAGCGCTCCCCCGCAGACCCACGCCGGTACACCGTCCTCCGCCCGTCCGTCACCACCCGCTCATCCACCGGCCCACCCACGTCCGTCACCCCCCACTGGTCCAGCTCACCCACGTCCGTCACCCCCACTCATCCGTCACCTCTCCCCCCACGCCCCTGCATCGGTGCTCACCCACCCACCGGTCCTCACCCACCCACCGGTCCTCACCCGCCCACCGGTCCTCACCCACCCACCGGTTCACGTCTGCTCACCGATTCAGGCCTGCTTACCGATTCACCCCCACGGTGTCCTCCGCCAAGGCCACGGCTTCATGGCGCAGTTCGAGAGGCAGGGCGCTCGGGCCCGGTGGGTGAGCGACGACCACCACGTGCACCAGGTCGCCCTGCCGGCTCACCGTGACCCTCGCTCCGTCCGGCGCCGCCTGCCGAGCCACTCTCCGCACCACGTCGGCGGGCTCCTGCCGGGCCGCGGCCCGGGCCCCCGCCCGAGCCGCGTCCACGCACTGGATCTCCGCCGACGCGGCCAGCAGGGCCCACAGAAGGGCCATGGCGAAGAGCACCAGGGCGGGCAGGGCGACCGCGGTCTCCGCCGTCACGAACCCTCGGTCCCGACGGCGGCCTCCTCCCCGGCGTACGCGCGGCCCGTCACATCCGGACACCGAGCGCCCGCTTCACGATGTCCTGCAGTTCCGAGCTGACCTGTCCGCTCGTCAGCACCTTGTAGAGGACCGCCGCGAAGGCCACCGCGGCGATGATCCCCACCGCGTACTCGGATGTGACCATGCCCGCGTCCCCGCGCACCGCGGGCCATACCCGGCGCACCAGCGCACCCAGCCGAGCCCGTACTCGTACCACCTTGCTCATGCCAACCCCCGTCGGTTGCTGTGTCGTTGTCGTTCCATTGATCTGTTCGATTCGTACGATCTCCGCCCCCACCCCCCACCGCCCTCCGCTCACCAACCCCACCGCCCTCCGCTCACCACCCACGCCCTCCGCCCACCACCCACGGCGTCCACCTCTCGTTCCTCGTCCCTCGCCCCTCATCAGCGGCCACCCCCTCCCAGAAGTCCGCCCGCGAGCCCGATCACCACGGGCAGCACCCCGACCGCGATGAAGGCGGGGAGGAAGCACAGCCCCACGGGGGCGGTGACCATGACACCCGCCCGACGCGCACGAGCCGTCGCTCTGCGGCCCCACTCGGCACGGGCCTCCGTCGCGAGTCGCCCGACCGACGCGGCCGCCGGTACGCCGGAATCACCCGCCCGCTCCAGGAGCCGGGCCAGTGCCGCGGCCCCCGGGAGGCAGGCAAGCCGCCGCCAGGCATCGGCCGGCTCACCGCCCAGCCGCACCTCGGCCGCGCCCCGCTCCAGCCGCTCCCCCACCGGCCCCCGCAACGCCTCGCCCACGGCCTGAGCGGCCGCGACGGGGCCCGCACCGGCCGCGATGCACGCCGCCAGCAGGTCGGCCGCCAGCGGCAGTTGGCGGGCCGCCTCGCCGGCGTCGTACTCCTGGGCAAGGCGGTCGCGCTCCTGCCTGACACGCCACCGCGCCACGCCCACCCCGATGACCAGTCCGACCGCCGCCCCGACCAGCCCCCCGATCAGCAGTCGGCCGGCACACAACGCCCCCAGGGCCGGCAACCACCGTCGCAGGAGGTCCCGTAGCAGCCTCGGCTCGATGCCCCGCCGAGCGGCCGGCACCTCGCTCCGCCACCACGCACCGTCCGGCACCGCGGCTCGCGGCCGCCCCACGCTCGGCGCCCCGCCGTCCCGTTCACCGCCTCGACGCGTCACCGCCGGCTGCCCCGCCGGGTCGGCACCTCGCGCCCAAAGACCCCACCGCTCGGGCAGCGCCCCGCGCGCCCCTCCTCCCGGCTCCCCCGCTTCCTCGGGCGCGCCGTCCCCTATCAGCAGCGCACCCAGTCGCCGCCGCACCCTCCGCTCGCGCCGCGTGGCGACGAGGAGCCACGCCGACCACCCCAGCGCCAGGAGCCCACACAGCGCCCACAGCCTGTGGACAACGCCGGCGATCATGCCGCCTCCGCCCCTCGCACGATCCTCAGCGCCCACCACAGCCCCGCGCCCTCCAGCACGCCGCCGGTCACGAGGCAGGCCAGTCCGGCGCCCGTGTGCAACAGCACGTGCAGCGGGTGGGCGCCGAGCGCGGTGCCCAGCACCAGGCCGAGGACCGGAAGCCCCGCGAGCAGGACCGCCGTCGACCGGGAGCCGGCCAACTGGGCCCGCACATCGGCCCGTTGATCGCGTTCGGCACGAAGGGCCGCCTCCAGCCGGTCGAGCCCGGCCGCCAGTCCCGCACCCCGGTCCACGGCCACCCGCCAGCACGCCGCGAGTCCGGACAAGCCGTCGGCCCCGGGTTGCCGTGCCGCGACCGCGAGCGCGCCCGGCACATCCCCGCCGAACCGGGCCGCCGCGAGCACCGCCGCGTGGGCCTCGCCGAGCCCATCCGAGTCGCGCGCGGCCCGCAACAGCGCCTCACCCGGCTGCCGGCCCGCGCGCACCTCCCCGGCGAGCGACGCGCACAGCGCGATCACGGCCTCACCGCGACCGTCCCGTACCCGTCGCGCCTCCCGCGCCAGCCGCACCCTGCGCAGGACCGGCACTCCCACGGCCCCCACCAGCAGGGGCAGAACAGACGCGCCGAGCACCGCGACAAGCGCGCCCACGGCAAGCGACCACCATTCGGCCGTCAGCCTCCGCATCCGGCCGAGGATCCGTTCCCAAGGCGGCGGGCCGCCCCCTGCCGCCGCGCCACCGCCCGCGAACAGCAGCCGGGCGCGATGCGCCCCCGTGTCGGGGCCGCTCACCATCCAGGCCGCCGCGCCGGCACACACCAGTCCCACACCGATCGACATCTCACCGATCCCCCTCACAGCCACGTCCTCCCGTCACGCTCGCTTGCCTCGCCCACACCGCCCACGTCACTTCCGTCACTCCCGCCCCGCAGCAGCTCTCGCAATCGCCGCCATCCCCGCTCGCGCACAAACGCCTCAGGCCCCCAACGCAACGCCGGCACCGTCACCACCAGCCCCGACTCGTCCCGCTCCAGCACATGCACCTCCGCGATCCGACGCCGTCCCCTCCGGTCGCGCACCAGGTGGAGGACCACCGACAGGGCGGCCGCGAGCTGGCTGTGCAGCGCGGCCCGGTCCAGGCCGGCCGCCGTGCCGAGCGCCTCGAGCCGGGCGGGCACCTGCGCCGCCGCGTTCGCGTGGAGCGTCCCGCAGCCGCCCTCGTGCCCCGTGTTCAGCGCGGCCAGCAGGGAGACCACCTCGGGGCCGCGCACCTCTCCGACGACCAGCCGGTCGGGTCTCATCCGCAGGGCCTGCCGCACCAGGTCCTGGAGCTCGACGAGCCCCACGCCCTCCTGGTTCGCGGGCCGGCCCTCCAGGCGCACCACATGCGGGTGGTCCGGGCGCAGCTCCGCCGAGTCCTCGGCCAGCACAATGCGCTCCGCCGGTCCCACCACGCCCAGCAGCGCGCTCAGGAGCGTGGTCTTGCCGGATCCGGTGCCTCCGCTGATCACATAGGAGAGCCGGCCGGCGATCAGCGCCCGCAGCACCCGGTCGCCGCCCGGCGGCACCGTCCCGGCCGCCACCAGCTCTTCCAGGGTGAACGCCCGCGGCCGTACCACCCGCAGGGACAGACAGGTGCAGCCGACCGCGACCGGAGGCAGCACCGCGTGCAGCCGGGTGCCGTCCGGCAGCCGGGCGTCGACCCACGGTCTCGCGTCGTCGAGCCGCCGCCCCGCCACGGCGGCCAGCCGCTGCGCGAGGCGCCGTACGGCCGCCGCGTCCGGAAAGGACACCGCCGTCAGTTCCAGTCCACCGCCCCGATCCACCCACACCCGGTCGGGTTCCGACACCAGGACATCGGTGACGGACGGGTCGGCGAGCAAGGGCTCCAGGGGTCCGCTGCCGACCAGTTCGGACCGCAGTTGCCGGGCAGCGCCGAGCACCTCCGCGTCCCCCAGCACCCGTCCCTGCTCGCGCAAGGCCTGTGCCACGTGCGCGGGTGTCGGTTCGGCTCCGCTCTCCACCAGCCATTGCCGCACGCCGTCCAGCAGCCGTGCGCGTTCACCGGCACCTGCCGCGCGCTCGACTCCCATGCCCGGCCCGGACCCGGCCGCCGCGCCGCGGTCCTTTTCCACCCCCGCATCCCGGACCTGCGCCCTCGCATCCCAGCCCAGCGCCGCCGCGTCCCATCCCGTGCTCATGGGTCAGTCACCCCCCTCGGCCAGCGCGTACTCCCAGAACGCCGCGCAGAACCGGGTGAGCGGCCCCCGCACCGCTCCCCCGGGCGGCACGGAACCATCCTGGGGGAGTGGCTCGTGCGGGACCTCGCCGAGCAACGGCAGTCCCAGCAACCGCGCCACCTCCCGGGGGTCGAGCCCCGGCGCGTACGGCCCCCGTACCGCGACTCTCAGGTCGCCCAGCACCATGCCCACGACCGATGCCACCCGCCGCGCGGCCGCGACGGCTCGTAACTCGGCAGGGATCACCAGCAATCCGACGTCCACCTGGGCGAGGACTTCCACGGCTCCCTCGTCGACGCGGCGCGGAAGGTCGACGACGACCGTGCCGCCGCGTCGCCGGGCGGCGGCGAGGACCGCCCGGACCGCCTGGGGCGGGACGGACACGGTGTCGCCGCGGTCCCAGCTCAGCACCCGCAGGGCGTGCAGTTCGGGCAGTGACTCCTCCAGGGCGCCGCCGCCGACCCGCCCGCGGGAGGCGGCGAACGCCGGCCAGCGCAGCCCCGCTGTGGTCTCCCCGCCGAGGAGTACGTCGAGTCCGCCGCCCAGCGGATCCGCGTCCACGAGCAGGGTGCGCCTGCCCTCGCGCGCGGAGGTGACGGCGAGGGCGCAGGCGAGCGTGGACGCGCCGGCCCCACCGCGGCCGCCGATCACGCCGACGGTGAGCGCCGGACTCCCGGCTCCTTCGGCCACGTCGGCGATACGGTCGACCAGCCATTGCTCACCGTCGGGCAGCAGCAGGACGTGGTCGGCGCCGATCTCCACGGCGCGCCGCCAGATTCCGGAATCGTCCTGATCCCGCCCAACCAGTACCACTCCACGCCTGCGCGCGGCCCCGCGCACGCGGCGTACCGCGTCATCGCCGACGATGACGAGCGGCGGCGTCTCCCAGCCGCCCCGGCTTGCCGGAACCCCCGGGTGGACGTCCGGTTTGGCGCCCGCTGCCGCGCACAGACGCAGCAGGTCGTCGAGGAGTTCGGCGTCCTCGGTGACGATCAGCGGTCCGCTCCGCCGCTGATCGGCGGCGTCCGGCCCGACGTGTGTGATGGCTCCTGTCACGATCTCCAGCCCCCTTCGCTGCGTCTTCCGCGCTTCTTGCGTCCGGTCCACGGGCACCCTCGGGCCCCGCGCCTCCCGCTCGTGTGAAGAACCGGCAACCGGCTTCCATATGAGCGGTCGATAGGAACCGGCCATACGCACCCGACAAACCGGAACCGGCCATGAACTCGCCGCCGGTGGGACGCGTTGGAATCACGGTGCAGCGATCCCGGAAATCATGTGGATCTTGGTCGATAACTGTGGACAAGCCAGTGATTGTGAATATCGCCTTCACTCCGGCCGGCGAGCGTGATGAGGAACGCGACACCTTCCACAGAGCAGCGCAACGGCTACACACAGTGAGAGACCGGGGGTGTGTCGAACTGGGCCACGAGATGGGCCCGACGGCCCGGGGGTCGCACCACACAGCGGAAAAACCCACCCGGACATGCGACGACCCCCGCCGGGGGGGAGAGCGGGGGTCGTCCCCACGGCCGACTCGGGGGGGGAGGAGTCGGACCGGGTTAGCACGGTCGCGAACGATCCGTGACTTCCATGGTGTACCCGAGAGCCCTCTCAGGCAAACCCACGCGCCCTACCTTACGCCGAATGGTGGGCCCCTATGCTCAGGCCCGTGGAAAACCACTCCTTGCCCCGCACAGCGGCGTTCTTTGACCTGGACAAGACGGTCATTGCGAAGTCGAGCACGCTCACCTTCGGCAAGTCCTTCTACCAAGGCGGTCTGATCAACCGCAGGGCCGCGTTGCGCACCGCGTACACCCAGTTCGTGTTCCTGGCGGGTGGCGCCGACCACGACCAGATGGAACGGATGCGCGAGTACCTGTCCGCGCTGTGCCGCGGCTGGAACGTCCAGCAGGTCAGGGAGATCGTCGCCGAGACGCTCCACGAACTGATCGACCCGATCATCTACGACGAGGCCGCCTCCCTCATCGAGGAGCACCACACCGCCGGGCGCGACGTCGTGATCGTCTCCACGTCGGGCGCCGAGGTGGTCGAACCGATCGGCGAGCTGCTCGGCGCGGACCGCGTCGTGGCCACCCGCATGGTCGTGGGCGACGACGGCTGCTTCACGGGCGAGGTGGAGTACTACGCCTACGGACCGACGAAGGCGCAGGCGATCAGGGAACTCGCCCGGTCCGAGGGGTACGACCTCTCGCACTGCTACGCCTACAGCGACTCCGCGACGGACCTGCCGATGCTGGAGGCGGTCGGCCATCCGCATGCCGTGAACCCGGACCGGACCCTGCGACGCGAGGCACTCGCCCGCGGATGGCCGATTCTGGACTTCCATCGCCCGGTCCGGCTCAAGCAGCGGCTCGCCGTGCCGCCCCGGCCGGCCCTCCTCGCGTTCGCGGCGATAGGCGCGGCCGCGGCCACCGCGGGACTCGTGTGGTACGCGAGCAGACGCCGCGCACCGACCATATGAGCCCTCACGTGTGCCGCACGAGCTCCCCGCGCCGGCCGCACGGGCCCCACACCGGGCCGCAAGGGCCCACCACACCGGCCGCACCAGCCCCTTCAGCGCCCCTAAGAGTCCCCGGGCACGCGCGCAGGACGCACATACGCGCCCGGTTCGCCCGTATTTGAACCAGAAAGTAAAGAACTGCGGTGAGGGGGTTCCACTCACCCCGGCCCAGGAGTACAAAGGGTTTAGCGGCCCGCGAGACCAAAGGAAACAATCCGAAGGGATCGCCTTTAAACACGAAATTGGCCCACGGACCCAGCATGAACATCGAGCACCCACGCGACGTCGACCCGTCGATTACGGGCCAGCCGCACCAGGCGCGGGCAACAGCTCCCGGCCTGATGGGCACATATCGAGGACGCTTGGTAACCCGGTGAGCATGCCAGCGGCGGTACGAGCACTCGTACCGCCGCAACCACGAAAGGGCCCTGGGCGAGGGCCTTTTCTCCTGTCCGGGCCCTCCTGCCCAGGCCTACGCCGCCCCGCGCTGCAACGCCTCGCAGACCGCGGTCGACTCACGGACCCCCAGCTCGACCGCCTGTCCGCAGTGGGCGATCCATGCCGCCATGCCCTCGGGGGTGCCCGACGCATAGCCGTCCAGCGCGGCGACATAGGCCGCGCGGCCCAGTTCCGCATGGCCGACCTCCGCCGAGCAGATCGCCTTGGGGTCGAGGCCGCTGCCCACGAGGACGATGCGCTGGGCCGCGCGCGCGACCAGGCCGTTGTGGGAGCCGAAGGGACGCAGGGCGAGCAGCTCCCCGTGCACGACGGCCGCCGTCACGAGGGCGGGGGCCGCACTGCCCGCGATGACGAGCCGGGAGAGCCCCTCCAAGCGGCCGGAGACCTCCGCGGCATCCGGCAGCGGCAGCTCGACCAGTGGCTCCTCGACCGGCTCGCCGTCCTGCCGGGGGCGCCCCACACAGGGGTCGGAGTCCGCGGCCGCCACCAGGTGCAGCCGGGCCAGCACGCGCAGCGGCGACTGCCGCCAGATCGACAGCAGCTGTCCCGCCTCGGCGGTCAGCCTGAGGGCCGCCCCGACCGTCCGGGCCCCGTCGTCGCCGCTGAAGTCGGTACGCCGGCGCACCTCCTCCAGAGCCCAGTCGGCTCCGGAGAGCGCCGCCGAGCCGCGTGCGCCGCGCAGCGCCGCCTCGGAGGTGATCTCGTTGCTGCGCCGCCGCATGATCCGGTGACCGTAGACCCGGTCCACGGCCTTGCGTACGGACTCCACGGACTCGGCCACGCCGGGCAGCGCCGCCAGGACGGCGAGCGGATCGGCGGTCGCACCTGTCGTACTCATGAGTACGACACTACGCACCCGCGCGCGCCCTCCTCGAAGGAGTGGTCTTCTTCACGTCGGTTTGCAACTCGCAGCGACCACGCCGCTACTCTTGGTGAATATGAAAATTGCTTTCGTCGGGAAGGGCGGCAGCGGCAAGACGACCCTGTCGTCCCTGTTCATTCGCCATCTCGCGGCCGCCGGAGCACCCGTCGTCGCGATCGACGCGGACATCAACCAGCACCTCGCGGCCGCCCTCGGACTCGACGAGGACGAGGCCGCGGCATTGCCGGCCATGGGGGAACGGCTGCGGCTGATCAAGGACTACCTCCGGGGCAGCAACCGCCGGATCCCCTCCGCCGAGACAATGATCAAGACGACTCCGCCCGGCGAGGGGTCACGGCTGCTGCGGGTACGGGAGAACAACCCCGTCTACGACGCCTGCGCGCGCCCGGTGGAACTCGACGGCAGCGCAGTCCGTTTGATGGTCACCGGCCCTTTCACGGACGCCGACCTGGGGGTCGCCTGCTACCACTCCAAGACGGGAGCGGTGGAGCTGTGCCTGAACCACCTGCTGGACGGCCGTGACGAGTATGTGGTGGTCGACATGACGGCAGGCTCGGACTCCTTCGCCTCCGGCATGTTCACCCGCTTCGACATCACGTTCCTCGTCGCCGAGCCGACCCGGAAGGGGGTCTCCGTCTATCGGCAGTACAAGGAGTACGCCCGCGACTTCGGGGTCGTCCTGAAGGTCGTCGGCAACAAGGTGCAGGGCCAGGACGACATCGACTTCCTCCGCGCCGAGGTCGGTGACGACCTGCTCGTGACCGTCGGGCACTCGGACTGGGTGCGCTCCATGGAAAAGGGCCGTCCGCCCCGGTTCGAGTTCCTTGAGGACGCGAACCGGCGCTCCCTGCGCGTTCTCCAGGTCGCCGCCGACGCCATGTACGAGGTCCGGGACTGGGAGCGGTACACACGCCAGATGGTGCACTTCCATCTGCGGAACGCGACCAGTTGGGGCAACGAACGCACGGGCGCCGACCTGGCGGCGCAGGTCGACCCCGGGTTCGTCCTCAGAGAGGGCCTGGTCGCCGCCGTGTGAGCAACGGCTGCCCGGAATCGTTGCCTTGGGCGGTGCGGACGCGGCGGGCGCCCCATCCCGGCGCGAGGCGACCGGCGCCGCCAGGGAAACGGCCGCCCCACGTCTACGGCTTGATCGGCGGAGCTCCCGGAACCCCCTTGGGCTCAGGGGCGGGGTGGGCCGCCAGGAAGGACTCCCAGCCCTCCTTGGGGGCCTGGCCCACCTTGAGTGTTCCGAGCTTCCGCAGGATCTGCGGGTCCTGGGCGTCCAGCCAGTCGACGAGCTGGTGGAAGGAGACACAGCGCACCTCGGGCAGGGTGCACACCCGCTCGACGACCTCCTGGACGGCACGCATGTAGGTGCCGCCGTTCCAGGTCTCGAAGTGGTTGCCGACGACCATGGGTGCCCGGTTTCCGTCGTACGCGCGCTGGAAGCCCTGAAGCAGGCCGTCGCGCAACTGGTCGCCCCACTCCCCGAACTTGTCGGGATCACCCTGGGTCCGGGTGCCCGACTGGTCGGTCATGAAGTTGTAGTCCATCGTCAGCTGCTCGTAGGAGTGCCCGGGGAAGGGCACGAGTTGCATCGAGAGGTCCCACAGGCCGTCCTTCTTGCCGGGCCAGACCTGCTTGGCGATACCGGAGGTGTCGTAGCGGAAGCCCAGGTCGCGGGCCGCCTTCACGAAGTTCGTCCGTCCCTCCAGGCAGGGCGTGCGGCCGCCGATGAGCTCCTTGTCGTAATCGAAGGGCAGCGGGGGTTCGTTCTTCAGCTCCGCATTGGTCTTCCATGACTTCACGAACGACTTCGCCTGGGCGATCTCGTCCTTCCACTCCTCGACCGACCACTGGCCGACCCCGCCCTCGTTGCCGCAGAAGTGCCCGTTGAAGTGGGTGCCGATCTCGTTGCCCTCCAGCCATGCCAGGCGCAGTTGCCGGACGGTGTCCCTGATTCCCTTCTCGTCGTTGAAGCCGATGTCCGAGCGGCCCGGGGAGTGCTGAGGCGGCCGGTACAGGTCACGCTTCTCCTCCGGCAGCATGTACACACCGCTCAGGAAGTACGTCATCGTCGCGTTGTTGGCCTTGGCGACCTTGCGGAAGTACGAGAACAGCCTGTGGCTGTCCTCGCCGGCCCCATCCCAGGAGAAGACGACGAACTGCGGGGGCCGCTGACCGGGCTTCAGCCGTTCGGACCTAGGCAGATGCGGCTGCGTACCGGTGTACGCGGTGGACCCGTCACCGATCAGGCGGACCGCGCTCCCCGGTGCCGGCGCACCGGGAGCCTTCGTCGCGCCCTGTCCGGAAGCGGTCCTGCCGGTCGAGCAGCCGGCGAACGCGGTGGCACAGGCCGCGGCCAGTGCGACGCCCGCCGCGATCCTCTGGTTGGCGGCCATCCTCCGCCCACCTTCTTCCTTCAGTCGGGGCCACGCTGATCAGTCCTGCTGTGCGGCGGCGGCAATCCGCCTTCACGCGCAGCCCGGCCAAGGTCGCATGGGGCAAAGGGGGAATTTGTATGACAAGCCGATGAAATTACTAGTTCACTCCGCAGGGTGATCCATTGCCCTATTTGCTTGGATATCAGATACGTTCGCTTTACTCGGCATTACGATCCATTTACCGAGTGTTGAAGCATCCCGCCGCTGTACGCCGTGACCCACGGCCGCGCCCCGACCCCCGGCCCCTCGGCCGGGGCCCATCCATTCCGCGACCGCGCCACCCCGGAGGAGACGGGAACATGCCCGCCTGCGTCCCCACCCGCGCCACCGACTCGACTCGGACGAAGCGCGTGCACCAGCCCCACAGTCCCCCGCCGTCCCGGCCCCGCCGCTTCCCGCTCGCGGGTGCCGATCTGTCGGCCTCCCTCGCGGTCTTCCTGATCGCCCTCCCCCTGTCCCTCGGCATCGCCCTCGCCACCGGCGCCCCGCTCCAGTCAGGCCTCGTCGCCGCAGCCGTCGGCGGACTCGTCGCCGGCCGGTTCGGTGGCTCCCCGCTCCAGGTCAGCGGCCCCGCCGCCGGGCTCACCGTGGTCACCGCCGACCTCATCCACCGCTACGGATGGCGTACGACCTGCGCCATCACCGTCCTCGCCGGCCTCGCCCAACTGGGCCTCGGCTGCCTGCGCGTGGCACGTACGGCCCTCGCGGTCAGCCCCGCGATCGTGCACGGCATGCTCGCCGGCATCGGCGTCACCATCGCCGTCGCGCAGCTGCACATCGTGCTCGGGGGCACCCCGCACAGCGCCGTCCTCGACAACCTGCGTGCGCTGCCCGCCCAGCTGGCCCACCTTCGGCCGGCCGCCGTCTCGGTCAGCGCGCTGACCCTGGCCCTGCTGCTCGTCTGGCCACGACTGCCCGGACGGATCGGACAGCTCCTGCGCAGGGTCCCGGCCGCGCTCGTCGCCGTCACCGGAGCGACCGCCGCCGCCTCGCTCGCCGCCCTCCCGCTGCCCAGAGTCGACCTGCCCTCCTGGCGCAGCCACGCCCTGGCCGGGCTGCCCGAGGGCTCCGTCCCCGGCCTCGCCGCCGCCGTTCTGACCACCACGCTGGTGTGCAGTGTGCAGTCACTGCTCGGTGCCGTCGCCGTGGACAAGCTGGCCGCGGGGCGCCATCCGTACCCCGGCCGCTCGGACCTGGACCGCGAGCTGCTCGGACAGGGTGCCGCGAACGTCGTCTCCGGAGCGCTCGGCGGACTGCCGCTCGCGGGCGTCGCCGTGAGAAGTTCGGCGAATGTCCGGGCCGGCGCCGTCAGCCGGAACTCCACGATGCTGCACGGCGTTTGGGTGGTAGTGGCCGCGCTGCTGATGGCCCCAGTGCTCGAGCTGATCCCCCTCGCCTCGCTCGCCGCACTGGTGATGGCCGTCGGCATCCAGATGGTGTCCCTGCACCACATCCGCACAGTCACCCGCCACCGAGAGGTGCTGGTCTACGCCGTCACCACGGCGGCCGTCGCCCTTCTGGGCGTCCTGGGGGGCGTGAGCCTGGGCGTCGCCGTGGCCGTAGCGGTGGCCCTGCACCGCCTCACCCGCACCCGCATCACCCACGAGGAGAGAAAAGGAGTCCATCACGTACGAGTCAGAGGACAGCTGACCTTCCTCGCGGTGCCCCGGCTCAGCCGGGCGCTGCACCTGGTGCCCGCCGGGGCGGACGCCGTCGTGGAGCTGGAGGGATCGTTCATGGACCACGCGGCGTACGACTCCCTGCAGGACTGGCAGCGGGCGCACCGCGCACAGGGCGGCACGGTGGCCCTCACCGGCCGCGCCGGAAACCGGGGCGCGGTCCCCGCCCTCGGCGCCCCCGCGCTCCCGGGGAGCCAGGAGCCCGCGGAGGCATCCGCGTGCCGGTGCCGGCCCTGGACACCATGGCGCAACCACCAGTGCGATCGGCCTCCCACCGCACCGCTCGGCGACCATCCGGGCGGATCGCCCGGTGGGTCCGGGCCGAGCGGGCAGCAACTCGCACGGGGTATCAGCGCGTTCCAGCGGAACACCGCACCGCTGGTGCGGAGCGAGCTGGCCCGTCTGGCGCGTGAGGGACAGCGACCGTCGCAGCTCTTTCTGACCTGCGCCGACTCCCGGCTCGTCACATCGATGATCACTTCCAGCGGTCCCGGCGACCTGTTCGTCGTCCGCAACGTCGGCAACCTGGTGCCCCGGCCCGGCGCGGAGCGTGGGGACGACTCGGTGGCGGCTGCCATCGAGTACGCGGTGGACGTCCTGAAGGTGCGCTCCATCACGGTGTGCGGGCACTCCGGCTGCGGCGCGATGCAGGCCCTGCTCGCGTCGGCACCGGGCGGTGCGCGCACCCCGCTCGAGCGATGGCTGCGCCACGGGGTGCCCAGCCTGGAGCGGATGTCCGATGAGGAGCGGCCCTGGGCCCGGATCGCCGGGCGGGAGCCGGCCGACGCGGTGGAGCAGCTGTGCCTGACCAATGTGGTGCAGCAGCTGGAACACCTGAGGGAGCACGAGTCGGTGGCCCGTGCCCTCGACGAGGGCACGCTCGAACTGCACGGCATGTACTTCCACGTGGGCGAGGCCCAGGCGTATCTGCTCCCCGGCTCCCAGGAGGGCGATGTCTTCGGACGGGTGGGCGCGGCCGGGGAGGCGCGCAGCCTGGCATGACACCGTGGTGGTGCGGTCCGGGCCCGGATCGCCGGGCCGCACCACCGACGCCGGGTGAACCGAGGTGGCGATGCCCACGTGAACGTGGGCAGAGCTGAAGGACCACACCGGCGCAACAGGTCTAAACCAATTTCGGGGCGGCCCTTGTCATCGAGCCCCCCGGTCTGGTGAGCTGTGGCCCGGGACACAACGGACACCCTGGGAATGGGAGATGTCGTGAGCAACGAAAGCCTGGCCAACCTGCTCAAGGAAGAGCGCAGGTTCGCGCCCCCCGCCGACCTGGTCGCGGGGGCCAACGTCACGGCAGAGGCGTACGAACAGGCCAAGGCTGACAGGCTCGGCTTCTGGGCCGAGCAGGCCCGCCGGCTGACCTGGGCGGTGGAGCCGACCGAGACCCTGGACTGGTCGAACCCGCCGTTCGCGAAGTGGTTCAAGGACGGCAGGCTGAACGTCGCGTACAACTGCGTCGACCGGCATGTCGAGGCGGGCCACGGCGACCGTGTCGCGCTTCATTTCGAGGGCGAGCCCGGTGACAGCCGCGCCATCACCTACGCGGAGCTGAAGGACGAGGTGTCCAAGGCCGCGAACGCGCTGCTGGAGCTGGGGGTCCGCAAGGGCGACCGGGTCGCCGTCTATATGCCGATGATCCCGGAGACCGCGATCGCGATGCTGGCCTGCGCCCGTATCGGCGCCGCGCACTCCGTCGTCTTCGGCGGCTTCTCGGCGGACGCGCTCGCCGCCCGTATCCAGGACGCCGACGCGCGGGTCGTCATCACCTCCGACGGCGGCTGGCGCCGCGGCAAGCCGTCCGCCCTCAAGCCGGCCGTCGACGAGGCGATCGAGCGCGTGGACAACGTCGAGCATGTGCTCGTCGTCCGCCGCACCGGCCAGGAGGTCGCCTGGACCGAGGGCCGGGACGTGTGGTGGCACGAGTTCGTCGAGCGCCAGTCCACCGAGCACACTCCGGAGGCGTTCGACGCGGAGCACCCGCTGTTCATCCTGTACACGTCCGGTACGACGGGTAAGCCCAAGGGCATCCTGCACACCTCCGGCGGCTACCTCACCCAGGCCTCGTACACGCACTGGGCGGTCTTCGACCTCAAGCCGGAGACCGACGTGTACTGGTGCACCGCGGACGTCGGCTGGGTCACCGGGCACTCGTACATCGTCTACGGGCCGCTGGCCAACGGCGCGACCCAGGTCATGTACGAGGGCACGCCCGACACGCCGCACCAGGGCCGCTTCTGGGAGATCGTGCAGAAGTACGGGGTCACGATCCTGTACACGGCGCCCACGGCGATCCGTACGTTCATGAAGTGGGGCGACGACATCCCCGCCAAGTTCGACCTCAGCAGCCTGCGGGTGCTCGGGTCCGTCGGCGAGCCGATCAACCCCGAGGCGTGGATCTGGTACCGCAAGCACATCGGCGGGGACCGCACCCCGGTCGTGGACACCTGGTGGCAGACCGAGACCGGCGCGATGATGATCTCGCCGCTGCCGGGCGTGACCGAGACCAAGCCGGGTTCGGCGCAGCGGTCCCTGCCGGGCATCTGCGCGACCGTCGTCGACGACGAGGCGAACGAGGTGCCGAACGGGGGCGGCGGCTATCTGGTGCTCACCGAGCCGTGGCCGTCGATGCTGCGCACCATCTGGGGAGACGACCAGCGGTTCGTCGACACGTACTGGTCGCGGTTCGAGGGCAGGTACTTCGCCGGGGACGGCGCGAAGAAGGACGACGACGGGGACATCTGGCTTCTCGGGCGTGTCGACGACGTGATGCTCGTGTCCGGGCACAACATCTCGACCACCGAGGTGGAGTCCGCGCTGGTGTCCCACCCCGCCGTCGCCGAGGCGGCCGTGGTCGGCGCCGCGGACGAGACGACCGGCCAGGCGATCGTCGCCTTTGTGATCCTGCGCGGCACGGCGTCCGAGGACGAGAACCTCGTGGGCGAGCTGCGCGACCACGTGGGCGCGACGCTCGGCGCGATCACCAAGCCGAAGCGGATCCTGCCGGTGGCGGAACTGCCGAAGACCCGCTCCGGGAAGATCATGCGGCGACTGCTCCGCGACGTCGCGGAGAACCGTGAGCTCGGGGACGTGACGACGCTGACCGACTCGACGGTGATGCACCTGATCCAGGCGAAACTGCCGGCGGCACCGAGCGAGGACTAGGTCCCTACGTCTCGACAAGGGCGCCCGGCGGTGTGCCGGGCGCCCTTGTCGTGTCCCGGGGGCCCTGCCGGCCCGCCCGCGGAGCCCTGCCCTCGCCCCTGCCCCGCCCCAGACCCAGACCCAGGCCCAGGCCCAGGCCCCAGACCCCAGGCCCCAGACCCAGACCCCAGACCCAGGCCCAGGCCCAGACCCAGGCCCAGACCCAGGCCCAGGCCCAGGCCCAGGCCCAGGCCCCTGAGCCTTCCGCCCGCCCCGTCGGCCCGAAGAGAGAACCCGATCGTAAGGATCCAGTAAAATAAACAGCTCAAGGTGCGCCGGGAAGTCTGGTCGGCAAGCCGTCCGCGGGTTTCCGCGACGGCGGTCAGTCAGCTGCATCCGACCGGAGGTTCCCACCGTGGCCGCGCCCCGCACCCGTAACCGCACGTTCCTCGGACGGCTCTCGCTGCCCGAGCGGACCTTCGTCGCGGACGCGCTGCGCACGGAGACGGTCGGCGGTCTGCTGCTCCTCCTTGCCGCCGCCACCGCGCTGATCTGGGCGAACATACCCGCGCTGCACAGCAGCTACGAGAGCGTGAGCGGCTACCGCTTCGGGCCGGCCGCCCTCGGTCTCGACCTGTCCCTCCGGCACTGGGCCGCCGACGGACTCCTCGCGGTCTTCTTCTTCGTCGCGGGGATCGAGCTCAAGCGTGAACTGGTCGCCGGCGATCTACGGGATCCACGGGCGGCCGTGCTCCCCGTCGTCGCCGCGCTGTGCGGAATGGCCACGCCCGCGGCCGTGTACGCCCTCACCAGTGCCGCGGGCGACGGATCCCTCGCCGGCTGGGCGGTCCCCACGGCCACCGACATCGCCTTCGCGCTCGCGGTCCTCGCGGTCATCGGCACCTCGCTGCCGTCCGCCCTGCGGGCCTTCCTGCTGACGCTCGCCGTCGTCGACGACCTGTTCGCCATCCTGATCATCGCGGTCTTCTTCACGGACCGGCTGAACCTCGCCGCCCTCGCCGGTGCCCTCGCCGGCCTCGCCGTGTTCTGGGTGCTGCTGCGCAAGGGCGTCCGCGGCTGGTACGTGTACGTCCCGCTCGCGCTGGTCATCTGGGGGCTGATGTACAACAGCGGCGTCCACGCCACCGTCGCCGGCGTCGCCATGGGACTCATGCTGCGCTGCCACCGCCACGAGGGCGAGGAGCACTCCCCCGGCGAGCATATGGAGCATCTCGTGCGGCCCCTGTCCGCCGGTCTCGCGGTTCCGCTGTTCGCCCTGCTGAGCGCGGGTGTCGTGGTCTCGGGCGGAGCGCTCGGGGATGTGTTCACCAGGCCGGAGACGCTCGGCGTCGTGCTGGGTCTGATGATCGGCAAGACGGTCGGCATCTTCGGCGGGACATGGCTCACGGTCCGCTTCACCCGGGCCTCGCTCAGCGAGGGCCTCGCGTGGGCCGATGTGTTCGCCGTCGCCTCCCTGGCCGGTATCGGCTTCACCGTCTCCCTCCTCATCGGCGAACTCGCGTTCGACGGGAATCCGGCGCTCACGGACGAGGTCAAGGCCGCCGTCCTCGCCGGGTCGCTGATCGCGGCCGTGTGCGCGACCACGCTGCTGAAGATCCGCAACGCGAAGTACCGGGCCCTGTGCGCGGAGGAGGAGCGCGACGACGACATGGACGGCGTTCCCGACGTCTACGCGGCGAACGACCCGGCCTTCCACCTGCGCATGGCCGAGAGCCACGAGGGCAAGGCCGCCGAGCACCGCAGGCTCGCCGCCCTCGGGACCGCCACGCGCGGGACACCGGCCGGGCCGGGAACGGCTCGGCCGGCCGAAACCCGCGGCAACTAGCGGAGTTGGGACCGGAACGGCGCGCTTGCGAAGTGCCGGGCGGGGCAAGCGGACACAACGGCCGTCCGGCATGATCTGACACATCCGCAAAACTCCGCAGTGTCGGCGGAGTAGCCACGTGAGAGAGCAGGGAGACCGCGATGAGCGCACCCGACGGCAGCCCGGTCGGCGCCGAACGCAGCATCGGCCAGCTGTTCGCCTCGGCGACGACCGAATTGTCCGCACTGGTGCACGACGAGATCGCGCTGGCGAAGGCTCAGCTCAAGCGAGACGTCAAGCGTGGGGCGACGAGCGGAGGCGCGTTCTCGGCCGCGGGCGCCGTGCTGCTGTTCTCCCTGCCCATGCTGAACTTCGCGCTGGCCTACGGGATCCGAACCTGGAGTGGCTGGAACCTGGCCGTCTGCTTCCTGCTCTCCTTCGCCGCCAACGTGGTGGTCGCGGGACTCCTGGCCCTCATCGGCCTGATGTTCGCGAAGAAGGCGAAGAAGGGCAAGGGCCCGCAGAAGGTCGCCGCGTCGATGAAGGAGTCCGCGGGCGTCCTCCAGCACGCCAAGCCGCACCCGCGTCAGCCGCACTCGTCCGGCACGGCCGCCGAAGCTGTGGCACGCTCGTCCTCATGACGGACCCCGCCACCCATTCGGCGCAATCCACCTCGGTCGTACGGCTCGACGTGCCCGGCGGGAAAGAGGTGACACACCGCAACGTCGCGGCCAACGGCGCGCGCTTTCACATCGCGGAGCTGGGCGACGGGCCCCTCGTCCTGCTCCTGCACGGCTTTCCGCAGTTCTGGTGGGCCTGGCGGCACCAGTTGGTGGCGCTCGCCGAGGCGGGCTTCCGCGCCGTGGCGATGGACCTGCGCGGGGTCGGCGGCAGTGACCGCACACCGCGCGGCTACGACCCCGCGAACCTGGCGCTCGACATCACCGGCGTCGTCCGGTCCCTGGGCGAGCCCGACGCCGCGCTCGTCGGCCACGACCTGGGCGGATATCTGGCCTGGACGGCTGCCGCCATGCGCCCCAAGCTGGTGCGGCGGCTCGTCGTCTCCTCGATGCCGCATCCGCGCCGCTGGCGCTCGGCGATGCTCGGCGACGTCAAGCAGACGGCCGCGAGTTCCTATATCTGGGGCTTCCAGCGGCCCTGGATTCCCGAACGCCGGCTGACCGCCGACGACGGCGCCCTGGTCGGCCGGCTCATCCGGGACTGGTCGGGTCCGCGGCTGCCGGACGACGAGGCCGTGGAGGCCTACCAACGCGCCATGTGCATCCCCTCGACGGCGCACTGCTCCGTGGAGCCGTACCGCTGGATGGTGCGCTCCCTGGCCCGGCCCGACGGCATTCAGTTCAACCGGCGTATGAAACGGCCGGTTCGGGTCCCGACCCTGCATCTGCACGGCTCGCTGGACCCTGTCACGCGCACCAGGAGCGCGGCCGGATCGGGGCAGTACGTCGAGGCGCCGTACCGCTGGCGGCTCTTCGACGGACTGGGGCACTTCCCGCACGAAGAGGACCCGGTGACGTTCTCGTCCGAGCTGATCAACTGGCTCAAGGACCCCGAGCCCGACCGCTGACCCGCCGCCGGCCGGCGCGTGGACCGATGACCGCTCCTCGAACCCGTCCGGTGACCGTGCGAACGCGCCCGGTACCCGGACGGGAACGGGGTGCGAACGTACGGCCCGATGCCCGGACGGGAACGACTGTTCCACGATCGGCCACATGCCCGCCGCATAGGCCAATTGGGGCCCCACAGGGCGGTTATCGACCATGGGGCAGGGGCAGACGTCGGGGTATGGGCTGGACGCACGACTACAGTGACGCAGCACGCGACCGCCGCTCGGCCACCGCGCCGGGCTCCCACCAAAGGGGCGCTCCGCAGATGCAGGGCAGGGACCCCCAGGTGGGGATCCCGCACATTCTGCGCCGCCGGGCCCGCTGGGTCTCGGTGCGATTGCGTCACACGCGCGGCTGACCACGGGGCCCCGGTAGCGGCCCGGCCCGACCTCCGGCGTCACAGTGCGCAGCTGTCGCTGTCCACCTGCTGGTTCGCCGTACGACCCTCGGCGATGTCCTTCCGGACCTCGTCCGCGGTGAGCGCGTACCCCGTCTCGGCGTCGTCGAGGGACTTGGCGAAGACCACCCCGTAGACCTTGCCGTCGGGCGTCAGCAGCGGGCCGCCGGAGTTTCCCTGGCGGACGGTCGCGTACAGCGAGTACACATCGCGGCGGACCGTGCCCCGGTGGTAGATGTCCGGGCCGTTCGCCGTGATGCGGCCCCGGACCCGCGCGGGCTGGACGTTGTACGACCCGTTCTCGGGGAAGCCGGCCACGATCGCGCTGCTGCCGCCGGACGCGTCCGTGGCGGTGAACCGGAGCGCCGGCGCCCGGAGGCCCGGGACGTCGAGTACGGCGATGTCGCGCCGCCAGTCGTAGAGCACGACCCTGGCGTCGTACCTCCTTCCCTCGCCGCCTATCTGGACGGTGGGCTCGTCGACGCCGCCGACCACGTGCGCGTTGGTCATGACACGGCGGTCACCGAAGACGAAGCCGGTGCCCTCGAGGACCTTGCCACAGCTCTGCGCGGTGCCCATGACCTTGACGATGGAGCGCTGCGCGCGCGTGGCGACCATGCTTCTCGCGAGGGCCGGATCGGGAGGCCGTACCTCGGTGATGGGTTCGTTCACGAACGGGCTGAAGACCTGCGGGAAGCCGTTCTGCGCGAGCACCGAGGAGAAGTCCGCGAACCAGGTGTTCGCCTGCGTGGGCAGGGCGCGCGAGACCCCGAGGAGCACCTTGGAGCCGCGCACCTCCTTGCCGAGCGTCGGCAGCGTCGTGCCGGCGAGGGCGGAGCCGATCAGCCAGGCGACCAGGAGCATCGCCACCACGTTGACGAGCGCACCGCCCGTGGCGTCCAGGGCACGGGCCGGGGACCAGGTGATGTACCGGCGCAGCTTGTTGCCCAGATGGGTGGTCAGGGCCTGGCCGACGGAGGCGCAGACGATCACCACCACGACGGCGACCACCGCGGCGGTCGTGCTCACCTTGGCGCCGTCGGTGGCGCTGTCCCAGATGACCGGCAGCAGATAGACCGCGACGAGACCGCCGCCCAGGAAGCCGATCACCGAGAGGATGCCGACGACGAAGCCCTGGCGATAGCCCACGATCGCGAACCACACGGCGGCGACCAGCAACAGGATGTCCAGCACGTTCACTGCTTGTAGCCTCGCCTCATCGCTTTCCGGTCGCCGTCATCCGGCCCGAGGGCCGGCCCGTCGCGCAGCGGCAGCGGGGCACAGCGTCCCCCGGAAGACCACAGCACGGAGGCCACCTTGTCATGAGCGCCAGTCGAGCGGGACCTGCTTGTCGCGGTCCCAGGGGCGCTCCCAGCCCGCGTAGTGCAGCAGGCGGTCGATGACTCCGGCGGTGAAGCCCCACACTAGGGCGGATTCGACCAGGAATGCCGGGCCCCGGTGGCCGCTGGGGTGCACTGTGGTGGCCCGGTTGGCCGGGTCCGTGAGATCCGCCACGGGGACGGTGAAGACCCGCGCCGTCTCGTTCGGGTCGACGACTCCCACCGGGCTTCTCTCGCGCCACCAGCCGAGGACGGGGGTCACGACGAAGCCGCTCACCGGGATGTAGAGCTTGGGGAGCACGCCGAAGAGCTGGACGCCGCGCGGGTCGAGCCCTGTCTCCTCCTCGGCCTCGCGGAGAGCGGCCCGCAGCGGCCCCTCGGCCTTGGGGTCGCCGTCCTCGGGGTCGAGGGCGCCACCGGGGAAGGAGGGCTGCCCGGCGTGCGAGCGCAGCGAACTGGCGCGCTCCATCAGCAGCAGTTCCGGCCCGCGGGCGCCCTCGCCGAAGAGGATCAGCACGGCCGACTGGCGCCCCGCACCGTCCTCCGGCGGCAGGAAGCGGCTGAGCTGGAGCGGTTCCACAGTCCGGGTGACCCGCACGACCGGGTCGAGCCAGCCGGGCAGGCCCTCCGTGCTCGGCCGCAGCGGCCCGTCGTCCGTGTCGCTCATGTGGTCCGTATCGCTCACGTGCGTCATCGCCACCCCCGTTCTGCCGATCCCAACGCCCGCGGGACCACCGATCGTTCCGCACGTCCCTCGTGTGGGTGTCCCGTCACCCGCTCCGCGGGGCAACATCCCTTGCCCGGGCCGTATCTCAAGGCGCGCACCGGGCCGCGTGCGCGCCTCACCCGGCCCCCAGCGGCGGCGCCGGGATGCCACCCGCGTCCAGATACGCCTGCGGGGGCTTCAGCCGCTGCCCCGGGAAGCCGCCCTTCTCGTACTTCAGGAGCTTCCTCGCCTTCTCCGGGTCGGTCTCGCCCTCGCCGTACGCCGGGCAGAGCGGGGCGATCGGACAGGCGCCGCAGGCCGGCTTGCGTGCGTGGCAGATGCGGCGACCGTGGAAGATCACATGGTGCGAGAGCATCGTCCACTCGCTCTTCGGGAAGAGCGAGCCGACGGCGGCCTCGATCTTGTCCGGGTCCGTCTCGTCGGTCCACTGCCAGCGGCGGACGAGCCGCTGGAAATGGGTGTCGACGGTGATGCCGGGCCGGCCGAAGGCATTGCCCAGCACCACGAAGGCCGTCTTGCGGCCGACGCCGGGCAGTTTGACGAGATCCTCCAGACGGCCGGGGACCTCACCGCCGAACTCCTCCACCAAGGCCTTGGAGAGCCCTATCACCGACTTGGTCTTGGCCCGGAAGAAGCCCGTGGGACGCAGGATCTCCTCGACTTCCTCGGGGTTGGCCGCCGCGAGGTCCTCGGGCGTCGGGTACCTGGCGAAGAGCGCCGGCGTGGTCTGGTTCACCCGCAGGTCGGTGGTCTGCGCGGACAGGACCGTCGCGACGATCAGCTGGAACGGGTTCTCGAAGTCCAGCTCCGGGTGGGCGTAGGGGTACACCTCGGCGAGCTCGCGGTTGATCCGGCGGGCCCGGCGGACGAGGGCGGTCCGCGTCTCGTTCCCCGGGGGCTTCACGGCGACGGTTTCGGCGGGAGCCACGTGCTCGACGGCGAGGGTGGTCTTCTTGGTGACGGCCTCGGGGTGCGCCGCCGCCTTCCTGGCCGACTTCTTGACGGGGGCCGACTTCTTGACGGGGGCCGCCTTCCCGGGGGCCGCCTTCGCGGTGCGCGGGGTCTTCGCGGCCGGGGCCGTCTTCGTCGCGCGGGAGGTCTTCTCGGCAGCGGCCTTCGTGGGCGCCGTCCTCTTGGCGGCAGCCTTCTTGGCGGCGGTCCTCTTGGCGGCGGTCCTCGCCGAGGTGGCCTCCTCAGCGGCGGCTTTCCTTGCGGGCGTCTTCGCGGCCGCCGTCGCCTTGGACGCCTTGGACGCCTTGGACGACTTCGCTGACGTCGCCCCCGTGGACGTCTCCGCGGAAGTCCTCTCCGCGGATGTCTCCGCGGAAGTGCGCGACGCCTCCTCCGGAGGCGCCGATTGTTGGCGCTTTGCCGTTTTCCTTCCGCCTGCCGGGTCCTGTTCGCCCACAGCGGAATCGCGACGTACAACCACCCGTCCAGCCCCCTTGGCCTGTGCTCTCACCGGCGATTTGGACACCCGGCCAGCCTAAGGCCCGGCGCCGACATCCGCCCTGAAGCCAACGGATCAAGCCCCGATTGGACCCCTGCCGCATACCCCGGCACATCAGTGCGGCATCCTTGTGACAGATCACACTGTTTGGACCGTCCGGCAAAATGGGGAACACGGTCCCCTGGTATCCGGGGGAGCAAGATCCCCTGAGCAGGTCGACAAGGAGAGAACTCGTGGACGACGTTCTGCGGCGCGCCCCGCTCTTCGCGGCGCTCGATGACGAGCAGGCCGCGGAGCTCCGCGCCTCCATGAGTGAGGTGACCCTCGCCCGCGGCGACTCGCTGTTCCACGAGGGCGACCCCGGCGACCGCCTGTACGTGGTCATGGAAGGCAAGGTCAAGCTTCACCGCACCTCCCCCGATGGCCGCGAGAACATGCTCGCGGTGCTCGGCCCCGGTGAGCTGATCGGCGAGCTGTCACTGTTCGACCCGGGTCCGCGCACGGCCACGGCCACCGCGCTGACCGAGGTCAAGCTGCTGGGTCTGGGCCACGGCGACCTCCAGCCGTGGCTGAACGCGCGGCCCGAGGTGGCCGCCGCGCTGCTGCGCGCGGTCGCCCGCCGACTGCGCAAGACCAACGACCAGATGTCCGACCTGGTCTTCTCCGACGTGCCCGGCCGCGTGGCCCGCGCGCTGCTGGACCTCTCGCGCCGGTTCGGCGTGCAGTCCGAAGAGGGCATCCACGTGGTGCACGACCTCACCCAGGAGGAGCTGGCCCAACTGGTCGGCGCCTCGCGTGAGACCGTGAACAAGGCCCTGGCGGACTTCGCCCAGCGCGGCTGGCTCCGGCTGGAGGCGCGCGCGGTGATCCTGCTGGACGTGGAGCGACTGGCCAAACGGTCCCGCTGACGGCCAGGCCCCGGCCATACGACGGGCCCCGTTCTCCGAGGAGGCGGGGCCCGTTGTCGTAGCCGTCACCTTCCGGACGCCGCGCCCCGCACGACGACCGACGACCGACGACCGACGACCACGACCGACGCACTACGCACGACAGCCGACGCACTACGCACGACGACCGACGCACTACGCACGACGACCGACGGCCTGAAACCCCCGCCCCCGGCCGCACGGCACTGGCACAGTTGCCGAATGATCGTCCCACCGCATCGCCACGCCCAGGGCAAAGGCCTCGACGCCCAGGGGTACTTCCGCCGCGAGGGCTCTCTCGGGTTGATCCCGGACGCCTTCCGTCCCGCGGTCGCCGCCGCCCGTCAACGGCTTCCCGTCGTCTTCGGGGCGAGGATGACGGGCGCATACCTCTACGGGTCGATTCCGCGCGGCACCGCGCGCGTGGGGCGCAGCGACCTCGATCTGCTGGTCGCGCTGGACGAGGAGCCCACCGAGGCGGACCGTGAGGACGCCCGCGGCCTCGGGGAGCGGCTCGACAGGGAGTTCCCGCAGATCGACGGTGTCGGCACGCTTCTGTTCAGCCGTGCGCGGCTGCTGAGCGACCTGGAGACGTACGACCTGGGGTGGTTCGTCGCCTGTCTGTGCACCCCACTGCTGGGCGAGGACCTCACTCCCCTGCTGCCCCGCTACCGGCCCGACTCCCGCCTCGCCCGGGAGACGAACGGCGACCTGGCGCTGCTTCTGCCGCGGTGGCGCGCACGGATCGCGGAGGCCACCACCGAGGATGCCCGCCGGAGCCTCGTCCGGGGGAGTCTCGCGCCACCTGGTGCGCACCGGCTTCACCCTCGTCATGCCCTGGTGGAACGGCTGGACCAGCGACCTCGGGGAGATGGCCGGGGCGTTCGCCGCGTACTACCCGGAGCGGGCCCCGCAGATGCGCGACGCGGCCGTACGCGGGTACGAGCCGAACGACGATCCGGCCGTACTGCGGTCCTACGTCGGCGACCTCGGGCCCTGGCTCGCCGAGGAGTACGCGCGCGTGCACGGCATCAAGGCACCCCGGCCCTAGCCGCTCCCCTGGGCACTCAGATCAGGCCGTGTTCCCGGAGGTACTCCAGCTGCGCCCGTACCGACAGCTCGGCCGCCGGCCACAGGGAGCGGTCCACGTCCGCGTACACATGGGCCACGACCTCGGCCGCCGTTCGGTGGCCGTCCTCGACCGCCGTCTCGACCTGGGCGAGTCGGTGGGCCCGATGGGCGAGGTAGTACTCGACGGCGCCCTGGGCGTCCTCCAGGACGGGCCCGTGGCCGGGAAGCACGGTGTGGACGCCGTCGTCGACCGTGAGCGACCTCAGGCGGCGCAGGGAGTCCAGATAGTCCCCCAGGCGGCCGTCCGGGTGCGCCACGACCGTCGTACCGCGGCCCAGGATGGTGTCACCGGTGAGAACGGCCCGGTCGGCCGGGAGATGGAAGCACAGGGAGTCGGCGGTGTGGCCCGGCGTCGGCACGACGCGCAGCTCGAGGCCCCCCACGGTGACCACGTCCCCGTGCCCGAGCCCCTCGTCGCCGAGGCGGAGCGCCGGGTCCAGGGCTCGCACGCTGGTGCGCGTCAGCTCGGCGAGCCGTGCGGCACCCTCCGCATGGTCTGGGTGACCATGCGTGAGCAGAGTGAGTGCGACCCGTCTGCCCGACTTCTCCGCCGTTTCGATCACCAGGCGCAGATGACCGTCGTCGAGCGGGCCGGGGTCGATCACCACCGCCAGCTCGGAGTCGGGCTCGGCGACTATCCAGGTGTTGGTGCCGTCCAGGGTCATCGCCGACGCGTTGGGGGCGAGGACGTTCACGGCGCGTGCGGTGGCGGGACCGGAGAGAACCCCGCCGCGCGGCTGGCCGGGGAGTGCTGCGGCGTCCGTCATGCGGGGGAACCTTCCGTCGCGTGGATCATGCGGGTGCTCCACCCGTCGGGATGTGCTTGGTGAACTCGTCGTGGCCGGGCCAGACCAGCACGACCTCACCGTCCTCCAGGTGGGCCTGGGCCACCACGGGGGCCAGATCTCGGCCGGGCGCGGCCTTCAGCGCGTCCGCAGCGGTGGCATACGGCACCAGCTGGCGCAGGGTCGCGATGGTGGGCGGCATCATCAGCAGCTCGCCCTTGTCGTACGAGGCGGCCGCGTCGCGGGGGCGGATCCACACGGTGCGGTCGGCCTCCGTGGAGGCGTTGCGGGTGCGCTGCCCTTCGGGGAGCGCGGCCACGAAGAACCAGGTGTCGTAGCGGCGGGGCTCGAACTCGGGGGTGATCCAGCGGGCCCACGCGCCGAGCAGGTCGGAGCGCAGCACCAGTCCCCGGCGGTCGAGGAACTCGGCGAACGACAGGTCCCGGGCGACCAGGGACGCCCGGGACGCCTCCCAGTCCGTGCCCGTGGTGTCCCCGACGACCGTTTCCGGGGTGGGGCCGGCGAGCAGGACGCCCGCCTCCTCGTAGGTCTCGCGTACGGCGGCGCAGACGATGGCCTGGGCGTCCGTCTCGCCGACGCCGAGGCGCTCCGCCCACCACGCGCGCGTGGGGCCCGCCCAGCCGATCCGGCGGTCGTGGTCGCGCGGGTCGACACCGCCGCCCGGGTAGGCGTACGCGCCTCCGGCGAAGGCCATGGAGGCGCGTCTGCGCAGCATGTGCACGGCGGGGGCGCCGTCGGTGTCCCTCAGGAGCATGACGGTGGCCGCGCGCTTCGGCGTGACCGGGGTGAGCTTTCCCTCCGCGAGCGCGCGGATCCGTGACGGCCACTCCGGTGGAAACCACTGCCCATTCGCCATGGGCGGAGGCTATCCCTAAGTGCGCGGATGTTCGAGAGGCAATGATCGCCCCGCCCGGTGGGCCACCTGCCGCACCCGGGGAGTCACGTCCGAACGGCGTCTTCGCCGGGCACGGTGTCAGCGGGCGATCAGGCCTCCGTCAGCTCCACCTGGATCTCCACCTCGACCGGCGCGTCCAGCGGAAGGACCGCCACACCGACCGCGCTGCGGGCGTGCACGCCCTTGTCGCCGAGGACCTCGCCCAGCAGTTCGCTGGCACCGTTGACGACGCCCGGCTGGCCCGTGAAGTCCGCGGCCGACGCCACGAAGCCGACGACCTTCACCACGCGCGCGATGCGGTCCAGGTCACCCGTGACGGACTTGACGGCGGCGAGCGCGTTCAGGGCGCACGTGCGGGCCAGGCCCTTGGCCTCCTCGGCGGTGACCTCGGCGCCGACCTTGCCGGTCACCGGGAGCTTGCCCTCCACCATCGGAAGCTGGCCGGAGGTGTACACGTACACCCCGGACTGCACGGCGGGCTGGTAGGCGGCCAGCGGCGGCACCACGTCCGGGAGGGCCAGCCCGAGCTCTGCGATGCGGGACTCGACCGCGCTCATGCCTGCTTCTCCCGCTTCAGGTAGGCCACCAGCTGCTCGGGGTTGTTCGGCCCGGGCACGACCTGGACGAGCTCCCAGCCGTCCTCGCCCCAGGTGTCCAGAATCTGCTTCGTGGCGTGGACGAGCAGCGGCACGGTTGCGTATTCCCACTTGGTCATGGGCCGACTGTAGCCGCTGCGGCGACGGGGTCATGCGGCCGACCGGGCCCCGCCACGGCCCGGCGTGCGGCCGACTGTGACCAGCGTTGTCCACAGCCTCGCGCGTAGCCCGCGCGCGGACTGGTTAGGCTCGAAGACGTGAGCAGGCTCCAGGTCGTCAGTGGCAAGGGCGGGACCGGAAAGACCACGGTCGCCGCGGCACTCGCGCTCGCCCTCGCGACCGAGGGCAAGCGCACCCTTCTCGTCGAGGTCGAGGGCAGACAAGGGATCGCACAACTCTTCGAGACGGAGGCGCTTCCGTACGAGGAGCGCAAGATCGCCGTGGCCCCGGGCGGCGGCGAGGTCTACGCGCTGGCCATCGACCCCGAACTGGCCCTTCTGGACTACCTCCAGATGTTCTACAAGCTGGGCGGCGCGGGACGGGCCCTGAAGAAGCTCGGCGCCATCGACTTCGCCACCACCATCGCGCCCGGCCTGCGGGACGTGCTCCTCACGGGCAAGGCGTGCGAGGCCGTCCGCAGGAAGGACAGAAGCGGCCGGTTCGCGTACGACTACGTGGTGATGGACGCACCCCCCACCGGCCGCATCACCCGCTTCCTGAACGTGAACGACGAGGTGGCGGGCCTCGCCAAGATCGGCCCGATACACAATCAGGCCAGGGCGGTGATGCGGGTGCTGAAGTCCCCGGAGACGTCCGTGCACATGGTGACGCTCCTGGAGGAGATGCCCGTCCAGGAGACGGCGGACGGAATCACCGAGCTGCGTGCCGCGAATCTCCCTGTGGGCCGCGTCATCGTGAACATGGTGCGGCCCGCGGTCCTGGAGGAGTCGGAGCTGGACCTCGCGCACGCCGTGCCGCGGACGGCCCTCGCCAAGGCCCTGTCGGGCGCCGGACTCGGCGGTGCGCGCCGCGGCGGGCTAGCGGAGAGGCTGGTGGACCCGCTGCTCCGGCAGGCCGACGAGTACGCGGAGCGGTTCGCCCTGGAGCGCGAGCAGCGTGCCGTGCTCACGGACCTCGGCCTGCCGCTGCACGAACTGCCGCTGCTCGCCGAGGGCATGGACCTGGCGGGCCTGTACGAACTGGCCACGGAACTGCGTCAGCAAGGGATCTCATGAGTCAGGACCCGGCCCCCGCGCACGACGACAAGGCCTCCACGGCCCCCACGGCCGAGGGGGCCTCCGACACCCATGCGGCCTCCACCGCGGACACAGCCCTCGCGGCAGACGCGCCCATCGCGAGCGATGCCGCCGCCGCGGGGGACGCGTCGCCGCTCCATGACCTGGGCTCCCCGCGCGCCTTGCAGCACGCGCCCGTCCTGGAGATCGACGCCCTCCTCGATGATCCGGACACCCGCATCGTCGTGTGCTGCGGCTCCGGCGGCGTCGGCAAGACGACCACGGCGGCGGCCCTGGGCCTGCGCGCGGCCGAGCGCGGACGCAAGGTGGTCGTGCTCACCATCGACCCGGCCCGCCGGCTCGCCCAGTCGATGGGCATCGACGCGTTGGACAACACTCCGCGGCGGGTGAAGGGCATCGAGGACACCGCGGGCGGCGAACTGCACGCCATGATGCTCGACATGAAGCGCACCTTCGACGAGATCGTCGAGGCGCACGCGGACCCCGACCGGGCGGCCGCCATCCTGGGCAACCCCTTCTACCAGTCGCTGTCGGCGGGCTTCGCGGGCACGCAGGAGTACATGGCGATGGAGAAGCTGGGGCAGCTGCGTGCGCGGGACGAGTGGGACCTCATCGTCGTCGACACACCGCCCTCGCGCTCGGCCCTGGACTTCCTGGACGCCCCCAAACGGCTCGGATCCTTCCTGGACGGCAAGCTGATCCGGGTCCTGATGGCCCCGGCGAAGGTGGGCGGCCGCGCGGGGATGAAGTTCCTGAACGTCGGGATGTCGATGATGACCGGCGTGCTGGGGAAGCTGCTCGGCGGTCAGCTCCTTAAGGACGTCCAGACGTTCGTGGCCGCCATGGACACCATGTTCGGAGGGTTCCGCACGCGCGCGGACGCCACGTACAGGCTGTTGCAGGCGCCGGGCACGGCATTCCTGGTGGTGGCGGCCCCGGAGCGGGACGCACTGCGCGAGGCCGCGTACTTCGTGGAGCGTCTGGCCGCCGAGAACATGCCGCTGGCCGGCCTGGTCCTCAACCGGGTGCACGGCAGCGGCGCCGCCCAGCTGTCGTCCGAGCGCGCGCTCGCCGCCGCCGAAAATCTTGAAGACCCCCGCATTGTGGATCAGCAGGGCGGGAAAGCTGGATTTCGTAACTCTCCCGACACGTACGGCAGTTCAGAATCCCCCTCATCCGAAGCACCGGTTCCCGACTCAGGCTCCCCCGCCTCCGCGGACCAGGACCGGAGCATCGAGCAACTGACCGCGGGCCTGCTCCGGCTGCATGCCGAACGTATGCAGCTGCTCTCCCGCGAACAGCGCACGCGTGACCGTTTCACCGCCCGTCACCCCGAGGTGGCCGTGGCGGAGGTGGCCGCGCTGCCCGGCGACGTCCACGACCTCGTAGGACTCCGGGACATCGGGGAACGCCTCGCGGCCAACCGGCCCGAGTACCCCGGGGAGCGCGAGGCGCGCGCGTAGGGGCCCCCGGGTGCCTGCCCTGCTCCCGGGTCGCCTCCTACGGCGTGCGCGCCGTCCCGGCCGTGACGTGGTGGACACGTGAACGCCTGACGGCCCGTGTGGGACGGACCGCGGGAGACGCTTCTTGAGGCCGTCGCCCGACGAGGGAGGTCGCTTGCTGGGGCACGCCTGAGACGCCAGCCGCCGGCCACCCTCACCTCGACGGCCAACAGACTGACTCGCCTCACCAAGGCACTCGCCCGGCGAGGACCGCCCGAACAGGGACCCGCCCAACCAAAACAGCCCGTCCAAGGACCGACCGA
Source organism: Streptomyces sp. NPDC093261 (assembly GCF_044753645.1). Lineage (NCBI taxonomy): Bacteria > Bacillati > Actinomycetota > Actinomycetes > Kitasatosporales > Streptomycetaceae > Streptomyces > Streptomyces sp. NPDC093261. The sequence goes on from NZ_JBIVNO010000003.1 coordinate 148,014, forward strand.
CCAAAAACCGACCAGCCAAGGACCGACCAGCCAAGGACCGGCCGCCCACATACCGCCGGCCCAAGGGACCGGCCCCACAGCGGGAACCACCCGTTCAACGGCCGACAGCCCCCTCGGGCGGCCGGCGGCCGACAGGTCGTGCCGGGCGGCGAACCGCCCTCAGCCCACCGCCGCGTAGTGCTCGTACGCCTCTTCCTCATCGAGGGGCAGCAGACCCGCTCCACGCTCGTACTCCGTACGAGCGGTCTCCAGCAGGCGACGCCACGAGGTGACGGTCGGCCGCCTGCGCAGCAGTGCGCGGCGCTCCCGCTCCGTCATGCCACCCCACACGCCGAATTCGACGCGGTTGTCCAACGCGTCGGCCAGGCACTCCGTGCGCACCGGGCAGCCGGTGCACACCGCCTTGGCCCTGTTCTGCGCTGCTCCTTGAACGAACAGTTCATCCGGATCGGTAGTGCGGCAGGCCGCCTGCGCACTCCAGTCGGTTACCCAGCCCATACCGGCGCCGTCCTCTCCCGAATCGAGGCTCCCCCACGGCGGCAGCGGCATATTCACCGCCGCCAGTTGAGGACGTTACGGAAGGTGGGCACAGCGCAACACCCCCAGCGGGCCCAATCTTGAATGGTCCGAACGGACTATGGGTAAACGGCAGATCACCCGGGGGAGTGAGCTGGCGACATGCGTGACTTTCGGGGCAAACCGGCACAGTTCAGTTGCGTCACAACGGACACCTGATGACACACAAGGCGAATTCGGGCACGCATCCAGCGAAAAAGTTGGGGGAACACCGGAACGATTCGGGGTCGCCGGACGTACTTGATACGTGGCCCTGCTGCTGTGACAGTTGAGAGCAGCTTAGGCCAAGGCCTAGACGCGTGTCCGGCGAATCAGAACGTAGGCTGCCCTCATGCCAAAGAAGCGCTCGGGCGGGGGAGTGTCCCCCGTGCAGCAGGCCGCCAAGTTCCTCGGAGTGAGTGTGCTCGCGGGGGCGGTGATGGCCGGCATCGCGCTGCCCGCCGCGGGTGCGCTCGGACTCGCCGCCAAGGGGTCGGTCCAGGGATTCGACGACATCCCGTCCAACCTGAAGAGCCCCCAGCTGAGTCAGCGCACCACGATCCTGGACAGCCAGGGCGGCCAGATCGCCACGGTCTACTCCCGTGACCGCACGGTGGTGGACCTCAAGGACATCTCGCCGTACATGCAGAAGGCGATCGTCGCGATCGAGGACTCGCGGTTCTACCAGCATGGCGCGATCGACCTGAAGGGCGTCCTGCGCGCGCTGAACCAGAACGCGCAGAGCGGAGGAGTGGCCCAGGGCGCCTCCACGCTCACGCAGCAGCTGGTGAAGAACTACTTCGTGGAGGAGGCCGGCGACGACCCGACGAAGGTCGCCCAGGCCACCCAGCAGACCCTCGGCCGCAAGGTCCGCGAGCTGAAATACGCGATCCAGATCGAGGAGAAACTCGGCAAGAAGAAGATCCTCGAGAACTATCTGAACATCACGTTCTTCGGCCAGCAGGCCTACGGCGTGGAGGCGGCCTCCGAGCGCTACTTCTCCAAGCACGCCAAGGACCTCAACCTCCAGGAGGCCGCGCTCCTCGCCGGCCTCGTCCAGTCCCCCACCCGGTACGACCCGGTGAACGACGAGGCGGAGGCCAAGAAGCGGCGCAACGTGGTGCTGCAGCGCATGGCCGAGGTGCACGACATCTCCCAGGCCGAGGCCGACAAGGCCAAGAAGACGCCCCTCGGGCTGAACGTGAGCGAGCCGAAGAACGGCTGCATCACGGCGGTCAAGGGCGCGGGCTTCTTCTGCGACTACGTCCGCGAGGTGTTCCTGAACAACCCGGTGTTCGGCAAGACCAAGGCCGACCGGGCGAAGATCTGGAACCGCGGTGGCCTGACGATCCGTACGACACTGGACCCGCAGGCCCAGGAGTCGGTGCAGACGTCGGTCAAGGACCACGTCAACAAGAGTGACGAGGTGGCCACGGCCGCGACCATCGTCGAGCCCGGCACCGGCAGGATCCTCGCGATGGGCCAGTCCCGTCCCTACGGCTTCGGCAAGAACGAGACGCAGATCAACCTCTCCGTGGACAAGGCCATGGGCGGCGGCGCGGGCTACCAGCCCGGTTCGACGTTCAAGCCGATCGTGGCCGCGGCCGCCATAGAGGGCGGCACGCCGGCGACCCAGGAGTACCCCTCGCCGTACGAGATGGACTATCCGAGCCCCGTGTCCGCCTGCGACGGCAAGCAATGGGTGAACACGGAGAACGCCAAGCTCACGAACGAGAACGAGTCGGAGCACGGCCCGTACGGCATGAAGGAGGCGACCGCCAAGTCGGTCAACACCTACTACGTGCAACTGATCAGCGACATCGGCATCTGCCCGGTGATAGACATGGCCAAGAAGATGGGCGTGAACCGGGCGGACGGGCTGAAGATCGACCAGGCGCCGTCGATCGCCCTCGGCACCCAGGAGATGTCGCCGCTGACGATGGCGAGCGCGTACGCGACCTTCGCCGACCGCGGCACGTACTGCACGCCGGTCGCCATCGAGTCGATCACGCAGACCATCGGCAACGAGAAGAAGTCGCTACCCGTCCCGCAGTCGACGTGCTCGCGCGCGATGTCCCAGACCACCGCGGACACGATCAACACGATCCTCAAGGGCGTGGTCGAGGACGGTACGGGTACGCAGGCCGGCCTCGGCAGCCGCCCCAGCGCGGGCAAGACCGGTACGACGGACTTCCGCTACGCGGCCTGGTTCGTCGGCTACACGCCGAACATGGCGGGCGCGGTCTGGGTCGGCGACCCGGCGCACAAGCGGCAGATGACCCACATCACCATCGGTGGTGTCCCCTACGACAAGGTCTACGGCGGCCAGGTCCCGGGCCCGATCTGGCGCGACATGATGACGGGCGCGCTGGCGGGCAAGCCGGTCGAGGACTTCAACCTCGTCGACATCCCCGAGGACAACCACGACCAGGGCCAGGGCGACCAGAACGGCAATGGCAACGACAACGGCAACGGGAACGGCGGCCAGGACACGGGTGGGCTGATCGGCGGGCTGATCGGCGGCGCGGACGGAGGGGCCAACGGAGGGGCCAACGGAGGGGCCAACGGCGGCCCCTTCCCGACGCCCTCCTTCTCCATCCCGGCGGGCTGGATCCAGGGCACCGGAGGCGGCAGGAACGGGCACGGCAACGGCGGACAGCGGGGATAGCCCCGCTGGAGCACCGCGGAGGGTTCCGCCTCCCGCGGTCCCGCCCCACCGTCCACTACGACAGCGGGGGCGCCCCTCGAGCCGAGGGGCGCCCCCGCTGTCGTACGCGCCGGGTCGAGCGGTGGGCCGGTCAGCTCCCCGCGAGGAGCTCCTTGACCACGGCGGCGACGCGTCCGCCCTCCGCCTGGCCCGCGACCTTCGGGTTCACGATCTTCATGACCTGGCCCATGGCGCGCGGACCCTCGGCGCCCGCCGCCCTTGCCTCCTCCACGGCCTGGGCCACGATCCGCCGCAGCTCGTCGTCGGACAGCTGCTTGGGCAGGTACGCGGCGAGCACCTCCCCCTCCGCCTTCTCCCGCTCGGCCTGCTCCGGGCGCCCACCCTGCGCGAAGGCGTCGGCGGCCTCACGGCGCTTCTTCGCCTCGCGAGTGATCACCTTGGTGACCTCATCGTCGGAGAGCTCGCGCTTCTCCTTGCCCGCGACCTCTTCCTTGGTGATCGCGGCGAGCGTCAGCCGGAGCGTCGAGGAGCGGAGCTCGTCGCGCTCCTTGATCGCGGCGTTGAGGTCTTCCTGCAGCTTCGACTTGAGCGTGGTCATGGCCCCGATTGTCGCAGGTGTGACGGCCCACCCGCCCCATGATTTCCGGTGGCGTGGGGATGTTCCGCGGTGCTCGTCGACTTTCCGCAGCCCCCAACTACCCCTCCGTGGCCGCCTACCGCTCCCTACCGCTCCCTACCGCCCCCTACCGCCCGGCGCTGCTTCTGTTTCCCCCGCCCGGCTGGGGTTGTCCACAGGCGGGGACGTGGGTGTGCCGTGGTTCTGACACGATGGTCGTATGCGCGCGCGATACGGAGTGCCCCTGGGAATCACGGCGGTGGCCGCCGCCGGACTGCTGTACTCGGCCGGGTTCGAGGTCCGTTCCTTCCGGCTGCGCCGGGTGACGGTCCCCGTGCTGCCGCCCGGGACCCGTCCACTGCGAGTGCTCCAGGTCTCCGACATCCACATGGTCAGCGGACAGCGGAAGAAGCAGCGCTGGCTGCGCTCGCTTGCCGGGCTGAACCCCGACTTCGTGATCAACACCGGGGACAACCTCTCGGACCCCGAGGGCGTGCCGGAGGTCCTGGACGCGCTGGGCCCGCTGATGGAGTTCCCGGGGGCGTACGTCTTCGGGTCGAACGACTACTACGGCCCCAGATTCCGCAACCCCGCCCGCTATCTGGTGGAGAAGGCAGGGGGAAGCCACGGTCTGAACGGCAACCCGCCCGTAGTCGGAGCCCTCCACAACCCCTGGGAGGACCTGCGGGACGGCTTCGACGCCGCGGGCTGGCTGAACCTGACGAACACCCGGGGGACGCTGAAGGTCGAGGGCCTGGAGATCGAGCTGACGGGCCTGGACGACCCCCACATCAAACGCGACCGATACGCACGGGTGGCGGGCGGCCCCTCCGCGTCGGCCGACTTCTCGATGGGTGTGGTGCACGCGCCGTACCTGCGCAGCCTGGACGCGTTCACGGCGGACGGCTACCCGCTGATCCTCGCGGGCCACACCCACGGCGGCCAGCTGTGCATCCCGTTCTACGGCGCCCTGGTCACCAACTGCGACCTGGACACGGACCGGGTGAAGGGCCTGTCCCGGCACACGGCGGAGGGTCTCACCTCCTATCTGCACGTGTCGGCCGGCTGCGGGACGAACCGTTACACCCCGGTACGGTTCGCCTGCCCGCCGGAGGCGACGCTGCTGACGCTGGTCGCAAGGGGGTAGCGCAGGGACGCCGACGCGCGGAGCGAGCGAAGCGAAGCCGACGCGAAGGGCCAGGGAGCGGGCGCCACGTCCCGCCCCGTAACCCACCCAGACCACCCACATCGCCCGCTGTGCCCGATCTGCTTAGCGTGAGGACATGATCGGGCCGATCCCCAAGGACATCCCGGACCTCCCCGCGGTGCCGGGCGTGCAGACGGTGTTGCCGTCCGCCGTTCCCGCCACCGCCGTGGTGATCCCCGTGCACCGCCCGAAGGTGGGCACCTACCGCCTGCTGGTGGCCCTGACCGCGGCCGCCGCGGTTGCCTTGGACCTGCGTCTCGGCAGCCCGACGCGGGTGCTGGGCTACTTCACGATCCAGGTCAACGTACTGCTCGTGCTCGTCTTCGTCCTGTCGGCCTGGCGAGCGCGGACGGCCCAGCGCCCGCTGCCCGCACTGGTGACCGGCGGCACTGTCTTCTACGCCCTGATCGCGGGCCTCGTCTACCACGTGCTCCTGGTGAACGAACCAGGCCCGTTCTCCCTGATCGGCCAGCCCGGCACCCACCCCATCTGGCAGGCGCTCACCAGTCAGATCCTGCACTCACTGATCCCGCTCGCGGCGCTGTTCGACTGGCTGGCACTCACGAGCCCGGCCCCACTGAGCGTGCGGCAGGCGAGGAAGTGGCTGCTGTACCCCATCGCCTACCTGGCCTTCTCCTTGATCCGCGGGGAGCGGCTGCCACCGGGCGCGCCGGATCGCTACCTCTACCCGTTCCTGGACGCCGGCCGGCTCGGCTACCGGAGCGTCCTCGCCAACGCACTCCTGCTCGGCCTCGCGTTTTTCACCGTGGCCCTCCTCATGGTCGCCGTCGACCACCTCCGCCCGGACCCCACCCGCCGCCGCTCGAAAACCGGATTTCGTCTCTAGCCGCCAGTGGGCTAAAGTAAACGTCGTCGCCGCGACAGGCAGCGACATCGGGGTGTAGCGCAGCTTGGCAGCGCGCTTCGTTCGGGACGAAGAGGTCGTGGGTTCAAATCCCGCCACCCCGACGCTGGTCAGGGCCCACCTACTAGTCACTAGTAGGTGGGCCCTGACGTCTCCGGGGCCAAACAGGGGGCCAACCGAAGTTGATCAGGCCACCGCGTCGCCCTCTTCGTAGTCTTCCGCGTCCTCCCCTTCCTGATCTTCGGCGAAGATGTCGTTCATCGCTTCGGCACCCTTCGTGATCACGGGTCGGAGCTGTTTGCGGTAGACCGCTTCTGTGGTCGCCTGACTACTGTGACCGACCAGGAGCGCGATTCCTCTCCTGGAACGCTTTGGGGGTGGCGGTATGAACCGGCACCTCCTGTACGCCGCGCTGGACGCCGCAGAACGGGGATGGGCCGTGCTCCCGCTCCGTCCCGGCGACAAGCGTCCGTGCTGGTCGAGTGGGGCTTCAGCAACGTGTTCGGACCAGACGGAGAGCCGCTGAACTGGTGGCAAGCATCTGAGGCGTGACCGGCGGGGTGCATCTGTCAAGACTGCATGTACTGGATGACACCAGCAGCTGACGCCAACAGGCGCGTACGGTGGCGGTCAGCGCCGAACCCGAGCAGACGATCAGCCGAGGCTGCGCGCAAGTTGACTGGCGTCACCGACACCCCGTGATCGACCTGACAAGGATGAGGCCGCACTGCAAGCCTGTGTCCGGATAGGCGTCGCTCCGTCGATGAACGGCGCCTCTCCAGCTTGAGTCGGTCGTTGGTCCTCACCTAGAAGCCGTGCTGCAAGCGGCAGGGCGCTTCGCTGCGGTGCCTGGGCGGGTTCAGGCGAGGCCGAACCAGCCGAGGATTGTCTGGATGAGCAGGATGGAGGACATGCCGGCGACGCCGATCACGACGGTGGTGGCGGCGATGCGGTAGCGCGGGCTGTTGGCCGCGGGACCGAGCAGTGAGCGTCGGTTGGTGAGGACCAGCAGGTAGACCAGCACGATCGGGCTGATCAGGCCCTGCAGCACTTGTGTCCCGATCAGGAGCTGGATGACGTCGACCGGGGTCATCGCCACCGCGGCACCGAGGACGATCTGGGCGGTGAACAACCCCAAGAACAGTGGGGCGTCGCGGAAGCTTCGGGAGACGGAGCGCTCGACGCCGGCGGCTTCTCCTATGGCGTAGCTGGCGGACAGTGGGACGACGGCACCGGCCAGGGCGGATGCTCCGATCAGGCCGACGGCGAAGAGAAGTTCCGCGTTCTTCCCCGCGACGGGCTTGAGCGCTTCGGCGGCCTGGGCGGCGGAGTTGAGCGGGCCGGTGCCGCCGATCGCGGAGGCGGTGGCGATGATGATCGTCAGGCTGATGATGCAGGCGAAGACGGCGCCGAGCACGGCGTCCAGTTTGATAAGCCGGTAGTCCTCGGGCTTGGCGCCCCGGTCCACCACGCCTGCGGCGGCGTAGAACTGCATGTAGGGGCTGACGGTCGTGCCGATCAGTGCGACCGCGAGCAGGATGAAGTCCTTGCTCGGCTCCACGTGCGGAACGACTAGGTGCTTGCTGACGTCGCCCCAGTGGGGGTGGCCGAGGATCATCGCGATGGGGTAGGCGAAGAACGCCAACGACATGATCAGGAAGATGCGTTCGGCCCACCGGTAGGAGCCGAACAGCACCAGTGACCACAGCAGCATCGCCGCAGGCGGGATGACCGCCCACTTCGGCACGCCCAGGAGTTCGAAGGCCGCGCCGATTCCCGCGAACTCGCTCACCACCAGACCGGTGTTGGCCAGCAGCAGGCAGAGCACCGCGAGCCCGGTCAGGCGGAGGCTGAACTGTTCGCGGATCAGTGCACCCAGCCCTTTGCCGGTGTGCGCGCCGAGGCGTACGGCCATCTCCTGCACCATCACCAGGGCGATGGTGACCAGCACCATGAAGAACAGGGTGCCGTAGGTGAACTGGGACCCGGCGGAGGCGTAGGTGGCGATGCCGGCGGCATCGTTGCCGGCGTTGGCGGCGACCAGACCGGGACCGGCAATCGCGGCGATCATCGCGAGGCGGCCGAAGCCGCGCCGCTGCGTGCCGGTAACGGTGGCGGGCGCCGCCACCGTGGTGGTGTCGCGGTCGCTCGTGGTCACTGCAGGATCCTCCGGAAGTGCAGGCGCCCGCGTTCGGGCAGCAGGGTGTCCAGGACGTCGTCGGCGAGGATGCGGCCCAGGGGGCGGCCGGTGTCGTCGACGACCAGGAGGGAAGAAACCCGGGCGGCCACGAGCTGCTCGGCGGCTTCGGGCAGACGTGTGTCGGGGCGGACGGTCACCGGTGGCCCGAACTGGGCGAGCCAGCTGATCAGGTCGGCGACCTTGGTGGCGTCCTCGGCCACCGCCAGGTCAAACAGGGCGATGTCGGTGACGAGGCGACCGTCGTCGTCCAGGACCGCGATGGCATCGATCTCGGTGCGGTGCTCGGCTTGTGCAGCCAGTACAGCCCGTACCTCTGCGACGGTCTGTTCGCGACGGGCGGTCACCAGCAGCGTGGTCATCGCACCGCCGGCCGTGCCCTCCGGGTAGGCCAGCAGTCGACGCAGGTGTGATGCACGGTCGGCGGGCATGCCCTCCAGCAGCCGCTCGCGCTCGTCCGCGTGGAGGTCACGTAGCGCGTCCACGGCCTCGTCCGACTCCATCTCTTCCACCAGCCGCGCGGCATGCTCCGGTTCGGCTTCGCGCAGCAGGTTCTCCAGCTCGGCCGGCTCCATCTCCTCCAGCGCATCCGCGGCGGCTCCCGGCTCCAGCATGTGCAGCAGCTGCTGTCGCTCGGCCCGGCCGAGGTCTTCGAGCAGGTCGGCCAGGTCGGCCGGACGCAACTGATGCAGCCCACGTCGGGAGGCACGCAACTGGACCTGGGCAGGCCCGTCGGTGGCGTGCTCGGCGAACGGGGCGACGGACTGCCAGTCCAGCACCCGCTCCGGAGTCGGGCGCACCTGCCAGCGGCGCGGGCAGAGTCGGCGCAGCAGGGTCGGCAGGCTCACGTCCACCCCGACCAGGACCACCCGGTCCGAGAGTGGAGCCAGGTACAGGTCGGCGGCGCGGGTGACCTGCACCCCGTCGACGTCGACGAGTTGGTGATCGAGTACGTCTCGGGCGAGCAGCACTTCGCCGGGACGGCGCTCATATTCGCGCAGGTCAAGACGGGCGGTGCGCAGGGCGATCCGCCCGGAGTGGACTTTCTCCACGGCGTCGGCGGGCAGGAAGGCGTGGCGGCGGCCGACCCGGACGACCAGGCCGGTGACCGGCGGGTAGGGCTCGGCCCCGTACAGGCGGGCGACGATGTCAACCACGCGGCCGACTTCCTCCCCGGCCTGGTTGGTGACCGAACCCCCGACCAGCCCGGCCAGCGAAACCAGGGAGGCGCGTACGGCCTTGGAGGCAGTGGCCCGTCGTTCCAGCTGGACGCGGCGGCCGCGCAGGCGGGCAGTGGTGGACATGAGCAGAGTGTTGGTGGCCAAGATGAACACCCCCTAGCCCCGGCAAGACGGCGGGGCACCGGGCGGCAGCAGACAGCACCAAATCGCCCTGACCATGAGAAACGCCCAGGTCAGCCGAGAGATCGGCAGATATGAGCGTTCGGCCGACGGCGGGCCGGACGACGCGTCAGGGGAGGATCGGCTGCCTCGTGCCGCGGCGGGACGGCAAGGACGAGGACAACACGGAATGGGGCCGACTATGGCCCGGACTACTGTCCATCTCTCGCCTCCTTCCGGCCGGGACACCCTGGGGCGTCGCAACGACTCGGCAAGGAGCGACCAGGACGCGCTGCGCCTGGTACACCCCAACTCGTCAGAGCTTTGGCACTCCACGGCGTAATCCCGCCCGGCGGGAAGCCACTTGGCCTCACCCCTTAGGCCGGGGAGAGGTGTCCTGAACCTGGGCGTCTCTCGACGTCGTCGGGTCAGTGGCCTGTGTCCGTGAAGACGCCTCACCGAACGAGGTGCCTCAATCAAACCGGGCCCAGCATACGCCCGCTGTGGCTCCCCCACGAACGGCGCCGGTCACCTTCGGTAAGACTGACCCGCCTGTCCCAGTGTGGCTCCAGATACGCGGAGCGACCGCAGCGCTCTCCCTCTCCGGCCCTTCCCACCTGGAGCACCGCTAGACCAATTCAACGTTCGGGCGGCGGTCCAGCTAGGCGGTCTCGGCCCGCTCGGTACGCACCCTCTTCGCGACAATCGTCGGCAGGTTGGGCAGAACCACCAGCTCGACGCAGCCTCCTCCACACCAGCCTCCTACCAAGCTCCTACCAGAGGAATAGGTGCGCCCCTCGCCCTGACTCGCGAGCGCGTGGGCCTGCAACCTGCGCTGTCCGGCGGGGAGGCCGGCGGAGTCCAGGTGGCGCAGGACGTTGCCGATCTCGCCTGTTGTCTTGTTGACCGCGCACTCCGTGCGGTGGCCGTCGAGGCGGAGGGGCTGGGTGCAGCTTCTCAGGCCGGAGAGTTGGTGGGCCGGCTCGGGCATGGTGCCGAGGGAGGCCAGCATGGAGAGCTCCTTGTCACTTGTGGGTGCCGTTGACCACGCCGACTCCCGAACGGGGGCCGGACTCGATGGCGGGGGTGTTCGGCCGTGACCTCCCGTCCTTGTGTCTTCAGGCCGCCGATGGCAGGGTCCTGGTCCAGGCAGGCACCGGCCCATCCCTGGGAGAGGGAGTCACGATGACTTACGGCTACATCGGCTCGATGAAGACCCAGCCCGGCTCCCGCGACGAAGTCGTCTCCATTTTGCTGAGTGGTGTGGACGGTCTCCGCGAGGCGGGATGCCACCTCTACGTTGTCAGCGTGTCCGACGACGATGACGTGACGATCTGGGTGACCGAGGTCTGGGAGAGCAAGGGGCATCACGATGCTTCGCTAGAGCTGCCGGAGACAAAGGCTGCCATCGGCAAGGCGATGCCGATTTTGACGGGAGAGTTCACCAGGCAGGAGTTGTCTGTTATGGGCGGCCTGGGACTTTAGACTTTGTCAAGACCGCATCAGTCGCTGACACCACCGGCTGACACCAACAAGCACGGACAGCAGCGGTCGGTGCCGGAACGAGGTGGAGAAAGTACGCCACCGCGCCTATATGCCCAAGACGCGCGGCTGGCTGGTACGCCAGAACGGGCTGTTCAGGCCCGCGCCGGAGACAACCGGTGGGCCCACTTCTCCGGCCAGTGCGGAGCATCCCCGGCCAGACGACGGGTCAGCCTGATCGAGGCGGCCCACCACACCTTCTGCTCGTGGTGGTCGCCGCGCCCCTCGTGATCACGGTTGAGACGACGTGAGCGCGACAGCCAGCCCAGCGTGCGCTCGGCCAGCCAGCGGCGGGCCAGCACGGTGAAGCCGCGCTGCCCTCGGGGCGACGCACCACCTCGACCTTCAAGCCAGGGCGGGCGAACGCCTCGGCCGGCGCCTGCCCCCGGTAGGCGGAGTCGACCCACACCAGCTTGAGCAGCCGGCCCGGCTCGGCCATGAACTTCTCCATCAGCTCCGGCGCGGCCTTGGAATCGTGCACGTCGGCCGGGGTGACGGTCGCCTTGAGCAGCTGGCCCTCGCTGTCGGTCAACACGGGGCGCTTGCGCCCGTCGCGCATCTTGCCGCCGTCGTATCCGCGGCTCTCCTCGCCGACGGTCTCGGAACCGTCCACCGATCGGGAGTCGGTGATCCCCGCACTCGGCTCGGCGTTACGCCCGCGCCGCGTGCGCGCTGCGGCGCAGGCGCTCGTACGGTTCGCGGACGTAGCCCTAGCCCCGCCGGCGGCGGAAGAAGTCACGAAACCCTCGGCGGACTCGTCAACGAGTATGACCGCGCGGCCTGAGGCCACATCACCCGTCGGCCGAATCACCGCAGGTCAGCAGCGATACGCGAATATTGGCACCCTTCAGGCGTAGCAGGCCCGCTGTTTGGCACGCTGTCGCCCTGCCGCCTCCGCAGGGGCCACGGGATGTGCGGCTCAGTACAGCCACACGCCGACGGCGATGATCGCGAGGCCCAGGACCCCGAAGCACCCCGTCGTGGCAAGGAGCACCCGCCAAAGACCCTTTTCACGCGGCTGCTCGGCGCGACGCCACGTAGTGAAGCCCGCGGTCACACCCGCCAGGATGAGTGCACCCCCAGCAATGACGATCAGCGCCGAGAAGAAGCCCTTCCAGCCGGGGTCGTAGTTCGGGTTGTTGTGGGCGACCCCCGCGAGGATCACGTTCCCGAGCTCACCGTACACAGATCACTCGCCCGCTTTCTCGGTGTCCTTGGCCAGGTTGTGGACATCCGACTCGATGCCGGAGGCCGCCGCGTAGACCGCCGTGTTGAGGCCGGTGCTGAAGGAGTTCTTGTACGCGGAGTCGGTGAGTTTGCCCCTGTCGCTGAGGTGTTCGCCGACGAGGCTGCCGCGTTCCTCCATGTGATGGAAGTGCGCGTCGTCGGCGGCGTTTCCGGCCGCTCCGGTCACTGCGTTCGTCACTGCGCCCCACCCGATCGTCGCGCCGTCCTGATGGTTCCACACGTCGGCCGTCAGGCCGCCGCTGATGTTGCCGAGCGCCCCGTTGACTGCGCTCCCGACCCGGCCGTCGCCGCTGAGGACCTTGCCGACTGTGCCGTGCTGCTGTTCGGCGCCGGGTCCGTACTCGCCGTCAAGACCAAGTCCGCCGCAGGCGGCTCCGCCATCGTCCTGTTCCTCGGTAGCGGGCCCGCGCTGGAATGGCTGGCCGGCAGGCGCATGGGCGAAGCCGGTGGGCCCGTCGCGGGCGCAGGAGGAGTTGGAGCCCGGACAGCATGATGTGCGGCGAAGCCTCACTACGATCACCGTCATGGATTGGCTGGAGCGCGCCGCGAAGCTGAGGCAGTGGAGCCGGGACGGGGTGCGGGCCCCGCACAAGCCGTTGCTTCTGCTGTACGCGCTGGGCCGTTTTCAGGCGGACGCCGCGGACGAGTTGGCGTACAGCGCGGTGGAAGCGGACCTGAAGCAACTGCTGGCGGAGTACGGTCCGGCGCGCGGGACCACCCCTGCCTATCCCTTCCATCACCTGGTCAGTGACGGGGTATGGGAGGTGCGGACCGATCACGGCGTCGGCAGCCCTGGCACCGGGGTGCGGGAACTACGGGCCAGCCGGGCCACCGGTCGGCTGGCACCGGACCTTCGTGCGGCCCTCGGGCGGGAACCGTCGCTGCTGGGCCGCATGGCAAGGGTGCTGCTGGATCTGCACTTCCCGCCGTCGCTGCACCAGGACCTGTGCGACGCGGTCGGCCTGGAACTGGAAGTGGCGGAGACAGACGCTCTGGCGGCGTCCGAGAGGCGGCAGCGGGACCGGCGGATGCGGGAGATGGTGCTGACCGCCTACGAGTACCAGTGCGCTTTCTGCGGCTACGACGGCATGATCGGCACGGCGCCCGTCGGACTGGAGGCCGCGCACGTGCGCTGGTGGGCGTTCGACGGCCCGGACGACGTCGACAACGGACTGTGCCTGTGCTCGCTGCACCACAAGCTCTTCGACAAAGGCGTCCTCGGCATAGGCGACGGCCACCACATCCTGGTCTCACAACGCTTCGTCGGCCGCAGCCAGGCTGCCCGCGAGCATGTCACAGCACTCGCGGGCCGTCCGCTCATCGGCCCTCAGCCCGGCACGCCGCCCATCGCCGCCGCCCACCGCTCCTGGCACACCAGCCAGGTCTTCCACGGCAGCCCACGCCCCACCGCCGCCTGACCCGGTGTTCAATGCGGGATTTCCAAGGGGCTAGGTGTAGTGATCACGAGCGTTGTCAACGCCAGCCGGTCTTGATCGTGGCGAAGGCCCCCGTGTGTGTGAAGGTGTCGAATCCTCACCGCGCGCAGGCCCTCGTGTCCCACCGTAATGTCCGGCCGGCCGTTCACGGCAGGCGGCTGCTCGTCGGTGGGCAGGGCGGGCCGCCGGGGAGTCGGCCGGGGTCTGCACCGCGTGGTGTCCCCCTGCGCGTCATGCGAGGACGCGGGACAGGAAGTCCCGGATGTGCTCGGTGATGGTCTCGATGTGACTCCCCGGGGCGAAGTGCCCGGAGTCGAGCAGATGGATCTCTGCGTCGGGCAGGTCCCGGCCGAAGGCCGTGGCGCCGTCGGGGCCGAAGATCTCGTCGTTGGCGCCCCAGACCGCCGGCAGCGGCACCCGGGCGTATGAAGGCCAGGCGTCGCTATCAGCGCTCCCGCGGGACCTCAGCCGAGTGACGCCGCAGCCGAGTGACGCCGCAGCCGAGTGACACCTCCGGCGGCGCTTTCGCCGCGGCCTCGCACCCCGCACAGCCGCCACCTCCCACCCCGCACAGCCGCCGCCTCGCGCCATGCACAACCCAACCCCTCGCGCCATGCACAATATGAAGGGTCCGCATGATGAATGGCCGCCCGGGAAAGCGAATGGCTCGGCCTTTCGCTCCCGTTCCTCCGTTCGAAAGAATCCCTGGAGTCCCCCTCTGGCCGGCCACCCCGCAGGAGGTCCGCTATGGCGACGCTGTTGTCCGTCAATGTGGGAATGCCGAGGGACGTCTCCTGGCAGGGCAGGACCGTCCACACCGGGGCCTGGAAATCCCCCGTGCGGGGACCCCGGATGGTGCGGCGGCTGAATATCGAGGGGGACGGTCAAGGTGATCTGGCCGGTCACGGCGGTGACATTCGTGCCGTTCTCGTCTACCAGGTGCAGTCCTACCGGTACTGGCGGAGGCAACTCGGCCGTGACGACCTGACGTTCGGCATCTTCGGGGAGAATTTCACCGTCGACGGCCTGCCCGACGACGAGGTGTGCATCGGCGACCGTTATCGCATCGGTGAGGCCGAGTTCGAGGTCACCCAGCCGCGCGTGACCTGTTACCGCGTCGGCATGCGCCTGGGCGAACCCGCCATGGCCGCCCTGCTGGTCGCCCACCACCGCCCCGGCTTCTACCTGCGCGTCCTCACCGAGGGACGCGTCCAGGCCGGTGACGAGATCACCCTGATCCGCAAGGGTCCCGAAGAACTCAGTGTCGCCGACACCGACGCGCTGCTCTACCTCCCCGACCGCGACCCCGCGAAGCTGCGCAAAGCACTGAACATCCCGGCCCTCAGCCCCGGATGGCAGCAGTCCTTCCGCGAACTCGCCGCCGCCCGGCAGCCCGAACAGGAACCGGGATGGCCGGGTGAACGCGCGGCCACCCAGCAGCCCAGAGAAGAGCCGGCCTGGCCGGGCTTCAAGGCCATGCGCGTCGCCCGCATCGTCCCCGAGACCCCCACCGTCTTGTCGCTCTACCTCGACACCACCGACGACACGCCCCTGCCCGAGGCTCGCGCCGGCCAGTACCTCTCCCTCCGCCTCGCACTCGGCGAAGCGGCCCCTGTGGTACGCAGCTACTCCCTGTCCTGCGCACCCACCGCCTTCACCTACCGCATCAGCGTCAAACGCGAGCCCCACGGGAAGGTCAGCGGCTGGATCCACACCTCGCTGCGCCCCGGGGACCTCGTGGACGTCGCCGGCCCGCGCGGAACGTTCGTACTCGGCGAGGGCACCCGCCCGGTCGTCCTCATCTCCGCGGGGATCGGCGCCACTCCCGTGCTCGCCATGCTCCACCAGCTCGCCGCCGTACGGGACACCCGCCTCATCTGGTGGATCCACACCGCCCACGACCGCGCCCACCACGCCTTCGCGGACGAGGCCCGGGGCCTCCTGGCACAGCTCCCCCACGGCCACGAGCACATCTACTACACCGGCGAAGCCGCCCCCGGTCCCGACGAGCCCCGCATCACCCGGGGCCGCCCGAACGCCGCCTCGCTCGCGGCCGAGGGCATTCCCCCCGACGCCGACGCCTACCTGTGCGGACCGACCGCCTTCATGGACGACCTCGGTGGGTTTCTGCGGGATCAGGGTCTGCGTCCCGAGCGGATCCACACCGAACGGTTCAGCGCACTGCCCGCCATCAATCCCGGCGTATCGCCCACGGCGGCGGTCCGGCCCCACCAGCCGCCCGGTCCGCCGGGCACCGGTCCCCTCATCACCTTCGCCCGCAGCGGCGTCATCACCCCCTGGTCACCCGCTCACGCGTCACTCCTGGAACTCGCCGAGGCCTGCGACATCCCGACCCGCTGGTCCTGCCGCACCGGTGTCTGCCACACCTGCGTGACCCACCTGGTGTCGGGCGAGATCACTTACACCGTCCCGCCCCTCGAACTCCCCGAGGCCGGCACCGTCCTCGTCTGTTGCAGCGAACCGGCCACCGAGGTCGTTCTCGACCTCTAGGCCTCCAGCCCAGGACCGAGGGCGGCAGCCGCCGTGGGCGGTAATCGGTGAGTGGCGAGCGGTGAGTTGGGGGCGAGCCCGTGCGCGACGCGGCGCTCGGTACCGGTCCCTCCCCTCGTGGGGACCGGTACCGAACGGCGCGAATCGGCGGAAGGCCGGATCCGTGATCGGCGCGACAGCGGCGCCGGGAGTAGATCCCGGCTCCACGGATCGCTCCGGCTCCCGCGGCGGGACCGTCGCCACCGCCCCGTCACTGCGGCGGAGGCGACCGAGAACATACGCCGTGAGGTGTCTCTCGAACGCTGGTCCGTTGGCTTGTTCCGGACGATGCGCGTTGCTGCGCTGTGGGTCATGATCCTGCCAGCCGGTACGTCCCCCCGAGGAGGATCCGGTGCCAAACCGGCCGCTTCATCGCAGGTCAGCCTTATAGAGTGAGTTTTCCGGTCCGGATGTCCAGCTGCGGGGGAAGTAAGGAGTGGAGGCCTTGAGCTCCGATTCAGGGGCACGCTCAGCCTTCGCGGAACGTCTCGCGCTGTTGTACAGGGAGGCCGGCAATCCTCCCCTCAAGCGCGTGGCCGAAGCGGTCGACCGACTGCAGCGGGTCGACGAACGGGGGCGGCCCGTACGGGTGTCGGCGCAGCGGATCAGCGACTGGCGACGGGCCAGGAACGTGCCGGCCCAGTTCCCCGCGCTCGCGGCGGTGCTGCACATCCTGATACCCCAGGCGCGGCGCCTGCGGCCCGCTGCGGTGTCCAAGGGCCTGTACGACGTGGTCCAGTGGCAGCGTCTGTGGGAGCGGGCCGTGGCCGATCCGGTCAGCGAACGACCCGAGACAGCCGCAGAAGAGGAGGAGGGGCCTCCGGCCGAGGCTCCGGACGTCACCGGCGTGTGTCCGTACCGGGGTCTGGCCGCCTACCGGCGGCAGGACGCCTGGTGGTTCTTCGGCCGGGAGCGGTACACGGAGGCGCTCGTCGCCCAGCTCGGCGCGGCGGAGGAGACGGGTGGGCTGGTCATGCTCGTCGGCGCCTCGGGGGCGGGAAAATCGTCTCTGCTGAACGCCGGTCTGGTACCCGCCTTGCAGAACGGCGCGCTGGACGACGAGAGCAGCCGGGCGCGGGAGGTACTGCACCTCGTACCGGGAAGTGATCCCCTCGGGGAACTGGTCCGGCGGATTCCCGCACTCGCACCCGTGATCCCGGCCGCGAGGAGGGCCATTGCGCAGGACGCCCTTTCGCGCAACGCCGTTGCCCGGGACGGCGTTTCACGGAACGCCGTTGCGCAGGGCCCCGCCTCCGGGGAGACCGGCACTCCGCACTTCGCGCACGCGGTGCGGGAGGCCGTCGCGGCCTGGGCGTGCCGTGAGGCGCCTGCGGCCGCCCGTCCGGTCCTCATCGTGGACCAGTTCGAGGAGGCGTTCACCCTCTGCTCCGACGAGGCGGACAGGCGCACCTTCATCCAGCTGCTCCATGCCGCCTGCTCCCCGGCCGGCCCCGGCGAGCGGGCCCCGGCGCAGGTCCTCCTCGGCATACGCGCCGACTTCTACGAGCAGTGCCTGGACTACCCCGAACTGGCCGATGCACTGCAACACCGCCATATGCTGCTCGGACCGCTGACCGCCGCCGAGTTGCGCGACGCGGTGACGGGTCCGGCCAAGGCCGTAGGGCTCGAACTGGAGCCGGGACTGGCGGAGCTGATCGTCCGTGAGGTGTGCGCCGACGGCCCGCGCGGAACCCAGAACGCGGGGGTTCTGCCGCTTCTGTCCCACGCCCTGCTCGCCACCTGGCAGCGCCGGAAGGCGGGACGGCTGACACTGGCCGGCTATCGCGCTGCGGGCGGCATCCAGGGAGCGGTGGCGGCGACCGCCGAGCGGGCCTGGTCCGGCCTCGACCCGGCGGCGCGCACGGCCGCGCGGCTGCTGCTGCTCCGGCTGGTCCGCCTCGGGGAGGACACCCAGGCCACCCGTCGCCGGGGAACGCGGCGCCAGTTGGCACATGAGTCGACCGACCCCGGCAAGACGGAGGAGTCCCTCGAGGCACTGGTGCGGGCCCGGCTGGTGACACTCGACGCGGAGACCGTGGAGATCACCCATGAGGCGCTGCTCCACGCCTGGCCCCGGCTGCGCGACTGGATCGACGAGGACCGGAACGGCAACCTGCTGCGCCAGCGGCTGGAGGAGGACGGCAGGGCCTGGGACGCCTCGGACCGGGACAGCTCGCTGCTCTACCGGGGCTCCCGCCTCGAGCAGGCCCGCGCCTGGGCGAAGTCCGCCGGGGACACCTATCTGACCCGCAGCGCCGTGCAGTTCCTCGCCGCGTCGGTCAGGCTGCGCAAGCGTACGGTCCTGATCGCGCGCTCCGCGGTGGCGGCGCTGGTGGTGCTCGCGGTGCTCGCGGCCGGCTCGGCGGTGGTCGCGTGGCAGCAGCGGGACGACGCCGAGTTCGAGCAGGTCCTCGCGGAGGCGGACCGGGTCCAGCACACGGATCCGTCGCTGGCCGCCCAGCTCGACCTGGTGGCGCACGACCTGCGGCCGGGCGACAAGGGGACGTTCAGCAGGCTGATCTCGATCGTGAACGCTCCCCTGGCCACCCCCCTGCTCGGCCACCGCGGCGCCGTCTACCTCACCTCGTTCAGCCCTGACGGCAAGACACTGGCCACGGCCGGCTACGACCGGACCGTCCGCCTGTGGAACGTGGCCGACCGCAGCCGACCCGAGCCGCTGGGCAAGCCCCTCACCGGTCACACGAGCTGGGTGAGCAGTGCCGTCTTCAGCCCGGACGGACACACCCTTGCCAGTGCCGGGGACGACGGCACCATCCGGCTGTGGGACGTGACCGACCCGGCCCACCCCACCTCCCTCGGCAACCCCCTGACGGGCCACGAGGGCACGATCTACCTGGTCGCCTTCAGCCCGGACGGACACACGCTGGCCTCCGTCGGCGAGGAGCGCACCGTACGCCTGTGGAACGTGGCCGACCCGCGCCGGCCGAAGCCGCTCGGCTCGCTGGGCGGCCACACGGCCGCGGTGCGCTGCGTGGCGTTCAGCCCGGACGGGCGCACGCTCGCAACGGGCGGCGACGACCACACGATCCGGCTGTGGAACATGGCCGACCCACGCCATCCCAAGCCGCTGCCGAAGGTGCTCACCGGCCACACGGACCTGGTGCACTCGGTGGCCTTCAGCCCCGACGGGCGCACGCTCGCCAGCGGCAGCGCCGACGACACCATCCGGCTGTGGGACGTCTCCGTCCCGGCGCACGCGGCACCGATCGGCTCGCCGCTCACCGGCCACACGGGCCCCATCTGGTCCGTGGCCTTCAGCCCCGACGGCAGGCGGCTCGCCGCCGCCAGCGCGGACAGCACGGCGAGCCTGTGGAACGTCAGCGACCCCCACTGGCCCTCACAGGTCGGCGAGCCGCTCGCGGGCGGCAGCGGCGAGATGTACGCCCTCGGGTTCAGCCCGGACGGCCGTACGCTCGCCACCGGCAGCGGTGACAGCAAGGTCCGGCTGTGGTCGATCCCGACATCGGACATGACCGGCCGCAACGGGGTGTTCCGCCCGGACGGCAAGGTGCTCGCGACGGCGGCGAGCGACGGCAGGGTCCGGCTGTGGAACGTGGCGGCCCCCGGCCGGCCGAGGCTCATGGGCAGGCCTTTCATGCCCGCCGACGGCGGCCAGCGTTCACTGGTGTTCTCCCCCGACGGCCGCACGCTCGTGGTGCTGACCGACAAGGAGTCGGTGTACCTCTGGAACGTCGGCGATCCGGCCCGCCCGGTCTCCACCGGGCCGCGCCTGCCGCTGCGGACCCGGTTCATGGGGTCGTACGCACTGGCGTACAGCCCCGATGGACGGATCCTGGCCACCGCCTACGACCAGCGCACCATCCGGCTGTGGAACGTGAGCGACCCCTCCCATGCCGTCGCGCTCGGCAAGCCGCTCACCGCCCACCGGGGCTTCATCAACGCCCTGGCCTTCAGCCCGGACGGGCGCACGCTGGCCAGCGGCAGCGCGGACAGCACGATCCAGCTGTGGAACATGACCGATCCCGCGCATGTGGCCCCGCTCGGCCGGCCGCTCACGGAGCACTCCGGGCCCGTCAACGCGCTCGCCTACAGCCCCGACGGCCATACGCTGGCCAGCGGGAGCGACGACGACACCGTACGGCTGTGGAACGTCGGCGACCCCCGCGCGGCGACCGAGCTGGGCCCCCCGCTCACCGGGCACACGGAGGCGGTCACGTCCGTGACGTTCAGCAAGTCCGGCCAGACCCTGGCCACCGGCGGCAACGACAACACGGTCCGGCTCTGGGACGTCGCCCGGCCGGCGTCGCCCACCCCCATCGGCCAGTCGATGAGTCCCTACGCCAAGACGGGCAACTTCCTGTCCTTCAGCCCCAGCAGCCAGGTGCTCGGGGTGTCGAGCGGCGCCGACACGGTCCGGCTGTGGCCGCTGGACGCCGACGAGGCCATCCGGCACATCTGTTCGGTCACCCGGGGTGTGCTGACCCCGCAGCGATGGCACGAGTACCTGCCCCGGCTCTCGTACAAGCCGCCGTGCGGGCAGTGAGGAAGCGGGAGCGGACCAGAGCGGGTTCGAGGTGATCCCGCTCACAACTGCCCGCTACGGCCGAGCAGTCGGCTCCCGCCGCCCGAGCGGCGTTGTTAGGCTGGGCCTCAGCCCGATCGCTGGTGCATCCCCCGTCGCCAGCGGTCGGGCGCTTCCATGCCCGGGAGCGGGCGCCGTCGAGGACGTGATTCCCGGCGACCCGCGCGCTCCGCGCGGCAGGAACTCCTGAGGAGTCGTAGGCTGATCTTCGGCCGTCGGCCGGTCCCGCCCGCCGCCGCGCCAGGCCCCAGACCCCGGACCGGTGAGCGCCAGTGCCCAAGCCGTACGAAGCGATCGGGGACGGTCTCCGACGCCGCCCGCGCCTCGCGGTCGTCCGCGACAACGGGCGCCACCAGTGGGAGAAGAACCGTGCGCGCCGGCCCCTGGCGGAGCGGGCCCGGACCGGCGCCACCGAACACGACACCGGCCTGAGACGCCAGGACCTCGTGATCCGCGCCCGGTACCGCGAGATCGAGGCGCCCCGGAAGCTGGCGGAGGCGTTCGGGGTGCCCGAGGGCACCGCGCTCGTCGAACGCGCCTACCGGACGCGGTATGTGGCGGAGTCCGCCCCGTTCAGCCTGGTGACCTCGTACCTGGTCCGCGAACTGGTCGCCGGGAACCCCGATCTCCTGGACGAGCGGAACGAGCCCTGGCCCGGCAGCACCCAGAACCAGCTGTTCACGGTGGGCATCGAGGTGGACCGCGTCGAGGAACGGATCACCGCGCGCCCGCCGACGCCTCAGGAGACCGAGGAGCTGGAGCTGCCGCCGGGCACGTCGGTGATCCTCCTCCGGAAGACGTCATACGACATCGACGGCCGCGTGGTGGAGGTCTGTGACATCACGCTGCCCGGCGACCGCACGGAGCTGGTCTTCACCACAGCCCTGGACAGGTGGTGAGCGGGGCTCACCGGTCGAAGGGCAGCTCCAGCATCCGGATGGCGTTGCCGCGCAGCAGCTTGTACGTGATGTCGTCGGGCAGGCCGGCCACATGCTCCGCCGCCACTTCCCTGGTGTGCGGCCAGGTCGAGTCGACGTGCGGGTAGTCCGTCTCGAAGGTGGCGTTGTCCACGCCGACGGTCTCGATCGCCTCGATGCCGTGCCTGTCGCGGAAGAAGCAGCAGAAGATCTGCCGGTAGTAGTACGTCGACGGCGGCTCCGGGATCAGGTCCCTGACCCCGCCCCAGGCCCGGTGTTCCTCCCACACGTCGTCGGCGCGCTCCAGGGCGTAGGGGATCCAGCCCATCTGCCCCTCGCTGTAGGCGAGCTTGAGCCGGGGGAACTTCACGAGGACCCCGGAGAAGAGGAAGTCCATCATCGACGCCATCGCGTTGTTGAAGCTGAGCGACGCCTGGACGGCGGGCGGGGCGTCGGGGGACGCCGCCGGCATCTGCGACGACGACCCGATGTGCATGTTGACGACGGTCCCGGTCTCCTCGCAGGCCGCGAAGAACGGGTCCCAGTATCCGGAGTGGATCGACGGAAGGCCCAGACAGGTCGGGATCTCGCTGAAGGTCACGGCCCGGACGCCCCGTGCGGCGTTGCGCCGGATCTCCGCGACGGCCAGGCCGACGTCCCAGAGCGGTATCAGACACAGCGGGACCAGCCGCCCTCCGCTGTCGCCGCACCACTCCTCGACCATCCAGTCGTTGTAGGCGCGGACGCAGGCGAGCGCGACCTCCTTGTCACCGGCCTCCGCGAAGGTCTGTCCGCAGAAGCGCGGGAAGGTGGGGAAGCAGAGCGATGCCTCGACATGGTTGAGGTCCATGTCCCCGAGCCGGGCCTTCGGGTCCCAGCAGCCGCGGCGCATCTGCTCGCGGGTGATGCCGTCGAGGGTCATCTCGTCCCGGGAGAAGCCGACGGCCGCGATGATGCGCTTGTACGGGAACAGCACGCCCTCGTACTCCCACCAGTCGGTGATCTGGCCCTCCGGGTCGGTGGTGAACCGGTACTTGCCGCCGACGTACCGGAGACCGCCGATGCCGGCGGTGAGGGGCTTCGGTCCCCTGTCCCGGTACTTGGCCGGGAGCCACGTCCGGAAGAGGTGCGCGGGCTCGATCACATGGTCGTCCACGCTGATGACCTTGGGCAGGTCCTGGGTGCTGCCTTCCGTTCCCATCGCGTCTCCCCCTCACAATCTGACGAGGCGTCAGATTCAAGGTAGACGGCACCCACGGCGGGGGCAAGGGCCGCCGGGGCGCGGTCGGGCCCGGCTCATTCCTCGTCCGCGTCCGTCTCCGGGCCGCTCCGGCCGGGCTCCGGGAGTCGGGCCAGGTGCAGACGGGCGTGCAGGACGTCGCCGATGAACAGGTCGTAGACGAGCACCCCGACCACTGCGCCGACGAGGGGGCCGACGATGGGGATCCAGAAGTAGTCGCTGAACGATCCCGCGAGAGTCCCGGGCATCGCGAGGTCCTGCCAGCCCGCGAGCCAGGTGAACAGGCGGGGGCCGAAGTCACGGGCGGGGTTGATGGCATAGCCGGCGTTCGCACCGTAGGACATGCCGATGGCGGCGACCGCGAAGCCGATCACCAGGGGGCCGAGGTTGGCCTTCACCGCCGTGTTGCGCTGGTCGACGACCGCCACGATGAACATCACGAGAAAGGCCGTACCGACGATCTGATCCACGAGCGGGCCCCACGTGCCGCCTTGGTAGTAGGGCGCGGGGAACGTGCCGAAGATGGAGAAGGTGGCGAGGGTGTGCCCGTTCGTCTTCGGGCCCTTCATGGCCCGGTCCAAGGTGTTGATGGCGTCGTGGTAGACGCCGTACACGAGCGCGGCCCCGACGAATGCGCCGGCCAGCTGCGATGCCATGTACGGCACCACCTTGAGCCAGGAGAATCCACGGCGCAGCGCGAATGCCAGCGTCACCGCCGGATTGAGGTGTGCGCCGCTGACGCCGCCCGCCACGTAGACACCGAAGGTCACGGCGAGCGCCCAGCCCCAGGAGATCAGAAGCCAGTCACCGGCACTCAGGAAAAAGGTGGTGGGCCCGGCCGTACGGCCCGATCCCGGCAGCGCGGCGACCGCCGTGGCCACCACACCGCACCCGAAGGAGACGAGGACGCACGTCCCCAGGAATTCCGCCAGACATTCGCCGAAGAGGCCCCCTCGGCTCCTGAGCCGGGAGGGTTTCACCAGGGGTGGGATTTCCACGGCCATGACGGGCCCCCTCAGGGAATGGTCCGGCCCGTGGAGCCGATGCCACCCATCCGGGCCTGCCTATTCGGATGTGACGACCTCCGCATTCCTCGCACGGAGCACGGAAAGACGCTCAGCGGGAACATGCGCGGAGCGGAACGCGCACACCGCAGGAATGTGCACACAGCAGGAATGTGCACACAGCAGGAACACCATGAGTATGACGCACGGATTCACGGATCGCCGCCTCGTCCAGCACGATGACCCGTTCGGATGACACCGAATTGCGGACGGAGATCGGCGCCTTTCGGCGACCCCATTCGGAGTGAAAGGCCGCCGGGCGGTCCGAGGCTTCCGCGGGATTCCGGGTCAGGAACGCGCCGGGGCTCGTCCCGGCCGACGACCGTCCCCCGGATCACACGGCCCGCACCTCCGGCATCCCCGCCCCTGTGGAACCGGCCCGTCCCTAGGGCAGTCTTTCTCCTCGTGACAGGCGTTCCACAACAGAACGGGTCGAGCGACGCGGTCGCGCACATGGTGGTGTGCGGGGACGACGGACTCGCGCACCGGCTGGCCGCCGAGTTGCGGGGGGTGTACGACGAGCAGGTGACCCTTGTGGTGCCACCCGCCACACGGGTCGCCCGGCAGCCGGTGGTGGGCCGGGCCCGCGCCTCCGCCCTGCTCGACCGGGTCTCCGCCGCCGTCACGCGTGCGGCGGGCAACGGCAACGGCACGGACGGCCGTACCGCCGGTGCCCGTATCTCCCCGACGCCCGGCGCCGTACGGCTGCTGGAGGCACCGGAGGCCTCCGAGGCCGTGCTCGCCGAGGCGGGAGTCGAGCGGGCGACCGCCCTGGCGCTCGTCTATGACGACGACGAGACCAACATCCGCGCCGCACTCACCGCACGCCGCCTCAACCCGCGCCTCCGGCTCGTGCTGCGGCTCTACAACCGGCGGCTCGGGCAGCACATCGAGGCGCTCCTCGACCAGGCGGCGACGCTGGCCTCCGGCGGGACCGACGGGGAGGCCGAGCCCTTCGACGCGTCCACGACCGTCCTGTCCGACGCCGACACCGCCGCGCCCGCGCTGGCGGCGACGGCCGTGGCCGGCACCACCAAGGTGGTGCAGACCGACGGGCTGATGCTGCGGGCCGTGGAACGCCCGCCGTCGCGCCCCGGCGAGGTCGCCGACCCCGGACTGTGCACCCTGGCGCTGCTCTCGGCGACGGCGAGCGACCCCGCCGGCGCCGACGGCTCCGAGGGCAGCGGCGAGCAGGGGCCACAACTCCTGCCCGGTGAAGCGGCCGTCGCCGCGGCCACCGGACGCGGCACGGTCGTCCTGGAGACCGTCTCCTACGCGGGTCCCGCACTGCCCGCCGGACGCAGTGTCGTCCCCCTGGGCTCGCTGGTCTCAAGGCGGCTGCGCTGGTCGTTCGCGGGAATCGTGGGCTGTGTCGTCGCGCTGGCGATCGCGTCGATGGCGGTCACCGGGGAACCCCCGCTGCGCGCCACGTATCTGACGCTGCTCGATCTGTTCGCCATCAACAACCCGGCCATCGGGGAGCCCGCCGGGCGGCAGATCCTGCAACTGCTGTCCGGTCTCGTGGGGCTGTTGCTGCTGCCCGTGCTGGTGGCGGCCGTCCTCGAGGCGCTCGGCACCTTCCGCAGCGGGAGCGCGCTGCGCAGGCCGCCGCGCGGGCTGTCCGGCCATGTGGTGCTGCTCGGCGTCGGCAAGATCGGCACGCGGGTGCTCACCCGGCTGCGGGAACTGAAGATCCCCGTGGTGTGCGTGGAGGGCGATCCGGAGGCGCGCGGCCTCGCCACGGCCCGGCGGCTGCGGGTGCCGGTCGTGCTCGGCGACGTGACGCAGGAAGGCGTCCTGGAGGCCGCCAAGATCCACCGGGCGCACGCGCTGCTCGCGCTCACCAGCGCCGACACCACCAACCTCGAGGCGGTCCTCTACGCGCGTTCGCTGCGGCCCGACCTGCGGGTCGTCCTGCGTCTGTACGACGACGACTTCGCGACCGCCGTCTACCGCACCCTGCGCGCCGCCCATCCGCACGCCCTGACCCGCAGCCGCAGCGTGTCGCACCTGGCCGCGCCCGCGTTCGCCGGGGCCATGCTGGGCCGGCAGATCCTGGGGGCGATCCCCGTCGAACGGCGGGTGCTGCTGTTCGCCGCCGTGGACGTGGCCGGACATCCGCAGCTGGAGGGGCGGACGGTCGCGCAGGCCTTCCGGGCGGGGGCCTGGCGCGTGCTCGCCCTGGACACCGCGGCGCCCGGCGAACGGGACCTGGTGCCGGACCCCGAGACGGGCGGCCCGGGCCGCCCCTCGGGGCTGATCTGGGACCTGCCGCCCACTTATGTCCTGCGGCCGGAGGACCGGGTGGTCCTGGCCGCGACGCGCCGCGGCCTGGCGGACCTCCTGGGGCGCAGGCAGCGTCAGGGGGCGGGGGCGTAGGCGGACGGGCGCGTAGGCGGAGGGGCGCGCAGGCGGACGGGCGCGCAGGCGGGGGCTGGCGGGGACTGGGCGGCTGGGCGGCGGCACGCGGGGGCTGGGCGTCGGCAGGCGGGCGCTGGCGCGTAGGCCGAGCTTGTCCGGGGCGGTGGGCGGCACAGGGCGGGGACGCTCGGGTGCGGGGGCGGCGGCGGGCTGGTCTCGGCGGCCGGCTGGCTTCGGCAGCCGGCCGGCTTTCGGCGGCCGGCTGGCCTAGGAGGTGCGGTCGTGCCTGGTCAGGGCGTTTCCGCCAAGAGTTTTCCACAGGCTGAGGACCTCGTCGGCACGATGTCGCCCGCGCCAGGCACTATGGGGCCATGACTGAGAGCAACGGGTCCGCCTCGCCGGCGCGCGGCGAGGACATGCCGGACTGGGAGAAGCGCTTCCGGGCGCCGCGGGTGTCACTGCCGGACTGGGCGGAGGACGCACCGCACCGCGCGCTGTTCGTCTCCAACGCGACGGGGACGTACGAGTTGTACGCGTGGGACCGCACCACGGGCCAGCAGCGCCAGGTCACGGACCGGCCGAACGGCACGACGGACGGGGTGCTCTCACCGGACGGCGAGTGGATCTGGTGGTTCGACGACACGGACGGG
Organism: Streptomyces sp. NPDC093261; assembly: GCF_044753645.1. Taxonomy (NCBI): domain Bacteria; kingdom Bacillati; phylum Actinomycetota; class Actinomycetes; order Kitasatosporales; family Streptomycetaceae; genus Streptomyces; species Streptomyces sp. NPDC093261. The sequence continues at coordinate 175,034 of NZ_JBIVNO010000003.1, forward strand.
GACGAGTTCGGCATCTGGAGACGTCAGCGGTTCACCCCCGGCGCCTCCGGCGCGGACTCCGGGCCCGACGAGCCGGCGGCACCCGGCCTGGAGCCGTCCTACCCGGCCGGGCTCACGATCGGGCGGGACGGGCGGACGGCGGTCGTGGGCCGCTCGACCGACGAGGACGGCTCGACGATCCATCTGGCACGGGCGGGCCAGGACCCGGTCGAGATCTACCGGCACCGCGAGTCGGCCGGGGTGGGCGGCCTCTCCCACGACGGTTCGCTGATCGCCATCGAGCACACCGAGCACGGCGACGCGATGCACTCGGCCCTGCGCGTGCTGCGGACGGACGGCTCTACGGTGGCGGAGCTGGACGACACCAAGGGCGGCAGGGTCGAGCTGGGCCTGGAGGCGCTGGGCTTCGCGCCCGTCGACGGGGACACCCGTCTGCTGGTCGGGCACCAGCGGCGCGGCCGGTGGGAGCCGCTGGTGTGGGACGTGGCCTCGGGCGAGGAGACGGACCTGGCGCTGGAGCTGCCGGGCGACGTGTCCGCGGAGTGGTATCCGGACGGCTCCGCTCTGCTGATCGTGCACAGCTTCGAGGCCCGCAGCGAACTCCTGCGGTACGACCTGGGAACCCGCGAGCTGGTGCGGGTGCCGACGCCGCCGGGCTCGGTGTCCGGCGCGACGGCGCGCCCCGACGGGACCGTGGAGTACCTGTGGTCGTCGGCGGCCGAACCGCCGGTGGTGCGGTCGACGTCGGGCAAGGTCGTGCTGGATCCGCCCGGAATGAAGTCCCCGGGGTCGGTACCCGTGGAGGACGTGTGGGTGGAGGGCCCGGGCGGCCGCATCCACGCGCTGGTGCAGAAGCCGGCCGGGGTGACCGGACCGCTGCCCACGGTGTTCGACATCCACGGCGGCCCCACCTGGCACGACAGCGACTCGTTCGCGGCGGGCCCGGCGGCCTGGGTGGACCACGGGTACGCGGTGGTGCGGGTCAACTACCGGGGTTCGACGGGGTACGGACGCGAGTGGACCGACGCCCTCAAGCACCGGGTCGGGCTGATCGAGCTGGAGGACATCGCGGCGGTACGGGAATGGGCGGTGTCGTCGGGGCTCGCGGACCCCGAGCGGCTGGTGCTGACCGGCGGCTCCTGGGGCGGGTATCTGACCCTGCTCGGGCTCGGCACCCAGCCGAACGCATGGACGATCGGAATCGCGGCGGTCCCGGTCGCGGACTATGTGACGGCGTACCACGACGAGATGGAGACACTGAAGGCGATGGACCGGACCCTGATGGGGGGTACGCCCGAGGAGGTGCCCGAGCGGTTCCAGGCGTCGTCGCCGATCACGTACGTCGACGCGGTGAAGGCGCCAGTGTACATCTCGGCGGGGGTGAACGACCCGCGCTGCCCGATCCGCCAGGTCGAGAACTACGTGGACCGGCTCGCCGCGCGGGACGCCGTGCACGAGGTGTACCGGTACGACGCGGGACACGGCTCCCTGGTGGTCGACGAGCGGATCAAGCAGGTGCGACTGGAGCTGGACTTCGCGGAGCGCCATCTGGGGAGATAAATCTGAAGAGCCGACGGCGTACGGGGGGCGCGCGCCTCGTGCGCCGGGCCCCACGGGCGGGTCCGTGAAGGCGGCACCGTACCGTGGAGGGCGTGTACCGGTTTCTGCTGACGCCCCGCTGGTGGGGGATCAACGTCTTCGTGCTGCTGGCCATCCCCTTCTGCATCTTCATGGGGTCATGGCAGCTGAGCCGGTTCGAGTCCCGGGTGCACGAGCAGCAGAGGGCCGGCGAGCAGGCCACGGCGGACCGCAAGGAGGCCGCCCGGCCGCTTCGGGAGCTGCTGCCCGTCGACCAGAACACGTCCGGGAAGCGGGCCACGGCCACCGGGCGGTACGGCAAGCAGTTGCTGGTGCCGGACCGGGAGCTGGACGGCAGGAACGGGTTCTATGTGCTGACCCTGCTGCGCACCGACGAGGGCAGGGCCCTGCCGGTCGTACGGGGCTGGCTGCCGGGTGACGCGAACGCCGCGAAGGCGCCGGCCGCGCCGACCGGCGAGGTCACCGTCACGGGTGCGCTGCAGGCGTCGGAGAGCCCGGGGGCGAACGGGGCGGGAGGGGGCGGGGGGCTCCCCCCCGACGAGACCGCGGCGATCAGCGCGGCGTCGCTGGTGAACCTCGTGCCGTACCAGCTCTACGATGCCTGGATCACCCTCGACAAGGCCGACAGCGGGATGCGGGCCGTACCGGCGACAGCGCCCCAGGGCACCGGGCTGGATCTCAAGGCGTTCCAGAACCTGGGCTACACGGGCGAGTGGTTCGTCTTCGCGGGCTTCACGGTCTTCATGTGGTTCCGTCTGCTGCGGCGCGAGGTTGAGTACGCCCGGGACGCGGAACTGGGCCTCGTCACGGAGGAGCCGGAGGCCGGGCGCCCGTCTGCCCCGGCCGAGGCAGAGGCAACGGCAGGGGCGGCCGGGGACGAGAAGGCCGCCGCCGCGAGCGAGCGCCGGGCCGCCGCCACCTGAGGCAGGGCGGCCGGCAGGACCAGCCGTTCCCGGGTGCGCCCGCTCCGGGAACGGGGACGAAAACGCACGGCAGCCGGACGCACAGCTCAGGGCGTCAGGACGCCGGCAGCATCCCCGTGCGGTAGACCGTGCCGGCGCAGGCGTTGGGGACGGTGGTCGTGGAGGTCCCGGAGCCGGTCTCCGGGGTGTGGGAGACGGCCACACTGCCGTCGGCCACGCCGTCCTCCGTCATCAGCTGCGGTGCCACGCCGCCGCTCTCCGGGGTCGTGCCGCCGCTCGTGCCGGTGGAGGCCGAGGGGCTCGGGTCCGGTGAGGGTCCGCCGGTGCCGCCGCCCGTGGTGGGGCAGGTCTCCGACGGGACCCAGGCGAACTTGACCTCATAGGCCGCGCCGGGCTTGAGCACCAGTGAGGTGACGGCCTGGGACGGGTCGGGCAGCGCGGTGGCAGCGTCGCCCGCGACATGGTTCACCACGCTGATCTTGGAGGGGTCCGCCGCGCCCTGGGGAGCCGTGGAGACACTGCCGCCGCCCGAGACCGTGCAGGGCGTGGTGGAGACGTTGGTGACGCGGAAGGTGCCGTAGACGGTGCCGCTGGAGTCCGGGGCGCCCGCGGTGGCGGTCGCGCCGCCGAGCTGGGCCGCCGTGCACACGGGTGCGCTCTGCGCCGAGGCCGTCGGGTCGGCCCCGCCGGCGGCTCCGCCGGGCACGCCCTTGCCCTTGTCCTCCTTGCCCTTCTGACCGCTCTGGCCCCTGTCCTTGGTCATGCCGCCGGAGCCGACCGAGCCGCTGGAGCCGCCGTCCGGGCCCTTGCCCTGCTCGGTGCCCTGCCGGGCCTGTGAGGCCTGGCCGGCGATGGAGGGATCGGCGTCGGAGCCCGTGGCGTTGGAGACATGGACGAGGGCAGGGATCGCCGTGCCGACGAACAGGGCGGCGGCCGCCATGCCGACCAGGGCCTGCCGCTTGCGCGCCCGCCGGGCGGGCACCGCGCGCCGCAGATGCTCCAGGGTGCCGTCGCGCGGCTCGATGTCGTCCACCGCCTGGTGGAGGATCCGCCGCAGCGCCTGTTCGTCCTGAGCGAGCCCCTCGGCCTCCAGGCCGTCCCACCCGTCACCGGATGCGTCCGTACGGCCCTCGGAGCCGCCGAGCCCCCGTGCGAAGCGATCGGCGGCAAACGCGCCGGGAGCGGCGCGGTCCGGCCGGGGTTCCTGCCGGCCCTGGTCGTCGGGGCGGTGGTTCACAGTTCCGTTCCCAGCATGCTGCTCGTGGTCGTCCTCGTGGGGCGCGGACCGGTCCGTCGGCTCGTGCCACACATCGGGCTCGTGTCGTTCGTGGGAGTCGCGTCCCGGGACGGCGGGGCGCCGCTCCTCGTGCTCGCTCATGCCGGCGCTCCCATGACGGTGCGCAGTGCCGCGATGCCGCGCGATCCGTACGCCTTCACCGACCCCAGGGATATCCCCAGCGTCTCGGCGACCTGGGCCTCTGTCATGTCCGCGAAGTAGCGCAGCACCAGCACCTCGCGCTGGCGGCGCTGGAGACCCTTCATGGCCCGGATCAGCGAGTCGCGCTCGAGCTGGTCATACGCACCCTCCTCCGCGCTCGCCATGTCCGGCATCGGCTTGGAGAGCAGTTTGAGACCGAGGATGCGGCGGCGCAGCGCCGAACGGGAGAGGTTGACGACCGTCTGGCGCAGATAGGCGAGCGTCTTCTCCGGGTCGCGGACGCGTTTGCGCGCCGAGTGGACGCGGATGAACGCCTCCTGGACGACGTCCTCGCAGGACGCGGTGTCGTCGAGCAGGAGCGCCGCGAGTCCGAGGAGGGAGCGGTAATGGGCACGGTAGGTCTCGGTGAGATGGTCCACCGTGGTGCCGGCGGCCGTCGTCTCCTCGGCGCTCTCGCGCTGGCCGGGTATGCGGGCGGGCCGCGCTGCGGGCACGGGCGCGATCACCGGCATGCCGCCGGGCGCGCCGGGCATCCGGGGGCGGCGGGGCGGGCGCAGGGCTGTGCCCCTCGCCCGTACCGCGGTGAATTCGAGTACCTCTGCCACGCCAGTTGGACACGTCTCACCCCGTGAGGGTTGTACGCGACCGACATCGCCTTCGCGTCAGGCAGCACGTCCGTCTGCACCTGTCCTCGTGCGCCCCCCAGCGCAGCGGACCGTGCGTCTCGTGACCTCATGCGTACCAGCTCTTCCCCTATGCCCCATGTGTGACGGTGCCCGCCCCCCCAGGGTGACCGCAAAGACGCTCCCCGCTCCGCAAGCGGTTGCGGGGCGGGGAGGGAAATCTTCGAACGCCCGAAGGCTTCGATACAAGTGGTCCGGACCACACGACCGGCCTGCCGAACCGTCACAGATCCTACAAACGATTCGGCCGACGACCGGGGGCCTTCCCGCCTGGTGGGACGGCGGCCGAAGAAGCTGCGGGCTACGGAACCACCCACTCCGCGGCCGAGCGGGCTACGGAACCACCCGCTCCGCCGCGACCAGTTCCGCGATCTGCGCCGCGTTCAGGGCCGAGCCCTTGCGCAGGTTGTCCCCGCACACGAACAGTTCCAGCGCGGTCGGGTCGTCGAGGGAGCGGCGTACCCGGCCCACCCAGGTCGGGTCCGTGCCGACCACGTCGGCGGGGGTGGGGAACTCACCCGCGGCCGGGTCGTCGAAAAGGACGACTCCGGGCGCGGTGGCGAGGATGTCCCGCGCGCGGTCGACCGTGACCTCGTCCTCGAAGCGGGCGTGGACGGTCAGGGAGTGCGCGGTGACCACGGGCACGCGGACGCAGGTGACCGCCACCCGCAGCCGGGGCAGCCCCAGAATCTTGCGGGACTCGTCGCGGATCTTCATCTCCTCCGAGGACCAGCCGTCCCCGGCCGGCGACCCGGTCCACGGGACGACGTTCAGCGCCACCGGCTCCGGGAAGGGTCCCGTGTTGTCGCCCACGGCGCGCCGTACGTCGCCGGGGCTCGTCCCCAGCTCCGTCCCCGCGACCAGCGACAACTGCTGGCGCAGGGTGTCGATGCCCGCGCGTCCCGCTTCGCTCACGGCCTGGTACGAGGACACGACCAGCTCGGTCAGCCCGAACTCGGCGTGCAGCGCCCCGAGCGGCACGATCATCGAGAGCGTCGTGCAGTGCGGGTTGGCGATGATGCCGCGCGGGCGCACCCGGGCGGCGTGCGGGTTGACCTCCGGCACGACCAGCGGGACCTCCGGGTCCATCCGGAACGCACCCGAGTCGTCCACCACGACCGCACCCCGCGCGGCGGCGACCGGCGCCCACTGCCGCGCCACCTCGTCCGGTACGTCGAACATCGCCACGTCGACGCCCGACAGTGCCTCCTCGTCGAGCGCGACCACCTCGACCTCCTCGCCGCGCACGGTCAGCTTGCGGCCGGCCGAGCGGGGTGAGGCGATCAGACGGATCTCTCCCCAGATGTCCGCGTGCTGGGACAGGATCTGGAGCATGACGGAGCCGACGGCCCCGGTCGCTCCCACGACCGCGAGCGTCGGCCGCCCGGTCCGCGCCGTCACCGGCGCTCACCACGGGGCACACCAGGGCCCGGCAGACCGGCCCACGGCACGGGGCGCACGGCCGGCCCGGATCCCGTACGGCCCGCACGCCCGGCTTCGGCACGGCCCGCGCGCCCGGATCCCGTACGGCCCGCACGCCCGGATCCCGTACGGCCCGCACGCCCGGGTCCCGTACGGCGCACGCACGCGGACCCCATACGGTCCTCGCCCCCGCGGGGGAGGCCGGTCATCGCCCGCTGCCTCCGTAGACCACGGCCTCGTCGCTCTCGGAGTCCAGGCCGAAGGCGCTGTGCACCGCGCGCACCGCCTCCGGGACGTCGTCCGCGCGCGTCACCACCGAGATGCGGATCTCGGAGGTCGAGATCAGCTCGATGTTCACGCCCGCGTCGCTGAGCGCCTCGAAGAAGCAGGCCGTGACGCCCGGGTTGGTCTTCATGCCCGCGCCGACGAGGGAGATCTTGCCGATCTGGTCGTCGTAGCGCAGCGAGTCGTAGCCGATCGCGGTCTTGCCCTTCTCCAGGGCGTCGATCGCCTTGCGCCCCTCGGTCTTCGGGAGCGTGAAGGAGATGTCCGTGAGGCCGGTCGCCGCGGCCGAGACGTTCTGCACGACCATGTCGATGTTGATCTCGGCGTCCGCGATGGCGCGGAAGATCGAGGCGGCCTCGCCCGGCTTGTCCGGCACGCCGACGACCGTGATCTTGGCCTCGGAGGTGTCGTGCGCGACACCGGAGATGATGGCCTGCTCCACCTGCTTGTCCCCTTGCTCGATCGGCTCGCTGCTGACCCACGTGCCCTGGAGCCCGCTGAAGGAGGAGCGGACGTGGATCGGGATGTTGTAGCGGCGCGCGTACTCCACGCAGCGGTGGAGCAGCACCTTGGACCCGGACGAGGCCAGCTCCAGCATGTCCCCGAAGGAGATCCAGTCGATCTTCCGGGCCTTCTTCACCACACGCGGGTCGGCGGTGAACACGCCGTCGACGTCGGTGTAGATCTCGCACACCTCGGCGTCGAGGGCGGCGGCCAGCGCCACGGCGGTGGTGTCGGAGCCGCCCCGGCCCAGGGTCGTGATGTCCTTCTTGTCCTGGCTCACACCCTGGAAACCGGCGACGATGGCGATGTTGCCCTCGTCCAGCGCGGTGCGAATACGACCGGGCGTGACGTCGATGATCCGGGCTTTGTTGTGGACGGAGTCGGTGATGACGCCTGCCTGGCTGCCGGTGAAGCTCTGGGCCTCGTGACCCAGGTTCTTGATCGCCATGGCCAGCAGGGCCATGGAGATCCGCTCTCCGGCGGTCAGCAGCATGTCGAACTCACGCCCGGCAGGTATCGGGGATACCTGCTCGGCGAGATCGATCAGCTCGTCCGTCGTGTCGCCCATCGCGGAAACGACGACAACCACCTGGTTGCCGTTCTTCTTCGCTTCCACGATCCGCTTGGCGACGCGCTTGATGCCCTCGGCATCGGCTACGGAGGAGCCTCCGTACTTCTGCACGACAAGGCCCACGTGCGCTCCTCGCTCAATCCGTCTCTTTCCGCACCCGCGCAGTGCCGGTGCGGTCGGCTCAGTCTATCGAGCGGCCGAATTTCCCTTCCGGGATACCGCATGGTGAGATGTCCCGCTCGGGTCGGGACCATCCCGTTTTTCTCCGGATCCAGGACGGGCGGACGACGGTTTTCACCGCCGCCCTCCACAGGGAAACCGGGCCGCTCCGCACGGCACCTGCCCCCGCCGCGCACGCCGTACTCGAAAACGTGCCGCGTGTCACAGGGGCCGCCCGCGGCCTACCGCACCGGCCGCGGTCCGAGTCACTGCACCGGCCGCAGTCCGAGCGGTCGCGCGATCTCCCGGGCCATGACCCGGCCCGCCTCCTCCGCGAGGATCTCGTCGCCGAGGTCCTGGTCGGTGTCGAGGCCGTCGAGCTCCGCGAGGGGCTGGTTCAGCCGCACATGCGCGACCACGGACTGCAGGGCTCGCAGGGTCGCGGAGGCGGTCGCGCCCCAGTTGGAGAAGTACGAGAACTGCCACCACCACAGCGCCTCCGTGGTGCGGCCCGCACGGTAGTGGGCCATGCCGTGGCGCAGATCCGTGATGATGTCCGCCAGATCGTCGGAGATCCGGGCCGGGACCGGGGCCCTGCGCGGCTCGTACGGGTCGAAGACCTCCGAGTAGACGTCGATCGGGTCCAGCATGGCGGCGAAACGCTCGCGCAGCCCGTCCACGTCCGCGTCCGGGCCCGTGTCCGGCTCGTAGCGCTCCTCGGGCACGATGTCCTCGTGCGCGCCCAGACGGCCGCCCGCGAGCAGCAGCTGGGAGACCTCCAGCAGGAGGAAGGGGACGGCCGAGTCCGGCTCGTCGCCCTTGGCGACCTCCGTGACGGCGACCAGGAAGCTCTCGACCTGATCCGCGATCTGAACGGCGAAGTCGTCCGGGTCCTGCGTCGTGGAGTGCAGCGTGGCGTCAGACATCTAGGAGTCGTCTCCCCTCGAAGGCGCGGCCGAGGGTGACCTCGTCCGCGTATTCCAGGTCGCCACCCACCGGGAGGCCGCTGGCCAGGCGGGTGACCTTGAGGCCCATGGGTTTGATCATGCGGGCGAGATAGGTGGCCGTGGCCTCGCCCTCCAGGTTGGGGTCCGTGGCCAGGATCAGCTCGGTGACCGTGCCGTCGGCCAGCCGGGCGAGCAGCTCCCTGATGCGCAGGTCGTCCGGGCCGACGCCCTCGATGGGACTGATCGCGCCGCCCAGGACGTGGTAGCGGCCGCGGAACTCGCGGGTGCGCTCGATCGCGACGACGTCCTTCGGCTCCTCCACCACGCAGATCACCGACGGGTCGCGGCGCGCGTCACGGCAGATGCCGCACAGTTCCTCCTGCGCCACGTTGCCGCAGGTCGCGCAGAAGCGGACCTTCGCCTTCACCTCGAGCAGCGCCTGGGCGAGCCGGCGGACGTCCGCCGGCTCCGCCTGCAGGATGTGGAAGGCGATCCGCTGGGCGCTCTTGGGACCGACGCCGGGCAGCCGTCCCAGCTCGTCGATGAGGTCCTGAACCACGCCTTCGTACAACGGACTGCCTTTCCTGAAGAGCTACGGTACGTACCGTAGCCGGGCTCGGTTTCTTGGTACGTACGGTAGTTGGCCCTCGCCTTGCGAAGAAGGGATGGGCCGGTGGACTCAGAACGGCAGGCCGGGGATGCCGCCGCCCAGTCCCTGCGCCAGCGGGCCGAGCTTCTGCTGCTGGAGCGCCTGCGCGTTCTCGTTGGCCGCCTGGACGGCCGCGACGACCAGATCGGCGAGTGTCTCCGTGTCCTCGGGGTCCACCGCCTTCGGGTCGATCACCAGGGAACGCAGCTCGCCGGCACCGGTGACGGTGGCCTTCACCAGGCCGCCGCCCGCCTGACCGTCGACCTCCATCCGGGCCAGCTCCTCCTGGGCCCGCGCGAGATCCTGCTGCATCTTCTGAGCCTGCTGGAGCAGCTGCTGCATGTTGGGCTGGCCACCACCGGGAATCACGATCAGCTCCTGGTCTCGTTCGGGTACGGCCGGCAGGTCGCGTACCGCTGTCAGGGCGGGATGTGCCGCCTGGCACGAGCCTACGTGGTCACCGGGACGACCGCTCCGGTAGTCCGTCCGGACCCAGGCAGCGCACGCGGCGGCACTCTTTCGGGTGGCATTGCGGGGCGGCCTCCCCCGGCCACGGCCCACTTCCGGGCGGAAAAGCCCCGAAACCCGGGTCCTCGTCGTCCGGGGGACGGTAGGAAGGGTCCGGCGCTTCAGCACCACGCGTCACGAGCACGTCGCGGAACGTGTGCCGCGTGGGCGGCGGGCGCACACCGCGAAGTGACCATCGCGGAACGTCGGAGCCGTACGTAGGGAGTGCCGGGTGAGTCAGCCGGAGATGCAGCCCGAGGGTCCCCTCCAGGACGGGCGGGGCGACGGCGCGGCAGGGCTTCGGCCGGGCGACCTCGGAGGGCGGCCCTTTCCGCACGGCGACTGGGGGGAGCCCGCGGAGCGGCTGGACGAGCTGTACCGGTGGGTGGAGCGGCGGGCGCTGGAGACGGCGGCCTGGTACCTCGCGAACCGGGTGTGGAAGCGCCGGGTCGCGCGGGCGCTGCGCGCGGGCACGGCGGTCGGGGTCGTGTGCGGGGCCGCGCTGCCCCTGCTCGATCTGACCGGGGTCGCGGAGGGCGCCGTGCCCTGGGCGTATCTGTCGCTGCTGCTGGGGATGGCGTGCGTCGCCGGGGACCGCTTCTTCGGGGTGACCTCCGGGTGGATGCGGGACGTGGCGACCGCCCAGGCCCTGCAACGGCGCTTGCAGACGCTTCAGTTCGACTGGGCGACCGAGAGCGTGCGGGAGGTTCTCGGGCCGGCGGAGGGGAGCGCGGGCGAGGCGGCGGAGCGGTGCCTTTCGGTGTTGCGGCGGTTCAGCGAGGACGTGACGGAACTGATGCGGGCGGAGACCGCGGACTGGATGGTGGAGTTCCGCAGGGGGTCCGCGCCGCTGGTGCTCCAGTCGGTGGGGGCGGCCGCGCCCCGGCCCGAAGGAGTGGCGCCGGGAAGGTTCACCCCGCCCACGGGAGCCCGGCCCAACATGCCGAGGCAACGGCCGCCGGACCCCCGGTGAGGCGGCCGGCTCGTCGTCCCGGCGGTCGCCGTCCGCGCTCAGCCGTCGTCGCTCAGCCGTCGTCGTCCGCGCAGAGCGGCAGCACCGCCGGCGCGGAGCACGGCAGATGACCGTGCGTCCGGATCTCGTTCTCGCCGGTGCTCTGGCTGACGTAGGCGAGGAATTGGGCGGCGAGGGAGCCGACGGGCGGGCGCCGGTAGGTGTAGGCGTACTCGACGCCACGGTAGGGGTAGTTGTTCCTGCGGTACTCGATGTCCTCGATGGAGGCGGCGGCTCCGTCCAGGGACACCCGTCGCAGGCCCTTGTGGCGGGCGAGGTTGAGTTCGCTGTAGCCGACGGCGCCGGGGATCCTGGCCACCGTGTCCAGCACCTTCTGTGTGGAGTCGAGTTCACAGCGCATGACGGGCGCGGAGCGGTCGTCCTGGTGGACGCAGTCCAGTGAGGTGCTGGGGGCCCGCTCCCAGGTGCCGAGCACCCGCCGCTGGAAGATCTGCCGGGTGCCGGAGTCGGCGTTGCGGCTGACGAGCACCACGGGCAGGTCGGGCAGGTCGGGATCGAGCTGCTTCCAGCGGGTGACCTGGCCGCGGTAGATGCGGCGTACGTCCGCCAGGGAGAGCCCGTGCGGCAGGTCGACGCCCTCGTTGACGACCAGGGTGAAGGCGGACACGGCGACCCGTGTCCCGTCGAGATCGAAGACCCCGCCGGCCCTGGGGGTGGGACCGTCGGAGAACGCGATCATGGCCGGGGCGCCTTTCGACTGGGAGCCCAGCGAGACGAGGTCCCCGACCCCCGCCTCGCTGCCGTGCGCGTCCACCGTGATGTCGGAGCCCTCGCACCTCTTCTCGTACTGCTTCGCCAGATCCCGCACCACGGGCGCGAAGGCCGTCGAGCCGGTGACCGTCAGGGAGCCGTGGGCGCAGCCGAGGGGGAGCGGGTGGTCGTCGCGGGCGATGACGATGCCGGCGAGCGTGAGGACGCTGAGCGTGAGCGTGATGCTGATCAGCCGGGCGGCCCGGCTGAACAGGGGCGGCTGGTCGTCCGGGGTGGCGCTGCGGTTGGGGTGCACCTCGCCGTCGCGGATGCCGCCTATGAGCCGTATCTCGCGGCCCACGTCGCCGCCGGACAGCAGCACCAGCAGCTTGAAGTGCTCGCCCCGGTTGAGCGGGACGCGCGGGATGCGCAGCCGGTTGCCCTCGTAGCCGAAGCCGCGCTCCGCGGTGAAGTGGTCCATCAGATGGTCGGTGTCGGTCGGCTGGGTGACCGACACACCGGCGATGGTGCGATCGGTGAACACCGCGGTCAGGCCGTGGCGTTCGGGGCCGGTGTAGTCGCCGCCGTCGATGCCCTGCGAGCCGTCGTTCTCGATGCGCAGCAGGACGAGTGTCGCGTCCACCATGCCCGGGGTCTCGTCGAAGAGGCCCAGACGTCTGTTGGCGCGGCCCGAGCGGACGTCGTCACCGATCGGGTTGTCCATCTGGACGCGGTAGCCGATGCGCTTGCGGCGCGGCACCCGGCGTTCGTACCAGACCATGGCGACGGACGCGACGATGCCGAGGACCGCGGTGCCCACGGCCACGACGTTCTCTGGACTCAACCACTGCACCGCGGGTCCCCCACAACTCCCCGGAGCCGATCGTGGGGTCACGGTACGGGCCGTCGGCGGCGGCGGGCAGGGGATGGCCGTCTAAGTTCGCGTGACGTTCAACTTGCCTGTCGGTGAAGGGTGTTCAGTTCTGCCTGGTGTAGGTGAGGGACTCGCCGCCGCTTGTGTTCACCCGGCGCAGGCGGCCGTCCGGCAGAAGCGTCAGCTCCGTCGCGGCGCCCGGGGTACAGGCCGACGCGGGACGGCCCGTCTCGACCGTGGAGGGGCCGATGTCCAAGGGGCCGTCCGCGCCGGGCGATCGGGCCAGGCCGGCCCGGAAGACACAGTGGTAGGCGCCGCCGCCGAGCGGGCCGTCCGCGGTCAGCGAGAGCACCGTGTCGCCCACCCCGCCCCGCTCGATGACCAGCCGGCGGGTGTTGTGGCCGCTCGCGTTGTCGATGGCGGCATTCCAGGTGCCGAGGAAGGCGTCGGGCACGGCGCCGGCGGCGGACGAGGGCGCGGTGGGACTCGCGATGGCCGGGGCGGAGCCCGCGGGGGTGTCCGGAGTGGGGGTGGCGGGCGCCGCGGAGCGGTGCGCGTGGCCGCGTCCGCCGCTCGTCGCCGTGGCGTCGCCGCGCATCAGCGCGTACACCGAGCCGCCCGCGCCGAGCGCGACCACCAGGGCGGCGACCAGCAGCGCGGCGGTGGAGCGCCCGCTTCTGCGCCGCGGCTCCTGCGAGCCGGGGCCGCCGTAGGAGTACGGGCCGTACGGCCGGGTCGGCCCGAGGGCGGGGCCGAAGCCGCCGTGGCCGTACCCGGGCTGGGGGTGCTGCTGGGGACAGCCGTACGCGGCGGGCGGCGGGGGCGGCCCGGCGGAAGCGGCCTGGGCGGGCGGGCCGCCGGGGGAGGCGGGCGGCGGCGGAGCGGCACCGCAGGGCAGTTCGGAGGCGGCCGCGTGCTCGGGCGCCACCTCGGGAACCGTGTGCGCCGCGGGAACCGCCGGGGGCCGCTTGGTGAGGTCCACCGGGACCCGGGGGGCGACCGGAGATCCCGGAACCCGCTGGTCCTCCGCGCCGGGCACCGGGGCGGTCCCGGCACCCGGGCCGGCGGCGGATCGGGCGGAATCCGTGGCAGGCCCCACGGGGCCTGCGGCGCCCCCGGCGGGGGCCCCGCCACGCCCCCCGCCGGGGGCGCCCGCGGGGTCCGCGGCATCCGCGCGCCCGGCGTCCACGGCGCCCGAAGGGCCCGTACCGCCCCCCGAGAGCGCCGATCCCGGCGCGTGCCCAGCGCCACCCTCCGGCGCCGCCCTCGTCGCGGTCACCTCCGGGTCCTCCGCGTCCAGCAACCGCACGGCATGACGGCCCAGTTGGGCGACCAGGGCGGCGGGCAGCCAGGGGTCCCGGCTGCGGCCGCCGGAGACCGTGTCCTCGGCGCCGGCCCGTTCCAGGATGTCCGCCGGGGTGGGCCGGGCCGCCGGGTCCTTGCGCAGACAGTCGCGGACGAGATCGCCGAGGCTCTCGGGCACGCCCGACAGGTCCGGTTCCTCCTGGGCGATACGGAACATCAGGGCGTGCACCCCGCTGCCCCCGCTGCCGAAGGGAAGGGCTCCCGTGGCGGCGTAGGCGAGGACGGACCCCAGGCAGAAGACGTCGCACGCGGGCGTGACGCGGTCGCCGCGCACCTGCTCGGGCGCCATGAACCCGGGCGACCCGACCAGCGCACCGGTACGGGTGAGCCCCGCGCCGCTGAGGGTCTCCAGGGCGCGGGCGATGCCGAAGTCGATGACCCGGGGCCCGTCGATGGTCACCAGCACGTTGGAGGGCTTGAGGTCGCGGTGGATGAGCCCGGCGGCGTGGATGTCCCGCAAGGCGTGGGCGAGCCCGGCGGCCAGCACGCGCACGGACCGCTCCGGCATGGCGCCGTGGTCGCGGGAGACGATGCTCTGAAGTGTGGGGCCCGCGACATAGCCGGTGGCGACCCAGGGGATGTCGGCCTCGGTGTCCGCGTCCAGGACGGGCGCGGTCCAGTACCCGCCGACCCGCCGCGCGGCCTGCACCTCCTGCCGGAAGCGCGCCCTGAACTCCTCCTGCTCCGCCAGCTCACGCCGGACGAGCTTCACGGCGACGGTACGTCCCCGGTCGGAGCGGGCCAGATACACGTTCCCCATGCCGCCGGCCCCGAGCCGGGCGAGCAGCCGGTAGGCCCCGGCGCTGCCCCGGAGCCGCAAGCCCGAGGGGATCCCCAGCGGATCCCCGCCCCCCGGCATCTCCATCGCCGCCTCACCTACCCCCTGCGTGCGCGACAGACAGCCTGAGAATAACCAGAGAACATCGCCGCGCCGCCAGGAGCCCGCCACGGCGGTGCCCCGGTTCCGTCACAGGCCGGGACGGGCGGCTTCCTCGCACTTCGCCGCGCCCCCGCCCCGCCGAGAAGGCCGACGGGCCGCGGAACGCCGGCGCCGGGCGCCGTCCTGCCACGGTCGCCGGGGCCATCCTGTCGACAGACTGTCGCGTTCCGGGCCCGTCCACAGACAGGACGCCGGTGTCGCGTCCGTGTGCCGGACTTCTACGCTCGGGCGCATGACGCCTCAGACCGACCCCCAGGCCGGCGCCGCCGTCAAGGCCGCGGACCGTGCGCATGTCTTCCACTCCTGGTCAGCGCAGGAGCTCATCGACCCGCTCGCCGTCGCCGGTGCGGAGGGGTCGTACTTCTGGGACTTCGAAGGCAACCGCTATCTCGATCTCACGAGCGGACTCGTCTTCACCAACATCGGCTACCAGCACCCGAAGGTCGTCGCCGCGATCCAGGAGCAGGCCGCCTCCCTGGCCACGTTCGCGCCCGCCTTCGCCGTCGAGGCGCGCTCGGAGGCCGCCCGGCTG
Organism: Streptomyces sp. NPDC093261; assembly: GCF_044753645.1. NCBI lineage: Bacteria > Bacillati > Actinomycetota > Actinomycetes > Kitasatosporales > Streptomycetaceae > Streptomyces > Streptomyces sp. NPDC093261. Next base: position 190,155 of record NZ_JBIVNO010000003.1, read on the forward strand.
ATCGCCGAGCGCACCCCCGGCGACCTCGACAAGATCTTCTTCACCAACGGCGGCGCCGACGCGGTGGAGCACGCCGTGCGCATGGCACGGATCCACACCGGCCGCCCCAAGGTGCTGTCCGCCTACCGCTCGTACCACGGCGGCACCCAGCAGGCGATCAACCTCACCGGTGACCCGCGCCGCTGGGCCTCCGACAGCGGGGCCGCGGGCGTGGTGCACTTCTGGGCGCCGTTCCCGTACCGCTCCCGCTTCTACGCGCAGACCGAGCAGCAGGAGTGCGAGCGGGCGCTGGAGCACCTGGAGACGACCATCGCCTTCGAGGGGCCGGGGACGATCGCCGCGATCATCCTGGAGACCATCCCCGGCACCGCCGGGATCATGGTCCCGCCGCCCGGCTATCTCGCGGGCGTCCGTGAGCTGTGCGACACGTACGGGATCGTCTTCATCCTCGACGAGGTGATGGCCGGTTTCGGGCGCACCGGCCGGTGGTTCGCGGCGGACCTGTTCGACGTCGTCCCGGATCTGATGACCTTCGCCAAGGGCGTGAACTCCGGGTATGTGCCGCTCGGCGGCGTCGCCATCTCCGGGCGGATCGCGGAGACCTTCGGCAAGCGGGCCTACCCGGGCGGGCTGACGTACTCGGGGCATCCGCTGGCGTGCGCGGCGGCCGTCGCGACGATCAACGTGATGGCCGAGGAGGGCATCGTCGACAACGCGGCGGAGCTGGGCGCGTCCGTCGTGGAGCCGGGTCTGCGCCGGCTGGCCGAGCGCCACCCGAGCGTCGGCGAGGTGCGCGGGGTCGGCATGTTCTGGGCCCTGGACCTGGTCAGGAACAAGGAGACCCGGGAGCCGCTCGTGCCCTACAACGCGGCCGGGGAGGCGGCCGCGCCGATGGCCGCGTTCGCCGCCGCCGCGAAGGCGAACGGCGTGTGGCCGTTCGTGAACATGAACCGTACGCATGTGGTGCCGCCATGCAACGTGACGGAGGCGGAGCTGAAGGAGGGGCTCGCGGCGCTGGACGCGGCGCTCTCCGTGGCGGACGAGTACACCGAGTAGGCAGGGATTCCCCGGTTCCCGAACGCGTAAGGTGGCGAGCTCGTAGGCCTGTACGAGCACGCCACCCGTACGTGACGAGGGAGATACCGGACCATGCCCGGCAGCACCGGCAACGGCGCCGTGACCCGCAGCACCCTGCGGCAGCAGATCGCGGACGCGCTCCGCGACGAGGTGCTGGCGGGCCGGCTCCAGCCGGGGCAGGAGTTCACGGTGAAGGAGATCGCCGACCAGTACGGCGTCTCCGCGACCCCGGTCCGCGAGGCCCTGGTGGATCTGTCCGCCCAGGGTCTCCTGGACGCCGTGCAGCACCGCGGCTTCGAGGTCCACGCCTACTCCCTCGCCGACTACCGCGGCATGATCGAGGCCCGCGGCCTCGTCACGGACGGGCTCTTCCGGCGCCTCGTCGACAACGACGGCAAGGCCGCGCTGGAGGGCCCCGCTCTGACCGCCGCCCTGGCCGCGGTGCGCCGCCGCGGCGAGGAGGCCCAGCGCGCCGCCGCCGCCGGGGAGCTGAACATCCTCATCGGCTACGACCTGCGCTTCTGGCGGGAGCTGGCCGCCCTGTACAGCAACCCCTACCTCGCCGACTTCCTGCACCGGCTGCGGGTGCAGTCGTGGGTGTGCGCGGTCCAGCACCTGCGCAGGGTCACCCGGCTCGACGGCCACCTCTGGTCCGGGTACACCGAGGTCGTCGACGCGCTCGCCCACCGCGACCCGGCCGCGGCGCATGCGGTGGTCGCCGCGTACAACGCGCACTCCCTCGCCCTGGTCGAGCGGCTGGCCGCCGGATGAGCCGGCCGGGGGCCGCGGACGTCATAGAGAACATGCCGGCCATCTCCATCGATCTGTCCGTCGTCGTCCCCGCCTACAACGAGGAGGGGCGGCTCGGTCCCACCCTCGACGCGATCGCCGGGTTCCTGGGCGACAACGAGAACCGCTTCGGCGCGTGGGAGGTCCTCGTCGTCGACGACGGGTCCACCGACGGCACCCGGGACGTCGTCGCCGCCGCCTCGGCCCACGACCGGCGCGTCCGGCTCGTCACCAGCCCCCGCAACGGCGGCAAGGGCCACGCCCTGCGCCTCGGGGTGCTCGCCTCGTCGGGCCGCCGGGTCCTCGTCACGGACGCCGATCTGGCCGCCCCGATCGAGCAGCTGGAGGTGCTCGACAAGGCACTGGCCGAGGGCCACTCGGCGGCGGTCGGCTCCCGCTCGGCGCCGGGCGCGACCATCGAGCGGCACCAGAGCCCCGCCCGCGAGCTGCTCGGACGAGCCGGGAACCTGCTGATACGCCGGATCGCCGTCCCCGGCGTCCGCGACACCCAGTGCGGCTTCAAGCTCTTCGACGGCGACCGGGCCCGCGAGGCGTTCGGCGCGTCCCGGCTCACCGGCTGGGGCATCGACGTGGAGATACTCCAGCACTTCCGGCGCTCGGGCTGGCCCGTCACCGAGGTGCCCGTGCGCTGGGCGCACCAGCCGGGCTCCAAGGTCCGCCCGCTGGACTACCTCCGTGTCCTCGCCGAGCTGACCGCGCTCAAGCTCCGCTCGGTCCGCCCCGCCGACCTCCTCGCGGCCGCCGTGTTCCTGCTGATGGCGGTGGGCCTGTACGCGGGCCGCTGGGCGGACCCGAACCACCGCTACCTCCCGGACTCGTTGCAGGACCAGAACCAGTGGGAGTGGTTCTTCGCGGTGACGGCCGACAACGTGGCCCATCTACGCGACCCCTTCTTCACCACTCTCCAGGGGTTCCCCGACGGGGTGAACCTCATGGCCAACACGGTCATGCTGGGTCTGACCGTCCCCTTCGCACCGGTCACCCTCGCCCTCGGCCCCGCGATCTCCCTCGCCCTGGTGATGACGCTCGGGCTGGCCGCCACCGCCACGGCCTGGTACACGCTGATCGTCCGGCGCGTCGTACGGCACCGGGGCGCGGCCTTCACCGGCGCGGCGCTCGCCGCCTTCGCTCCGCCGATGGTCAGCCACGCCAACGCGCATCCGAACTTCGTCGTGCTGTTCATGATCCCGCTGATCATCGAGCGGGCGCTGCGGCTGAGCACGGGCACGCGGGTGGTGCGGGACGGGGTGGTCCTCGGGCTGATGGCGGTGTATCAGATCCTCCTGGGCGAGGAGCCGCTGCTGCTGGCGTCCCTCGGCATGGTGCTGTTCGCGGGCGCGTATGCGGCCGTACGCCCCCGGGTGGCGAGGGCGGCCGTACGGCCGCTGGCGAAGGGCCTGGCGATCGCCGCCGCGGTGTGCCTCCCGCTGGTCGCGCTGCCGCTGTACTGGCAGTTCCTCGGCCCGCAGAGCTACACACGGGTGCTGCACACCGACCACATGGGCAACAGCCCCCGGGCCCTGCTGTCCTTCGCCGAGCGCTCACTGGTCGCGGGCGACAAGGCGACGGCGGACGCGCTCTCCCCGAACCCCACCGAGCAGAACGCCTTCTACGGCTGGCCGCTGGCGCTGCTGGCGTTCGCGATCGTCGTACGGCTGTGGGAGCGCGCGCTGGTCAAGGCGCTGGCCTTCACGGCGGGGGCCGCCGCACTTCTCTCCCTGGGCCCGCGGTTCCAGATCCCGCTCACGAACATGACGGTCCCGGGACCCTGGGCGCTGCTCGCGGACAAGCCCCTGTTCGAGTCGGTCATCGAGGGCCGGGTGGCGATGGTGTGCGCGCCCGCACTCGGGATGCTGCTGGCCGTGGCGGTGGAGCGGCTGGTGCACACCCCGCGCGTCGGCCGCCAGTTCCTGGGCCTGACGGCGGTCGCCGCGGCGCTCATCCCGATCCTCCCGGCCCCGCTGAAGTCGGTGGAGCGGGCCCAGGTGCCGTCCTTCATCGTGGACGGGACATGGCAGGGGTACGTCGGCAAGGGCGAGACACTGGTGCCGATCCCGTTGCCCGACTCGGGCAACGCGGAGGCCCTGCACTGGCAGACGGCGGCGGGCCTGAGGTTCCGGCTGCCCGGCGGTTACTTCAACGGTCCCTACGGCCCTGAGCGCGTCGGCATCTACGGTGCCTCCCCCCGCTACACCTCCAGCATGCTGCGCGACATCAGCTTCACCGGGGTGGCGCCCGTGATCGGCAAGAACTGGAGGGCGCAGGCACGAGCCGACTTCGCGTACTGGCACGCGGGGGTTCTGGTGCTGGCTCCGCAGCAGTACCAGGACCGGTTGCGCCAGGCCGTGGACCAGCTCGTGGGGCGGCCCGGGAAGTGGGTCGGCGGGGTGTGGGTATGGGACCTGCACGACATCGGGCGCCCGGCCCCCGCGCGCACTACGCTTCCTGCACCACACCGATGACCCGAGGAGCTTACTGTTGGCCTGTGACCTGTGGCTGGTCCCGCTCGTCGACGTACTGTGCCATACGCCCGACAACCCGTTCGCCGAGGAACTCGCCCTCTACGACAAGGCGCTGGGCGAGGCCGCCCTGCCGCCGGTGCCGGTGTACCAGTACATGCCGGGGCTGACCGGTGAGGTGGCGCCGGTCGCGGGCTTCGACTACGACGCGCTGCACTTCCTGCGCCGCGCCTATCTGCTCCAGGTGTGCGGGCTCGCCGTGACCCCGGTCGACGAACTCGGCGGCGACTACGAGCAGCTCCTGGAGATGTTCGAGTCGACGGCCCAGCAGTCGCATCTGGTGTGGCACTACGACCATGCGGGCGCCTATGTCCCGGTGGACTTCCCGCATCCCCTGTCGAACGCCGAACTCCTCGCGGGTGGCGGCCCGTTGGGGTCCTCCCAGGCGCTGCTACGGGAACTGGAGTTCGTGGCTCCGTCGATCGGCATCGATCCGGCGAACCCGCCCTTGGCCCCGGAGGCGCCGCTCGCCCCCACGGCACTGGAGGAGCCGGCGCTTCCCGCCCCGTACGACCCGAGCCCCTTCGCCCGGGAACGGCACGTCTGGCTGGGCCTGCACGCGGCGGCGACCCGGAGCCTCGCCCAGGGCTCGATGATCGTCTTCAGCTGAGGCCGGGGCAGGGTTCCCTGGGCGGGTACCCTCCCGGCCCCCCGTCGGTTCTGCCCGACGTCGGCGCCGCCCGCACCTGGGCACTGGTCGCGCCCGCGTCCCACCACTCCTCCACCAGCGGCGCGAGCCGTAGGGCGTCGGTCGCGCCGAGGGTGAGCCCCGGGTGGGTGCGGCCGAGCGGCCGGGCGGCGAGAGCGGTGCGCTCGGTCGGCCCGGCGCCCGCGTCCGGGGGTGGGGAGGGAGGTTCGGTTCTTGTTCCCTTTGTTCCCTGGTCTTTTCCCCTGAAGGGGGAGCGCCCGAGAGCGCGGTGTGCGACTCGCCGGAGGCCGGGCTCACAGGCGGAACGTCGCACTTTTCACTGCGGGGAGTGAAGGGCGGTGCGCAGAAGAAGCGTGTGGACGCGGTCGTCGGCGGCCGTGGGGCGGTAGCGCCAGCTCAGCGGCCAGGTGAAGCCGCGGAGAGCCGGGACCGGGATGTACGAGACGTGGTGCGCACCGGCGGTGAGGCGCGTGACCCCGTCAGGCCAGGAGCGGTGGGACGTGCTGCCGACCGGGACGAGGAAGTAGACGGCGCGTCGGCCGTTGGCCTCCTCGACCACCGGGCCCGGCGCCCCGCCGGTCATGCGGGCGAGACGGTCGGCGAGGGCGCGACCACGGTCGCCGTCCACGCGCACGGCGTCGAACAGGACGCCCGCCCTGCGGGTTGGATGCCGGTCGCGGGGATCCAGTCCAGGTCATTGGGCAAGAAGATCGGTTACACCGGTTCGGCGGTCAGCGCGATGGAGACGTGTGCGCAGCCGGCGAGTGATCAGATGCTGGTGAAGCTGGAGGAGGCGATCGGGGGCGGGCTCGGGGTCTTCGAGAAGGCGCGCAGTTGGATGCTGCTGGAGAAGTACCCGGCACGCTTCCGGGGCTTCTCCGAACTGGAAGCCGAGGCGGTCACGATTTGCTCGTACGAGACGCTGGTGGTCGACGGGCTGTTCCAGACAGAGGAGTACGCGCGGGCGTTGATCGGGGGCGGCTATCCGCCCGTCCCTGAGCAGAAGCGTGACCAACTGGTCGAGGCGCGACTCGCGCGCCGGGCACTCTTCGAGCGGACACCGGCACCGATGATCGAGCTGATCCTCGAAGAGGGCGTCCTTCGGCGGCCGTTCGGATCATGGGAGGTGCTGCGCGGACAACTGCACTCCCTCGCCGCGGACGCCCGGAGGGACAACGTCTGCGTCCAGGTGCTTCCGATGGACCGTGGGCTGCGCGGCACGTATGCGGGTGACCGCGGTGCCATGAAGCTGGTGGAGACCAAGGATCACGAGCACGTCGTCTACATGGAGATCGAGGACCAAGGCATTCTGATCTGCGATCCCCCGGAGGCATCTCAACTCGGGCACCGCTATGCGAAGATCCGATCACAGGCTCTGAGCCCCGACGACTCACTGAGCTTCATCGAGCGGCTGGCAGGAGAAAACCGATGACCGGCACCGAACCCCTCCGGTGGCTCAAGTCCAGCTACAGCGACAGCGGCGGCGGCAACTGCGTCGAGGTCGCCCCCTGTCCGGAGCTGATCCACATCCGCGACTCCAAGAACCCCAGCGGACCGGTTCTCACCGTCTCCCACGGCGCGTGGGGCGCATTTCTCGAGAGTGCCCCCGTACCGTCGGCGGCCCTCCTCCCCGCCGCCCCCCTCACCCAATAGCCGGAAAAACTGCAACACTTCCTCCAGATCTGTCGCACTTTTCCAGTCTGGTACCACCCCCGCCCCTGCCATGCTGCCCGACGTGAGCCGATCCGCACCCTCCGTCTGGCAGCCCGGGACGGGCACGGTGTACCGCGCCACCCTGGACGCGCTGGCCCAGTACGGCCCCCGGCGGGTCGGCGTGACGCACATCGCCCGTGTGGCCCGCTGCAACCGCTCCTACCTCTACCGGAACTGGACCGGTCCCGAGGTGCTGATCCGGGACGCCACGCTGGCCGAGCTCAGGCGTCTGCTGCATGTGGCCGGCGAGGTCCCCGCCCCGCTGCCGCCGCCACGATGTCTCGCCGTCCATGTCGTGGTGCGTGCGGCACGTCTGCTGCGAGAGCACCCGGTGGTGAGAACCCTGGCGCTGACCGCCCCGGATCTGGTGCACGCCGCCGTACTGCGTCCGACGACCGTCTGGCATCGGACGGCCTGGGACTGGTTGCGCCGGGACGTGACCGGACACCTGCCCACGGGCGCCACGCAGGACACGGTCACGCTCGCCGTCCTCACCACCGCCCTGCCCTACGCGCTCACACCACCGCCGGACGTCCCGGATCCCGCCGCCGAGCGCGAGGCCGTCGACCGGAGGCTGAGTTCGGCCCTGCACTCCTGCCTCGGTCTCCCGCCCTGCTGCCCGGACGGCGCGGCGGATCCGGCCTAGAACACCGGTGTCCCGCCCTGGGTCAGCTTCCAGTTGGCGACCGCGAAGTCGGCCGGGTTCAGGGCGCCCTTCGCCGTCACATAGTCGATCATCAGCTGGCGGATCTCGTTGGTGGAGCTGTAGGCGATGTCGGCCGCGGCGATGTGCGGGTAGCCGCTGCCGCCGTTGGCGCGGTAGTTGTTGACGGCGACGACGAAGACCTGGTCGTCGGCGACCGGGGCGCCCTTGTAGCTGAGGTTCCTGATCCTCGACCCCTCGGGCTGGGCGATGTCGATGTCGTAGTCGACCCCGGCGGCGGTGTCGTACATGTAGTCCCAGAAGTTGTTGGCGTTGGTGAGGGTCGAGGTGTCGACCTTCGTGCCGGACGGGACCTGGTGGTAGTACTTCGCCGCGTACTCCAGGTAGTCCTTGAGCTGGGCGCCCGTGAGCTTCTTGCCGTACAGCGTGTTGTCGTAGATGTAGAGCCCGGCGATGTCCTTGATCGTCACATTGCCCGCGGGGATGTCCGCCGTCCGGCTGAACGGCGCGGCGACCGAGATGAGCGGGAGGGCGGCGTCGGCGGTGGACAGGCCGGTGGCGACCGTGGCCATCTGGACCTGGTGGATGAAGTCCATGATGGGGACGTCCTTCCAGCACGACTCGGCCGCCGAGAGGTCCTGGGTGCAGGTGCCGACCGGGGTGTTGACGTACTTCACCACGAGGTCGTGGTCGGCCTTCAGGAGCCGGGTGATCTCCGGGTCCTCCTCGACGTTGTTGGGGTTGAGGGTCTGGGCCGTCTTGCTCGTGACCCGCCACTGCCCGTGGTGCAGTTCGAGGTCGAAGTCGAAGACGGTCAGCCGCATGCCCCAGCAGTAGGGCTCGGACAGCAGGACGTCCTCGCCGGTCTGCTCGTTCTTGACGGTGTAGGAGGAGACCTCGACATGGGTGTGGCCGACGAGGATGGCGTCGATGCCGGGGACCTGCTCGGCGACGAGATTGGAGGCGTTCTCGACGTAGGGCAGCTCATTGCCGTACGAGGACGAGCCGTCGAGGCCGGAGTGGTCGGTCAGGAAGACGACGTCGCAGCCGAGGGCGCGGAGCCGGGGCACGTACTTCCTCGCCTGCTCGACGAGCCCGGGGAAGACCATCTTCCCACTGACGTTGTCCTTGTCCCACAGGGCGATACCGGGGTTGGTCAGACCGAGGATGCCGACCTTGATGTCGGGGGCGCCCGGGACACGGATCCGCTTCACCGTGTACGGCTGGAAGGCGGGCCGCAGGGTCTTGGCGTCCAGCGCGTTGGCGCCGAGCAGCGGGAAGCGGCACTGGCTCTCGAACTTGCGCAGCACGTCGATGCCGTAGTTGAACTCGTGGTTGCCGAGCGCGGCGGCGTCGTAGCGCATGTGGTTCATGGCCACGGCCATCGGGTGCCGGGGGCCGTGGTGGCCGTCGGTGCCGGTGATGGGGTCGACGCGCGCGTAGTAGTACGCCAGGGAGGTGCCCTGGATGATGTCACCGGCGTCGACGAGCAGAACGCGGTCCTCGCCCTTCGCCTCCCGCTGCTGCTTGATGAGGGTGGCGATGCGCGCGACACCGACGGAGTTGCCGGCCTTGTCCTTGTAGGCGGCGTCCGAGTAGTAGTCCCAGTCGAAGACGTGGCTGTGCAGGTCGGTGGTGCCCAGGATGGAGAACGACCAGGTGCGGGGGGCCTTTCCAGGTCGGTGGCCGGCCTCGGCGGCCTGGGCCGTGCCGGCGCCGGCGGCACCCGCGGCGGCGACGGCCGCACCGGTGACGGCCGACTTCTGCATGAACTCCCGGCGGTTCATGGGACTGACGGGCATTCGGGGCTCCTGGGACTGGGGTCAGGGGGTCAACTGTGCGTGTTGTGCGGGGATTTACGGGACTACACGCGTAGATGGTCGCGGCACCCCGGTGGCGCGCGAAACCCCCAAGTCCCCATGTGCAGGTCAAGGATGCCCCATGAAACGACCACGCCCCCGGTGCGGCCGAAGCCTCACCGGGGGCGTGCTGGAAGGACAAGCCCGGGACAACCGGGGATTACAGGAACGAGTTGATCTCGATCGTCTCGTCGCGGCCCGGGCCCACGCCGATCGCCGAGATCGGGGCGCCCGACATCTCCTCCAGGGCCTTGACGTAACCCTGGGCGTTCTTCGGCAGATCCGCGAAGGTCTTGGCCTTCGTGATGTCCTCCTGCCAGCCCGGGAGGTACTCGTAGACCGGCTTCGCGTGGTGGAAGTCGGTCTGGGAGTAGGGCAGTTCCTCGACCCGCCTGCCGTCGATCTCGTACGCGACGCAGACCGGGATCCGCTCCCAGCCGGTCAGCACGTCGAGCTTGGTGAGGAAGAAGTCCGTCAGCCCGTTGACCCGGGTCGCGTAGCGGGCGATCACCGCGTCGAACCAGCCGCAGCGGCGGTCACGGCCGGTGGTGACACCGCGCTCGCCGCCGATGCGGCGCAGGGCCTCGCCGTCCTCGTCGAACAGCTCGGTCGGGAAGGGGCCGGAGCCGACGCGGGTCGTGTACGCCTTCAGGATGCCGATGACCCGGCTGATCTTCGTCGGGCCGACGCCGGCGCCCGTGCAGGCGCCGCCCGCGGTCGGGTTCGACGAGGTGACGAAGGGGTACGTGCCGTGGTCGATGTCCAGCAGAGTGCCCTGGCCGCCCTCGAACAGGACCACCTTGTCGTCGTCGAGCGCCTGGTTGAGGATCAGGACCGTGTCGGCGACGTAGGGCCTGATCTTGTCGGCGTAGCCGAGCAGCTCCTCGACCACCTGGTCCACGGCGATCGCGCGCCGGTTGTAGAGCTTGGTGAGGATCTGGTTCTTGACGTCGAGGGCCGCCTCCACCTTCTGGGTGAGGATCGACTCGTCGTACAGGTCCTGGACCCGGATGCCGACGCGATTGATCTTGTCGGCGTAGGTCGGGCCGATGCCCCGGCCGGTGGTGCCGATCTTGCGCTTGCCGAGGAAGCGCTCCGTCACCTTGTCGACGGTGACGTTGTACGGCGTGATGACGTGCGCGTTGCCGCTGATCAGGAGCTTGGACGTGTCGACGCCACGCTCGTTCAGACCGCTCAGCTCGGAGAGCAGTACCGACGGGTCGACGACGACGCCGTTGCCGATGACAGGCGTACATCCGGGCGACAGGATTCCGGAGGGGAGGAGGTGCAGTGCATACTTCTGGTCGCCCACGACCACCGTGTGGCCGGCGTTGTTGCCGCCCTGGTAGCGCACTACATAATCCACCGAGCCGCCGAGCAGGTCGGTGGCCTTCCCCTTGCCCTCGTCACCCCACTGAGCACCGAGCAGCACAAGTGCGGGCACGCGCGTACACCCCTTCCGGGCGGGGCATGTCCAAGGTCAGGGGCGTACGCGGAGGGTCCACCGCCGTGTGCACCGCGGCCGTCGTTGGCCGCAAACCGTCGGACCGGATGCCCCGGAATAGACGAAGCCCCTGGCGCAATAGCGCAAGGGGCTCTTGCACAAAGATGCTACCCGAGGAAGCGAGGCAGGACCGAGGTGGCGACTTCCGACCAGCTCCTCGTGGTCATCGACCCGGTCGCCCGTCACTGCGACGGTGAGGCCGTACGGATCGCGAAAGACGTGCTCAGCGCGCGTGCGGCGACGAAGGTGTGCCTCCCGGACGGCCCGGAGGAATTCGCCCGGGCCCTGGATCGCCGGGGCTCGCGGCGGCCGGTGGTGGTGGGCGACGACCGGGCGCTGCTGCGGGCGGTGACCCTGCTGCACCGGCGGCGGGAGCTGGGCACCACGGCCCTGGCGCTGGTCCCGGTCGGGGCCGCGCTGTCGCTGGCGCGGACCCTCGGGGTGCCGACGGGACCGGTGGCGGCTGCCCGGGCGGTGCTGGACGGGGCGGAGCGGCGGCTGGACCTGCTGGCCGACGACAGCGACGGGGTGGTGCTCGGGGAGCTGCGGATACCCTCCCTGCCGTCGGTGCCGTCCCCGCGGAACGGGGAGCACCTCGGCGAGGAGGCCGCGTCCGCGCGGCCGTGGCTGCGCATGCGCCAGTCGCTGGTACGGACTCTGGCCCGCCCGCCCCGGCTCACCTCCCCGCACCCTCTCGGGCCCTCCCGGCTGCGGATCGAGGTCGACGGGGTGACGCTGGTGGATCTGAACCAGCCGGTGACGGGCGTGTCCGTGACCCCGGACTCCTCCGGGACGGCCGTGGTGGAGGTGCGGCCCCTGTCGGTGGGCGCTGAGGCGTCGCCGCTCGCGGCGCGGGGGCGGACGGTGACGGTGTCGGGGGCGGACTTCCGCTACCGGGCGGACGCGGTGGTGAGCGGTCCGGTGCGCCACAGGACGTGGACGGTGTGGGAGGGAGCCTGGGTGCTCACGGTGCCGGTTTCCGATTGCAGACCAGACGCCACTCGGAGCAGCGATCCGCTCACGGGATCGTGAGCGGATTCGCTCAGCCCCGGCCGAACGTCCTGTCCCGGTGGACACGCCAGCGTTCCATCATCGCCTCGACCTCTCCCTCGACGAACTCGAAGAACGCGAGGGTCTCCGCGAGCCGCATGCCCGCCGGGGTGTCCGCACCCAGGCTCGTGACCCCCTCGCGCAGGGCCTCCTCCCAGCGCTTGATGAGGGCCTCGCGGCTGGTGAGCGCCTCGTACCACTGGTTGCTGTGCACCCGGTACCGCTCGCGGCGCGAGCCCGGCTCCCGCTCCCGCGACACCAGATGCACCTGCGCCAGATAGCGCACCGCCCCGGACACCGCGGCCGGGCTGATCCGCAGCCGCTCCCCCAGCTCCGCGGAGGTGAGGGTGCCGGTGTCGGAGGCGAGCAGCGCGCCGAAGACGCGGGCGGGCATGCGCGGCACGCCCGCCTCGACGAGCTGCGCGGCGAAGTGCTCCACGAACCGCGAGACCGACTCCGGGTCCCGCTCCACCGCCTTCGGCTCCGCCATCCCTGGATCATCTCCCCTGTTCAGCACCGCCATCGAGTCTACCGAGGCTTTATACGTTTCCTTAACTTCACAAACTTCTGAAAGAAGCGTAGGTTCCGAAGCATGACCAAGAGCTCCGACCTCGCCATCGAGGTGTCCGGACTGCACAAGTCGTTCGGCAGGACCCAGGCGCTGGACGGCCTCGACCTGGCCGTCGATGCCGGTGAGGTCCACGGCTTCCTCGGCCCGAACGGCGCCGGGAAGTCCACCGCCATCCGGATCCTGCTGGGCCTGCTGCGCGCCGACTCGGGCGCCGCACGGGTCCTCGGCGGCGACCCGTGGGCGGACACCGTCGAACTCCACCGCCGGATCGCCTACGTCCCCGGGGATGTCACCCTGTGGCGCAACCTCTCCGGCGGCGAGGTCATCGACCTGTTCGGCCGGCTGCGCGGGGGTCTGAACCGGGGGCGCCGGGCGGAGCTGATCGAGCGGTTCGAACTGGACCCGACCAAGAAGGGGCGGACGTACTCCAAGGGCAACCGGCAGAAGGTCGCCCTGGTCGCCGCGTTCGCCTCGGACGTCGATCTGCTGATCCTGGACGAGCCGACATCGGGTCTCGATCCGCTGATGGAGGAGGTCTTCCGGCGCTGTGTCGAGGAGGAGCGGGAGCGCGGCCGGACGGTCCTGCTGTCCTCGCACATCCTCGGCGAGGTGGAGCAGCTCTGCGACCGGGTGAGCATCATCCGCAAGGGCCGGACGGTCGAGAGCGGCTCGCTCGCCGACCTGCGCCATCTGACCCGTACCAGCGTCAGCGCCGAACTCGCCGGGCCGCCGAACGGACTGGCCCGCCTGCCCGGCGTCCACGACCTCGATATGCGGGGCCGCCGGGTCAGACTCCAGGTCGACACGGACAAGCTGGACGCGGTACTGCGCTCGCTGAGCGAGTCGGGGGTGCGGTCGCTGACCTCGACGCCGCCGACGCTGGAGGAGCTGTTCCTGCGGCATTACCAGGAGGAACCGGCCGCCGGCGACGAGACGGTGGGAGCACCCGCCCGTACGAACGCCGCGCAGAGCCTGGGGGAGCGATGACCGCCGTGACGACGGCTTTCGCGGCACGGACCGGGGGCCCGCGTCAACTGGCGGGTGCCGGAGTGCTGTTGAGGTTCTCCCTGCGCCGGGACCGGGTGATGATCCCCCTCTGGATCGCGGCCAACGCCCTGATGGTGCTGTCGATGCCGGGCACCCTGAAGCGCCTGTACGGCACGGCGGCCGAACGCGCCGTCCTGGCGGACCAGATGGCCGCCGACAGCTCGCTGCGCGCGATGGTCGGACCGGTCTTCGGCGAGTCCCTCGGCGCGCTCACCGCCTGGCGCATCGGCGTCTACGCCGGACTGCTCGCCGCGGTGATGAGCCTGCTCGTCGTCGTACGGCACACCCGCGACGAGGAGGAGAGCGGACGCCAGGAGCTGATCTCGTCGGCGATGGTGGGGCGGCGCGCCCCGCTGACGGCGGCGCTGCTCGCGGCGGCGGTCGCGAACGCCGTCCTGGCCCTGGTGATCACCGTCGGACTCGCCGGGCAGGGCGCCGCGGGGGCCCTGGCGCTGGGGCTGGGCATCGCCGGAGCGGGGCTGGTGTTCGCCACGATGGCGGCGATCGTCGCGCAGCTGACGGAGAGCGCACGGCTCGCGCGCGGGCTGACGGGCGCGGTGCTGGGCGCGGCCTTTGTGCTGCGCGCCGCGGGCGACGCCGGAGCGGGCGACGGCTCGTCCGTGCCGACCTGGCTCTCGCCGCTCGGCTGGCTGGAGAACCTGCGGCCCTACGCCGCCGAACGCTGGTGGGTGCTCCTGCTGTTCGCCGCGGCGGTCCTCGTCCAGTGCGCGGTGGCGTACGCCCTCGCCGGACGCCGGGACATGGGCATGGGCTTCCTGACCGTTCGGCCCGGACCGGCCACGGCCCGCCTGGGCTCGGCCGCCGCCCTGGCCTGGCGGCTCCAGCGCGGCGGTGTGCTGGGCTGGAGCATCGGCTTCCTCCTCGCCGGGGTCGTCTACGGCGGGATGACGGACGGCGCGACCAAGCTGGTCGGCGACAACGACAAGGCACGCCAGATCTTCGAGCGGATGGGCGGCCAGTCCGGGCTGACGGACACGTTCCTCGCCGCGATGGTGGGGATCATGGGCCTGGTCGCGGCCCTGTACATCGTCGCCTCGGTGCTGCGGCTGAACGGCGAGGAGACCTCGGGGCGGGCGGAGGCGGTGCTGGCGAACGCGGTGGGACGGCCGCGGTGGGCCGCCGGCCATCTGGTGATCGCCTTCGGCGGCGCGGCGCTGCTCATGCTGCTGGCGGGGCTGGGCTTCGCGGCGGGCTACGGCAGGGAGGGCGGCCCGATCCTGGGCGCCTGTCTGGTGCAGCTCCCGGCGGTGTGGGTGATCGGGGGGCTCGCGGTCCTGCTCTACGGGGTGCTGCCGCGGGGCGCGGTCGGGGCGTGGGGCGTGGCGGGCGCGGCACTGCTGATCGGCTGGGTGGGCCCCGCGCTGGACCTTCCGCAGACGGTGCTGGACCTCTCCCCCTTCGGACATCTGCCGAAGCTGCCGGGCGGGGAGATGCACTGGCCGCCGGTGCTCGTACTGACGGCGCTCGCGGGGGTGCTGGTGGCGGGAGGGCTGGTGGGGCTGCGGAGGCGGGATGTGAGCGGCTGAGGGGGCCGTCAGTCGGCGTAAGCCTTCAGTTCCCCGGTGTCGATGTCGATGCCTACGGGATCGGGGAGCGTGACCGTCCGTCGATGAACTCCCACCTGACGGTGTCGAGCTCCTTGGCCACGACTGCGGCAAGCTCCTCGAACTCCTCCACGGACATCTGGGCCGTGCGCTCTGCCACAACCGTCATGGTGCCCCCCTTCCCAGGCGCGGACCGGCTTGCCGAGCTGCCGATGACCACGGCCCCGGATCACCACATGATCGGCCGAACGGGTGATCAGCCGATCTCGACGCTCAGCCCCTCCAGCCCCCGGATCACGAAGTTCGGCTTCCGCCGCGGCTCCGCGGCCAGTCGCAGCGTCGGGGCCTTCTCCAGCAGGGCCGTCATCGACGCCGCCAGTTCGATACGGGCGAGCGGTGCGCCGATGCAGTAGTGGATGCCCGCGCTGAAGGAGATGTGCGGGTTGTCCCGGCGGGTCAGGTCCAGCTTCCCGGGGGCGTCGAACACCGCCGGGTCGTGGTTCGCCGAGCCGAACAGCATCGCGATCTCCGCGCCCCGGGGGACGGTCGTGCCGTCGATCTCGATCTCGTCCAGCACCCAGCGCTCGAAGAGCTGGAGCGGGGTGTCGTACCGCATCAGCTCCTCCACCGCCGACGGGACGAGCGAGTGGTCGGCGCGCAGGGCCGCGAGCTGGTCCGGATTCCGGAACAGCGCCCACCAGCCGTTCACCGTCGCGTTGACCGTCGCCTCGTGCCCCGCGTTCAGCAGCAGCACACAGGTCGAGATCATCTCCTGCTCGGTGAGCCGGTCCCCCTCGTCGTGGGCCGCGATCAGACCCGAGATCAGGTCCTCGCCGGGGTCCCTCCGGCGCTCCGCGATCAGCCCGCGGAGATAGTCGGAGAACTCGACCGACGCCCGCACCGCCCTGCGCGCCGTCTCCTGCGGCGGATTCAGCTCGTACATTCCGCAGATGTCCGCCGACCAGGGCCGCAGCAGCGCGCGGTCCGCCCCCGGGATGCCCAGCATCTCGGCGATCACCGCGACCGGCAGCGGCTCGGCGACATCCCTCAGCAGATCGCCGCCGCCCGCCTCCACCAGCCCGGACACCAGCTCGCCGGCCAGCTCCCGTACGTACGGTGCCAGGCGCTCCACCGTCCGTGGGGTGAACGCCTTCGACACCAGCCGCCGGATGCGGGTGTGGTCCGGCGGCTCCAGGTCGAGCATGCCGTGGTCGTTGAGGGTGTGGAACGGCTCGTGCTCGGGCGGCGGCGCCGTCCGGCCGAACTCCTCGTGGGTGAAGCGGTGCTGGTAGGTCCGGCCCAGGCGCCGGTCGCGCAGCAGCGCGGACACATCCGGGTGGTGCGGGACCAGCCACTGGTCGGTGGGCTCGTAGTGGAGCACCCGGCCGAGCGCGCGCAGCTCGGCGTAGGCGGGGTACGGGTCGGCGAGGAACGCCGGGTCCCACGGGTCGAACGCGAGGTCGGATGGGGCTGCCATGCCCGGACGCTAGCCCGGCCGGGCCCTCCGTGACCAGAGGTGTCCCACCCGCCGCGGCCCCGGCTCGGTCATCCCGGGGTCACCAGCCGCGCCTCGTACGCGAACACCGCCGCCTGGGTGCGGTCCCGCAGGCCCAGCTTCACGAGGATGCGGCTCACATGGGTCTTGATCGTCGACTCGGCGACCACCAGGCACTGGGCGATCTCGGCGTTCGACAGGCCCTGCGCGATCAGCACCAGCACCTCCGTCTCCCGGTCGGTCAGATCCCCGTAGGCCCCCCGCGCGGCGGGGACCAGGCGCGGCGTCCCGGACAGCTTCGCGAACTCCGCGATCAGCCGCTTGGTCACCGAGGGCGCCAGCAGGGCCTCGCCGGAGGCCACCACGCGAACGCCCTCGGCGAGCCGGCGGGCCGACGCGTCCTTGAGCAGAAAGCCGGAGGCCCCCGCCCGCAGCGCCTGGTACACATACTCGTCCAGGTCGAACGTCGTCAGCACCAGCACCTTCGCCGTGCCGTCCGCGGCGACGATCTGCCGGGTCGCCTCGATGCCGTTCAGCTCCGGCATCCGGATGTCCATCAGCACGACGTCCGGGGACAGTTCACGGACCCGCTCGACCGCCTCCCTGCCGTTGACCGCCTCCCCGACGACCTCGATGTCCGGCATCGCCCCGAGCAGCACCGAGAAGCCCTCCCGGACCATCATCTGGTCGTCCGCGATCAGCACGCGGATACCGCCACCGGTCACGCGGCCTCCTCCGCCGCGGGCACCGGCAGGAACACCGTCACCTCGTACCCACCGTCGTCCGTCTCCCCCGCCGTCATCTCCCCGTTCAGCATCGCGACCCGCTCGCGCATGCCCGTGATGCCGTGCCCCGCACCGTGCGTCGGCTTCCTCAGCGGCACGTGCGCCCCCGGGCCGTTGACCACGCGCAGACCCAGCCCGCCGAGCACATAGCCCAGCTCCACACGGGCCGTGGCCCCCGGCGCGTGCCGCAGGGTGTTGCTGAGGGCCTCCTGGACGATGCGGTACGCCGACAGCTCGACGCCCTGCGGAAGCTCTCGCTCCGCGCCCGTGACCACCTTGTCCACGGTCAGGCCGGCCTCCCGCACATTCGCCAGCAGGGCGTCCAGGTCGGCCAGGGTGGGCTGCGGGGCGTCCGGTGCCTCGTAGTCCTCGGCCCGTACGACGCCCAGCACCCGGCGCAGCTCCGTGAGGGCCGCCACCGCGTTCTCCCGGATGGTGGCGAAGGCCTTCTCCAGCTCCGGCGGCGGGTTCTCCACCCGGTAGGGCGCGGCCTCGGCCTGGATGGCGACCACCGACATGTGGTGGGCGACCACATCGTGCAGCTCGCGGGCGATCGTGGTGCGCTCCTCCAGCAGGGTGCGCCGGGAGCGCTCGTGCGCGGTCTCGGTCAGCCGGGCTGTCACCTCCTGCTCCGCGTCCCGGCGGGTGTGCCAGACGGTGACGGCCAGCAGGGCGAGGGCGGAGACCACCAGCATGGCGGCGGTGTCGCCGCCATAGTGGTTCCAGCCGAACCCGGTCTGGGCGACGAACGCGTAGGCCGCGGTGACCAGCCACATCCATGCCGCCGTGCGCGGCCGGGTGCGTATCGCCACCACCGTCAGCACCGTCAGATGGGAGAGAAAGCTGCCGGGCGCCCAGGGCCAGGCGCTCCAGTAGGAGCCCACGACAGCCGCGGCCGTGGTCGCCACGAAGGACAGCCAGAACGCCGCGACCGGGCGGACCAGCGTCACCAGCACGGGGACCAGGGCGAACAGACCGCACAGCGGCCAGGCCGCGCCCCCGTCGTTGTTCGCCAGGGCGGCCAGCATCGCCACCACTCCGGCACCCGCCACCACGATGTGCCGGCTCCAGGCCGCGTATCCCCGCATACGGCCGGACAGCCGCCCGCTCCGCGACCCCTCGACGCTCTTCGGGGGCAGCGGACGGTAGGCGAACGCGTCGTGGAACAGGTCCTGCCGCAGCCCGCGGAGGGCCTCCACGGCCGCCCGGTACTCCGGGCTGCGCGGCGTGTACGGGCGGAACGCGTCGTCCGGCGTCGTCTGCGTCTGGGTCGTCTCGGTCACGTGAAGAAGGTAGGCCCGGGAACGGTGCGCGGTCGTCACCAGTGAGAGGGTCCCCGGGGATCCGTCTCAAGTACTACGGGCAGGGCCCCGCTTCCCGCCGGGGGGCGGAGTCAGTACCCCGACGGCCGGACCAGCCCCGACTCGTGGGCGAACACCGCTGCCTGTGTCCGGTCCCGGGAACTGGCTCTCAGGCATGACGGGTATGACCCCGGCGGACTCCTGTGCCTACCACGCCAGTTGGGCGATCTCCTCCGCCACCACCGCGCACGCGTCCGCCACCGGGTCGATCAGCGGGAAGTGGCCGACGTCCTCCAGCAGCGTGAGGCCCACCACCTCGCCCGCCCTCGCCGCCGCCTCCGCGTACGACTCGGCGACCGCCTGTGGGACCACGAGGTCCCGGCGGCCCTGGACAAGGGTCGTGGCGATGCCGGTGGGCAGCAGGAGAGCCGGGTCCGCATACGGCCGCCGCTCGGCGAACGAGCCTGCCCCGCCGAGGAGTTGGATCGCCGCCCCGCCACACACATCCAGCTTCTCGGCGACGTGGAAGTCCGCGATCGGGGCGAGGGCCACGACGCCTCGCAGCGGAGCCGGGCGGTCCGTGCGCCAGGGGGCGTCCGCCGGCAGCACATGGCGGGCCGCCGCCCACAGGGCGAGGTGGCCGCCCGCCGAGTGCCCGGTGATCACCGTGCGGCGCTGGTCGGCCTGCGGCAACGCCTGGCGTACGAGGGCCGGAAGGGCGTCGAACGCCGCCGCGATGTCGTCGAAGGTGTCCGGCCAGCGGCCCGCCACCGGGCCCGCCGCGCCGCCCGGGCCCTCCGAGCCGTCGGCCTGCGACGGGATGAGCGCGCCCCTGCGGTACTCGACATTGGCCACGGCGAAGCCCCGGCGGGCCAGGAAGTCCGCGAACGGGGTGATGTGGAGGCGGTCGTACGGCGCCCGCCACGCGCCGCCGTGCAGAACGACCACCAGCGGGACGAGACCCGTGGCGTCCTCCTCGACCGGTCCCGCCTCCCGGGGGGCGTAGAAGTCGATCACCTGGTCGGGGTTGTCGCCGTAGGTGGCGGTGGCGTCGGGTTCCACCGGCGGGTGCGAGAAGGCGGACGCCTCCTCCGCAGCGGACGCGTCGTCCGGCTCTGCGGGATCGCGGGGGGCGGCGTCGTCCGGCATGCTCCAACCTCTCAGCGGCGAAACGGGATGCGTACGCGGTGGCCGGAGGGAATGTCGGCCGTTGGCGGGGACGGTATCAGGCAGGTGCCCTGCGTCCGCACGGAGTGGTGACGCTCGGTGAGGACGGAGGGATCACCGTCCGGGGCCGCCGTACGACCCCGGACGTGCCGCCGTGGTCACCCGCGGCTCAGGACAGCACCTCCGCCAGCACCCGAGCCGCCCGCTCCACGTCCGTGAAGCCCACGTACAGCGGGGTGAACCCGAAGCGCAGGACGTCCGGGGGGCGGAAGTCGCCGACCACGCCGCTCGCGATCAGCCGCTTCATGACATCGCCGGCGCCCTCGCAACGCAGCGCGACCTGGCTGCCGCGCTCCGCGTGGGCCAGCGGGGTCAGCGCCTCCACCCGGCCCTCCGGGACATACGCCGCCACGCACTCCAGGAAGAAGTCCGTGAGCGCGAGGGACTTGGCGCGCACCGCGTCGATCGACACCCCGTCCCACACCTCGAGCGCCGCCTCCAGGGCCAGCATGGACAGGATGTCCGGGGTGCCGACGCGGCCGCGCGGCGCGCCCGCCGCCGGTTCATAGGCGCCGTGCATGCCGAACGGCTCCACATGCGAGTTCCAGCCCGGCAGCGGGGAGTCGAAGCGGTCCTGCGCCTCCCGCCGCACATACAGATAGGCGGGTGCGCCCGGGCCGCCGTTCAGATACTTGTAGGTGCAGCCGACCGCCAGGTCGACGCCGTGCGCGTCCAGGCCGACGGGCAGGGCGCCCGCGCTGTGGCACAGGTCCCAGACCGAGACCGCGCCCGCCGCGTGCACCGCGGCCGTCAGGCCGGGCAGGTCGTGCAGCCTGCCCGTGCGGTAGTCGACATGGTTCAGCAGCACCGCCGCCGTACGGCCGCTCAGGGCGCCCGGCACCTCGGGCGGGGCCACCGGGCGCAGGGTGCAGCCGGTCATCCTCGCCGCCGACGCGGCGATGTAACCGTCCGTCGGGAACGTCGTCGCGTCGACCAGGATCTCGTCCCGGCCACTCCCGTCCGTCGCGGCCATGCGCACGGCCGCCACCAACGCCTTGAAGACGTTGACGCTGGTCGAGTCGCCCACCACGATCTGTCCGGGTGCCGCCCCCACCAGCGGGGCGATCCGGTCGCCGATCCGCTCCGGCGCGGTCCACCAGCCGCTCTCGTCCCAGGAGCGGATCCGCAGCCGGCCCCACTGCCTGCGGACGACGTCCTCCATCCGGCCGGGCACGGCCGCCGGCAGCGCGCCCAGCGAGTTGCCGTCCAGGTAGACGGCCTCGTCGAGGACGAACTGTTCGCGCAGCGCGGCCAGATCGTCCGCCGCGTCCAGATCCCTCGCCTTCTCGGTCAGGTCAGACATGGGAGCGCGCCGTCCACAGCTCGGGGAACACGTTCTTCTGCGCCCGCTTCTCCAGCCAGGCCACCCCGGCGGAACCGCCGGTGCCGGGCTTGGCGCCCATCGCGCGCCGGGTGGCCACCAGATGGTCGTTGCGCCAGCGCCACACCAGTTCCGCCACATCGGTCAGCACCTCGCCCAGACGGGCGAGTTCGTCCGCCGGATCCCCGGAGTACAGGGCGGTCCACACCGCCTCCACCCGCTCCGAGGGCTCGTAGCGCAGGGAGACGTCGCGGTGCAGCACGGCGTCGGGGACCGGGTGCCCGCGGCGGGCGAGAAGCCGCAGCACCTCGTCGTACAGGCTCGGCTCGTGCAGCGCCTTCTCCAGTTCGGCGTGCGCGCGCGGCGCGCCCCGGTGCGGCACCAGCATGGACGAGGACTTCTCACCGAGCAGGAACTCCATACGGCGGTACATCGCCGACTGGAAGCCGGAGCCCTCGCCGAGGGCGGAGCGGTAGGAGTTGAACTGTGCGGGCGTCAGATGCGCGAGGGGCCGCCAGGACTCGTTCAGCGCGTGCAGTTCCCGTACGGACCTCTTCAGCGCGTCGATCGCCGCCGGCACCCGGTCCTCGCGCAGGGCGCGCGACGCGGTCTCCCACTCGTGGACGATCACCGTGAACCACAGCTCCATCACCTGGGTGGTGACCAGGAAGACCATTTCCCCGGGGTCGTCGGAGAGGGTCTGCTGAAGGTGGGTGAGCACGTCCGCCCTGACGTAGTCCTCGTACGGCGTCGTGCCCTGGAAATCGAGATGCGGGGTCTCGGGCTCCTGAGTCTCTTCGGACCGATGAGCCTGGTGGGACATCGCTGTCTCCTGTTGTGTGCTTCGGGTAGCGGTCCGCCCCTGCCGATGCCGGCACGGGGGCCCCGGTCCCCACCCGCATCCTGCGTGAGGCACCCGGGCCCCGCAAGGCCCGCCCGGTCACAGGCGGGCCTCGACCACTCTTTCGCCACCGGCCCGGTACCTCGTGCCCTCGGCCAGGGCGTCCTCGCCGCTAGCCGAGCGTCTGGGCCGCGGTCGGCGAGGAGTCCTTCAGGAACTGCGTGCAGCGCTCGTACTCCTCCTGCTCGCCGATGGCGTGCGCGGCGCGCGCAAGGGCGTGCAGGGCGCGCAGGAAGCCGCGGTTCGGCTCGTGCTCCCAGGGCACGGGCCCGTGGCCCTTCCAGCCGTTGCGGCGCAGGGCATCCAGGCCGCGGTGATAGCCCGTACGGGCGTAGGCGTACGACTCGACGACCGAGTCCCGCTCGAACGCGTCGTCGGCCAGCTGTGCCCAGGCGAGCAAGGCCGCCGGGTAGCGGGCCGCTACCTCGGCGGGGGCCACGCCGTTCGCGAGGAGTTCGCGCGGCTCCGGGTCGTCGGGCAGATGGGTCGGGGGCGGGCCCCCGAGGAGGTTCTCGTGAAGGGTCATGGCTCCCAGTGTGCGCCATGGCCCTTGACCGGCAACGCCTGCCCGCGCACCACCGAAGGGCAGTGGAGTCAGGGCCACCCCGCCCGGCCGACCAGCGACGGGACGCCCCCCACCCCGCCCGGCCGACCAACGACCGACGCCCCCCACCCCGCCCGGCCGACCAACGACCGACGCCCCCCCCACCCCGCCCGGCCGACCAACGACCGACGACCCCCCACCCCGCCCGACCGGCCGAGGGCGCGGCGCGCCGTCGCCACGCCCCGGCGATCGGTGGCGGGCACACCGTCACGCCGTCCCGCCAGTGCCGGAGGCGCCGGTCTCGCGCGGTGGTTCCAGGGGTGGGGACGTCACATTGCCGTGGGTGCGGCATTCGGGGTGCCGGCAGCCCGGGCGCGGGCGGCGTACGGTCGCGAAGGCGAGCACCGCGCCGGCCACCAGGACGGCCGCGCACAGGGGCATCGCGCGGCGGAAGGCGGCGTCGAACGCGTCCGCCGAGCGGTACGCGTCCGGGCCCATCCCGGTCAGCAGCGGCAGCGCGGCCACCGCGAACAGTCCTGCCGCGCGGGCCGCCGCGTTGTTGATGCCGCTGGCGAGGCCCGCCCGTGCGGTGTCGACCGAGGCGAGCACGGTCGCCGTCAGCGGGGCGACCAGGGTGACCATGCCCGCACCCATCACCAGCAGGGCGGGCAGGACATCGGCCGCGTACGAGGCGTTCTTGCCGACGCGCAGCATCAGCAGCATGCCCGCCGCGCACAGCAACGGGCCGACGGTGAGCGGGATGCGCGGCCCGATGCGCTCGGCCAGGGCTCCGGAGCGGGCCGAGAACAGGAGCATGAGGACGGTGGTGGGCAGCAGTGCCGTACCGGCCCGGAGCGGTGAGTAGCCCGCCACCACCTGGAGCTGGAGGGCGGTGAGGAAGAAGAAGCCGCCGAAGGCGGCGTAGACGCAGAGGGTCACCAGGTTGACCGCCGTGAACTGCCGGGAGGCGAAGATGCCGGGCGGCATCATCGGGTCGGTGCGATGCTTCTCGACATAGACGAAGGCGATGCCCGCGGCCACGCCCAGGCCCCCCAGGACGGGCACGGCCGGGGAACCGGAGCGGGCCTCGATGAGGGCGTACGTCGTCAGGGCGAGGGCCAGGGCGCCGAGAGCGGCACCGAGGGCGTCGAAGCGGCGGTGACCGCCTCCGGCGGCGGACTCGGGGACGTGCCGCAGGGCGATGGGCGCACAGAGCAGCGCCAGTGGGACGTTGAGGAGGAAGACCCAGCGCCAGCCCGGGCCGTCCACCAGCCAGCCGCCGACGAACGGGCCGATGGCGGCGCCGATTCCACCGCAGCCGGACCACAGGCCGACCGCCCGAGCCCGGTCGTCCGGGTGGAACGACGCCTGGATGAGCGCGAGCGAGCCGGGGGTCAGCAGGGCGCCGCCGATCCCCTGGAGGGCGCGGGCGGCGATGAGGACGCCGGGGTTGGGAGCGAGGCCGCACAGCAGGGAGGCGGTCGCGAACCACACCACCCCGAGGACAAAGATCCTGCGTCGGCCGAAGTGGTCGCCGAGGGCACCGCCGAGGAGGATCAGACCGGCCAGCGTGACCATGTACGCGTTGACGGTCCACTGAAGGGCGGCGAGGCTCGCGCCGAAGTCGCGGCCGATACGTGGGAGGGCGACGTTGACGACGGTGGAGTCCAGCAGCGCCATGCTGGACCCGAGCACGGTCGTCACAAGGATCCATGTGCCCTGCGGGGTTCCCACCCGAGTGGCGGGGGCCTGCCGTGCGGTGACAGCCATGGAGCGATCATCCCGCCTCGACGGCGCTGGGACCAGACGGGCGACGGGCCCGGTGACTGACCGGGCCCGTCGGGAATCCGTGTGAACCTGCGGAGAGTGCCGGTTACTTGATCTTGTTGCCGGCGGAGCGGAGGTTGCCGCAGGCCTCCACCACACGCTTGGCCATCGACGCCTCGGCCACCTTGCCCCAGGTGCGCGGGTCGTAGGTCTTCTTGGAGCCGACCTCGCCGTCGACCTTCAGAACGCCGTCGTAGTTCTTGAACATGTGGTCGGCGACCGGACGCGTGAAGGCGTACTGCGTGTCGGTGTCGATGTTCATCTTGACCACGCCGTTCTCCAGCGCCGTCAGGATCTCCTGCTCGGAGGAGCCGGAGCCGCCGTGGAAGACGAAGTCGAACGGCTGGCTCCCGGCCGGGCGGCCGAACTTGGCGGCGACGCCCTCGTTCAGCTCCTTCAGCAGCTCGGGACGCAGGACGACATTGCCCGGCTTGTACACACCGTGCACATTGCCGAAGGACGCGGCCAGCAGGTAGCGGCCCTTCTCGCCGAGGCCGAGCGCCTCGGCCGTGCGGATCGCGTCGTCGACCGTCGTGTAGAGCGAGTCGTTGATCTCGTGGGAGACGCCGTCCTCCTCACCGCCGGTGGGGGTGATCTCCACCTCGAGGATGATCTTCGCGGCGCGGGCGCGCTCCAGCAGCTCCTGGGCGATCTTCAGGTTGTCGGAGAGGGTCTCCGCCGAGCCGTCCCACATGTGGGACTGGAACAGCGGGTTCCGGCCGGCCTTGACCCGCTCCTCGGAGATCGCCAGGAGCGGACGCACATACCCGTCGAGCTTGTCCTTCGGGCAGTGGTCGGTGTGCAGCGCGACGTTGACCGGGTACTTCTCGGCGACGATGTGAGCGAACTCGGCCAGGGCCACGGCACCGGTGACCATGTCCTTGCTGTACTGGCCGCCCAGGAACTCGGCGCCACCCGTCGAGATCTGGACGATGCCGTCGCTCTCCGCCTCCGCGAAACCGCGCAGGGCCGCATGCAGGGTCTGGGAAGACGTCACGTTGATGGCCGGGTAGGCGAACTTGCCTGCCTTCGCCCGGTCGAGCATCTCGTTGTAGACCTCGGGGGTTGCGATGGGCATCTGTCCGCTCCTTGTTGTGCGGGTTGCGTTCTGCGTGCTGAGGGCCCTGACCTAGGGGGTGACGTCATCGTCGGCCCCATCTTTGCAGACGGAGCCGGATGCATCGGACACCCTGTCCAGCCTGTGGAAGACCCCTGCCTCAGTCCAGCCCGAGTTCGTCCTTGGAGTACGCGAACAGGTACGGCACGCCCGCCTTCTCGGCGACCGCCTCGGCCGCGCCCGTCGCCCGGTCCACGATGGTGGCGACCGCGACGACCTCGGCACCGGCTTCCCGCAGCGCCTCGACGGCGGTCAGCACCGAGCCGCCGGTGGTGGACGTGTCCTCGACGGCCAGCACCCGCCGGCCCGCGACCTCGGTGCCCTCGATACGCCGCTGGAGACCGTGCGCCTTGCCCGCCTTGCGGACGACGAACGCGTCGAGCGTCCTCCCGCGCGCGGCGGAGGCGTGCAGCATCGCGGTGGCCACCGGGTCGGCGCCCAGGGTCAGACCGCCGACCGCCTCGTAGTCCAGGTCGGCGGTCAGGTCGAGCATGACCTGACCGACCAGCGGGGCGGCCACCCCGTCGAGGGTGATGCGGCGCAGGTCGACGTAGTAGTCGGCTTCCTTGCCCGACGACAGGGTCACCTTGCCGTGCACCACGGCCTTGTCCTTGATCTGCTGCAACAGCTCACCACGCACGTCAGTCATGCCAGCCAGCTTAAGGGCGTCGCCACGTCCAGGTCGTCGTGGCCTCCAGCGGCTCGATGGGGGTGACCAGGCGCGGAAGGGTGTTGAGGCCGTTCGGCGGGCCGGTCTGCGGTTCCACGCACACCGCCTCCGGCTGCTCGTCGTAGACCACGACCCACTCCTCGCGGCTGGTGACCCGCAGTTCAAGCCGTCCCGGCCAGGTGAGGGTGACATCGATGCCGCCGGGCATGCCGAAGCAGTCGTCCCAGGGACCGGGCTTCGGGTCGACGCGGTTGCCGGTGGGCAGATGGTCCTCGCCGCGCTCCTCCTGCCAGGCGGGCGCGAAGTCGAGGCGCACGTCCTCGCCGCCGAGGGTGCGGTTGAACCACGGGTGCCAGCCGACCTGGGCCGGGAACGAGGAGTCGTACGTCTCGACGGACATGGTCAGCGTGAGCGCGTCGGCGGTGAGCGAGGCGAGCTGGGTGACCCGGCCGGGGTAGGGCCAGGGGGCGACCAGGTCGTAGGTGAGGACGGCCTCGGCCGGCTCTGCGCGGGCCACCCGCCAGGCGCCGTTCCGTGCGGTGCCGTGGATGGCGTGCGGCGGGGCGTTGAGGGGCATCCGGTGGACGGTGCCGCCGTCGCGGAACATGCCGTCCCGGATGCGTCCGCACCAGGGGACCATCGGGAAGCACCCGTAGCGCTCGCCCTGCCGCAGCAGCTCCGCACCGCCGACGCGCAGGCTCCGGACCCGCCCGCCGTTCGCCGGCGCCAGCACGACTTCCGCGTCTCCCGCGGCCAACGTGATCTCGTCGTTACTCACGAGGCCGACCCTACTTCCCCGATCAAGAGGACATGCCGCCACCGGTCAGCGGCGGCGGCGCAGCAGGCGGCCCGCCACGATGGCCGAGGCCACGAGCAGGGCCGCCGCCGGGGCGGCCCAGCGGAGGGTGGCGGTGGCCGTCACGGTCTCCGGGGCCGGAACGGGCGCGTAGCGGCCGCGCGGGGGCGCGTGATCGACTTCCTCGGCGCTGCGGCCGATCATCGTGCGCCGGGCGTGCGCCGCCTCGGCCGGAGGCTCGTCGTCGCCCTCGAACCCGGCCTCGTCGTCGTCCACGAAACCCGCCTCGTCGTCGTCCGCGAACCGGTCGAGGGACGACGGGGGGACGCCGGCGTCGAAGAAGGAGGGGGATGACGGGGCCTCGGGAGCCGAGGGAGACGACGAGGACTCCGGAGGCGTGGGAGACGACGAGGACTCCGGAGGCGTGGGAGACGACGGGGACTCGGGAGCCGAGGGAGCCGAGGGAGCCGCGGGCTCCGCCGCCTCCGGAGACGTTCCCTCGGCCTTCTCCTCGACCCTCTCCTCGGCCTTCTCCTCGACCCTCTCCTCGGCCTTCTCCTCGACCCTCTCCTCGTCGTCCGGCCGGGTGGTCTCCCCCAGGCTCTCCGCGCATCTGCCCAGCAGCCGGGTCCCCGCCGACGCCACCGCGTCCGGGGGCAGTTCCGCGATCCGGCCGTCCCCGGTGGCCGTTCCGGTGAACACGACCGTGGTGCCGCCCTCGGCCGGGCGCAGCCGCACGGACAGGGACAGCTTGACCGCACCGGTGCCGCGGGCCTCCGTGGCCTCGCCCTCCACCAGGTACGAGCCGTCGTCCTGCCCCGCGATCCGCAGCGAGCCACGGTAGGTGATCGTGTGGCCGCCGACCCGCACCTTCAGCCGGCCGGCCACGGGATCCGCGCCGGCGTCCTGCTGAAGGCCGGGGATCGCGCGGGCCACCCGTGCGGGGTCCGCCAACGCCCGGCCGAGCCCCTCGGCAGGAACCGGTACGAACACCTCATGCTCCATGTCTGCCGAGCCTACCCAGCAGATCCCGAACCGCACCCGTACATCACGGGATTCACACCACAGGGGAGGTCCGGGCCCTCAGCGCGTGTACCCGGGGTGCAGCAGCGTCGAGGGCGGCAGGTCCGGCAGCCGGGTGCGGGCCGCGTCCCGCGCGTCCGCCAGCAGGGACGCCTGGTTCAGCACCGGCAGCCGCGGCACGCGCGGGTCCAGGGTCAGCACCGGGCGGGTCAGGGCCGCGAGCACGAAACCCCAGTCGCGCGGGGCCCGGGACAGGCCCGTGGAACGCCCGGTGCCGTCCGGGCCTCCCGCGGGATCCCCGGCGCCGGCGGCGACGCGGTAGACGACCGTGCGCAGGCCCGCCGCCCGAACCGTCGCCTCGACCGTCCAGAAGACGCGCGGGCGGGAGGTCGCCGGGCCCGCGTGCACCACGAGACGGCCGCCCGGCGCCAGCACACGGCGGACCAGGCCGTAGAACTCCTGCGAGTACAGCTTCGTGCTCGCCGCGATGCCGGGGTCCGGGAGGTCCGCGATCACCACGTCGTACGTGCCCCGGGTGTGCCTGAGCCAGCAGAACGGGTCCGCCGTCCGCACCCGGACCCGCCGGTCCGCGAAGGCGTGGCCGTTCAGCGCGGACAGGGCGCGGTCGCGGCGGGCGAGCAGGACCACCGCCGCGTCCGGTTCGACCACGTCGACCCGGAGCACGCGCGGCCCGCGCAGCACCTCGCGCACCGCGAGGCCGTCACCGCCGCCCAGGACGAGCACGCGCGCGTGCGGCCCACCGCTCATCGCGGGGTGCACGAGCGCCTGGTGGTAGAGGCGCTCGTCGCTGCCGTCCATCCGCAGCCGGCCGTCGAGGAAGAGGTCCAGGGGGTGGTCCCGGGTGCCGCCGGTGAGCACCGCCTCCTGGACACCGCTGCGCACCGCCACCCGGACGTGGCCTCCGTAGACCGCCTGGCGTGCGGCCCGCTCGAAGTCGCTCACCAGGGCGGCCGCCGTACCGAGCAGCACGAGCACGACGACGTTGGCGGCCAGCAGCAGCCAGCGGCCGCGGCGGCTCAGGTCCCGCCGGAACAGCCCGAGGACCAGGGCGCCGCCCGCGACCGCGTTGACCGCGCCGGTGAGCAGGGCGCCCGTGAGCTGACCGAGCTGCGGGAGCAGCAGGAAGGGGAAGGCGAGGCCGCCGACCAGCGCGCCCACGTAGTCCGCCGCGAAGAGGTCCGCGACCGCGCCGCCCGCGTCCTGGCGGCGGATGCGCTGGATCAGCTCCATCAGCAGGGGCACCTCGGCACCGATGAGCAGGCCGATGGCGAGCGAGAAGCCGACCAGCAGACAGCGCGGACCGCCGGACCAGACGCCGCCCCAGTCACCGGTCCAGGCGAAGACCGCGTACAGGGCCATGGCGCTCGAACCGCCGACCAGCGCGAGCGCCGCCTCCACCGCGCCGAAACCGGCGGCGGCGCGGAAGCGGAGCCGCTTCGCGGCGAGCGAGCCGATGCCCATCGCGAAGACCATCACCGAGAGCACGACGGAGGCCTGGGTGACGGAGTCGCCGGTCAGGTACGAGGCCAGGGCGACGAGTTCGAGCTCGTACACAAGTCCGCAGGCCGCGCAGACGAACACGCCGGCGAGGACGAGAAACCGTCCGGTGCCGGGGCGTACGGGCAGCCGCGCCTGGGCCGTGCCGGCCTCGCCCCAGGGGCGCGGCACGGCGGGTGGTGCGGGCGCGTGCGGTTCGATCACGTGGGAACGCTACGTCAGGGTCGCGGCGGGCTTTGTCACCCACACGTGTGGAACTGCCGCCTCCTCATACCCCGGAGGGGCTGAGCCGGGAGTGGCCGGCGTCGGTCCGCGCGGCCGGCGTCCTCACGCCGACCCGGGTCCGGGTCGCCACCAACTGGCCGTCCTGCGGGTAGGCGTGCCAGGTGCGCCAGTGGACCTGGCCCTCGTGGTGGCGGGCCAGCAACGCCGTGAACGCGTGCGGGCTGCCGGGGAAGACGCCGGCCAGGCCATGGGGATGGTCGGAGACCAGTGCCAGCAACTCCTGGGCGCGGCCGGCGAAGGAACGGGGGGAGAGGACCTCGACCCGGGCCGCGAACTCGTACTCCCAGTCGCCGATCCGTTTGGCCACGCCCAGCGGCAGCGGCGCGCTGGAGCCCGCGATACACGCCACCGTCTCCGAACAGATGCCCCGCTCCTCCTCGAGAAGTACCTGGTGGGACGCGCCGAGCAGTCTCAACTGGAGGCGTGTGCCGGACAGTTCGAGATCCAGCGTGGCGAGCGCGGGCAGCGGCTCGCGGCCCATGGTCCAGGCCAGGTCGGCCGCACGCGTGTCGGTGTAGGCGGTGTTCAGGGTCGTGAGCATGGATCGGCTCCGCTAGCACGCAAAGTGAGGAGTGGGGTCCGGCGCACCCCGGTCGTGGCGCCGGCGGACGAGGCCGGCCCGGCCAGTCGGGTGGTACGTCCGGTCGGCCCGGTGGGGAGGACGCTTGCGGGACAGGTGTCCGAGGGACGTCCGCGGGCTGCTTCGGTGGTTGAGAGGGAATCATGAACTGTGGCGTCGTCACAGCGTTTTTACCCAAGACCGCCCGGTTTCCATCCCCCCGAGGGCTCCACAGCGCATCTGTTCAACTACGGCGTACGCCAGGGGCATTGGCGCGGCTGACATATGCGCCTCCGCACCCCCCGGTCGGGCGCGCGGCCGCACACGATACGGACGCCACGCATCCGCGCGCTCCCTCGATCGAGTGACTCTCCCTCGCGTCGCCCACGCCCCTCCGGTCGCTCCCGTCGGCACGCCCCATGCCGCGTGCCCGCCGGGAGACGATCCCGGCGGGCACGTACGACCCGGATGTCCTCCCCCTCGAAGACCTCCCGCCGGTCAGCTCCCTCCGCCGCACCCGCCCCCGCCGCACGACGACCCGCAGGACGAGTGGCCGCCGCAGGAGTGGCCCCCGCCGCAGGAGTGATGCCCCCCGGAGTCGTGCCCTCCGGAGTGATGCCCCCCGGAGTGGTGCCCTCCGGAGTGGTGGCCGCCCGACGAGGAGTCACCGGCGATCCCGGCGGCCCACCAACTGCCGTCCCCACTGTCGCTGCCACTGCGGCCCCACGAGGACCCCCGCGTCCGCGCGCCTCGGGCCGCCGACCGCGACGCCGCCTTCGGGCCGCGCCTACGGGCGTTCACCACGAGGCTCACCACGAGACCGATGCAGACGATCACCACGGCGATGCCGAACAACATGACCTCGTCCCCCTTTCCTCTCACTCCCCCGGGCGGCCCCCGCGGGCTCCTCCGTGTACCCGGGTGCACGGGGGATGCCC
Organism: Streptomyces sp. NPDC093261; assembly: GCF_044753645.1. Classification (NCBI taxonomy): domain Bacteria; kingdom Bacillati; phylum Actinomycetota; class Actinomycetes; order Kitasatosporales; family Streptomycetaceae; genus Streptomyces; species Streptomyces sp. NPDC093261. The sequence goes on from NZ_JBIVNO010000003.1 coordinate 221,490, forward strand.
TCGCCTTCCACCGGCCAAAGCAGAGTTGAGGAACTACAGAGCTTCGGCGCAGGATGGCGGCCATGACCTCCAGCGCGCGCCCCTTCCTCAACCGTCGGCTCGCCGAGTTCGGGACGACGATCTTCGCCGAGATGTCGGCCCTCGCCCTGAGCACCGGATCCATCAACCTGGGTCAGGGCTTCCCGGACACCGACGGCCCCGAGCAGGTCCGCGAGGCCGCCGTGCGGGCGCTGCGCGACGGGCGCGGCAACCAGTACCCGCCGGGCCCCGGCGTCCCCGAGCTGCGCACCGCCATCGCCGCGCACCAGCGGCGGCGCTACGGCCTCGCGTACGACCCGGACACCGAGGTGCTGGTCACCGCGGGGGCGACCGAGGCGATCGCCGCGGCTCTGCTGGCCCTGCTGGAGCCCGGTGACGAGGTGATCGCGCTGGAGCCGTACTACGACTCGTACGCCGCCTGCATCGCCATGGCGGGCGGCCGGCGCGTGCCGGTCACGCTGCGGCCGCACCACGAGGGGGGCGCGAGCTTCCGCCTCGACCTGGACGAACTGCGCGACGCCGTCACCGACCGCACCCGGCTGCTGCTGATCAACACCCCGCACAACCCCACCGGCACCGTGCTCACCCGCGAGGAGCTGTCCACGATCGCCGAGCTGGCCGTCGAGCGGGATCTGCTCGTCGTCACGGACGAGGTGTACGAGCACCTGGTGTTCGACGACGCCGAGCATGTGCCGCTCGCGACCTTCCCGGGCATGCGCGAGCGGACCGTCACCATCTCGTCGGCGGGCAAGACGTACTCCTTCACGGGGTGGAAGGTCGGCTGGGTGACGGCGCCGGCCGGGCTCGTCGCCGCGGTGCGCTCGGCCAAGCAGTTCCTGACGTATGTGTCGTCCGGGCCCTTCCAGTACGCCGTCGCCGAGGCGCTCGCCCTTCCCGAGACGTACTTCGAGGGGTTCCGGGCGGATCTGCGGGCCAAGCGGGACCTGCTCGCGAGCGGGCTCGCGGAGGCGGGCTTCGCGGTGTTCCGGCCGGCCGGAACCTACTTCGTCACCACCGACATCCGCCCCCTCGGCGAGAGCGACGGACTCGCCTTCTGCCGCGCGCTGCCCGAGCGCGCCGGAGTCGTCGCCATTCCGAACACGGTCTTCTACGACCACCGGGAGGCCGGTGCCCCGTTCGTCCGCTTCGCCTTCTGCAAGCGCATCGAGGTCCTGGAGGAGGCGGTCCGGCGGCTGAAGGCCCTGGTGGACTGACACCGCCGACCGGCCGGGCACACCACGCACGTCACCGGAGACGACCCGAGCGGGTCGACCGCCGCCCCGGCCCGTCAACCGGCGTCCCCGCGCGTCAACCGGCAGCGCGCCGTACGCGGGAATTCGCACCCGCACGGCCGCGCAAGGTTCGCAAATCGGGTGTGATGGACGCATGGTTCCGGTGTGACCGACGCCAGGACCATCTCGGCCCCCACCGCGCGGGCCCCGAGGAACAGCGACCGTGTCCGTCCGGCCGGGGACGGCCGGCGGCCGCCGACGACGGCCGCCGCGGCCCTCGGGCTGTTCTTCGTCGCCCGGCTGTGCGGCGGTCTGGTGCTCGCCCTCGTCGCCCGGTCCGCGGGCAAACACCCCCTGCTTCTGCTCGGGCACTCCTGGGACTCCGTCTGGTACCTGAGGATCGCCGCCCACGGCTACGGATACACCCTGCGCAACAGCACCGGTGTCCACAGCGACCTGGCGTTCTTCCCGCTCTACCCCGGCCTGGTCCGGGCGGTCGCCACCCTCACCCCGCTCGACGGCGTCAAGGCGGGGCTGCTGGTGTCCTGGACGGCCGCCGCGGTCGCCGCGTACGGCATCTACCGGATCGGCGTACGGCTGCACGGCCCCGCCGCGGCCACCGTCCTCGTCGCGCTCTGGGGGCTGCTGCCGCACTCCGTCGTGCTCTCGATGGCCTATACCGAGCCCGTGCTGACGGCGTGCGCCGCCTGGTCGCTGTACGCGGTCCTGACAGGGCGCTGGGTGTGGGCGGGGGCGCTGGCGGCGCTCGCCGGCCTGTCCCGACCGAACGGCTGTTCGGTAGCCGTCGCGGTGCTCGCGTCGGCGTCCCACGAGGTGTGGCGGGCGCGTGGTCGCGGAGTTTCCCACAGGCTGTGGACGGGCGCGGCCCTCGCCCCCCTCGGCTGGAGCGGCTATGTGCTGTGGGTCGGCCACCGCAAGGGCGATCCGCTCGGCGGCTACTTCACCGTGCAGCGGCTGTGGGGCTCGCGGTTCGACTTCGGGCACGGCGCGCTGCGCTTCACCGAGCACATGGCGTTGCACGGCACCCGGCTGCTGTTCCCGATGGCCCTGGTGGTCCTCGGGGTGGGCAGCGTGCTCTTCGCGCTGCTGATCGCGGACCGTGCCCCGCTGCCGCTCGTCGTCTACAGCGGCGTGCTGCTGGTGATCGCGCTCGGCGGCTCCGGGTTCTTCGAGTCCAAGCCGCGCTTTCTGCTGCCGGCGTTCCCGCTGCTGATCGTGGTGGCGCGGGCGCTGGTACGGACGGCGAGAGCCCGGCCATGGCATGCCACCATCGTGGCGAGCGCCCTGGCCGGGCTCTCCTTTGCCTATGGGGCGTATCTGGTGGTACTGGCCCGGTCGCCCCTCTAGCCGGGTCTACTCTCCGTCGTCCTCGGGCTTGTCCGCGTCGTCGACTTCCTCCGTGAGGCCGAGCTGCTCGACGAGCCACCGGTCGAACTCGATGGCGGCGCGCACCCAGCTCACGGTCGACGAGACGAAGTGCTCCAGGCTCACGCCGGTGCCGATCAGCATCTGCGCCTCACCGATGAGGCGGACGGTGCCGTCGTCGTGCGTGTGGGTGTAGACCTTGGGCCACAGGGTGCGCCGGTTCCAGTCGTCGATGGACTCCAGCAGCTGCGGCTTCTCGTCGATCTGGTGGGGACGGTCGTAGAACGTCCGCACGGAGAAGACGGCCTGGTCGCCCTCGCCGCGGAACATGAAGTACGTACGGAACTGCTCCCACGGTGCGACGAGGTCTCCCTCTTCGTCAACGAGGTGCTTGAGCTCCATCTGGTCCAGGAGCTGCTTCACGAGGTCCTGATCCGGAACCACGGGGCCCGCCGGCGGCTGCGGCTCGGGCTGGCCCCCGAAATTCGGAATCGAGGACGGGTCGATGCTCACCGTGTTCTTCCCTTCGTACGGATTCCGCCATCCTCCCTCATCCGGGGAGGGGGCTGGCAACCCTGAGCGGGTCGTGTCCGCCGGGGGCTGACATGATCCGGCCGGTGTCCGCCGGGCGGGCGGGCCAGGCAGGTGGACCGGGCGGGCGGGGGCCGGGCGGGCGGGGGCCGGGCAGGCGCAGGATCATGTGGGGACTCCGGTGGCTTTCCCTGCCCTCGCGGCGCCGCGCCGCCCGACCGCATGGGCGACGCGCACGGCACGCGAGAACCCGCCGGCCGGCGTCGACGAGGTCGAGCCGACCGTGGAGTACGAGGACGGGGACACCGCCCTCGTGCACCTCTCCCCCCACGCGGGCCGACCGGGCGGCCCCGCCGGGGGACCGCCGGTCAGAGGGTCTTGCCGGACGCGGGGCCCACCAGCAGCCCGTCGCCGAAGGTGTGCACCCGGACCGTGTCGCCGTCCTTGACCTCACCGGCCAGGATCTCCTTGGCGAGGCGGTCGCCGATGGCGGTCTGGACGAGTCGGCGCAGGGGACGGGCGCCGTACGCCGGGTCGTTGCCCTCGTCGGCGAGCCAGGCCAGGGCCTCCGGGGTGACCTCCAGGGTCAGCCGCCGTTCGGCCAGCCGCTTGGCCAGGCGGTCGATCTGGAGCCGGGCGATACGGCTCAGCTCGTCCTTCGACAGCGCCGAGAAGACCACCAGGTCGTCGAGCCGGTTCAGGAACTCCGGCTTGAAGGAGGCGCGGACCACCTCCAGCACCTGCTCCTTCTTCTCCTCCTCCGTCGAGATCGGATCGACCAGGTACTGGCTGCCCAGGTTCGAGGTCAGCACGAGGATCACATTGCGGAAGTCGACCGTGCGTCCCTGACCGTCCGTCAGTCGGCCGTCGTCCAGCACCTGAAGGAGGATGTCGAAGACCTCCGGGTGCGCCTTCTCCACCTCGTCGAGGAGCACCACGCTGTACGGGCGGCGGCGCACCGCCTCCGTCAGCTGGCCGCCCTCCTCGTAGCCGACGTATCCGGGCGGGGCGCCGACCAGCCGGGCGACGCTGTGCTTCTCGCCGTACTCCGACATGTCGATGCGGACCATCGCCCGCTCGTCGTCGAAGAGGAAGTCGGCGAGCGCCTTGGCCAGCTCGGTCTTGCCGACACCCGTCGGGCCGAGGAAGAGGAACGAGCCGGTCGGGCGGTCCGGGTCGGCGATGCCTGCCCGGCTGCGGCGCACGGCGTCGGAGACGGCCTGTACGGCCTCGGTCTGGCCGATGAGCCGCCGGCCCAGCTCCTCCTCCATCCGCAGCAGCTTCTGCGTCTCACCCTCCAGAAGGCGTCCGGCGGGGATGCCCGTCCAGGAGGCGACGACGTCCGCGATGTCGTCGGGGCCGACCTCGTCCTTGACCATGGTGCCCTTGGACGCCTCCTCCTCGGCCTCGGAGGCGGCCTCCAGTTCCTTCTCCACGCCCGGGATCTCGCCGTACAGCAGCTTGGAGGCGGTGTCGAAGTCCCCGTCACGCTGGGCGCGTTCGGCCTGGCCGCGCAGGTCGTCGAGCTTCTCCTTCAGCTCACCGACACGGTTGAGGGACTGCTTCTCCTTCTCCCAGCGGGCGGTCAGGCCCCGCAGCTCCTCCTCCTTGTCGGCGAGGTCGCGGCGCAGCTTCTCCAGCCGCTCCTTGGAGGCCTGGTCGGTCTCCTTGCCGAGCGCCAGCTCCTCCATGCGCAGCCGGTCCACGACCCGCTGGAGCTCGTCGATCTCCACGGGGGAGGAGTCGATCTCCATGCGCAGCCGCGAGGCGGACTCGTCGACCAGGTCGATGGCCTTGTCGGGCAGGAAGCGCGAGGTGATGTACCGGTCGGAGAGGGTGGCCGCGGCCACCAGCGCGCTGTCCGCGATCTGCACCTTGTGGTGGGCCTCGTAGCGGCCCTTGAGGCCACGCAGGATCGCGATGGTGTCCTCGACGGTCGGCTCGGTGACCAGCACCTGCTGGAAGCGGCGCTCCAGCGCGGGGTCCTTCTCGATCCGCTCGCGGTACTCGTCGAGGGTCGTCGCACCGACCATGCGCAGTTCACCGCGCGCCAGCATCGGCTTGAGCATGTTGCCGGCGTCCATGGCGGAGTCGCCGCCGGCGCCGGCGCCCACGACGGTGTGCAGCTCGTCGATGAACGTGATGATCTGGCCGTCGGAGTCCTTGATCTCGGCGAGAACGGTCTTCAGGCGCTCCTCGAACTCGCCGCGGTACTTGGCACCCGCGACCATGGCGCCGAGGTCCAGCGCGACCAGCCGCTTGTCCTTGAGGGACTCGGGCACGTCGCCCTTCACGATCCGCTGGGCGAGCCCCTCCACGACGGCCGTCTTGCCGACGCCGGGCTCACCGATGAGGACCGGGTTGTTCTTCGTGCGGCGGGACAGCACCTGCACCACGCGGCGGATCTCCTGGTCCCGGCCGATGACCGGGTCGAGCTTGCCGTCGCGCGCGGCGGCGGTGAAGTCGGTGCCGAACTTCTCGAGAGCCTTGTACTGGCCCTCCGGGTCCGGGGTCGTCACCCGGCGTCCTCCCCTTGTCTTCTGGAACGCGTCCAGCAGCTTCCTGGCGTCCGCGCCCTGGCGAGTCAGGACCTCCCCCGCGCCGCCTCCCTTGGCCGCGATGCCGATGAGCAGATGCTCGGTGGAGAGGTACTCGTCGCCGAGGTCCTTGGCCCTCTGGCTCGCGTCCGCGATCACGGCCAGCAGTTCGCGGTTGGGCTGGGGCGGTGCGACGGTCGACCCGGTCACGCTGGGCAGCCCTCCGAGCACGCGCTCGGCGCCGGCCCGCACGGAGGCCTGGTCCGCGTCCACGGCGGCCAGCAGGTCGATGATGTTCTCGTTGTCCTGCCCCTCCAGCAGCGCGAGGAGCAGATGGGCGGGGGTCAGGTCCGGGTGGCCCTCGGCAACGGCCCGGCTGCCGGCCGCGTTGATCGCGTCCCGGCTCCTGTTGGTCAGCTCGGCGTCCACGTTCCCGTTCTCCTCCTTGCGTCGGCCGCGCTCAGCTGTCGTCAATCCTTCACGCTGACGAGAGCAGCGTACACAAAGTTGAGTCTATTCCACTCAAGGCGCCGAGCGGGAGAGAGAACGGCGATGTTCCGGGGAGCGAGGGCCGTCCGCTCACCCACAGGGCGCGTCCGGCATCCAGTACCCCGGAGGGGGGCGGCCACTGCAGTGCGCCGGCCTCCCCCGCCCGTACGGCAGCACGAAGGGCCCGCTCCGGCCGTAGGGAATACGGGCCGGACGCGGGCCTGGCTCGGTGATCACAGAGCGCGGGAGCGGGAACGCCGGAGCGGACAGGCGCAAGCGGGTGCGCGAAGGGGCCACGGGCGGCCGCAGGCAGACCGAGGGCACACCACCCGACCGGCGCCCGCGGCGAAGCCGTCACGGTCGGTGAGGAGCGCGCATCCGGCCGAACTCCGGGTAAGGACTGATTTCAGCCACCGTGGCGTTGGGGCATACCCGGAGTTTCCGCAGAAACTGCAGCGGCGTCACCGTGTTCAGGTCACGGTGACGCCGCTGCGGGGGGAAGCACCTGAGCGATCTGTTACGACGGGGGAATCGCGTCAGGCACTGCGGGGGGTGGCTGTAATGGTCCGCATGACCGGGGTGTCCGGTTCGACCAGCCGGTGGTCGCGCTGGTCAAGATTCACAAAGATCATTCCGTACCGTATGGCGCACCGGACAGGCTGCGGCGCCCCCCGAGGCCGCCGCAGGAGCCGGTAGGCCCGCACATCATCGTCATCGTCCCGGGCGACGACCACGGGCTCCCCGAACACGGTCACCATCAACGAGTCACCGCTGTGGGGGATGGCGGTGACCAGGTCGATGAAGTGCCAGCCGGAGCGGTAGGCCGTGGCCATCTCGCGACGGAAGGTGCGGTCGTCCGGAGGAGTGGTCACATCAGCTCCACACGCTGTCATCTGTGCCGACGGGCGCATTGCCATCGCCGGCCGCAGAAGAAGCGGGCACCAACGACCAGACGCTGTCCGCTCGCACGTCCTCCTTCGTGCCGGAGAGGCCACTCAGTGTTCCGAAGGCCACAACGGCGGAGAAGGTGGCGACAAGCACCGAGCGAAGCATTCTCTTACCCATAGTCGGCTTCGTCCTCACTTGAAGGTCCCCTCTTCCCCCGTCGACTTAGACGATGGCTCATTCGGGCACGTCATGGCCACACAATCGGTGCATCATGTTCCTGCATGTTCAGGACCCTGGGGGGTGGAGGTTTGACAACCAATCGGGCTAAAGAGACACATCCCCATGCCTTGACCGAACTGTGCGAGGAGGGTGGCCGCCTGTATGCGAACGCCCTGCGCACAGGGCGTATCGCCCGCGCCGACGCGGAAGAGGCTCCTTGCCTGATGGAGTTCGCCCTCCTCCATCCCGATCCGGACGACGCCACCTGGCTGCGTCCCGTGCCCCCCTCGGTCGCCCTGGCCCAGCGGCTGAACCCGATAGAACGTGAGATATCCGAGCGCAGGCGGCTGTCGACCAACCTGGCCGAAACCTTCGAGCCGTTCATGGCGCTCAGCGCGCAGGTGACCGCGCCCACGCACTCGATCACGGTGCTGGAGGGGCTCGACCGGATCAACGCGGCGCTCGACCTGGCCACGGCCCAGTGCCAGAACGAGATGCTGACGGTCCAGCCGAGCGGCCACCGCCCCGAACGCCGGCTCATCGAGGGTCTGGAGCGCGACCGGCCGCTGATCGAGCGTGGGGTGCGCATCCGGACCCTCTATCAGCACACGGCCCGCTACAGCCCGGAGCGACTGGCGTACGTGGACCAGTTCGCCGACGGCAAGGCCGAGTACCGCACCATCGACGAACTCGTCGAGCGGCTCATCATCTGCGACGAGGCGGTCGCGTTCATCCCCATCAGCGACGACCGCCAGGTCGCCCTGGAGCTGCGTCACCCGGGCCTCGTCCGCTATCTGGTGAAGGTCTTCGAGTTCATGTGGGGCCGGGCGGTGCCGCTGAGGGCGGGCACCCCCTACGAAACCGATCCGGACGGCATCACGGACATCCAGCACTCCATCGCCAAGCTCCTGGTGGAGGGCCATGTCGACGAGGCCATCGCCCGCCGCCTGGGCATGAACGTGCGCACCTGCCGCGCCCACATAGCCAAGCTGGCCACAGCCCTCGGCAGCGGCAGCCGTGCCCAACTCGGCTATCTCATAGCGCAGTCGGGGATCCTGAGTCAGAACCACCCGCCGGGGGAGGGCGGCCCGGGCCCTCGCGGTGACGGGGGCTCATAGGCCGGTGAAGGGCTCATAAGCCGGTGAAGGGGACTCTTGGGCCGGTAAGGGCTCGTAGGCCGGCGGGGGCCTCATCAGCCGGTTGGGGAGCCGTAGGCCGGTTGGGGAGCCGTAGGCGGGCCGCGGGGGCCGGAGGCCTTGAAGGAGCCTCATCAGCCGGTTGGGAAGCCGCAGGCCGGTTGGAGAGCCGCAGGCCGGTTGGAGAGCCGCAGGCCGGTTGGAGAGCCGCAGGCCGGTTGGGAAGCCGCAGGCCGGTTGGGAAGCCGCAGGCCGGTTGGGAAGCCGCAGGCCGGTTGGGAAGCCGCAGGCCGGTTGGGAAGCCGCAGGCCGGTTGGGAAGCCGCAGGCCGGTTGGAGAGCCGCAGGCCGGTTGGAGAGCCGTGGGCGGGCCGCGGGGGCCGGAGGCCTTGAAGAGGACTCCCAGGCGGGCGGGGGCGCCTCACAAGCCGGTTGCGGGGGCTTCACAGACCGGTGGGGGACTCCGGGGCGCCGGGAGTGGTGAGGGGGAGCAGTTCGGGGGCGTGCGCGGGCCCGTCCAGGCCCGCCTGTGCGATGCGGACGCCCAGTTGGGTACGGCTCGCGGCGCCCAGGGTCTCGGAAAGCCGGGCGATGTGCGCCCGGCAGGTGCGCACACTGATGCCGAGGCGCTCGGCGACCACGGCGTCCTGGTGGCCCTCCGCCAGCAGCGCCGCGATCGAGCGTTCCCGGTGGGTGATGCCGTCGATGCCGGTCTCCGGCAGCGGGGACGTCAGCGGGATCGCCAGGCGCCACAGCCGCTCGAAGATGGTGACCAGATAGTCGATCAGGGCCGGGTGGCGCAGCTCCAGCGCGATGGTGCGGTCGGGGTTCGCCGGGATGAAGGCGACCGTGCGGTCGAACAGGATCAGGCGCTCGGGCACCTCGTCCAGGGTGCGGGCCTCGGCCGCCTCGCCCATCAGCTCCATGTAGGTGTGCAGCCCCTGGCCGTGGCGGGCGACGTGCGTGTACAGATCGCGCATCCGGACGCCCCTGCGGCGCATCTCCAGCGCCCGGTGCAGGCCCTCGGAGAGCTCGTCCTCGCGGCGGATGCCGCCCGGCTGCACCGTCAGCACCTCGCGCGTGCACTGTTCCGTCGCCTCGTCCATGGCGGCACGGATCCGCGGCAGCCCGTCCAGGACACGGATCGCCACGCCCTCCGCGGGACCCTGCTCCCGGCCGCCGAGCCCGGCGTACCACTCGACCGCGGCCACCGCCGCCCCGACCCGTGCCTGGCTCGCGCTGACCTCCTCGTGGACGCCGCGCAGCAGCCGGGTCATGACCTCCTGCGGGGAGGTCGGCACCAGCCAGTCCATGTCGTCGGGATCCGGGTGCAGCAGCGCGAGTTCCAGCAGGCAGGGCACCGACGCGGCGTCGGCACGGGGCACCCGGCCCCGGCGTACGGCCCGGGAGTACACCCGGTTCCCGGACTCACAGAGCCGGTCAGCGCCGTGCGGATGCGCGTCCGTCCCGTGCCCGGCCATCTTCCACCCCTGGCTCCAACTCCCGGCTCCAGCGTCCTGCAGCGTGTTCGCAGCGCAACTATGCGCGGAGCCGCCCGCCTCCGCAACAAGGCTCCGCCGCCCCGACGCCCGCTCTCGCCGGGAACATCCCGGATTCTCCCTCCCTCCGGAAGTTCCGTTTGCAGCCAGGTGAGCGGGGGGCCGGGAGGGGCCCCACGGAAAACGGCCGTGGGGGGGGGGGGGGGGGGGGCCCCCCCCCCCACCGGGGGGGGGGGGCCGGGGCGCCCCCCCCCCCCCCCCACGGCCGTTGCTCTGTGCCCGCCGCGGGACGCCCGTTACTTCAGGCCGATAGCCGTGCAGGCGGCCTTGTACTTGGGGGTGCAGATGTCCTGGACCGTGTAGATGTTGTCCTGGATCACGGTGTCCTTGATGTTGGCCTTCGTGAGCGCGACCACCGGCACCAGCATCGACGGGATCTTCTTCTCCGTCGGGCTGTCCACCTTGTCCCGGGTCAGCGCGTCGAACTCGATCGAGCGGCCCTGGACCTTCGCCACCGCCATCTCCGCGGCGTTGTTGGCCTCCTCCGGGTACGACTTGTACACGCTCATGTACTGCTCGCCCGTGACGATCCGCTGCACGGCGTCCAGCGAGGCGTCCTGCCCCGTCACCGGCGGGAGCTTGCTGACGCCCGCCTCCTTCAGGGCCTCGATGACGGCGCCGGCCATGCCGTCGTTGGCCGAGTAGACGCCCGCGATGTTGCTCAGGCCGACGGCCTGGATCGCCTCGGTCATGTTCGCCTTGGCGTTCTCCGGCTTCCAGTCCTTCGTGTCGTAGGACTTGACGATGTTGACCTTGCCCTGGAGTTCGCTGAGCGCGCCCTCCTTGAACTGCGCGGCGTTCGGGTCGGTGACCGAGCCGTTCATCATGACGATCTTGCTGGTCTCCGCCTTGCTGCCGAGCGCCTCGACGAGGGCGCGGCCCTGCACCTGGCCGACCAGTTCGTTGTCGAAGGAGATGTACGCGTCGATCGGCCCCTGGGCGAGCCGGTCGTAGGCGATGACCGGAATGCCCGCCTTCTTGGCCTTCTCCACGCCCGATGCGAGGGCCTTGGCGTCCACCGGGTCCACCAGCAGCACATCCACCTTGTCGGCGACCATCTGGTCGAGCTGCTCGCTCTGCTTGGCCGCGTCGGCGTCGGCGTTGGCGTAGAGGACCTTGCCCTTGTCGTGGGTGAGGGAGCGCACCTGGTCCCGGATGATCGGGAAGTCGAACTTGTCGTACCTCGGGTTCTCCTTCTCCGGCAGAAGGAGACCCACTGTGATGTCGTCGCCCTTCTTGGGAGACGCGGAGCTGCTGCCCCCGCCGACCCCGTCGATGACGCCGCACGCGGCGAGAGACACGGCCGCCGCGGACGCGGCCAGGGCTATGGCGGTTCGACGCACAGCGGTCCTGCGGGTGGTACGAGCGTTCACATCAGGTGCCTTCCGGGCGGGGGAGCAGCATTGCGACTCAGGTGGCTGAAAGCCAACGCGGCGACGGTATGCAACGTCAAGAAGTACGGGTTAACGAGATGGCAACAGCATCCGAGTGGAAGTCAAGTGAAGACCAAGGAAGCACACCGCGAGGGCCGTTGCCGAACCTTCGCGTGATGGAGGTTTCTGCCGCCACCTGCAAAGATCGCGAAACCGACGGATCGTCAACTTCCTTGACGTTCCGCAACGTTCACCTCCGACGCCAAACGTGATCTACATCACATAGCGAGGCCACCCCTCACCCGCCTTGCGCCGGGCCTGCCCTTGCCGCACCCGCACCCCTCCGCCCCGGGACCTCGTCGAGCTCCGCCGCCCCGCCACCGGCGCTCCGGCCGCGTCGGACGCCGCACACAAAGGGAAGGTCGTCGAGTCGTAAAGATCTGTATAACCTCTTCCCCGCCTCGCATGTCGTGATCATGAACACCCTTCCGCGTCTCGGTCCGATCACAGGACCGAATGAACTCGGCCAGACGACGCACCGCCGTGGCGGCCGCCACCGCCGTCGTGCTCGCCGCCGCGGGCGGCCTGCTCACCGCCGCTCCCCCCTCCGCCGTGACTCCTGCGCCTCGGCGGCGGTCAGGGAGCGCAGAAGGCCGTGAGGACCAAGGCCTACGGCATCCTGGACTCCTGGCTCCGAGCGCACGCGGAAGGGGCGGCACCGGAACACCTCCGGTGCCGCCCCTTCCGCGCGAGACGGATCAGTCCGCCTGCTGCTGCCGCTTGGGCCGCCACACCACCAGCGCGCTGGTCTGCTGCACGTCCTGGTACGGCACCAGGTCGCGGCGGTACGAGGCGTGCACCGCCGCCTCGCGCTGACGCATCGTCGCCGCCGCACCGTCCAGGGCGGCCTGAAGCTCCGCCACGCGGGACTGGAGCGCGACCACCTGGTTCTCCAGCTCGATGATGCGCTTGATGCCGGCCAGGTTGATGCCCTCGTCCTGTGACAACTGCTGTACCTGGCGGAGCAGTTCGATGTCGCGGGCCGAGTAGCGCCGGCCCCGGCCCGCGGTGCGGTCCGGGGACACCAGGCCCAGGCGGTCGTACTGGCGCAGCGTCTGCGGGTGCAGTCCGGAGAGCTGGGCCGCCACCGAGATGACGTAGACCGGGGTGTCCTCGGTCAGTTCGTACGGGTTACGCCGACGGCCGTCCATCTCCTCATGCTCCCTTCGCGGCCTGGAACAGCTCCGCCCGCGGGTCCTCCCCCGCGGTCGCCTCGCGATACGCCTCCAGCGCGTCTCGAGCCTTCCCCGAGACGTCCTTGGGGACACTCACCTCGACGGTGACCAGCAGGTCCCCGCGCGTGCCGTCCTTGCGGACCGCGCCCTTGCCACGGGCGCGCAGTGTGCGCCCGTTGGGCGTGCCCGGAGGCAGCTTCAGCGTCACCGGGGGCCCGCCGAGGGTGGGCACCCGGATCTCGGCGCCGAGGGCCGCCTCCGCGAACGTCACCGGCACGCTCACCGTCAGGTTGTCGTCCTTGCGGCCGAAGACCGGGTGCGGGTTCACATGCACGACGACATACAGATCGCCGGCCGGGCCGCCCCGCTCGCCGGGCGCGCCCTTGCCGCGCAGCCGGATGCGCTGCCCGTCGGAGACTCCCGCGGGGATGCGCACCTGCATCGTCCGGGACGACTTCGCCCGGCCGCTGCCGTGGCAGACCTCGCAGGGGTTCTCCGCGATCAGACCGCGGCCCTTGCAGTCCGGGCAGGGGTCGGTCAACGAGAAGCCGCCGCCCGAGCCCCGCGTGACCTGCCCGGTGCCGACACAGGTCGGGCACACCCGCGGTGTGCCGTTCTTGTCGCCGGTGCCCGAGCAGGCCTTGCAGGGCGCCTGCGAGGACATGCGCAGCGGCACGGTCGCGCCGTCCACCGCCTCCATGAAGCTGAGGGTGACCTCGGACTCGATGTCCTGGCCGCGCCTCGGCTGCGTGCGCGTTCCCGCGCCGCCGCCACGGTTGAACAGGCCCCCGAAGACGTCACCGAGACCCCCGCCGAAGCTCCCCCCGGCGCCGCCCTGGCCGCCGAAGAGATCGCCGAGGTCGAAGTTGAACGAGCCGCCCGCCCCGGGGCCGGGACGGAAGCCGCCGTTGCCGAAGAGGGCGCGGGCCTCGTCGTACTCCTTGCGCTTCTTGGGGTCGCCGAGGATGTCGTTCGCCTCGGAGATCTCCTTGAAACGTTCCTCCGCCTTGGCGTTGCCCTTGTTGGCGTCCGGGTGGAACTCGCGGGCGAGCTTCCGGTACGCCTTCTTGATCTCGGCCTCGGTGGCGTCCTTGGGGACGCCGAGGACCTTGTAGTAGTCCTTCTCGATGAAGTCCTTGGTGCTCATCCCCGACGCCCCTCCTTCCCTACGCGTTCGTGGTGTACGTCAGCCCTCGTCCGGGCCACCGTTCTCCTTGTCGTCGCCCGCCTCGGTGCTCTCCTCGGCCTTGACCGTCTGCGCTCCCGGCTGCGGCTCGGCGACGGCCACCCGCGCGGGGCGGATGGTGCGCTCGCCGAAGCGATACCCTGGCTGCAGAATTGCCACGCACGTCGTCTCGGTGACGTCCGGCGCGTAGCTGTGCATCAGAGCCTCGTGGATCGTCGGGTCGAAGGGCTCGCCCTCCTTGCCGAACTGCTGCAGACCCATCTTCGCCGCGACGGTCTCCAGCGACTCGGCGACGGACTTGAACCCGCCGACCAGCTCGCCGTGTTCCCGTGCGCGGCCGATGTCGTCGAGCACGGGCAGGAGCTCGGTCAGGAGGTTCGCGATGGCGATCTCCTTGACCGAGATCCGGTCGCGCTCGACGCGGCGACGGTAGTTCTGGTACTCGGCCTGGAGGCGCTGAAGGTCCGCCGTGCGCTCACCGAGCGCCGTGCGCACCTGGTCCAGCTGGGCCACCAGACCGGCGTTCTGTGCGCTTGCGTCCCCCGCCGGGGCCGCCGCCTCCTCCGGAGAGGGGGAGGCGGCCTTCGGCTCGGCGTCCTCAGGGGCGCCGGAGGGGACGTCGGGCTTCTCCTCGAAGCCCGGGGTCTCCTCCGTCACGCGGCACCGTCCTTGCGCTCGTCGTCCACGATCTCGGCGTCGACCACGTCGTCGTCGGCCTTGGCCTCGGAGGCACCCGCGCCGGCGGCCTGGGCGGCCTGGGCGTCGGCGTACATGGCCTGGCCGAGCTTCTGCGAGACGGCCGCGACCTTCTCCGTGGCGCTGCGGATCTCGGCGGTGTCCTCGCCCTTGAGCGTCTCCTTCAGCTCGGCGACGGCGGACTCGACCTCGGTCTTGATCTCGCCCGGGACCTTGTCCTCGTTGTCCTTGAGGAACTTCTCGGTCTGGTAGACGAGCTGCTCGCCCTGGTTGCGGGTCTCGGCGGCCTCGCGGCGGCGGTGGTCCTCCTCCGCGTACTGCTCGGCCTCCTGGCGCATCCGGTCGACCTCGTCCTTCGGCAGCGAGGAGCCGCCGGTGACGGTCATCTTCTGCTCCTTGCCGGTGCCGAGGTCCTTCGCCGTGACGTGCATGATGCCGTTGGCGTCGATGTCGAAGGACACCTCGATCTGCGGGACACCGCGCGGCGCCGGCGGCAGACCGGTCAGCTCGAACATGCCGAGCTTCTTGTTGTACGCCGCGATCTCACGCTCGCCCTGGTAGACCTGGATCTGCACGGACGGCTGGTTGTCCTCGGCCGTGGTGAAGATCTCGGACCGCTTGGTCGGGATCGTGGTGTTGCGCTCGATCAGCTTGGTCATGATGCCGCCCTTGGTCTCGATACCGAGGGACAGCGGGGTCACGTCGAGGAGCAGGACGTCCTTGACCTCGCCCTTGAGGACACCGGCCTGGAGCGAGGCGCCGATGGCGACGACCTCGTCCGGGTTCACGCCCTTGTTGGCCTCCTTGCCGCCGGTCAGTTCCTTGACCAGTTCGGCGACGGCGGGCATACGGGTCGAGCCACCCACGAGGACGACGTGGTCGATCTCGTTGATGGAGATGCCGGCGTCCTTGATGACGTTGTGGAACGGCGTCTTGCAGCGCTCGAGCAGGTCGGCCGTCAGCTGCTGGAACTGCGCCCGGGTGAGCTTCTCGTCCAGGTGCAGCGGGCCCTCGGCGGACGCGGTGATGTACGGCAGGTTGATCGAGGTCTCGGTGGAGGAGGACAGCTCGATCTTGGCCTTCTCGGCGGCCTCGCGGAGGCGCTGGAGGGCCATCTTGTCCTTGCTCAGGTCCACGCCGTGGCCGGACTGGAACTGCTTGACCAGGTAGTCGACGACGCGCTGGTCCCAGTCGTCACCACCGAGGTGGTTGTCACCGTTGGTGGCCTTCACCTCGACGACGCCGTCGCCGATCTCCAGCAGGGACACGTCGAAGGTGCCGCCACCGAGGTCGAAGACGAGGATGGTCTGGTCGTCCTTGTCGAGGCCGTAGGCCAGCGCGGCGGCGGTCGGCTCGTTGACGATGCGCAGGACGTTCAGGCCCGCGATCTCGCCGGCCTCCTTGGTGGCCTGACGCTCGGAGTCGTTGAAGTACGCCGGGACGGTGATGACCGCGTCGGTCACCTTCTCGCCCAGGTATGCCTCGGCGTCCCGCTTCAGCTTCTGCAGGATGAACGCGGAGATCTGCTGCGGGTTGAAGTCCTTCCCGTCGAGCGCGATCTTCCAGTCGGTGCCCATGTGACGCTTCACGGACCGGATGGTCCGGTCGACGTTGGTGACCGCCTGACGCTTGGCCACCTCACCGACCAGCACCTCGCCGTTCTTGGCGAAGGCGACGACGGACGGCGTGGTCCTGGCACCCTCGGCGTTGGTGATGACGGTGGGCTCGCCGCCCTCCAGAACGCTGACGACGGAGTTAGTCGTGCCCAGGTCGATGCCGACCGCACGTGCCATTTCGATTCCTCCAGTGACTTGAGTGGAACAGGCTCAAGGATGCATGAGGGATCGTGCGGCGTCAACAGACCTGAGTCAGCTCGACTCAACTTTCATCCGGCACCGAACGACAATGACGGAAAGCCCCAGGTCAGGGGCGCGCCGGCGAGTGGGGCAGGGCCCCGCTCAGGCGTTCGCCTCGCCGCCCTCCAGCAGCCGGGCGAGTCTGGTCACCTGCCCGTCGATCTCCCGGGCACACCCCTGCAACTCATGGTGCGGCCTTCCCCAGGGGTCCGCGATGTCGTCCTCGTGCGGCGCGACCGTGGCCACGCGGCCCCGCCGGGCGGCCACCGCCGCCACCACGGCGTCGGCCCGGCCGCGGTCCGACGGCACCGCCGCCCCGGCCGCCAGCCGCACGAACTCCTTCAGGGTGAAGCAGCGCCGCAGCGCCACCGGGGTGAGCCGCACGGCCGCCTCCCGGTGCTCACGGGCGAGCCCGAGCACCAACGCCGCGCCCGCGACCAGCTCCGCGCTGAGCGGCCGGGCCTCGAAGTGCGAACCGTCACCGCCCAGCTCCTCCAGCACGGCCCGGGTGGAGCGCTCCATGCCGCGCCGGTGCCAGGCCTGGGTGCCCGCGCTCTCGGGCCGTACCGCCGAGCCGGGCCCCAGTCGCGCGGCCAGCAGCCGCTCGGCCAGCACCGAGCGGTGCACATTGCCCGTACAGACGAACAGAACCCGTGTCATGTTCCGCCGTCCGGCATCACGGTCCGCCCACGCCCCGCGCCAGCGGCGGCACACCGGCCCCGCCCCGGGGGTCCGACCCACGGGGAGCGGGCAGCTCGCCGTACCGCCCGTAGGCGCTGTAGCTGTCACCCTTGGGAGCCGGGTCCATGTTGAAGACGGTGCCGAGGACGCGGACCCCCACCCGATCCAGCGACTCGGCGGCGGAGCGGACCTGGTCCCGGCTGGTCCGCGCCGCGCGGACGACCAGCAGCGCGCCCTGGGTGAGCGAGGCCAGTCCGACGGTGTCGGCGACCGGCAGCAGGGGTGCGGTGTCCACGATCACGACCTCGTAGCTGTCCGCCAGCTCGTGCAGCACCTCCTTCATGCGCGCCGAGGCGAGCAGCTCGGTCGGGTTCGGCGGTACGGCGCCACTGGTGAGCACCGCGAGCCGGCCGCCGCCCTCCTGGAGCACGTCCTCGATCCGTGCCTGCCCGATGAGAACCGTGGTGAGACCGGCGTCCTGGACCAGGCCGAAGGTCCCGGCCACACAGGGGCGGCGCAGGTCGGCGTCGACCAGGCAGGTGGAGACCCCCGCCTCGGCGAGCGAGAGGGCGAGGTTCACCGCGGTGTTGGTCTTGCCCTCGCCGGGGACCGAACTCGTCACCGCGATGATCCGCGGGCGGTCGTCGACCTGCGCGAACTGCAGATTGGTGCGCAGCTTGCGGAAGGCCTCGGCACGCTTGGAGTGCACATCGGCGCTGACCAGCGGCTGCCTGGGCGCGTTCTTGTCGTAGGGAATGCTGCCGAGGCCCGGCAGCGCGGTGAACTCGCCCAGCGCCTCGCTGGACTTGAGGGTGGTATCGAGGTTCTCGCGCACGGCGACAAGCCCGGCACCGAGCAGCAGACCGGCCAGCGCCCCCGCGGCCAGATTGAGCAGCGGGCGGGGCGATACCGGGGCGAGCGGCGGGACGGCCTCCTGGGTGACGCCCAGCGAGACGGGGGAGACGGCCACACCGCCGCCGCGCGAGGAGTACCTCGCGGACCCCTCGGATCCGGCCGCACGTCGGGGCGTCTCCAGTCGCTCGACGACATCGCCGAACCGGTCGGCGACCGCGTTGGCGATGCGTGCCGCGCGCCGGGGCACGGTGTCCCGCACGGTGATGTCGATGAGCACGGTGTTGAGCGGGGCGTCGGCGGTGATCCGGGACGCCAGCTCCTCGGGCGTGGTGCGCAGACGCAGCTTCTTCACCACGGGTCCGGTCACCTGACGCGTCGTCACGATCGCGGCGTACGACTGCACACGCGCCTGCGAGAAGCTCTGACCCTGGTTCAGCTGGGCGGTGTCGTCACCGGTGCGGGTGGCGACGAAGAGCTGGGTCCGGGCCTCGTAGACGGGTGTGCTCAGAGCCGTCGCGGCGAACGCCGCCCCGATCGCGAGCACCAGACAGACCAGGACGGTCGGCCAGCGTCTGGCAAGAGCCTTCAGGAAACCGTGGAGATCCAAGCTGCACCCCTCATAGAACCAAGGGAATCGCCCCAATTGGGCTGTTCTGTTCCCTGTGCGCACAGCCGAAGATAGGGACTCGCGCACGCCAACCGGGGGAGGCACCCCATGTCGGCCCGGTGAACGACCCTGGCGACGCACACCACCTCGTCACTCCATCGGCACGATCGCGTGGGCCATCGAGGAAACAAGCGCTCCCCCATCCGGTGCCTTCTGGGCAGTACCGGGTCCGTCGAGCATAAATGTCCCATTTATTCGATGTATCTAGATCTTGATTACGGCCGACGCAGCCGCCGCCTGGCCCGGACCGAAGTCGAGGAGAGTGAAGAAGATGACGTCATCGCCCAGATGGCGGTACGCACTGGCATCCGCAGCATCGGCTGCCGTGCTCGTGGCCGCACCGCTGATGGGGGCGCAGACCGCCTACGCCCAGTACCCGCCTCCACCCCCGACCCTGACCCTCGACAAAACGACGGTCCGGGTCGGGGAGACAGTGACCCACCACGCCACGGGTTTCGCCCCCCGGCAGATCGTCACGGTGCTGCTGGAGTCGCGCGAGATCGTCCTCGGCCGCTTCCAGGCCCACGACGACGGAACGGTCGACGGCACCGTGACCATCCCGAGCAGGGTCCGCCCCGGCTTGCACGTCTTCCGGCTCACCGCGCGCAACCCCCACCGCAGCGCCTCCACCCGCATCCGGGTGCTGCCGGCGCTCGGCCGGCCCGGCGACGACCATCCCGGCGGCGGCCACGGCCGCCACGCCGCCTGGGAACGCCCCGAGCACCGTGCGGGCCTCGCGGCCACCGGAAGCGAGAAGGCCCTGGCCGTCGGCGGCACCGCGGCCGGCCTGATCGCGGCGGGCGGCGGCACGATGCTGGCCGTACGGCGTCGCCGCAGTTCATGACGGAGCCGGACACCCCTGCCGCGGTACCACGGCGTCCCGGCCCCGGCCGGGACGCCGTCCGCGTGCCCGGGGCCGCCCCTGCCGGCAAGGGGACCCGGATCCGCCGGCGCGTGCTCAGAACCGCGCTGCTGACCGTCGCCGCGCTCCCGGTGGCCGCCGCCGTCTGGATCGGGGTCACCGGAGCGTTCGCCCGCTCCGAGCTGGCCGCGGCCCAGCGGGACCTGGAGTCACTACGGCGCTCGGCGACATCCCCGCAGGCCCCCGGCTCCGCGCCCGGTTCCGCCCGGGAGCGGCTGGCGGCGGTGCGTTCCGCGGCCGTGCACGCCGCCCGGGCGCATCGCCTGACCAGTGGCCCCGCCTGGTACGCGGCGACGCTGCTGCCGGTGGCCGGGGAACCGGTCAGCACCGTGCGCGGGGCCGCCTACGCGGCCGACCGGCTGGCCGGCGAGGTACTGACCCCGCTCGCGGGCGTCCTCCCGGCGGCCGCCCCGGACGGGCACGGCGGCGGGATGGCCGAGGCCCTCACGGCACTGCGGCAGTCCGCGCCGCGGCTGGTGCGGGCCGCCGACGTCACGGCCGAGGTGCGGGCGGATGTGCACCGGCTGCCGGAGACGACCTGGCTGCCCGCCGCCGACCGGGCCCGCGCCGGGCTCGCCCGGCAGCTCGACCGCCTCGCGCCGGTGATGACCGATGTCTCCGTGGCGGCCCGGGTCCTGCCGCCCATGCTCGGCGCGCAAGGGGAACGGCGCTATTTCCTCGCCTTCCAGAACATCGCCGAGGCACGCGGCACCGGAGGAGTGCCCGGGGCCTTCGCCGTGCTGCGGGCCGACCGGGGCCGGCTGTCCTTCGAGCGGTTCGGCAACAACACCGAGATGGCCACGGCCAAGGCGGACCTCGACCTCGGGCCCGAGTTCACGGCCCGCTACCAGGGCGACGCACCCACCCGGGTCTGGGCCAACTCCAACATGAGCCCGCACTTCCCCTACGCGGCCCGCATCTGGGCGGCGGCATGGCGCCGGCACACCGGGGAGCGGGTGGACGGGGTGATCGCCGTGGACCCGGTCACCCTGAGCCGATTCCTCCAGGTCACCGGGCCCGCCCGGACGGCCGACGGCACCGAGCTGACCGCCGGCAACGTCGTGGAGCTCACCGAGCGGACCAGCTACGCGCGCTACGGCGACCTCACCCGGCGCAAGGCGTTCTTCGTGGAGGCGGCCCGTGCCGCCGCCGGGCGGCTGATGGCCGCGGCCGAGAACGCCCGGATGCTGCCGGGACTGCTGCTCGCCGCGCACGACGCCGAGCGGGACGGACGGCTGAAGGTGTGGAGCGCCCGCGCGCAGGAGCAGCGGCTCCTCGAGTCACTGCCGTACGCCGGCACGCTCCCCGACGCGCCGGGCCCCTTCGCGGGCCTGGTCGTGAACAACGCGGCGGGCTCCAAGCTGGACTACTACCTCGACCGGAGCCTGGTGTGGAAGGCGGAAGGGGACGGCTGCCCCGCCGGCGATCGCCCGGTCACCGCCACCGTGACCCTGGCCAACCGGGCCCCGGCGAGCGGCCTGCCCGGCTATGTCACGCTGCGGGAGGACTCCCCGCCCTACCGCACCAGGCCGGGCGACAACCGCCTCCTGGTCTCCTACTACGCGGGGGTCGGCGCCTCCCTCACCGGCGCCGAGCTGGACGGCCGCCCGGCGCTGGTCTCGCCCGGCGTCGAACGCGGCCACGCGGTGTTCACCCTGGACCTGGAACTGCCCGCCCGGTCCCGGCGCACCCTGGTCCTGCATCTGCTGGAACCCCACGCCGACCGCGTCCCCACGCTGCTGCGCCAGCCCCTGGTGACACCCCTGCGGGCGGTCCTGAAGACGGGCGGTGCCTGCCGTGCGTGACCGCGCGAGACCGGTCCTGTCGGGGATGGCCCTGCTGGTCGGGGCGCTGCTGCTGGTGTCGTGCGCCGCGGGGGACCGGGCCTTCGGCCGCCCTCCGCGGCCGGCCGGGGGCGCGCCCGCCGCCCACCGGGTCGAGCGGCTGCGGGTCAAGGTGCTGGAGGTCCTTGCCCACGACCCGGCGGCGTTCACCGAGGGCCTCGAACTGGCCGGCCGCACGCTCTACGAGGGCACCGGCATCTCCGGCGGCTCCTGGGTGCAGGCCGGGCCCCCGGGCCGGAAGCCCACGGTGCGCGCGACCCTGCCCGGGCCCCTGTTCGGCGAGGGGATCACCGTGCTCGGCCCGACCCTGTGGCAGCTCACCTGGCGGGACCGGGTCGCCGTGGAGCGCGACACCACCACCCTGAAGGAGCTGCGCCGCGTCCGGTATCCGGACGAGGGCTGGGGGATCTGCTACCAGAAGGACCGGCACAGGCTGGTGACGAGCGACGGCTCGGCCCGGCTGACGTTCCGGGACCCGCGCACCCTCGCGGCCACCGGCGGGGTCACGGTCACCGAGAACGGCGCCCCGCTGACCCGGCTGAACGAGCTGGAGTGCGCCGGTGCCGCCGTGTACGCCAATGTGTACTCCACCGACCGGATCGTGCGGATCGACCCGGCCACCGGCGCGGTGACCGCGGACATCGACGCCTCGGGGCTGGTGCGGGCGGACACACTCCCCGCCGGGGCCGTGCTCAACGGCATCGCGGCCGTACCCGGAACGGACCAGTTTTTCGTCACGGGGAAGTACTGGCCCAGAATGTTCCGTGTGGTGTTCGCTCCGGCCGGCGGCACGGGCGGCTCCGGCGGCTGAGTCCGGCGGCGGGGCACAGCGACGCAGATCACCGCTTGCGCCACTACAGTGCGGCGGCATAAGTGGGTAGTCTCAGACGGACTGCATAAGTTACCGCTTAGTAATCGCACCTTCGGAGTACACCGGACGTACATCGGAGGAAACCCCCTCGCAGGCCCGAGGAGCCCCCAAATGCAACTCGCCGCGATCATCGTGTCGCTGGTCCTGGCCGTGGTCGGCGTGGCGCTGTTCGCCCGAGCCATCGGCCAGATCTACCGCTTCGTGCGGCTCGGACAGAACGTGCCCGCCGGCACCCGTACCAACGACCCCAAGCAGCGCACCGTCACCGTGGTCAAGGAGTTCCTCGGCCACACCCGCATGAACCGCTGGGGCATCGTCGGCGTCGCGCACTGGTTCGTGGCGGTGGGCTTCTTCACCCTGGTCCTGACCCTGGTCAACGCCTTCGGGCAGCTCTTCAGGGCCGACTGGTACATCCCGGTCATCGGTGACTGGGCACCGTACGAGGTCTTCACCGAGCTGGTCGGCGTGCTCACCACGCTGGGCATCCTCACGCTCATCGTGATCCGCCAGCTGTCCCGGCCGGGGCGCCCGGGCCGCAAGTCCCGCTTCGCGGGCTCCAACATCGGCCAGGCCTACTTCGTCGAGGCCGTCATCCTCATCATCGGCCTGGCGATCCTGACGCTCCGCGGCCTGGAGGGTGCCCTGCACCACGTGGACGGCTACGAGGCGTCGTACCTGATCTCGTACCCGCTGGTCGCTGCCTTCAAGGGCCTGGGCCTGACCACGCTCCAGAATCTCGTCTACCTGGTCGCGACGATCAAGATCGCGACGTCCTTCATCTGGATGATCACCGTCTCGCTGAAGACGGACATGGGTGTGGCCTGGCACCGGTTCCTGGCCTTCCCGAACATCTGGTTCAAGCGGGAGAGCGACGGCGGTACGGCGCTCGGCGCGCTCCAGCCGATGACGTCCGGCGGCAAGCCGATCAACTTCGAGGACCCCGGCGAGGACGACGTCTTCGGTGTCTCCCAGGTCGAGCAGTTCTCCTGGAAGGGCCTGCTGGACTTCTCCACCTGCACCGAGTGCGGCCGCTGCCAGTCGCAGTGCCCGGCCTGGAACACCGGCAAGCCGCTCTCGCCGAAGCTGCTGATCATGTCGCTGCGCGACCACGCGCACGCCAAGGCGCCCTATCTGCTGGCCGGCGGCGGCAAGACCATGGAGGGCGAGGAGAAGGCGTCCGCCGAGCAGCTCCAGGATGTGCCCGCCGCGGCTCTCGCCGAGGCGGAGCGCCCCCTGATCGGCACCGTCGAGGAAAACGGCGTCATCGACCCGGACGTGCTGTGGTCCTGCACCACCTGCGGCGCCTGCGTCGAGCAGTGCCCCGTCGACATCGAGCACGTCGACCACATCGTCGACATGCGCCGCTACCAGGTGATGATCGAGTCCGCGTTCCCGTCCGAGGCGGGCACGATGCTCAAGAACCTGGAGAAGAAGGGCAACCCCTGGGGCCTGGCCAAGAAGCAGCGCCTGGAGTGGACCAAGGAGGTCGACTTCGAGATCCCGGTCGTCGGCAGGGACATCGAGGACCTCACCGAGGTCGAGTACCTCTACTGGGTCGGCTGCGCCGGCGCCCTGGAGGACCGCGCCAAGAAGACCACCAAGGCCTTCGCCGAGCTGCTGCACATCGCGGGCGTCAAGTTCGCGATCATGGGCGGCGACGAGAAGTGCACCGGCGACTCCGCCCGCCGTCTGGGCAACGAGCCCCTCTTCCAGGAGCTCGGCATGGAGAACGTGGCCGCGCTGAACATGGCCTTCGGCGAGTCGCTCGACGAGGACGGCAACGTGGACCCGGCGACCAGGAAGCCGAAGTCGGCCAAGAAGATCGTCGCGACCTGCCCGCACTGCCTCAACACCATCGGCAACGAGTACCCGCAGCTCGGCGGCGACTACGAGGTCATCCACCACACCCAACTGCTCCAGCACCTCGTCGACGAGGGCAAGCTGGTCCCGGTCACCCCGGTCGAGGGCATCATCACCTACCACGACCCGTGCTACCTGGGCCGCCACAACAAGATCTACACGCCGCCGCGCGAGATCATCGGCAGGGTCCCGGGCCTGCGCAACGAGGAGATGCACCGCCACAAGGAGCGCGGCTTCTGCTGCGGCGCCGGCGGCGCCCGGATGTGGATGGAGGAGCGGATCGGCAAGCGCATCAACAACGAGCGCGTCGACGAGGCCCTCTCCCTCAACCCCGACATCGTCTCCACGGCCTGTCCGTTCTGCCTCGTCATGCTGACCGACTCGGTCAACGGCAAGAAGAACGAGGGCAAGGCCAAGGAGTCCGTCCAGGTCGTCGACGTGGCCCAGCTGCTGCTCGACTCCGTCAGGACGCCGGCCGACCCGGCGGGCACGGCGCAGACGGAGAGCGAGCCGGAGCCGGAGCCCGTGAAGTAGACCGCCTGCGTGCCGCCACGAGGGGCCGGGGTCGCGAGTGAGGCGACCCCGGCCCCTCGTGCGTGCACCGCACCCGAGGCAGACCTGCCCGGTGCACGGATGCGCCGGGCGGGAAGCTCTGCTCATCGGGTGAGAGTTCCCCGTCTCCCGCGTCGTGCCCCACTCCCCCACAGACCGCCGTACACACTCGATTCGTCCTTTCCGATCCTCCTGGAGGGCGCATGTGGCTGTTCGGGGAGACAATGCCCCACGCACCGACGACGAGACCCGCGCGGACGCAGGTCATCCGAGAGCAGCCACCCGCCGGGCGCCGCACCGGCAAGCCCGCCTGGTACGCGCCCGCGGCCGTCCTCGGCGACGCGGCGGCCGCCGGGGCACCGGTGTGGGCGGCCTTCGCCCCGGCCGACGGCAGAAACGCGGTGGCGTACGCGACGGTGGCGGCCCTGGCCTGGCTGCTCGTGCGTGCCGGACGCGACCGCTACGCCGAACGCCGGCTGGGTGAGCGCGACAACGTCGGCCCCACGTCGCAGGACTGGCTGGTACTGGTCGGACTGCTCGCGGTGGTACGGGCGGCGACGGGCGAGGAGTCCCCCTTCCTCCTCGCCCTGGCCGCCCTCGTGCCGTGTGCCCCGGCGAGCGCCGTCGTGCACACACTGATCCACCGTCATCTGCTCGCCCGGCGCCGCACGGGCCGGGCCGTCCGCCGGGCCCTGGTGATCGGGGAGGCGGAGGCCGTCGACGGTCTGGTGAGCCACCTCGCGAAACGCACCGACCACGAGTTCGTCGTGGTCGGGGTGTGCCCCATCGGCGACGAGGACCCGCACGATCTGGCGCCGGTCGCCGCCCGCCTGCGCCGACAGGCTCCGCCGCGCATGTCGGCCGACTCCGCGCCGGTGCTCGAGGCGGCCCGGCGGCTCGGCGTGGACGTGGTCGTCGTCGTACCGGGACCGCATCTGAGCGGAGCCCGGCTGCGGCGGCTGTCGTGGGCCCTGCACGGCGCCCAGTGCCCGCTCGTGGTCGTGCCGGGCCTGACGGAGGTCGCCGGGCGCCGGGTCGGTGTCTCCTCCGTGGCCGGGCTCACCCTGCTGAACGTGGCCCCGCCGGTGCGCCGGGGGCTGCGCGCCGTGCTGAAGGCGGTGACGGACCGGGTGGGCGCGGCACTGCTGATCCTGCTGCTCTCCCCGGTGCTCGCGGCGGTGGCCCTCGCCGTACGGCTGGACTCGCCGGGCCCCGTCGTGCACCGGCAGACCCGCATCGGCCGCGGCCGGGTGCCCTTCACCATGGCCAAGTTCCGCACCATGGTCGCCGACGCCGAGCGGCTCAGGCCCCAGCTCGCCGGGACCAACGAGAAGGACGGCCGCCTGTTCAAGATGCGGCGCGACCCCCGGGTGACCCGGGTCGGCCGGGTGCTGCGCCGCTACTCCCTGGACGAGCTGCCCCAGCTCTTCAACGTCCTGCGCGGGGACATGTCCCTGGTCGGCCCCCGGCCGCCGCTGCCCGACGAGGTCGCCGGCTACGACGAGGTGGAACTGCGGCGGCTGGCCGTCAAACCCGGGCTCACCGGCCTGTGGCAGGTCAGCGGGCGCTCCGATCTCTCCTGGGACGAGACCGTCGCCCTGGACCTCAGATACGTGGACAACTGGTCCCTGTCCGTGGATGTCGGGGTGCTCGTACGGACGGTGCGCGCCGTGCTGGCGGGCACCGGCGCCTACTGAGCCGCGGCAGCGGCATCACACACCCACCACAGCACGGCGATCCACCCGGGAGGGCCCATGCCGTCGACCACCGCCACCACCGGCTCCCCGAGGCGGGGCCTGCCCGCCGCGCGTGCCGGCCTGCGGACGCCGTACGACGGCGCGGAGGTGTACGCCCTCGCGGAGCGGCTCCACGCATGGGCCGAGGACCGGGACTGGGCGGGCCCCGACCCGTACGACGGGCTGACCGGGCCACTGGGGCGGGTGGCCGTGCACCGGGTGCTGCGGCAGAGCCTGCTCCAGGCCGTCAAGCGCAGCCCGCTCGATCTGCGCCCCCTCCTCGGCATCCGCCCCCTGCGCACCGCGACGGCCACCGGCACCGCCGCGAGCGCCTGCGCCCGGCTCGCAGCCCGGCCCGAATGGCGCGAGCGCGCCCTGCGGCTGGGCCGGCGGACGGCCGCCGAGCAGCTGTCCGGGCGCTACGCCGGGCTGTGGCGCTACGAGTTCGACGTGCAGACCCGCTGGGCCCACTACCCCGCCTCCGTCCCGAACCTGGTCGCCACCACCTTCTGCGCGGACGGCTGCCTGGACACCGGGACACTCGACGACGGTGCCGTGCTCTCCCTCGCCCACGGGCTGCTCGGGCACCTGCACAACGGGGAGTTCTTCACCTACACCCCCACGAGCGGCGTCCTGGTCCACAACGCCAACCTCATGGGCGCCGCGCTCGCCGCCCGGCTGTCCCGCACCGGCACCCTGCCGGGCGCGCTCGCGGACCGCCTGGCCGCCGCGGCCTGCGACGCGGTCGAGGTGAGCCTCGCCGGTCAGCGCGCCGACGGCTCATGGCCGTACGGCGACCGCCCCGACCTGGACTGGGTGGACGGCTTCCACACCGGATATGTGCTGCTGCGTCTGCACCAGGCGGGGACACGGCTCGGTATGGACGTCCGGACTCCTCTCGAACGAGGGGCGCGCCACTATCTGCGGGACCTGTTCGACGGGCCCCTGCCCCGCTACTTCGCGGACGGCCGGCCCCGCCGCGACCCGAACAACGACGCGACGGCGGTACGGATGGCGGCCTGGGCGGCCGAACACGGCCTCGCCGCCCCCGGCTTCGCCTGCGCCGTGCTGGCGGCCGTCGTGGACCGCTACCCCGGCCTCGGCGCCGGCCGGCGGGCCGGGCACCCCCGGGGCAACCGGGCCCTGTGGGAGTCGCCCCGCTGGAGCGCCGCGCCCCTGCTGGACGCGCTGACCGCCCTGCATCGCGTCCTGCCGGCTGGCCCGCGACCCTACGCCCCCGGGGATCAGCCGACGGCGGCCGCCTCGTAGCCCCGCGGGGCCGCCACCCGCCACCCCCGGGGATCAGCCGACGGCGGCCGCCTCGTAGCCCGACAGGACGTCCGCGGTGCGTCCCGCGCCCGCCACCGCGTTCCGCTCCCACCACACGGCCGCGCACAGCAGTCCGAACACCGCCAGCCCCCGGTCGCGCCGGCCCTGGACATGCTCGGCGACGAGCCGGTCCGCGGTCCGCCGGTCGAGGACGTCGTCGAACAGCGGGGAGCGCCGGACCTCCCGCCACAGCCGACTCCCGTGCTCCCGCAGCAGCGACCGCACCGGCGCCCCGAAGCCGGTCTTGGGGCGCCGGGCGACGAACTGCGGCACCCCGGCCGCCACCGCGGCCGCGCGGAACCGCGCCTTGCCGTCGCCCAGCCGCAGCTGGTCCTCGGCGACGGCGCCGAACGCGGCGGCCACCACCGGCTCGCCCAGAAAGGGCACCCGCAGCTCCACGCTCGCCCGCATCGACGCCCGGTCCGCGTACAGCAGGTTCAGCCCCGGCAGGAACAGCCGCCGGTCGCACTCCGCCAGCGCGGCGAGCGGTGTGCCGCCCGCGTCCAGGACGCCGCCCGCCACCTCGCGGTGCCGTTCGGTGACCGCGTCGAGGCCGACGTGCGGCGACAGCGCCGCCCACTCCCGCCCGGAGTAGTACGCCTGCGTCGCCCAGGACCAGTCGCGGGCGCCGAGCGGGAGCAGCCGCCCGAACTTGTCGGCGCGGCTGCGGTAGCGCCGTGGCGCGGGGACCGCGCTGGTGGCGCCGAGGGCGGGGCGCGCCCACGCGGGAAAGCGCTGCAGCAGCCAGACGGCCTGGTAGCGCTCGTACCCGAGGAACAACTCCTCCACCCCGAGCCCCGACAGCAGCACGGTGGCCTCGCCGCGGGCGGCCTGCGAGAGCTGCATGAGGACGACGGCGGCGGGATCCCCGAAGGGCACCTCGGTGGTGGCGACCAGCTCCGGGATCCGGCGCAGCACATCGACATCGAGGTCCACCCAGGTCAGCGGCAGACCCAGCCGGCGGGCGACCCGGGCCGCGTAGGGGGCGTCGTCCTCGAAGGGCTCCGCGCCGGCCGCCGTGGTGCGGGGCCGCGCGGCGAAGGAGGGCCCCGCGAAGCCGTGCCGGGCCATCTCCACACCCAGCCAGGTGCTGTCCAGGCCCCCGCTCAGCAGCAGACCCACCGTCACATCGGCGCGCAACTGCCGGGCCACCGAGGTGCGCACCGCGGCGCCGATGTCCGCGGCGGGCGCCGCGGCACCCGCCCGCCAGTGCACCGACACCTCGTCATATCCGGGTGCGCGCGCGGCGAGCACCGTCCCGGCCGGTACGGCCCGCACCCGCTGCCAACCGGTCCTCGGCGGCGGTGTCCACAGGAACATGGCGCCCTGGGCCACGGCGACCGGGTCGGCGTCACCGGCCAGACCGGCGGCCCGCAGCGGTTCGATCTCACTGGCGAGCGCGGCCAGCCGGCCCCCCGCGTCCGACGCCGCGTACAGCGGTTTGACGCCCAGCCGGTCGCGCCCGTAGCGGACCTCGCCGTCGGGCAGGACGAGGGCGAAGGCGAACATCCCGTCCACCTGGTCGAGCAGCCCCGGGGCGTCCGGTTGCAGCAGAAGCTCGTAGAGGACCTCGGTGTCGCCCTCGGTGGTGAACACCGCTCCCCGCCCGCGCAGCAGCTCGCGCAGTCGCGGCGCGTTGTAGATCTCGCCGTTGTAGACCAGCGCCCCCCGCTCGGGGGTGCCGAAGGGCTGGTCGCTGCGCGGGTCGAGGTCCACCACGGCCAGCCGGCGGAAGTGCAGTTCCGCCCGCCAGTCGCCGCCGTCGAGGTCGAGATGGCCGTCGGCGTCGGGCCCGCGGTGCGCGAGCACCGCGCACGGGTCCGGGTCCGACGGCGTCCGATGGCGCGCGGCCTGGTTCAGCAGCAGGACGAAGCCGCACATCAGGACGCCGCCGTGGCCGCGGCGGCACCGCCGGCCGGCCCGCCCGGTTTCGGTACCGCGGCCGCCGCGCCGGGCCCGGGCACCGGAGCGCCCAGCGCGCGGGCCAGAGCGGGTGTGCCGGGGGCCGTGTCCACGACGCGGTCCTCGGTGAGCGAGCGCACCGCGCGACAGGCCACCAGGGAACTCCACAGCGCCGAGGGGAAGTCGGCGGCGTCCGCCGCCTCGCCCAGCGACTCGCCCCGCACCAGCCGGACGAGGCCCCGCATCTCGGCCGCGTGCCCCTTGGGCCCGCCTCGATAGGCCGTCGTGGCCGCCCTGCCGCCCTTCCACACGGTCAGCGAGCGGAAGTCGTCGATCCTGGCCGCCACCCCGTCGCAGGCGACCTCCAGGAGTTCCTTGGGGGCGCCCGGCGGGGTCAGGCCCCCGTAGACGACACAGGCGGCCGAGCCGTCGTCGTACGTCAGCTGGAGGGTGACGCTCTGCGCGGTGGCCGGGTCCCGCCCGTCCACGCCGACGGCCCGCACCCCGACCGGCCTGCCCGGCACCAGGAAACCCGCCGTGTCGATGAAGTGGCAGACCTCGCCGAGCAGCCGGCCGCCCTGACGGGGGTCGAAGTACCAGTGGTCGGCGGGGAGCCGGCCCGCGAACACCCGGTAGACCACCTGGAGGGGCGCCCCGGCGGGGAGCGCGGCGCGCAGGTCCCGCACCGCGGGCGCGAACCGCCGGTTGAACCCGGCCATCGCCGGCGCGCCCGAGGCCAGCCAGGCGTCGGCCACCTCCTCCAGTTCCGTCTCGGTCAGGCCGAGGGGCTTCTCGCAGTACAGGGCGGTGCCGCCGCGCAGTACCCGGGCCGCGTACCGGCCGTGGCCGTCGTGGCGGCTGAGCACCATCACGCAGTCGGCGTCACCGGAGGCGAGACCGCTGTCGACGCTCTCGGCGACGGTCCCGAAACCCCATCGCCGCCCCTGGTGCGCGGCGGAGAGGCCCCGTCCGCCGGCGACCCACGAGAAGGCGACGCCGGCCTCCCGCCTCAGCTCGGGAAACAGCGTCCGGGTGGCGAAGTTGCCCGCGCCGATCGCCGCGAGGCGCACGATGCCCCGGGGGGCGGTCCAGGTGCCGGAGCCGGCCGGGGCGGCGGGCCGCGACGGCAGCTCGGCGGTCCCGGAATAACGCAGCAGCAGGGCGACACCGCGTCCGCCGGGCGACGGCTTCAGCGCCTCGTAGGCGTCGGCCGCGTCCTCGACGGCGAACACCCGCGGCTTCAGCAGGGAGAGGTCCAGCGCACCCGTCGCCGTCAGCCGCAGCACCTCGGCGAGATTGCGGCGCTCCGTCCACGGGACATAGCCCTCGGGGTAGGGGTGGCCCCCCTCCTCGAAGCGGGGGTCGTAGCGGCCGGGGCCGTAGGAACGGGCGTAACGGATCGTCAGTTCCTTGTGGTAGTACGACGACCGCGGCGGGGCGACGCCCACGTCACCGACCACGACCACCGTGGCCCGGTCCCGGGCGAGCCGGCCGGCGAACTCCACCGGGTCGGAGCTGGACGTGGCGGCGGTGATGAGCACCGCGTCCGCGCCGGCGCCCGCCCAGTGCCGCAGGACGGCACCGGACAGACCGTCCGCGCCACGCGGGAAGGCCACGTGCCCCGCCGACTCGGCGAGTGCCACCATGGCGGGGTCGGGGTCGATGCCGACCGCGTCGTAGCCGTAGGCGCGCAGCAGCTGAAGGGTGATCTGGCCGACCAGCCCGAGGCCGATGACGGCGATCCGGGACCCCGGCACCGCCTCCGCCTGATGGATGCCCTGGAGGGCGATCGCGCCGACGGTGGCGAAGGAGGCCCATCGGGTGTCCACCGCGTCCGGCACCGGCACCACGAGGTTGCCCGGCACGGCGACGATCTCCGCATGGGAGGCGTAGCGGGCCCCGGCCGCGGCCACCCGCATCCCGGGACGGATGTCCTCGACGCCCTCGCCCGCCCGCAGGACCGTGCCCGCGCAGGAGTAGCCGAGCTGCACCGGGCGGTCCAGGCGTTCCCTGACGATCCGGTAGGTCTCGGCGAGGCCGGTGCGCCGCACGCTGTCGATCACCTGCGCCACCTGGTCCGGCCGCTGCCGCGCCTTGCCGATGAGGCTCTGCGCGCCGGTCGAGACCGTGGCCCGCTCCGTACCCGCGCTGATGAGCGACCACTCGTTGCGGATCACCACCCTCCCGGGGGTCGCCTCGGGGGCGGGAATGTCTCCCACCGTGATGGCACCGGTGCGCGGGGACAGGAGGACAGTTTTCATTTCCTGCCTTTACGGGAGGGAAAACGCCCGCCTCGGGAGCGGTACGTGGGCCACGGCGCACTGTAGGGACGGCGATGTGACGGTGCGTGTTCCCTGTCCCGTCGAGCGGACCAGACGGCCGAACATCTCCATTCGGCCGGGTGAACACGCATCCAGCCTGGCGGGCGCGGTCGCGGAAGGGCGATTCGCTGGTGCCCGAAGAGCGCTTCTTCCGCTCCGGGACGGTACGGCCGCCCGTGCAGTGCCGCCCCGGCAGCGGTCCGGCGGCGCCGTGCGGAAGGAGACTCGGGTGAAACGACTGATGGTCGTCTACGGCACCAGACCGGAGGCCATCAAGATGGCCCCCGTCATCGAGGCCCTCGAACGGTCGCCGCTCTTCCGGCCGACGGTGACGGTGACCGCCCAGCACCGCGGCCTGCTCGACCAGGTGCACGCGTTGTTCGGCATCCGCGCCGACCACGACCTCGACATCCTCAGCGAGCGGCAGACCCTCGCCGACATCACCGTGCGGGTCCTGGCCGGGCTGTGCCCCGTGCTGGAGCGGGAGCGACCGGAGGCGGTGCTGGTCCAGGGGGACACCACGACCGCGTTCGCCGGGGCGCTCGCCGCCTTCTACCACCGTGTTCCCGTGGTGCACCTGGAGGCGGGGCTGCGCACCGACGACCGGTACGCGCCCTTTCCCGAGGAGATCAACCGCCGGCTCGCGACCCAGCTGGCGTCCTTGCATCTGGCGCCCACCGCGCACGCGCGGGACAACCTGCTGCGCGACGGCGTCCCCCCCTCGTCGGTCGTGGTCACCGGGAACACGGTCGTCGACGCTCTGCGCTGGGCGGCCGGGCGCGCGGCGCACTACGGCGACCCGGCTCTCGCCGACCTCGACGACACCCCCCGCCGGGTCCTGCTGGTGACGGCCCATCGCCGGGAGTCGTGGGGCGGCGGTATGGAGTCCATCGGCGGTGCCCTGGCCGATCTCGCCCGGGAGGAGCCCGGGCTGCTCATCGTGCTGCCGCTGCACCCCAATCCGGTGGTGCGGGCCGCGATCCTGCCGCGGCTCGCGGGCCTGGAGTCCGTCCGCCTCACCGAGCCGCTGCCCTACGGCGCCTTCGCCCGGCTGATGAACCGCGCCCACCTCATCCTGACCGACAGCGGCGGCATCCAGGAGGAGGGGCCGGGGCTGGGCAAGCCGGTGCTGGTCATGCGGGACACCACGGAACGTCCCGAGGCCCTGCGGGCGGGCACCTCCCGGCTGGTGGGCACCGACCGCGAGCGGATCGTGAAGGAGGTGCGCCGGCTCCTGCACGACCGGGCGGCCCACGCCGCGATGGCGAACGCCGTCAACCCCTACGGCGACGGACGCGCCGCGGACCGTACCGTACGGGCCGTCGGGCACTGGCTGGGGCTGTGCCCGCCTCCCGAGGAGTTCCGCCCTGTGCCGGATTCCGCGGGGTCCCCGCCCGCGCCGCCGGACGCCGCTTCGTGCGGTCCCGCGGAGTGCGGCGCGGGCGGCCGGGCGTCAGCGCCAGAAGCCGCGGGTGTCGAACACGGCCTTGCCGCGCAGCGCGGTGCGCCGGACACCGCGGAACGCGTCGTGGTCCACGAGCAGCACCACGAGGTCCGCGTCCCGCACGGCCGTGGTGACGTCGACGAGCTCGACGGCGCCCGTACGCGCCAGTGAGTCCGGCAGCTCCCTGATGTGCGGCTCGGCGACGAGCAGCCGGCCGACCTGGCGTTCGGCGAGCTGGGTGACGATATGCAGGGCGGGGCTCTCCCTCAGGTCGTCGATGTTCGCCTTGAAGGCCAGGCCCAGGCAGGCGATCACGGGGTCCTTGAACCGGCCGGCCGTCCGGACGACCTCGCCGAGCACATAGTCGGGCCGGCCGTCGTTGACCTCGCGGGCCAGCCGGATGAGCCGGGACTGCCGGGGCGCGGTGCCGACGATGAACCAGGGGTCCACGGCGATGCAGTGCCCGCCCACCCCCGGCCCCGGGCGCAGGATGTCGACCCGGGGGTGGCGGTTGGCCAGGGCGATGACGTCCCCGGCGTCGATGCCGAGGTGGTCGCAGACCATGGACAGCTCGTTGGCGAAGGCGATGTTGACGTCCCGGAAGGCGTTCTCGCTGAGCTTGGCCATCTCCGCCGTCGTCGCGTCGGTGAGCAGGCACTCCCCCTTGGTGAACACCTCGTAGAGCGCCCGCGCCCGCTCGGCACAGCCCTCCCCGACCCCGCCGACGACCCGGTCGTTGGTGATGATCTCGATCATCGTGCGGCCCGGCAGCACCCGCTCGGGGCAGTGGGCGACCCGCACATCGGGTGCGTCACCCGACTCGTGCGGGAACGACAGATCGGGCCGGTGCTTGCCGAGCCACCGGGACAGCTCCACCGTCGTGCCGGGCGGCGAGGTGGACTCGAGGATCACCAGGTCGCCCGCCTTGAGCACGGGCGCCACCGAGGCCGCGGCCGCCCTGACGTACGACAGGTCCGCCGTACGGTCGTCCTGGAGCGGGGTGGGTACGGCGATGATGAAGGCGTCCGCGGACTCGGGCGCCCCCGTCGCACGCAGCCGCCCCATGGCCACGGCGCCGCTGACGGCCACGGCGAGGTCCGGTTCGACGAAGGGGGCACGGCCGGCGTTGATGAGGTCGACGGTCGCCGGGTTCACGTCGACGCCGACGACGTCGATCCCGTTCGTGGCGAGCGCGGCGGCGGTGGGCAGTCCGATGTAGCCGAGGCCGACCACGCACACAGTGGAGAACACCAGGGGAATTCCTTTCCGAAAATGTGCCGCGGGTGAATGGGCTGACGGTCTTTCACGAAAACGAAAAGGCATCGGACAGGATGGCCCGGCCCATCGCCCTATCCTGCGCAAACGCGCCGCGCATGTTCCGGCCGAATCCTTTTTTCCACGGCCACAGGCCGTGTCGGCGGCGCGGGCCGTCCGATCCGGTGTAGCTCTACGTATGCACAGCGGCAGCTGGTCGAGCAGAAAAGTCGAACAGAAAAGGCGCACAGGCGATGAATTCCCGAACCGCTCCGCGAGTCCGGCTGGTGGTGCCGTCCACCGGGGAGCGCCCCGAGTACCTGGAACAGTGCCTGGCGTCCGTCGGAGGGCAGCGCGAGGCCGTGGAAGTCGTCCTCGTCGGACCCGCCCGGGCGGAGGGCAGCCTGCGCGCGGCGGCGGAACGCCACGGGTGCCGCTTCCTCGTGGAGGAGGAACGGGGGCTCAGCAACGCGGTCAACCAGGGCTGGCGGGACGCCACCACGGAGTACCTGGCCTGGCTCGGCGACGACGACCTGCTCACCGGGGACAGCCTGACCGCGGCCTGCGGCGCGCTCGACCGTGCTCCCCGGGCCGCCATGGCCTACGGGCGGCTGAGGGTCATCGACGCCGACGACCGGACCCTGTACACGCTGCGCCCGGGCGCCTTCGCCTCCTGGCTCTCCCGGTACGGCCAGAACTTCGTCGGCCAGCCCGGCTCCCTCTACCGCCGCAGCGCCGTGCTGCGGGCGGGCATGCTCGATCCGGGACTGCGCTACGCCATGGACTTCGATCTGCATCTGCGGCTGCGGCAGGGCGGAGGCATGGTGTATCTGCCGCGGGTCCTCGGGTGCTTCCGGGTCCACTCCACCTCCCTCACGGTGACCAACCCCTGCCCGGACGACGAGGGACGCCGCGTCATGCGCCGCTATCTGGGGCCCACCGCGCTGCGCC
Organism: Streptomyces sp. NPDC093261; assembly: GCF_044753645.1. NCBI lineage: Bacteria > Bacillati > Actinomycetota > Actinomycetes > Kitasatosporales > Streptomycetaceae > Streptomyces > Streptomyces sp. NPDC093261. The sequence goes on from NZ_JBIVNO010000003.1 coordinate 257,040, forward strand.
TGGAGTCGTGCTGGTGGCCCCTCGCACAGGGGGTCAGCAAGGCGTGGGGCGCGACGACGAGGTCCGGTCTGATCTGACGTGACCTGACCCGACCTGATCGAGCAAGGGCCCTGCCCGCCTACACCGGCATCCCGGCGCGGGCGACATGGGCGAGGTACCAGTCGTACGTACGGCGCAGGCCCTCCTCGAAGCCGATCCGGTGGTGCCAGCCGGCCGCGTGCAGCGCGGACACGTCCAGCGCCTTCCTCGGCATGCCGTCCGGCTTGGTCGCGTCGAAGACCAGCGCTCCCTCGTACCCGACGAGGCTGCGGATCCGCTCCGCCAGCTCCCGCACGGAGATGTCCTGGCCGGTTCCCACGTTCAAGAACCGCTTGGCGCGGTGGTGGGCCAGCAGCCAGAGCACCGCGTCGGCCAGATCCTCGACGTGCAGAAACTCCCTGCGGCTGTCCCCGGTCCCCCAGATCACGACCTCCGGCGCCCCCGCCTCACGGGCCTCGTGCATACGGCGCAGCAGCGCCGGGATCACATGGGAGGTCTCCGGGTCGAAGTTGTCCCCCTCGCCGTAGATGTTGGTCGGCATGCACGACACGAAGTTCCTGCCGGACTCCTCGTGGAGGTACTCGCACAGCTTCATCCCGGCGATCTTGGCGTAGGCGTACGCCTCGTTGGTCGGCTCGGGACGGCCCGTCATGAAGTAGTCCTCCCGCATCGGCTGCGGGCATCCCCGGGGGTAGATGCACGAGCTGCCGAGGAAGAGGAACGTCTCCACCCCCGCGTCCCGGGCCGACCAGATCAGGTTGTTCTGGATCTGGAGGTTCTCGTAGAGGAACTCCGCGGGGTGGGTCATGTTGGCCTTGATGCCGCCGACCCTGGCCGCGCAGTCCACGACGTACGCGGGCCGGTGCGCCGCCATGAAGTCCCGTACGGCCGCCTGGTCGGTGAGGTCGAGTTCGGCGCGGGTCCGCAGCACCAGGTCGTCGTACCCCGCCGCGCGCAGCCGCCGGACGACGGCCGCGCCCACCATGCCGGTGTGACCGGCCACGTAGATCCGTGCTCGCCGGTCCATCACGTCCCTCACCCGCCCAGCAGCTCGCACAGCGTGTCCACCTCGTCCTCGGTGAGGTCGGGGTTGTTGCCGAAGTAGAAGCCGTTGCTGTGGACGAGACCGGCCACCGGGCACTCGGCCGTGCCGGGGACGTGACGGCGGTAGAACGGCTGCCGGGTGATGTCACCGGCGATGACCGGACGGATCTCCACTCCGGCCGCCTCGAACTCGGCCCGGTACTTCCCGGCCAGCTCCGGCGACCGGCACACCACCGGCATCGCGAAGTCGGACACGAGATCCATGTGGGACAGGTCGTACGGGTGGACGTCCCCGTTGCCCGCCATGGCCTGCCGGAAGCGCGCGAAGTGGGCCGCGCGGGCGTCCACGATCTCGTCCCAGTAGCGGATCTGCCGGTTGCCGATGAACCCGTTGATCTCGGTGGGCCGGAAGTTCGACGCCAGATCGTGGAAGGTGTACCTGGCGTGGAAGTCGTCGACACCGGCGTCGTCCCGCAGCCTCGCCTGCCGCTCCGGCGGCAGATTGCGGTCCCAGCCGTGCGCCCGGGAGATCACCAGCCGCTCGTGCAGGTCGTCGTCGTCGGTGCAGACCATCCCGCCCTCGACGGTGGACAGATGATGGCCGACGAAGAAGGAGAACGTCGAGGCGAGCGAGAAGTTGCCGAGCAACGTGCCCGCCGTACGCGACCCGAGGGCCTCGCAGTTGTCCTCCAGCAGCAGGACGCCGTGGTCGTCGCACATCACCCGCAGCGCGGGCAGATCGTCGCAGAACCCGAGGACATTGGTCAGGAACAGCGCCCGCAGACCGGCGAGATGCGGCTCCAGGGTGCCCGGCGAGACATTGAGCGTGTCCAGCTCGCAGTCCACCGCCACCGGTTCCAGGCCGAGCTGGATGAGCGGCATGACATTGGTCGGCCAGGTCAGGGCCGAGAAACCGACCCGGTCGCCGGGGCGGAGCCGGCCCTCGTTCAGCAGCGCCTGGATCAACAGGAGGTTGGCCACGCTGCCGTTGGCGACGAATACGGCGTGGTGGCGCCCCTGCCGGGCGGCGAAAGCCTGCTCGAACGCCCGGCACTGCTCGTTCATGCTCAGCACGTCCTCGCGGAGCACGAACTCGGCGAGGGCGCGCCGGGTCTCGGCCTCGCGGTGGAAGGTGGACTTGATCAGCTTGATCACGGTGAGGACCTCTGCGGCGACACGCGGTGGTGCCCTCGCGCCGACGGCGGCGCCGTCCAGGGGCGGAAGGCTCGGAACAGGGTGGGTACGAGCACGAAAAGGGCGTAGGAGACGACCGAGCCGATGACGGGGCCCTCCGCTCCCAGACGCGCCAGGGGGATGGACACGGCGAGGTTCACCACGGCCATCAGGCTGCAGGCGACCGCCTGGAAGCGGAGCCCCGCCTCGTCCGTCGCCCACATGGTGGCCGGGTAGGCGGCCGCCTGCACGAACAGCAGCGCGGCGAACGCGGCCATGAGACCGGTCCCCACCCGGATGCGCTCGTGCATCATCCAGGTGCCCGCGAACGGCCCGAGCACGGTGATCCCGGCGCCCACGACCAGGCTGCCCGCCGCGAAGCAGACGGTGAAGGCGGCCAGTTGCCGCCGGGGGGCGCCCGGCGAGCGTCTGCGGCGGGCGAACAGGGCCCACAGCGGCAGCCCGGCCGCGCCCAGCAGGCTGCTGGCCGGCGCGAAGAACTGGGCACCGGCCGAGTAGCCGGCCACCGCCGCCGCGTCGGCCGTGTGGCTGAGGACGAGCCGGTCGGTGGCGTAGGCGACGGCCGTGGCCGCGGTGATGACGGTCATGGGAAGGGCGAGCCGCGCGATGGGCGCCCGGTCCCGCACCGCCGACGCGCGGACGCTGCCCACGGTCATACCGAGCAGCGGCATGCCGAGGTACCGGCCCGCGAGCACCCCTCCGGCGGCGCTGACCAGGCACTGCGAGAGGAAGGCCGCCGCGACGAACACGCCCGTGGGAGCGCCCAGTCGTGCGGCCGGCAGCACAAGCGCGAGCAGCAGGGCGCTGCCGGCGCCCTGGAGCAGGAACGCGACGTCGTTGCGGTTCACCGCCAGCAGCACGGACCTGCTCAGCCCGAGCGGCATGCTGCAGCCGAACAGCACGGAGGCGATGGCCACCGTGAGGTCCGACCCCGGCTGTGCCCCCTCGCCCAGCAGCGGGTCCCACATCCCGAGCAGGGCCAGCCCCACGCCCAGAACGGCGATGACGGCTCCCGCGCACATCAGATTGCGTGCCGAGGTGAGGACCGCGCCGCGCACCAGCCGCCGTTCGCGCGAGGTGTCGCGGGCCACGGCCTCCGTGATGGCGGCTCCCGCGCCCAGGTCCGTCAGGGGCAGCACGGCGGGCAGGGTGGTGACCAGGGCGAACTGCGCGTAGCCGGGCACCCCGACCGCGCCGACCACGGTGTGGGCGAGGGCCAGGTTGGTCACCGCGGTGACGGGGAGCGTCACGGCTCGCGCGCCGATGGACCGGACGAGGGCACCGGCGAAACGCGGCCTCGGCGCGCCGTCCTCGGGTGCGCGGGCCGCGGGAACCGCCGCGGCCGCGGCCGCGGACCGCCGCCCGGCCCGGCTCAGGTCGCGCGACGGGCGCGGGACTGCCATGCCGCTCCCGCCTAGCGCCCGTGGACGGCCGGCACCTGGGCCGGCGCGGGGATCGTCGCCGCGAGGGACCGCTCGCCGCCCCGCAGGACGTCGAGTTCCGCGTCGGTCATCAGCCGCGCCAGCTCCGGTGCCCGGACCGCGGGCCGCCAGCCGAGGACGCGGGCGGCCTTCGACGCGTCGCCGACGAGGTCGTCGACCTCGGCGGGGCGCAGGTACCGCTCGTCGAAGCGCACATGCTGGCGCCAGTCCAGGCCGACGTGGGCGAAGCAGTACGCGACGAAGTCGCGCACGCTGGAGCTGCTGCCCGTGGCGACGACATAGTCGTCGGGTTCGTCCTGTTGCAGCATCAGCCACATCGCCTCGACGTACTCGGCGGCGTAGCCCCAGTCCCGCCGCGCGTCGAGGTTGCCCAGGTACAGGGTGTCCTGAAGGCCGGCCTTGATGCGGGCCGCGGCGGTGGCGATCTTGCGGGTGACGAACGTGGGTCCCCGGCGCGGCGACTCGTGGTTGAAGAGGATGCCGTTGACCGCGTAGAGGCCGTACGCCTCGCGGTAGTTACGGGTGATCCAGTACGCGTAGACCTTCGCGACCCCGTACGGGGAGCGCGGGTGGAACGGGGTTCCCTCGTGCTGCGGCGGGGGCGACGCGCCGAACATCTCGGAGCTGGACGCCTGGTAGAAGCGGCAGGGCAGGCCGGTGGTGCGGATGGCCTCCAGCAGCCGCGTGGTGCCGAGCGCCGTGGTGTCGCCGGTGAAGAGGGGCTCGTCGAAGGAGACGCGCACATGCGACTGGGCGGCCAGGTGGTACACCTCGTCGGGCTGGACGCGTTCGAGGAGGCCCGCGACCCTGCTGCCGTCCGTCAGATCGCCGTAGTGCAGAAACAGCCGGGCCTTCGGGTCGTGCGGATCCTGATAGAGGTGCTCGATACGGCTGGTGGTGAACGTGGAGGCACGCCGGACGATCCCGTGAACGATGTAACCCTTTTCCAGGAGCAGCTCGGCGAGATAGGAGCCGTCCTGGCCGGTGATTCCGGTGATGAGTGCCTTTCTGGCTGTCACACACACTCCCTGTGGTAAGGCGGGGCGATTCGGCGGCCGACCGTTTTCGTTTCCCTTTTCCGATCGGCTGGTTCGCACCCACGGCCCAGCCTAGGAAATATTTCCGGAATCCCCCACGGTCAGGGCCGCACATCCCTCGTGCGGCCGTATTCACCGGGTTCGAGAGCGTGTCCGTTCACGGCCCTCCGTGGCGGTGCGGCGCACGGGGTCAGGAGGAGACGGGCATCGCCGGGGTCGCGGACCCGGCGGGGACCGCCGGGGGCGCGGGCCGCAGGGATCCGGTGCCGGAGCGGAAGTGCCCGGCGGGGGCCCCGCGGCCTGCCGGGACCGCGGCCAGGGGAACGCCGCCGGCCTCCTCGTCCCCGCGCGGGACGCCGACCAGCGCGTAGGCGCAGGCGAGCACCAGCCACGAGGGCAGACCGATGTACGTCGTCTCGAAGGCGACATTGGTGAACGCGGTGAGCGCGACCCCCACCGTCGCCCCGAACCAGGACGCGGCCGCGGGATGGTGCCGGGCCCGCCACGTCCGGCGCAGGGTCGCGGCGACGAGCAGCACCATGGCGATGCCAGCGGGCCAGCCCAGGTAGTAGACGTATCCGACGAACGAGTTGTGCGGGCCTGCCCTGGGGGCGTTCAGGCGTCTGCCGTGTCCGACCACCTCGATGGGATGTCCGGCCCCCGCGCCCAGCAGCGGATCCTCCCGGACCTCCCGGAAGGCCTCCTGCCACATCTGCAGCCGCAGTTCGACGTTCGCACCCGCCTCGGTGCTCGTGTCATGGGACCGCGACACCCGGGTCACGAGACCGCCGACCACCGGCATATGGGAGACGTCCTGCCCGGAGAGGGTGAACCCGAGCACGCCGAACACCGCCACCGAGGCGATGCCCCACGACAGCACCGGCAGACGGACCGCCCGACGGTGGTACGTCCGCCCGGCCACCGTGGTGGCCGCGATGGCCGCCACCACCGCCAGGAGGGGGCCCCGCTTGCTCGCGATGGCGGTCATCAGGGCCGCCCCGGCCAGCGTCCACAGCAGCAGCCGGCTGTTTCCCCGCAGCCTGAGCTGCGTACCGAACGCGCCGGCGATCGCCAGATAGAGGCCCCAGGCCGCGGCGGGCAGCGGGGCGTCGAGGACTCGCATCAGCAGCACCCCGGCGGCCGGCACGTACAGCACCCACCGCCATCGCACGGCCTCTTCCGCGGGCCGGGCGAGGAACCAGGTCGCGGCGCACCAGCCGAGGACCGGATAAAGGCCCAGGATCACGCCCTTGAGGGCCTCGGGGTACCCCGCGCCCATCCCCCGGTACACCGCCTGGCAGGTCATGACCGCCAGGCCCAGGGCGGCCGCGCGGAACCAGCGCAGCCGTTTCTCCGAGAACACCCTGGGCCCCCAGGTGTGCAGGGTCGAGAGCAGCGCGAAGGCGGCCAGGACGTCCATGGCGTAGAACGGGGGGGCGCCCACCGTCGCGTACATCCTGCCCAGCAGGAAGAGCGGCACGAGACAGGCCGCCCAGAGCAGCCAGCCCGCCCCGCGCAGGCACACGGCCAGCACCAGAGCGGAGACGACGCATACGGCGGCACACACTACGGCGAAGTCTGAATAGATCTGAGGAGCGGAGTTGAAAAAGCTCACAGCCCTCCCTTTCGCCGACTCCGTCGATTCATATCACGTCGTCCCGGAATACCGGATCTGCCGCTCTGTACGGCGGCGCACCTCGGATCCATTGCTGCATACCGTATGAAGAAAGCGCGTCGACGTGTTGCGCTGGACTTCTCCACGAGCCAGGTGCTTCGGTTGATTCCACTACCCTTTCCCCCGAGTTGCGCAAAATCCCGCACCCCATGGCTGGAGACAGGGAATGTTTCCCGTCCGTCCACGTTTTCCGCGGCAATCCGCCGGGCCGACCGTCCTTGTTTTCCGACACAGTCCGCGTCTCGGTGGAATGGGCCGGGCGGCCGAGTTCTTCACACCCGCTCTCTCCAGCCGCTGCCGGGTGCGGGCGGTCATCGAGCTCTCCGCGAGCCGCGCCGGCTCCGACCGGCTGGCGGCCTCCTGGCCCGCCAAGGCCTCGGCCACCGTGGCGGCCCTCGGCAAGGCCGCCCGCATGCTGATCGGGACGGCACCAAGAGCCGTCTACCTGCCGGTCTCCCAGTGGGGCCTGCCCCTGCTGCGCGATGTGCTCCTGGTCCTGCTCGCCAAGTCGGCCGGCTCGACCACGGTCCTGCACCTCCATGGCGCGCAACTGCCCACCCGGCTCGCCGCGAGCCGCGCGCTGCGCGCGTCGCTGGGCGGATGCCACTGGATCGTCCTCAGCGAGGCGGTGGCGGAGCAGTTGCGGGCCGCCGGCTGCCGTACCGCGTCGGTCACCGTGCTGCGCAACCCCGCGCCCCCGCCGGCTCCGCCCGCGCGGGACTTGCGGGATCCGCGGGACTTGCGGGACTTGCGGGACTCGCGGGACTCGCGGGACTCGCGGGACTCGCGGGACTCGCGGGACTCGCGGGATCCAAAAGGCTTTCAGATCACGTGGGAAACAGGGGACTTGCGGGGCAAGCGTGATCCGCGGGACCCACGGGACCGGCGGGACGCACGGGAGTCCACCCCGTCCCGGACGCTGCGCGTCGGCTGGATCGGCACGATGAGCCGGGTCAAGGGGTTCGACCTCGTCTGCGGTGCGGTCGAGGCGCTGAAGCGGCAGGGAGTCGGGGTCGAGTTCCGGGTCGCCGGGATGCGGCACGACGTACCGCTCAGCCGCATGGCGTGCGTCGACGAGGACCTCGGGGTCCTCGACCTCGCCGAGGCCCTGTCGTTCTGGACGACGGTCGACGTGTTCGTCCTGCCGGCACGCTGGGTCGAGGGCCTCCCCTTCGTCCTGCTCGAAGGACTCCAGGCCGGCTGCGCCGTGGCGGCGACCCCGTCGCCGGGCAGTGCCGAGCTGTTCGCCCAGGGCTGTGTGGAGCCGGTCCAGGCGACCGCGGAGTCCGTGGCCGGCTTCCTCAAGGCGTGCGCCGACGACCTCGACGACATCCGGCGGCGCCAGCAGAAGGCGTGGGAGGAGCTGCGGCCGCGGTACGAACCCGACCGTGTCATCGAGGAGTTCGTGCGGTTCTGGCAGAACCTGGGCCTTGTCCCGCATCGTTGACGGAACGGAGAGGCGGCATGCCGACCACCCCGCTGGTGAACGAGAACGCGCCCGCCGGGCCGAGCGGTCCGGGCCGGCCGGTGACGGTGTGCGGGCTGCCCGTCCACCCGCTCACCCTCGAGGAGTCGGTGGCGGCCGCCGAGGCCCTGATCGCGGACGGCGGCCCCCACCAGCATGTCGTGCTGAATGCCGCCAAGATCGTGCAGGCGCACGACGACGCGGAACTCGCGGGCATCATCCGCTCGTGCTCGCTCGTCAACGCCGACGGGCAGTCGGTCGTGTGGGCGGGCCGCCTCCTCGGCAGCCCGCTGCCCGAGCGGGTCGCGGGCATCGACTTCATGCTGGCGATGTGGCGCAGCGCCGCGCGCTGCGGATACCGGGTGTACCTCCTGGGCGCGGAGCCGGAGGTGGTCCGGGAGACCGCCCGTATCGCCGCCCGGCAGGGCGTCGACGTCGTCGGGCACCGGGACGGCTACTGGACCGAGGCCGAGGAGCCCGGGGTGGTGGCGGCCGTCCGGGAGGCTCATCCCGACCTGCTGTTCCTCGCCGTGCCGAGCCCACGCAAGGAGTACTTCCTCGCCCGCCGGCAGCGGGAGCTGGGCTGCGCCCTGGTCGTCGGCGTGGGCGGCTCCTTCGACGTGGTCGCGGGCGTGCGCAGCAGGGCACCGCGCTGGATGCAGCGGACCGGCCTCGAATGGTTCCACCGTCTGGCCCAGGAGCCGCGCCGCATGTTCCTGCGCTACGCGGTGGGCAACACCCGGTTCATCGCCCTCACGGCCGCGCACTGGGCGCGGGGGCGGGGCCGGGGGCGCGCCCGGCGCGGGGCCCCCTGATTCCCCGTCCGAGGGCCCCTTAGGGGCCCCCTTAGGGGATGTCACAGCTCGGCAGCAAAGCCGGCCCCGTTGGCCCGGGCCCCGCATGTCACCCTCCGGGAGCAGGTACGTTCGAAGACGTGGCTGGATTCAGGATCGGACGCGGCCGGGACAACGGCGCTCCTCAAGCGCGACCGCAACAACCCCCGTACGGACAGCAGGCGCCGCAGGGCCCGTCGTACGGCTACCCCGCCGCGCCGCGGCAGCAGTACGGCGGCGCGGGGCCCTACGGGGGTCAGCCGCAGTGGCGCGCGCCGCAGGGCCGGGGCGAGCCGGAGTACTTCGGGGACGCCGGCGGCCAGGGCCACCCCCTGACCCCGGACCCGTACGCGGCCGACAACCCGGGCCACACCCAGGCGTTCTCCGTCGGCGAGGACCCGTACAGCCAGGGCGAGACCTATCGCGCGGGCCAGGCCCCGGCGCCGCCCATCGGCCCGCGACTGCGCTGGAAGGACCTGCTGCGGGGCATCGTCTTCTCGCCGACCCGGACCTTCCTCCAGATGCGGGACTACACGATGTGGGCCCCGGCCCTCATCGTGACCTTCCTCTACGGCCTGCTGGCGGTCTTCGGCTTCGACGGCGCCCGCCAGGACGCGATCAACGCCACGCTGTCGAACGCCATCCCGATCGTCCTGACGACGGCCGTGGCGTTCGTCGTCAGCTCCTTCGTCCTCGGCGTGGTCACCCACACCCTGGCCCGCCAGCTCGGCGGCGACGGTGCCTGGCAGCCCACGGTGGGCCTCTCCATGCTGATCATGTCCATCACGGACGCGCCGCGCCTGGTCGTCGCGATGTTCTTCGGCGGCAACGCGCCCTTCGTGCAGTTCCTGGGCTGGGCCACCTGGGTGGCGGCGGGCGCGCTGCTGACCCTGATGGTCTCCAAGTCCCACGACCTGCCGTGGCCGAAGGCGCTGGGCGCGTCGGCGATCCAGCTGATCGCGATCCTGTCGATCGTGAAGCTCGGCACGTTCTAGCCCCGCGCCCGGCACGGGACGACCCGCCACGCCCGAGCCACGCTCCCCCAGGCCCGCGGAAGGAGGCCCCGTCGCCCACGGACGACGGGGCTTCCTCGCGTTCCGTACCGCCTGTCAACCGAGCGTCTGCGACCGGACACGAGGCGTGCGCATGCCCAGGTGAGGCCCACGACGGTGCGAGAGCCCGACCGGATCACCACGGCACAGGTGGAACATCCCGGGGCCGGAGAGGGACGCTGTTCTCATGCGGTGGCTCATGCGATGGCTCTTCCGCACCTCTGCCGGGTCAGGAACGGTCGATCATGACCGGGTCCGCCTCAGGCTGGGGCAGTGCCTGCCCTTCGCGGTCCTGCTCATCGGGCTGGGCATCGAACTCTCACCGATGCACATCGTGTACACCGGTCCGCTCCTCACCGCGATGCCCGCGGTCGCCGCACTGACCATGGGTCCCGTGGGCACCCTCTCGGCGGCGCTGGGCTCCCTGGCCGTCACCAGCGTGTCCGCCACCCTTCATCGCTCCTGGGGTGAGCAGGTCTACGGCAACCTGGCCGGCCTCATCGTGGTGTCCGTCGCCTGCGTCACGATCAGCAACGTCATGCGGAAGCGACGGCAGTACGAGCTGGACAAGATCCGCCGGGTCTCCGAAGCGGCTCAGGACGTCCTGCTGCGGCCCGTGGGCCCCCGCCTGGGACGGCTCCGCGCCGCCAGCCTCTACCTGGCGGCCGAGTCCGGGGCGCAGATCGGCGGTGACCTGTATGAAGCCCTCCAGACCCCGTACGGGGTCCGGTTGATCGTGGGCGATGTCCGGGGCAAGGGCCTGCCCGCCGTACGTGCGGCCGCGGCTGTGCTGGGCGCGTTCAGGGAAACCGTCCACTACGAGCGCGATCTGGCCGAGGTCGTCCGTCACTGCGCGGCGGCCATGCGGAGGGAACGCGCCGCCGCCGACCACGACGAGGACTACCGGATGGAGTGTTTCGTCTCCGCGCTCGTCGGCCAGGTGACCGACGAGTCCGTGATCGAGCTGGTCAACTGCGGCCATCCGGCTCCGCTGGTGCTGCACAAGGGCAAAGTCCGCGCCCTCAGGCCCAGCGCGGCCATGCCACCCCTCGGCCTGGAGGACCTGACGACCTGCCCTCGGCCCGCCACGGAGAGCTACACCTTCGCGCCGGGTGACCGACTGCTCCTCTACACGGACGGCGTGCTGGAGGCCCGCAACGGCTGCGGCGACTTCTTCCCCCTGCCCGAGGCCATGGAAGGGGTGAACGCGGACACCCCGAAGCAGTTCCTGAAGGAACTCCACCGGCGATTGATCCACCACACCGCCGACTCCCTGATGGACGACGTGGCCATGGTCCTCATCGACCGGCTCCCGGAGGGCGCCGACGAGCGAGGCCCCGCTGCGATCAGAAAACCCCTTCGGACGGCGTGACGGGCTCCCCGGCCTTACGCACCGGCGGCAGGACATCCCCCATCGATGCAGGGGATACAACAGCCCAGCGGCGGCCCGTTTCCTTCAATGACTCAGGATCCGAACCGCCGTCAGGACGCTGATGCCTCCGCTTCACCCAGCCGAGCGCAAGACGCCCGGATTTCGCTCAACGTCCGAGAGGCTTACAGAGCGTCTTTCGAGGGCGTGACCGGCGTGCCTGACTTACGGCATGGAGGCAGGACAGACCACGGGAAGTTGATCCAGTCGTCCGTGCGCTTCCACACGTACTCGCACTTCACGAGCGACTGGGACTTCTCATAGATCACCGCGGAGCGGACCTCGGCGACGGTGTCGAGGCAGAAGTCGTGGACCAGCTTCAGGGTCTTGCCCGTGTCCGCCACGTCGTCGGCGATCAGGACCTTCTTGTCGGTGAAGTCGATCGCGTTGGGGACCGGGGCCAGCATGACCGGCATCTCGAGCGTCGTACCCACACCGGTGTAGAACTCGACGTTCACCAGGTGGATGTTCTTGCAGTCGAGGGCGTAGGCGAGACCACCGGCCACGAACACCCCGCCGCGCGCGATGCTGAGCACGATGTCCGGCTCGTAGCCGTCGTCGGCGATGGTCTGGGCGAGCTCGCGGACGGCACGTCCGAAGTCCTCGTAGGTCAGGTTCTCCCGTACGTTGGTCATGTCCGGCTCACACCTGGGTCCGATGGAAGTTGACGAAGGAGCGGGAGGCCGTGGGCCCGCGCTGGCCCTGGTAGCGCGATCCGTAGCGCTCGCTGCCGTACGGGTACTCGGCCGGCGAGCTGAGCCGGAACATGCACAGCTGCCCGATCTTCATGCCCGGCCACAGCTTGATCGGCAGGGTGGCGAGGTTGGACAGCTCGAGCGTGACATGGCCGGAGAAACCGGGGTCGATGAACCCGGCGGTGGAGTGGGTCACAAGCCCCAGCCGCCCGAGGGAGCTCTTCCCCTCGAGCCTCGACGCAAGATCGTCGGGCAGCGAGATGACCTCGTACGTCGAGGCGAGCACGAACTCCCCAGGGTGCAGGATGAACGGCTCGTCGCCCTCCGGCTCGACGAGCCGGGTCAGGTCGACCTGCTCGATCGAGGGGTCGATATGCGGGTACTTGTGGTTCTCGAACACCCGGAAGTAGCGGTCGAGCCGCACATCGATGCTCGAGGGCTGCACCATGGTCGGATCGAACGGGTCGATCACGACCCGGCCCTTGTCGATCTCGGTCCGGATGTCCTTGTCAGAGAGAAGCACGCCCCGAGAATACGCAAGGCGCGTGGAGTCGCCACAATCGTGATGACTCCACGCGCCCTCAGCGCTTGCCGCTACTGCTTCTCCAAAGCCACCGGCACCGCACTGCGGAGCCGGGCACAGCGTGGACACCGGACGAGCCGGCCGGGCCCAAGGCGCTCGGCCTGCTGCATCGGGAACGAAGCGGTGCTGAACACGTGCCCTTCGGCACATCGGACGACGGTGCGCTCCATCAAGTCCTCTGAGTCCCTTCCCCAAGAGCCTTCGTCGCACGTCTGCGACGGACGACGAAAGCCACATTACGGGATCAAAGGGACGGCTCTCCAGGCGGCACTCCGACCGCACAGGACCCCTCTCCACTACCCCCACCGTACGCCCCAACTCCCGCACTCCACAGCCGCATCCACACCCCGGAACGGCATCGGACCCCACGGCTGCGACACCGGAGGTCCGACATGAGGTAGAGTGAGCGAGCATTCGGACACCGGGCTGAACCGGCGTCTTACGCGGGTGTAGTTTAATGGTAGAACATCAGCTTCCCAAGCTGAGAGCGCGAGTTCGATTCTCGTCACCCGCTCCACGAAGAAACCCCAGGTCAACGGCCTGGGGTTTGTTGTTGTCCAGTCCAATGTGGGGGTGGCGTGACCTCCGCGCGCCCTAGGTTGAGAATGACGAGACGCACTTCATGTGACCTGCGTCACCGAATCGAGCAACGCCTGCGAAATCGCGTACGCAAAAGGGCAGTTGCCGGCCCACGCACCGGCGGCTACTCGACGGCCGCGCCGCGTTCGACGAGGACGACGCCGCGCCAGTGGCCATGTGCAGCCGCCAGAGCCGAGCCGCCTCGGTCCCGCGCCGGTTCAACGAACGACGGACAGCTGCGGCCGGTTGTCCTCGCCGCCGTACCGCCGCCCCTCGCCCTCCTGCGCGGTGACGACCAGCCCGAAGATGAGGTCGTTGCGGTCAGCGGGCCGCAGATGCACCTCGCGGGCCACGTCCGTGAGCCGCGTGGAGCTGGGCGTCGAGGTGGCACTGCCGAACCTTGCGGGACTTCCAGATGAACACCACTCACCCCAGGCGCCAAGTTTTACAAGATGTAGTAGTTTCCGAACGGGTCGGAACCGCCACGAGCGTCGTCCGAAGCCTCACCTTCCCGTATTCCGAGTCGAAGGCCCTCCATGTCCGTCCTGACCTACCCCGAAGCCGTGGGCGTCGGCCTGCTGCAAGGCGTCACCGAGCTGTTTCCCGTCTCCAGCCTCGGGCACAGCATCCTGATACCCGCCCTCCTGGGCGGGCACTGGAAGCACGACCTGGACGTCTCCGCCGACGGATCCCTCTACCTCAACGAGCTGGTCGGCCTCCACCTGGCCACCGCGCTCGCGCTCGTCGTCTACTTCTGGCGCGACTGGGTCCGTGTGATCAAGGGCCTCACGACCTCGATCACCCAGCGCCGCATCCAGACCGTGGACCAGAAACTCGCCTGGCTGATCATCACGGCCTGCATCCCGGTGGGCGTCGCCGGAGTCGCGCTCGACAAGGTCTTCCGCACGACGCTCGGGCGCCCGATCCCCACCGCGATCTTCCTGGCCCTCAACGGCATCGTCCTCTTCGTCACCGAGCAGCTGCGGCGCGGCGGGACCGGCCACAGGCGGGCCGGGGCCACCGTCGCCCCCGGGGAGGAGCATCTGTCAGCGGAGGAGCAGTCCGACCTGCGGATCACCCGGATGACCATCCGCCAGGCCATGACGATCGGCGCGGCCCAGATCCTCGCCCTGCTACCCGGAATCAGCCGCTCCGGCTCCACGATCAGCGCGGGCATCTTCAAGGGACTCAACCACGAGGATTCCGCCCGCTTCGCGTTCCTCCTCGCCACCCCCGTCATCGGCGGCGCCGCGCTGCTCAAGCTCCCGCCCCTGCTGGGCGCCCAGGGCAACGGCCTGCGCGGCCCCCTTCTGGCCGGCAGCGTGGCCGCCTTCATCGCGGCCTACCTCGCCACCCGCTTCCTGGTCCGCTACTTCGAGAACCGCACCCTCATCCCCTTCGCCATCTACTGCACACTGGCCGGGCTGGGCAGCCTGGCCTACTTCACCCTCGGCTGACCAGCCCCCGCGTCCCCATACCCCGGCGGCGACGCACGACAGGAAGGGACCCTGAGTGTCCCACCTGCGCTCCCGCCGCCGGGCCACGGCGTGACCAAGTCGGACCGGAGGCCCGCCGCATGAAGACCGCGTTTCTGATCCCCGACGTCTACGTGACCGAGCAGGCAAAGGGCCGGGGCGTGACGTTGAACGCCTCGGGGCGCGGCCCTCGGGACGCCGTCCGTCTCCAGGAGATGTTCGGTGCTGCCCGGTCGGCGGACTGGGTGGAGTCCCTGGCCGACTGCGGCACGTTCGAGGGGGAGATCGTCAAGGAGATCCGCGTCGCCGAGTTCACGTCGGCCGAGCCGGAGGAAGAGGAGCAGTCGCCGGAGCGGCTGCGGCGCCGGCACCGGGACCTGACGGCACGCGAGGTGTTCGGAACCCCGGAGGCGGCCGAGGCAGGCCGGCGGCTCAAGCAGTGCGTGGCCGCCTGCGAGGACTACGCCGAGCGCGTCTTCGCCACCCCGCACCAGGTCCCGGAGGCGGAGCAGTGAGCACGCGGACGACCGTCAAGGCCGCCCCGGCCCGGCAGATGTGGCCGCTGTACGCTGCGGGGTTCACCACTGCCTTCGGCGCGCACGGCATCGCCGCCAGCCTCGGCGCGCACGCCGAGGGCGCGGTCACTTCGCTGCTGGTGCTGGGCGGTCTGCTCGCCCTGTACGACGGTGCCGAGGTGCTCCTCAAGCCGGTCTTCGGCACCCTCGCCGACCGCGTCGGCGCCCGGCCCGTGCTGCTCGGCGGCCTGGTCGCCTTCGCTGCCGCATCCGCCGTGTACGCCATCGCGGACGGCCCCGGTTGGCTGTGGGCCGCCCGGCTCGGGCAGGGTGCCGCGGCCTCCGCCTTCTCGCCGTCGGCCTCCGCGCTGGTCGCCCGCCTCAACCCGGCGGCCGAGCACGGGCGGGCGTTCGGGAGTTACGGCTTCTACAAGTCGATCGGCTACACCCTCGGTCCACTGCTGGGCGGGGTGGTGGTGTGGGCCGGCGGGCTGCGGCTGCTGTTCGTGGTCCTGGCCGTACTCGGTGCCGCGGTGGCTGCCTGGGCCGCGCTCACCGTCCCGGTCGTACCCCCGCTGCCCAAGGCCCGGCAGACGGTGCTGGATCTGGCCCGGGGGCTCACCGGCCCGGCCTTTCTCGTCCCGACGTCCGCGCTGGCGGCCGCGACCGCCGCCCTGTCCGTCGGGGTGGGGTTCCTGCCGGTCTCGGGCCGGGTGGCCGGACTGGGCACGGTGGCCACAGGAGCGGCCGTGTCACTGCTGGCCGCGTGTGCGGCGGTCGTCCAGCCGCGGGCCGGGCGGGCGCTGGACGACGGACGCCTGACGACCCGTTCCGGTGTCGCGGCCGGGCTGCTGCTTGCCGCCGCCGGGCTGGGCTGCGCGATGCTGCCCGGCCTGACCGGCATCCTCGTCGGCGCCGCCCTGATCGGCGCCGGAACCGGGCTGATCACTCCTCTGGGGTTCGCCGCCCTGGCCGCGAGCACTCCCACGGAACGTCTGGGGCAGACCATGGGCGCCGCGGAGCTCGGACGCGAACTCGGCGACGCGGGCGGTCCGTTGCTGGTTGCCGTGGTCGCCTCCCTCACCACCCTCACCCACGGGTACGCCGTTCTCGCCATCCTCCTCGCCCTCGGGCCGGCCCTCACCGTCGTACGGCGCCGTCCCGCCGAAGGGTGAAACCCGCACAGCGGACGGCGCCGGGCACGACGGTGGGTGTCAGTGGCCGCTGACGGCGAGTTCGTAGTCGCCGATCAGGTCGCCGAGGAGGGTTCCGGCGGTGAGGTCGCTGGTGACGTGGCCGGCCATGTAGAGGCGGGAGTATGGGACTCGCCTTCGTCCACGCCGTCGCCACCGCCCACGGCGGCACCGCCCATGTCGACGACGCGGGTCAGGGAACGTCCGTCACTCTGCGCATGCCGACGGCGCGGGAGTCGGAACCCGCATACCGGGATGCACAAGACCACGTGGCCGCGCCGGCCCCGGACTGACCGCGGACTGACGGCCAGGCACGACCCTGGCGATCCGGCCTGCTGGACGACAGGCAGAGTTTCTACAACACGTAGTAGATTGGTTGGACGGCCACCACTCGTTCACCGCGACGTCACCAGCCTGCCATCGCGAGCGTGGGGATCACCGGCGACGCCCGGCCGTTCCGCGTCGCCTCGTGCTGACATGGAAGGACGTGCCCATGACCGCGGCCGCCACCGCGCAACTGGCCTTCGACGGCTCCGGCATCGACGGTTCGCTGTTCACCACCGTCACCGACTTCGCCCGCGACACCAAGTGGCTGAACACCCCCATGGAGCTGTGGACCAACCTCGGCCTGGGCGTCTTCGCGCTACTCATGGTGATGGGCTGGTGGAACGCACGCCGCCGCGGCACGCAGGCCATGACCGTCGCGCTGGCCGCACCGGCCGCCGTCGTGGTCGCCTTCGCCGCCGCCGAAGTGGTCAAGAAGATCGTCGGCGAGGTACGTCCCTGCCGGTCGATGCCCCATGCCTACATCGTCGACGCCTGTCCCGCGCCCTCCGACTACGCGTTCCCCAGCGGCCACTCCACCGTCGCCGCCGCGACCGTGGCCGCGCTCTTCCTGCTGGACCGCCGCCTGAGCGCCATCGCCGCCGTGTTCGCGGTGGTGGAGGGCTTCACCCGCGTCTACGTCGGCGCCCACTACCCCCACGACGTCCTCGGCTCCGCCCTCCTGGCCCTGCCCGTCGCCTACCTCACCAGCCTGGCGCTGCGCCGCTGGGCCACCCCGCTGGTCGCGTCCCTGAGCGGCGGCGCACTGCGCCCGCTGCTGACCGCCGAACCCGTGGTGGCCGCTCCGCAGCACGCCCGGTAGAACTCTGTCTCAGGGCGCCACCAGACCACCGGCCTCAGTCGTCCACAGCCAGGTCCCGAGCAAGGGATGAACTACCGGCCGGCGCCCCTCCACCACGGCCCTGCCGGCCCTACCGGCGGGGCCGTGCACCAGCGCCGACAGCCGCAGGCCACCAGGCACGACGGCGAACACCGCGAACACCGCGAACGCGGCGAACGCGGCGAACGCGGCGACCCTAGGACCGTGCTGGAACGGCACGCCCGGCCACGGAAGACAGCTCCCGCTCACACCCATCACGATCCCCGACGTCACGGCACCCGTGCCGGCTCGGCTCCTCGGCTGCCGCGGCGGATACATCGGAGCCAGCACCCCCAGGACCGAGACGGATGCCACTCCGCACCGAACCGATCACCGCGCGGGCAGGTGCGCTCCGGCGGCATGGGCATGCATCGCGGCCTCGAACAGCCGCTCCGTGTCATGCGCGGTCAGAGCCAGGCTCGCGCAGCACGCCGCCATCAGCACCGCGAACGCAGCCGTCGCGCCGGTGTGACGCGAAACCGGCGGAGCCATCAGCGCCTGGACACGCTGCGGCACCGGCCCGCCGGTGGCGGCCAGAGCCGCCTGCCGGGCCCGGCTCGCCGCCAGCGCCGCCCGCGCGATGGCCCGCGCCACCAGGCGTCGGTCCGCCACCTCGGCTCCCGCCACCTCGTCCGCCCACCGCTCCACCGCGAACGCCCCGGCTCGCTCCAGCGGCCGCAGCAACGGATCGATCGTGGCCGCCAGATGGAGTACCAGCGAGAAGACATGGTGCCGATGGCGCAGGTGCGCGCGCTCATGGGCGAGCAGGGCCCGCCGTTCCGGCGCGTCCAGCAGCCGCAACATCCCGGAGGAGACCACCACACGCCCCGGCACGCCGAGCACGGCGAAGGCCACCGGAACGGGATCGTCGACCACGGCAAGCTCCCCGCCCCCCGCGATGTGCCGGCACTCCCGCCAGGCATCGACCAGCGCCCGCCCCCGGCGCCAGGACGCCACCGTCACACTGACCACCACGACCAGCACCACCCCGGCGCACACCGCGGCCACCTCCCGGTTCACCGGGTCCTCCGCCGCGAGCACGCTCACCGACCACGGCCCCTGCGCCGCCACCACCGGCACCTGCCCTATCGCGGTGAACGCCAGGATCGCCAGCTCAGTCGCCCATGTACCGGCCGCCACGACGGCCGCGCACGCCATCGCCCACGTCCCTGCCCGGGGAGGCATCCGGCGCCCCGCCCATGGCGCCACCAGCGCCAGCGCCGCGCTCACCAGCAGCGGCAGATACATCGGTATGGGCCAGAACACGCCTCACCCCCGCAGGTGGCCGTCACCGTGCAGCAGCTGCTCCAGCAGCCGCTCGTCCTCCGCCGACAGATCCGACACGAACCGGGCCAGCACCTCCGCGCGGTCCCCGCCCTCGTCCAGCAGCGAGTGCATCCCGGCCGCGGCCATCCCCGACCGGTCGTCCACGGGCGTGTACACGTAACTACGCCCCTCACGCCGCCGGGTCACCAGACCCTTGTCGCACAGCCGCGTCAGGATGGTCAGCACGGTGGTGTGGGCCGTGTCGTCGTCCCCCAGGTTCCCGTGCACCGCCACAGCCGTCGCCGGACCGCCGGCCGCCCACAGGGCCGCCAGCACCTGCCCCTCCAGCTCTCCCCGCGCACGGCGCCGGGACTCCTTCCGGCCGTCAGTACCGCCGGCCATCCGGCACCTCCCTCTGCCTGCCCCAGCAAACCCTGTCTTCGCCCCGTTCAAGCTACTACGAGATGTAGAGAAACAGCCAAGGTGTGTACCCGGGTCGACTTCGGTCAGGGTTTGTCCACACCGCCGGGCTGCCGCCCGCGGGCTGACAAGAGCCCTCAACCGGCACAGGCACGAGTAGTTGCGCCGCTGAGCGCTCCGCCGGCCGTTCCAGGCCCGCACTGCCCTGATGTCGATCGGACCGGGGCTGCGGCATGCCGCTGAATCCGGCGACGATCGGGAACCCGATGGCGATCGCCGTCCACACCTCTCGGCGGCTGTGCGGAGTCATCGGTGCTCACGAAGCACCGCCAGCCGACGTTTGTACTCGTCCTCGTCGATCTCCCCGCGTGCGAACCGCTCGGCGAGCAGGTTCTCGGCTCCCCGGTCCTGCCACCCGCCCTCCCCAGGCGGTGGAGGCGAGCCTGGCTGCTGATGATGACGGGCACCGGCGAGGTAGCGCACGAGTGCGATGAGCCCGACGATCAGGACGGCCCAGAACAGGACCATGAACACGATCATGACGATCCAGCCGCCCCAGCCCCATCCGCCGTCGTACCACATCATGCCGATCACTTCCCTCGGCTGACCGCCCCAGCGCTACCAGGATGGAGCAGCGAGACCTCAACCGGTCCGGGCCAGAGTTCCCAGGCACAGGGCCGAAGGACCCAATGCCCCGTACGGACCACACTGTCACTGACGTGTGCTTCTGCAAGCCGACATGTCAACGGCACACCGCAACCGGAGATGCGGCATCGCTGCAGATCATTTGCGTATCCGCGGAGAAACCCCTCGCAGACTCGTGCCCCAAGCGTGCCCATAAGACCGGACAACCACGGTGAACAACGGTGCGGCAGTGAGCCGGGGCTCCCTTCGCCCCGGCTTCCGGCCCGTCGGCGGAGTCCAAGGAGATCCGCAAGCGGGCGGACTCGTCACCGGTACGCCGCCCTGCGGGCGCGGCCGGTGCAGTGCGCCCGCTCGCCCGGCAGTGCACCGCGGACAGCAATGTCTCCCCAGCGGGCCGAAGGCACCGAGGCGAACCATGAGCTGCGGCGAGTCGTGCCGGAACCTGCTGCGGCGCTCGTGTACAGGCGGCACCTCCCGCATGGGAGGTGGTACCCGCACGTTCAGCGGGACAACCAGGTCAGCACCGCTGTCATCAGGAACACGACGACCGCCGCAAGCCAGACCATCAGGCGCGTCGGCGCCGAAGACCTGACCGACGCCGACTCCTCTCCCTGCCGTGACAGCAGCGCGTCCGCGAACGCCTGCGCGGTCTGCGGTCGTTCGTCAGGTTCAACGGACAGCGCAGCGCGAAGCAGTGTTTCGATGCCGTCCGGAACCCCCAGCTCCCTGGGGAGGGACGGCAACGACGTCGTCGACGCCTGCTGCGTCACAAGGACTGTGCGACCGCCCGACCCGAACGGCTTGCGTCCGGTCAACAACTCGAACGCGACGACACCGAGGGCGTACACATCGGCTCGGCCGTCGAACCCGCCCGTCTGGAAGGCCTGTTCGGGCGCCATGTACGCGGGAGTGCCGGTGGTGACTGTCAGCCCCGACGCGTCGGCCAGTTGCTTCGCGCTGCCGAGGTCCGCGACGAGTACGGCGGGGGGCGTGCGGCCGGCGTCGAGCAGGAGGTTCGACGGCTTGATGTCGCGGTGGATGACGCCCGCGTCATGGAGCACCTGAACTGCGTATCCGGCCT
This sequence comes from Streptomyces sp. NPDC093261, assembly GCF_044753645.1. Taxonomy (NCBI): domain Bacteria; kingdom Bacillati; phylum Actinomycetota; class Actinomycetes; order Kitasatosporales; family Streptomycetaceae; genus Streptomyces; species Streptomyces sp. NPDC093261. Next base: position 277,906 of record NZ_JBIVNO010000003.1, read on the forward strand.
CGGCCGCGAGCCGGAGCGCCTCCGCAGGCCGGCAGTGCCCTGTCTTCTCGGCCAGCGTGCCGCCTCGGACGTAGTCCATGACGAAGTACGGCCTGTCGTCCTGGACGCCGACGTCGTGAACGCGCACGACACGTGGGCTGGAAATCCTTCGGAGCAGCCTCGCCTCCGCCAGGAAGCGCTGGCGTACATCGGCGTTCGACGCCCAGTTGTCGGCCAGCACCTTGACCGCGACATCGGTGTCGAGCTCGGGGTCGTACGCCTTCCAGACGGTGGCGAACGAACCGGCTCCCAGCCTGTCCTCAAGGAGATAACGACCTAGCTTCTGCATGTGGCAACATTTTTCCCGGGGCGATGTGGCGGATGTTGCCGGCTGTAGTCGGGAACGTCCGTGCGACCCAGTGGGGTCCAGGTCGGACGATAGCGGGGGGACAGCAGGGTGCTCGAGGAGGATGAACTGACGCACCTCGTGGCGTCTGCCCAGGCAGGTGACGGGGCGTCCCTGGACCGCCTCCTCGTCAGGCTTCGGCCCACCGTGATGCGCCGCTGCTCCCGGTTTCTTCCGCACCACGCCGACGCCGAAGAGGCCGCACAGGACGCCCTGTTGTCCATCAGCACACATCTGCACGAGTACACCGGGCGAGGGTCGTTCCTCGGCTGGGTGACAGTGATCGCCTCGAACGCCGCCAGGTCCACGTATCGCTCGATGCGCCGACGCGCGGAGGACAGTCATGCCATCGTTCCCGACGGTGTCGATCCACGGACGACGAGTGTCATCGCGGGAACCCGCCTGGACCTGATGGAGTCGCTGGCCGCGCTGGAGGAGCGGCACCCGGCCCTGGTGGAGTCCTTCGTGCTCCGCGATCTCGGAGACCTGACCTATCTTCAGGTCGCCGAGATCACCGACGCTCCTTTGGGCACGGTCAAGGACCGCATCCATCAGGCCCGCCGCTTCATGCGGGACCGCCTCGGCGGTGGCCTCTGAGACGCCCCGGCTTCCCGCTCTCACCTGGCATCAGCTCGACCGCGGGCCGGGAGACCGTGCGTCCTCGGACGATCGTCGTCATCCTGGCGGTAGCCATCGGACTCGGCCTGTTGACAGGCCGGTTCGTCCTGCCCGCGCCCTCTGCTCCGGCCACCCCGACGGTGACGCCAGGCGCTGCGGCGTCCTCGCGGGGCAACGGCTCTCCGACGCCGAGGCCCGCGAGCGGGCCCATGACGAACGGGCACCTGTTGACAGCGGCCGACTTCAGGAAGGTCGGTCTCTCCAAGCGCATCTACGTGCGGGATCGGGTCGGAGACGGCAACTACGCCAACGCGGCCTGCACCGGCGAGAAGACCCTCGGCGAGACGCTGGGATCGTCCGACGCGCACTTCCGCGGGTTGGTGACGAGCAAGGACACAGGCCAGGGCGACCCCACCGAGGCGGGGAACATCGACGATCAGGTCGCACGCGAAGTCGCCGACGACGCCGGAAGCCGCGCACTGGCTCAGAACTACGCGGAACGCCTGCTGTTGGAGGAAGTGCCGTGCCAGAGCGAGCCCGCCACCCACTGGATCTATGGGCCGACGCACACGATTGACGTCGCTGCGGACATCACCGCGAGTTGGATGGGTGTCTACGGCGGCGACCTGAACACCACAGGGACCGCACCACGAGGCAAGGAGCCGTGTGGAGGCGTCGCCATACTCCGCAACGGCTCGCACTACGGGGTCCTGGAGATTGATGCCTGCCTGGACACGGCAGCGATGACGCGGATCGTCCGTGCGGCCGTGACACGGCTCTGAGACCACCACCGCCCCACCAGTGGACGTGACACACGTCACAAGGATCACGGCAGATCGCCATCCAACATCTCCCGTACCTCCGGCATCTCCCAGATGTGTGACGACGCCAACCGCGTCGCGACCAGACAGGAGATGAGATGTTCGACAACCAGGCAGCCCGCAGGAAGTTCGCGCGTCGCGGTCGTACCGCAGGAATAGCCGCCTCCGTCGGTGCCGCCCTGATAGCGGTCGGCATCGGCGCGCTTCCCGCCGCCGGCGCGGACACGAGCTCCGCGAGCCGGTCGGCGCCCGCCCTTGCCGCCGCTCCTGCCGAACCCGGCCTCGGCTCCGCCGCCCTGATGCAGAGTGACGACTTCTTCCAGCAGGGCCTGGCCCCGGTCCGCGCCACGGTGGACCTGACCGGGAAGCAGGCTCTCTCGGCATGCTCCGGCCAGGAGACGATGCGAGAGCTGACCAAGGGGAAGGCCGCCGCCTATGCCGACGTGACCTGGTCCTTCGACACCAAGGGCACCTCGCTGACCGAATCCGTCGCCGACGGTTCCACCGACACATCGGCGGCCTCGTACGAGAAGCAGCTCGACAAGCTGGTGCGCGGCTGCCAGGACGAGCCGCGTGGTCACTGGTACTACGGCAAGGGGCGCACGATCACCGTCAAGGCCGGCGAGGGCAGTTGGTACCCGGCCTTCAGCGGCGACGGCAAGGTTACCGGCGGAGTCGCGGTGATCCGCAGCGGCCACAGGTTCGGCATCGTCGAACTCACCGGTCAGCCCAGTGACGACCCCGGCTACATGGAGGGCATCACCGCCGGTGCCGTCACCCGGCTGGCCGACTGATCCGGTCCGGGCGGTTCCGGGAGCGTTCGCGTGGGCGCTGCCCCCGGCCCTGGGACCGCCCAGGCCAGCCGGTGAACGTCTGGCCGGGGTTCAGGAACCGGTGGCGTCGGACGGCGGTCGGGGGCCGGTTCATGATCCATCGTTTGGCAATGCGCCGGCTCAGCGCGGCCGCCGTCACGACCGCTGCCGTGCTGCTGTCCGCATGCTCCGTGCCGGCCACTGACCAGCACCGCCAGGTCAGCTACGGCGTCAGTGCCCCACAGCATCCGTGAACGCGCGGCTTTCTCGGGGGGACTGGACAGCCCGGCCCATCGGGTCATTGAGGTGGCGCCCGAACGAGTCGAGAGCGTGTGTCCGGTGGGACGAAGGTCGTGGAAGCAGAAGCCGTCCGGGAGACCGACCGCGGCGTGGGCATGCCGCCACTTCCGGCCGAAGGGGGAACGCCGGAAGGGAGCCCCCTTCTCGCCGCCGAAGAGCAGGCCGTCAGGCAGTTCGCATCGCCCGACCACCCGCCCAAGCTGATATGGGGGCGCCCGGGCTCTCGGTTGCCGAGGGACTCGGCTGGGTGAACCATGACATAGGTGCGTTTCCTCACCCATCGAGCAATGAGGGGGGTTCGTCGAGGCTTGCACGTGCGACCTGTGGAGGACTCATGTACACGACTCGATCCCGTGCCCGGTTCGCCGCCGTCTGCGCCACCACCCTGTGCGTCCTGGGTGCCACGTCGCTCCCGGCCCTCGCTTCGCCGTCGCCGTCGACGGTCTCCACCCTGGACAGGCAGCTCCTGACCGCGGCCCACCAGGGAAACCTGTGGGAGATCACGACCGGTCAGCAAGCCCAGAGCGCGGCGACCACCGCCTGCGTCAAGCGGGTCGGCACCCACCTCATCCACGACCACAGCGCCCTTGATGCCGGTGTCGTCAGCACCGCGGCGAAACTCGGCGTGGCACTGCCGTCCGGGCAAACGGCCGAGCAGCTGAGGCAAACCGCCGGCCTCAAGTCCCTCGCCGGGACGCCCGCGTACGATGCCGCGTGGCTCAAGGCCCAGTACCCCGCCCACGTGGAGACCCTCGCGCTCATCGACAAGGAGATCGGCTCGGGCACCAACCGGCTCGTGAAGTCCCTGGCCAAGAGCGCGCGCCCGGTGGTCGCACGGCACATCCAGATGGTCAACCACGGCGTGTGCCACGCGTAGGCGCCCGCCGGTTCACGGACGTGATCCCGGCTCACCGATGTGCGCCTTCGGGAGGATCACGGGCAGTGCCATGTCGCTTCCCAAGCTGAGAGCGCGAGTTCGATTCTCGTTACCCCGCTCTTCCCGAAGCCCCAGGCCAGCGGCCTGGGGCTTCTTGTTATCCAGGCCTATTTCCCCGTCCCTCGCACCCCCGACCCACCTCGAGAAGGGCACACAGAGGCCACGGGGTCCCCCTCGGCGCCGATGCCCCTCGGCCTCGATGCCGCCCGTGACGACCACCGCGCCCGCCAGGAGGAGCTGCAGGCATGGAAGGACCAGAAGCCGACGAAGCCGGAACCGGAAGCGTGGACCGGCCTCGTGCCCCCAACTCGACTCGCTGCGCACGTCCGTTCAGACCGCGGCGCCCGTTCTTGACATCTTCTCACCTCATGTGCCCGCTATTGCACAGCTGTGACAGCGGGCGCACAGCTCCGTCACCCTCCGTTGGAAGACTCCTCTCATCGCAAGGGGCGGCAAGCCGAGCGGACCGGTTCAGGTCCTGGGGACGGCGGGCGGTTCCCGCGCACTCTCATCGCAGCGTCATTCACATCCCTGGGGGAACCTCGATGTCCGCTCGTAAGCGTCGCAGCACCGCAGCCGTCATCACCGCAGGTGCCACCGCACTGCTCACCCTGTGCGGCACGGCCGCCACCGCGACGGCCGCTCCCTCCAGAGGCGATGCCAAGGCCGGCGCCGCGATGGTCGCCGCGGCCGCGTCCGCCCGGACGGTCACCGTGTCCAGGGGACTGACCATCAGCGACGGCACCCGCCACGTCCTCGTCAACGGAAAGTCGATCGACTTCGGCACCATCGTCCGCGACCTGGCCTGGAACCCCAGCGGCAGCAAGGCCGCCTTCATCGACGGCCACGGCAACCTCGTCGTCTCCGACCCCGACGGCAGCCACCGCGTCACCGTCGCCGCCAACCCGGGCGGGCAGACCTGGTCGCACCCCACCTGGCAGGTGACCGCGGCCGACAGGGCGAACCAGATCCCGGCGAAGAACAACCTCATCTTCGCCGCCAAGATCCACGGCGGCACCGTTCTGGAAGGCATCAAGGCCACCAGCAACCACGGCAAGCCCGCCAAGATCAGCCTGAACGGAGACCCGGGAGACGGCGGCGTCCCGCAGACCGACAACGCCTGGCCCAACGCCGGCGGGGCCTACGGCACGGCCGTCTACGAGAACACTCACACCGGCGAGGTCTACATCCGCGACGACTACCTGCGTCAGCAGGGCGGTGCGCTGACCAAGGGTTCCGAGCCCGCGCTTTCCTCCGACAACGAGGAGGTCGTTTTCGTTCGGTCCGTCCACGGACACGACCACCTCTTCGTCGACGACCTCAACAGCGGCACCAGCGCCGTCAAGGACATCACCCCCAACGCCACCACCGACTACACCGAGCCCACCTGGTCGCCCAACGGCAAGACCATCGCCTTCCGCGCTCCCGCCGGCACGTACACCATCACCAAGACCGCTCACGGCTTCGGCCGGCCCGTCAGGGTCTCCGAGCACACCGGCCTGCCCGCCTATCGTGGCTGACCGCCGTCCAACCGGCCGCCGGAGCGGGCGAGTTCCGCCCGTAGCTCCGCCAGGTGCTGGTCGGCCGTGTCATGCGGCAGGTACTCGACCACATCGAGAAAACGGAACAGGACCTGGGTCGAGGTGACGGCGAACTCGTAGTCGCCGAACCCCACCACGGCACCCAGTTCACCCCGGACGGCACCCCGGACGACATGCGCGGTCATGTCGTCCGGGCTTTCCGCTGTCAGCCCCCGCCGCGCGTTGGGGCGAGCCAGATAGGGGCAGACCATCGAGGCGTAGAGCATGCACGCGCGGTGCCCCGGAGCTTCCAGTGTCGCCGCCATGTTGCGGTACGGCCGCCCGGCGGCAAGCGCCTCGCGGATCGCGGAACTCTCCGCGGCGCCGACCACCCGCCACACCGGGCCCCTGGGTATCAGGGTGTTACAGACGGAACACAGACGCTGTCGCGCGCACTCGGCGCTGCGCCCGTAATCGGTGATCGCGAACTGGGGCTCGTCGCCCTCCCACGGAGTGATGGCGGGTACGGGATATCCACGACTGTCACGAGGTCTGGCCTCGACGGTCGCCGGCATGGGAACGGAATCGAATCGCACACCTCATGTTGACCCACTGGCCCGCGCCACCGCGACGGCTGCAGGCCCTGTACCGGCCCGCTGTCCACCTCGCACCGCTGCCGCCCCTCACGATGCCGTGAGGGGCCACCCCACCGCGCCGTCGCGCGCCGGGAATCCACTCTTGCTTCCGGACCGCGACGTTTCGTCGGCGCGTTCCGCCACGGTCGCAACGGCCCTGCGGACGGCGGGCGGCCGCGTACGGGGCGACCGCGTACAGCCCAGCGTGGGCCATCACAGCCAAGGCGGCAGGGGCACCGGTACGGGACGGCGGGCGCGGTCGGTCGTCCGGGACAGCGGGTCCGCGGCCGGTGCCTCGACCACCGTCGGAGGCCCGGCGAGGGGCGGCGTCTCGGCCGTGGCCGGGCCGCACTCCCAGGCGCGCCCCGCCGGTTACCGGGTCTACAGCGACGCCGACCTGGCCAGGCTCCGGCAGATCCTCTTCTGCCGCGAGCCCGGCTTCTCCCTCGATGAGATCGCCGCGATTCTCAAGGACCGCAGGTGAACGCCGTGGAGCAGGTGCGGGCCCGGCAGCGGCAGCCGAGTGAGGAGATCACCAGACTGCAGCGGCTGGCGGAGGTGGCGGAACGAGCCATCGAGGTACAGCAGACCGGCGTGTCCCTGACTCCTCAGGAACGCTTCGAGGTCTTCGGGGAGATCACGTTCGACCTGAGCCACGCCACCGAGGCGGAGCTGAAACGGGCGCGAGGGCGAGCCGTGATCGGCTACGCGTGCTCACGCCCCCGCAGCCAGCACCAGAACGCGGAACGGGCCCGGCGGCACGGCCGTGAGGGTGTCGTCCCCGGCGCTCCGCCACCCCCAGGACCGCAACGTCTGGACGGTCCCGTCGTCCCGCGCGTCCACAGGATCGGCTCGCCACCTGGGTCGGGCGACCGGCAGGTGGCCGGGAAACCGCGTAAGGGTGGCCGCGCGGCCACCCTTACGCGGCATACCCTTCACAAGAGGGCCGCTGTGGAAGCATGCGGCAAGCGGGCCGCCGTGGGCACACGCCACAGCCCCGCACCGTCGCCCGGCGTCCCGGGCAGGGACCGCATGGCGTGGTTCCTGCCCGTCGCCTGCCAGGAGGTCCGTATGGAGCACGAGCCTTTGCCCTCCGAGGGCCACGCCGAGGTCCGTATCGTCGCCGCGACCCCGGAGGTCGCCCGGCGCGTCGCCGAGGTCCTGCGCCGCTGCTTCGCCTCGACCGAGCAGCGCAGCTATCCCGCCGGCAGCGAAGGAGGGACCCGGCTCCATCTCACCCTCGACACCGCGCACCCCGCGGAACCCGCACGGTCCTGGCTCTCGACCAGTGGGCCGACAGAGCAGGCGCAGGCACACGCCGATGAGGTGTGAACCGGGGCCCTGAGGCCGCCAGGATCCGCCGTCGCGTCCGTCTCCGCGCGGCCGTCAAACACCTCGGAGAACGACAGCCATGACGAAACTCCGCGAACGCAAGAACAACCGGAAGGCGGTCCTGCGATCCCTCTACGGGGCCGTCGAGCAGAACCGTCCCGAGGTCAGCGGATCGGCGCTCCGCGCCGAGCTGGACCTGCCCGACGAGGACCTCTCCGCCGCCTGCGTCTACCTGGCCGACGAGGGGCTGATCAATGTGGACTGGACCTCGCACCGGACCCCCGCCGCCGTCTCGCTGACCCACGAGGGCATCCGCCTCATGGAGGAGCAGGAGGAGCAGGAGGAGCAAGGGGAGCAAGGGGAGGAGGACCGTGCGCAGGCACGGAAGACGCAGCCGCACGACTGACCCGCCCGCTTCTCCTCGACCGGGAGTAGCCTGACCGTACCGAGAGCTTTTCGCGCAGCGCGACCGGCGGTGCCGTTCCCGGCGAGTGACGAAACGGGCAGTCGCGCCACGGCTCCCGGGACGGGACCGCACGATGGAACCCAGCGGAACACCGGCCGAAGGCGCGTCCGCCGACGCGCACACGTACCGCATGCCGTTGCCCCGCCTGACCCTCACCCCGGATGTCAGCCACGGCCCGCTGGACGGGGCCTGGTGGCCGCGCTGCGACGCGCTGGAACTCGAACTTCCCTCGCTCGTGAGCTCTTTGGATCCGGACCCGGACACCACGGTACGGGTCACCGTGAACCCCGCCGAATGGCCCGACGCCCCGCCCACGGTCATGGCGCCCGGCCGGGTGATCGCCGTGGAGCCGGCCGAGCCCGGAAGTGAGGCGCACGTCATCACTCTGGACTGCGGCACCGTGGGACGCTGGGCGCTCCTGGTCGTCCCGCCCGAGGAGCCCTCCGGATCGGCCGTCCGGCTGCTGGCCACCGCGGCCGACCCCGAGAACCGGCTGACCGCCGCGCGGATGCTGGCGCTCGCCGAGACCGGTCGCTTCGAAGGCACGACAGGGAAGACGGAGTGAGGCACGCTGCTCGGTGGGCGTTTGCGGCCGGGACTGCCAACCGGCCTCAACTACCCTCCGTGTGCGAGCCGTTGACCGCTCAGGGCGAGGCGCCCGGGCTTCTCGAGGAGTGCCGCATCGTCCACGCACATGGCGAGCTGGACGCGCAGACCGTGGAGCCACTGACGCGCGCCCTGGCCGAGGCCCGCGCGGCCCGGCCCGGACGGCTCCTGCTCATCGTGGACCTGAGCGAGGTGACCTTCGCCGACTGCAGCATCCTGACGCCGCTGTGCCAGGCGTGGTCGGACTGCCACGCCCGGGGCGGCTGGGTCCGCGTCGTCCGCGACAACCACACGGCCGACGTGGTCTTCCGCTGCACGGGCCTCCTCCACCGCTTCCCCGCCTACGCGAACGCACAGGACGCCTGGGAGGGACGAACGGCCCACACCGGCGCGCCGGAGCCACCCGGACGGCGCAGCTGACGGCAACGAGCCGAGCCGACGCGCCCCCGGCCGCCGAGGGACGCCGTCCGGCCCGGGGGACGTATGCCGTCCCCCCCGGGACGACGTATGCCATCCGGCCCGGGGCGACGTATGCCATCCGGCCCGGGACGACGTATGCCGTCCCCCCGGGACGACGTATGCCGTCCGCCCGGGACACGTATGCCATCCGACCCAGGACGACGTACCGCGCCCGACCACTCGACAGGCCACCTCGTGACGAGCGACCGCCTACGGCCCGCGCCGCCCGCCCTGCCCCTCCTCCGCTCGCGGGCTGAGCGAGGGGGAAGGGGAAGTCTGTCACGGCGAGCCCACATCTCCATCTCTGCCGGAGATAGGGTTGGCGCACGACGCGGATGGTGCCGAATCCTTCGGAGACCGGCGCCAGGCGCGCCCGGGTCCCTCGCCGCGTCCCCAAAACGAAGGTGCCATGCCCGCTGAGAACGCCCCTGTCGCCGACAACCTCGACGATGACGACTATCCCGCCTACACCATGGGGCGCGCCGCCGACGTTCTCGGCACCACCCCCGCCTTCCTCCGGGCGGTCGGCGAAGCCGGTCTGATCACTCCCCTGCGTTCGGACGGCGGGCACCGCCGGTACTCCCGCCGCCAGTTGCGCATCGCCGCCCGCGCCCGGGAACTGGTCGACCAGGGCACCCCCGTCGAGGCCGCGTGCCGCATCATTTCCCTCGAGAACCAGCTAGCGGACGCTGTCCGCCTGAACCGCGAAATGCGCAGGAAGCTGGACGAGCACGGCGCGAATATCTAGTCCCGCCAGTATAGAAATACAGACTCCAGCGGGATGAGAACTACCGGACACGCCCGAAAACACATGGCCGCTTACACCCCACCTGTGTTAGCGTGATACCAGTTGCAGTTTTGGTTGCCAGAGATTTTTTCTTTGCATAGCTTTCCGGATCCTTCCGGAGGGGTGATCATCGCGGCGACTCGGCTCCGTAAAGTGCGGAGTCCGGCACTGCCCCCCAAGGGAGATTCAATATGGCATCTGGCACCGTGAAGTGGTTCAACGCGGAAAAGGGCTTCGGCTTCATCGAGCAGGAGGGTGGCGGTCCTGACGTGTTCGCCCACTACTCGAACATCGCCACGCAGGGCTTCCGCGAGCTTCAGGAAGGCCAGAAGGTGAACTTCGACGTCACGCAGGGCCAGAAGGGCCCGCAGGCCGAGAACATCGTTCCCGCCTGACGCTGACGCGAACCGTCGCGAGCCACCGGCTCGCGCATCATGTGGCTGGGGCCCGCGCTCTTGGGGTGCGGGCCCCAGCTTTTCTCTTTTTTCCTTCGGCTCATTCTTGTGATTCCTCGCGCGGCCGCCCGCCGCGCCGGCCGGAATTCCTCGATACGCCGCATCGAGGAAGGTTCCTCCATGAACCGCACCCGCCGCACCGGCGGCAGTTCCGGTCGCTACCGCGCGGACAGAAGTTCCGCGCGCTCGGCAGGCTCCGCCCCCGGCAGCCGCTTCCGTACACAGGAAGCGGGCCACCCGGGTCCCCGTCCGGGCACCGGACGCAAGAGCAGCCAGGGCGCACGCTCCGCCCCGCGCCGGCAGGAGTTCGCCCTGCCGGTCACCCTCACCGAGCCGCTGCCGGCGGTCGAGACGTTCGACGAACTGGACATGCCCGAACGGCTGCTGGCCGCGCTCCGCGCCGAGGGCGTGACCGTGCCGTTTCCGATCCAGGCGGCCACACTGCCCAACACCCTGGCCGGCCGGGACGTCCTGGGCCGGGGCCGTACGGGCTCGGGCAAGACGCTCGCCTTCGGCCTGCCGCTGCTGGCCCGCCTGGACGGGCAGCGAGCCCAGCCCCGGCAGCCGCTCGCCCTCGTCCTCGTACCGACCCGGGAGCTGGCCCAGCAGGTCACCGACGCGCTCACCCCCTACGCCCGCGCCCTGCGGCTGCGGATCGCCACCGTGGTGGGCGGCATGTCGATCGGCCGCCAGGCAAGTGCCCTGCGCGGCGGCGCCGAAGTCGTCGTCGCCACGCCCGGCCGTCTCAAGGACCTCATCGAGCGGCGAGACTGCCGGCTCGACGAGGTCGCCGTAACCGTCCTGGACGAGGCCGACCAGATGGCCGACATGGGCTTCATGCCGCAGGTGACCGCACTGCTCGGCCAAGTCCCCTCCCGCGGCCAGCGGTTGCTGTTCTCGGCCACCCTGGACCGGAACATCGACCTCCTGGTGCGCCGCTACCTCCACGACCCCGTCGTGCACTCGGTCGACCCGTCCGCCGGAGCGGTCACCACCATGGAGCACCATCTGCTGCACGTGCGCGATGCCGACAAGGACACCGCCGCGACCGAGATCGCCGCCCGTGACGGACGTGTGCTCATGTTCCTGGACACCAAGCACGCGGTGGACCGGCTCGCCGAGCAACTGCTGTCCGTCGGTGTGCGTGCCTCGGCCCTGCACGGCGGCAAGTCCCAGGCGCAGCGCAACCGGACACTCGCCCAGTTCAAGGACGGCCATGTCACGGTCCTGGTGGCCACCAACGTCGCCGCTCGCGGCATCCACGTCGCGGGCCTGGACCTCGTCGTGAACGTCGACCCTCCCGGCGACCACAAGGACTACCTGCACCGCGGCGGCCGTACCGCCCGCGCCGGCGAGTCCGGCACCGTCGTCACCCTCGTCCTGCCGCACCAGCGGCGCGCCGTGGACCGCCTGATGACCGATGCCGGAATCACCCCGCGTGCCGTCCGGATCCGCCCCGGTGAGGACGAGCTGCATCGCATCACCGGCGCCCGGACCCCCTCCGGCGTACCCGTCACCCTGGCCGCACCGGCCGACGGACGACACGAGGGCACCGGATCCGCCGGCCGGAATCGCAGGGCCCGGTCCGCCGCCCGAGCACGTCGCACGGCCTCGAGGAACAACTCATAGCAGAAGCACGGGGATGCGTTCCCGGAGAGCAGGCCGAGACGTCGTCCGTCCTGGCCGCCCCGACGAAGAGGAGAAGCCCTTGACCCCGTTTCCGCCCCCGACACCGCAGGCCGACCGCGCCGGCGGCACCGGTCTGACGGCCCGCGACGCCATGCACGCTCCCGGACCGCAGGTCGAGGACCACATGGCGGTCGACGTGGCGCTGTCCGTGCTCATCGGTGCCCGCGTCCCGCATCTGCTCCTCCGGGACGAGGACGGGCGGTGCGCGGGTCTGGTCACCCACGCCCAGCTCGCCGCGCACCGCGGCGGCTCCTGGTACAGCGACCTGACCCGGCTGCGGGACATCCCGCTCGACCGCGGACCGTTCACCTCGTCCGTCGCCGCACTCGGCGAGGCGGAAGCCGCCATGCGGGACCGGACCCAGGACGTGTCCCCGGTGATCGACGAACACGGCTTCGCCCTGGGCGTCCTCGCCCTCACCCCCTGACGGCCGTCCTGACCGCCGTAGCGCGGTCGAGCGACCTTCCCGGTGTTTCTCCCCCGTCCCTGTGGAGGCATCCATGCGCTGTGTCATCGCCCGTTTCCCCTTCGACCTGATCAAGAGCGAGGTCGAACAGTCGATGGGCGGCATCACGCCCGAACCCGTCACCGGCGTGTCCGTGACCATCAACCGCCGTGTCTACCCGGTGATGCAGGTCGGGGAAGTGATCACCAGGCAGAACCGCCGCGACTTCACCACGGGTGAGATGCGCCGGGCACTGACCCGGCTCGGCTTCACCTGCCACGACGCGCGCCCGGTCATGCCGGCCTCGGACGCGGGAGCCGACAAGGGCCCCCTCGGCTGGTGACACGCCTTCGAGGTTGACGGCAGATACTGGGCGGTCTGCGGTTGGAAAGCCGAGGATGTGGCACCCGGCCGACGAGTGGGCCGGACGCGCGAACCGCGTCCCGTGGGGGCCAATGGTTCGGCAAGGAGCCGCAAGCCGCACGAGACCGGGCAGGCCCGCTCCGCCGGTTGTCGTCGCGGGGCTGCCCGGCGGCAACCGGTGCGGCGTGTCCGAGCCGCACGCATGGCGTGGCCGGACGCCAGGGCTACGCATGTGTGAACGCAATCGCCCATTGGCCGGAGGGAGTCGGAAGGGCCGGCCACACCTGGGCAAGGCCCGCGGGCCCCTCGCACCACCGACACCGGCCTCACGGTCCACGCGAGGACCCGCTCCGGCATCCGACCGGCGCCCCGCGACTGCTTCTTCACCGTGAAGTCGTGAAGAGCGGGCGGGGCCGCGGCGCCCCCGGTCGCTCGGCCGGGAGGGCAATGGCCGTCGCCGCGTAGGCCGACAGTGAGGCGGGCGTCCTCGCGTCGAGGGCGCCCGTTTCGTCGGGTGTGTCAGGCCGGCGCCTTGACCGTCGAGTCCGCCCGGGCCGGCTCCCCTACGACGCGGCGGCGCCGCGCCGGGACGAGCACCGGGTTGGCGACGCCCCAGGCCGCGCCTGCGCAGACCAGTTCCTTGTAGAGGGCGGCGATCCGGCCGGTCAGGGCCGCCCGGACGGCGCGGTCGTCGGCGGTGACGTACTGGATCAGGCCTTCCCTGCGGCCCAGCGAGATGCACTGGTTGAAGTAGCGGAGCGGTACGTTCGGAAGCTTTCCGCCGGTCAGCCGCGCCGCGATGGCATCGGCGGCCTGCCAGGCGGTGGGAACGCCCGAGGCGCACGACATCCGCAGCGGCTTGTCACCGGGGCCGGTCAGCATGGCCGCGTCGCCGATGGCGTAGACGTCCGGGTGCGAGAGAGAGCGCATGGTGCGGTCGACCACGATCCGGCCCCGGTCGGTGGTCTCCAGGGTGGTGGCCTTCGCGATCGGGTGAACGGCGAAGCCGGTGGTCCACACGGTGGCCGCGGACGGGATGGTCGTGTGGTCGGCGGTGGTGACGTGGTCGGCCTCCACCGTGGTGACGGTGGCGTGTTCGTGCACGGTGACGCCGAGCTTGTCGAAGACCTTCCGCAGGTGGCGGCGGCCCTTGGGGGAGAGCCAGTCGCCGAGTGCGCCTCGGGCGGCGAGGGCGACATCGAGGTCCGGGCGGGCCTCGGCGATCTCGGTCGCGGCCTCCACGCCGGTGAGGCCGCCGCCGACCACGACCACGGGCCGGCCGGCGTCCAGGCCGGCCAGGCGCTCGCGCAGCCGCAGCGCTCCCGGGCGACCGGCGATCTCGTAGGCGTGCTCGGCTGCGCCGGGGACGCCCTGGTCGGTCCAGCCGCTGCCGAGGGCGTACACGAGGGTGTCGTACTCCAGTTCCTCGGTGCGGTTCGCGTCGAGGACGGCGACGGTCCCGCGGTCGACGTCGACGCCGATGACCTTCGCGAGCTTCAGTACGACGCCGGTGCCCGCGAACATCTCGCCGAGCGGCCGGGGCTTGAGGGACTGGCCGACCGCGAGCTGGTGCATCCGCACACGCTCGACGAAGTCGGGTTCGGCGTTGACGAGGGTGATCGCGACGTCTTCACGGCGCAGCCGCCTGGCGAGGCGCCCCGCGGCGATGGCTCCGGTGTAGCCGGCTCCGAGGACGACGATGCGGTGCTGCATGTCCTGCTCCTGTCTTCAGCGGGTTCGCCCCTTGAACCGGGCGGCCCGCCGTTTCCTGACAGGAACGGGATGTGAGGCAGCTCACAGCGGTGTCAGAAGGCCTTGAGCAGGGGTTCGCCGTGGTCGGCGGCCGCCCACCGCCGGGTCGCACGCTCGAGCTTGTCGGGGTTGACCTGGCTGCGGAACCCGGCGATGCCCTCGGCGGTGATCTCCAGGCACATGACGCCGATGACCCGGCCGCCGAGTACCGCCACGAGGGCGGGGTCGCCGTTGGCGGACGTGGCGTAGGCCTCGGGTGAGCCGCCGACCAGGGCGCGCTTGGCCTTGCTGGGTTTGAACAGGCCCCGCAGGAACGTCGCGACCGCGACGGCGCCCTCGAACGCCTTGGCGCGGGCCGGGACCTTGCCGCCGCCGTCGCCGATCGCGATGGCGTCCTGGGTGAGCAGCCGCACCAGCGGCTCGGTCCGGCCGCTGGTGGCGGCCGCGAGGAACTCGTCGATGATCCGCCGGGCGGCCACCTCGTCGATCTCGGTGCGGGCCTTGCCGTCCGCGACGTGTTTCTTGGCGCGGTGGAAGATCTGCTGGCTGGCGGCCTCGGTGAGGTCGAGGATCGCGGCGATCTCCCGGTGCGGGTAGTCGAAGGCCTCCCGCAGCACGTACACCGCCCGCTCGTTGGGAGAGAGGCGCTCCAGCAGCGCGAGGACCGCGTATGACACCGATTCTCGCTGTTCGGCGGTGTCGGCCGGGCCGAGCATCGGGTCCCCGGCGAGCAGCGGCTCGGGGAGCCATTGGCCCACATAGGTCTCGCGCCGTGCGCGAGCCGAGGTGAGCTGGTTGAGGCACAGGTTGGTGAGCACCTTCGTCAACCAGGCCTCGGGGACCTCGATATGGCCGACGTCGGCGGCCTGCCAGCGCAGGAACGTCTCCTGAACGGCGTCCTCGGCCTCGCTCGCGGAGCCGAGGAGGCGGTAGGCGATGGCCTCCAGGCGGGACCTGGAGGCCTCGAACCGGTCCACGTCGTTCATGGTCAGGGCCATGGCCCGGATCCTAGCTCGCACGGCGCGCGACGGCCGCCGCATTACGGCGCTGCGCTGCGGGACGGGGTGACCCCCATGGGCGTGCGTCGGGCGCAGATGCTCCCCGCTGCCCACACGGCCGACGAGCATCAGGTGCCCGCCGGGCGCCAGGGTACGAGGGACTTGGCGAACGCGACCGGTGGCAGGCCACGCCGAGCGGAGGTGGGGCCGCCGTCGGTCAGCAGGACGCGGGCGGGATGCTCTGCTCGTACTGGAAGACGTTGTGGGGGTCGTACTTCGCCTTGATCCGGCGGAGCCGGTCGAAGTTGGATCCCCAGTAGGCGGTTTCCCAGTCCTGCATTCCGACGTTCGGCACGTTGACGTAGGCGCCGTTCACATAGGGCCGCAGGGCATGGCTGAACTCGGCGATCCAGGCCTGGGCCTGCGGGGTGAGCGGGTCGCAGACGCCGGGCTGTGTTCCACGAGTCCCCCAGCCGGCGCCGGGCTCGGAGTAGAAAAGCGCGCTGCGGTGCGGGAAGGCGCTACCACCGCGCGGGCTTCTCCTGACCGCCCCGCCGAAGGCCTGGGTGAAGAAGTTGCTGTCGTCCGTGGGGGCGTTCTCCATGAATGAGGCGATCACGCTGATCGCCTTCTTCGGGAACGGCCTGGTGGTGAACTGGGAGAAGAATTTCCAGTTCGCGGGTTCCTTCTGGGTCGGAATCTGGAATCCCGTGTAAATGTCGCCCCAGTTGCCGACCTGTGACGAGACCTGGGGGCTTCCGACCGACAGGATCGAAGCCAGCATCTGCTGCGCCTGTGCCGGCGTTCCCTCCGCCAGAACCGCGAACAGCAGGATCTGGTTTCTGTGGATCTCGAGCTGGGTTCCTAGCCGGTCGTCGGCGACCGGTGCCGTACGCTGCCATGCCTCGAACACCCCCTGGAGGTCCCCGATACCGCTCCACGTCGCCTGCACATAAGCGACGCTCCTCAGCGGAGCCACTTCGTAGGTGAGGGACGTGACGATCCCGAAATTGCCGTTCCCCGCCCCGCGGAGCGCCCAGAGCAGGTCCGGGTTGTCCTCCGGATCCGCGTGGACCACCTTGGCGCACTCGGTACCCGACGGGACGACGACTTCGGCCCCCACCAGGCTGTCGCAGGCCATGCCCAGCCAGCGGGTGAGGAAGCCGAAGCCGCCGCCGAGCGTCGCACCGGACAGGCCGACGGTGCCTTCGGTTCCGGTCGTCACCGCGAGATGGTGCTGCGCGAGCGTGGTCACCGCCTCCGACTGGCTGAGCCCGGCGCCGACTCTCGCGATCCGCGAGTGGGTGTCGATGTGGACCGACTTCAGCTCACTGATGTCGATCACCAGGCCGTTGTCCACGTTCGACCAGCCCTCGAGGCTGTGGCGGCCGCTCCGCACCCGCAGCGCGACGTCATGCTGCCGCGCCCAGGTGAGGGCGTTGACCACGTCCTGGGTGTTCCGGGCGAAGACGACGACCAGCGGATAGTGAGAGAAGAGCTGGTCCCAGCCGAGGCGCGCATCCGTGTAGGTGGGGTCCTCGGGGCGGACGATCCGGCCTGTCAGCTGCGCCGGCCCGCATTTCTCACCTCCGGGTCCTTCACCCGCGGCGCTCGCGCCCGGGGCGCCTGCGGCCGTCACTCCCGAGATGACGGCCGCGCCCGCGCCGGCCGCGGCCGTCGCCTTGAGCACGCCGCGACGAGAAAAATCGTTCATGGTCCGTGTCCTCTCGACCGGGCTGTGCTTTCGGCATTCGGCTCGCGCACATCCGGTCCGCCGGTCGGCGCCTCGAATTCCTAGTGGACATTCCCGCGACCGGAAGAGTAACCAGGGTGACCAGGACGACGTTGCCCGACACGCTAATTGAGGACGATGAGAGGGAGACGCTCCATTTCCTTTTGTGGAGCGAGAGGAATACTCCCCAATAAGAACTCGGGACGTGTTTCCATCTTCTTGGTCCGGATGCGTCGGCCTGCGGACGGCGATGCCCCGCCGCTCGTCGTGGTGACGGGCGGCGGGGCGGGTGTGTCGGAGGGCTGATGTCGGCGGTCTTGATGTACGCACGGCGGTTTCGGACCCCCGGAACGGAAAGAGCCCCTGCGGATGTGGGGAAGGCACCGGAGCTTGGGTCACACCGGTGACGGCAGACACAAGGACCGGTCAAGGATGATCACGGAAGTGGCTGCTCACGGCCGTGCGTGAGGCGAGGCGGTACGGGCCCGGCCCATACCGCACCGCGCCGCACCACGCCGCACCACATCACGCCCACGAACGCGCAGAGAATCCCCCCACAAGTGCCACACAGGCCGCACACGGTCTTACGAAAGCCCCGTTAGCGTTGCTGGCCGCTGGAACCCGCGTGCGAACGCGGCCAGGCCGCGGCCGAGGCCGCCGGCGCAGTCGACTCAGGAAGACCGCAAATGGACTACTGCTCCTCGTGCCGTCGGCATCTCAACGGCGCCCTGGTGTGCCCGGGGTGCGGTGCCTACGCCCCGGACATCGCTCCCCCCACGGGCGCTCGCGCCTACGCACCGGCGACGGGCGCGGCGATGACCGGGGCCCCGGCGCGGGAGTTCGCCCTGGCCGGTACGTGGCACGACAGCGCTCCGTCCGACGAGGCGCCGGCCCCGGCCGGGACGGAGGAGGCCTCGCCCTTCGACCCGTCCGGCGACGTGGAGGGGCCTCCTTCCGCGCCGCGGGGCCGCGCGGCCAGGCGCCGTCAGCTGGCCCGCTGGAAGAAGAACAAGCGGCGCGCCGCGGTCGCGACCGCCGTGGCGCTCGTCGGTGGCGGTCTGACCATGACCGCGCTGGGCCGGCAGTCCCCCGAGCGGGCCCAGGCGGCCGCGGCACCGGACCACCGGAGCATGGGCGTCGCGGGGGAACAGACCGCCGAGGACAGCCTTTCGGAACAGGCATCGCCGAGCACCCGTCGGTCCTCGCCGTCGCCGCGGCCCTCGCACACCACCTCCGCCGCCCGGCCGTCCGCCACCGGCGCCCCCTACGGGCAGGACCCCGTCACCACGCCCCGTACCGCCCGGCCGGACACCCATCCCGACTCCACGGCCGCTCCCCTGCCCGCGGAGACCTCGGCCGCGCGGCCGCAGGCCGCCGCGCCCGTCACCGGGGGTACGACGACCACCGGCGGCACCGGTACGACCGCGCAGCAGCCGTCCACACCCCCGCCCGCGCCCGCCACCGGCAACGGGGCGGACCCGGGGACCCCGCAGACCAACCCGTCCACGGAACCGACCTCGCCGTCGCACCTGTGCCTGCTCGTGGTGTGCCTCGGCTGACCCGTGCCGGGAGTGGCCGGCCCAGGAATTCCTGAGGTCAGTCCTCCAGGGCCGCGCCGAGGTACGGGCGGGCGGGTCCCGGAGCCGCGGATGTGGCGACGAGGAGACCCTCGGCAAAGCGCAAGGGTCGCAGGTGAGTTCGGTGAATTTTCGGGATTCCTGTGACCGCGCCGACGGCCGGCCACCCGCCAGGGCGGGTGGCCGGCCGTGCCGTCGTCGAGGTTTCTCAGGTCCTGACGGTGAGGTAGAGCCAGCCGCTCCACGTGCTCAGGTTGGTGTTGTCCTTCGCGCTGTGCACGTACTCGGAGCGCACCCGGAACCGCTGGTTGACCGCGTGGGTCAGGCTCAGCTGGGTCACCGCGGCGCTGTTCGCGTCGAGGGAGAAGCAGCCCGACGTGGAGAGCGTGTGCCAGGCACCGCTGTAGTACTCCTGGGCCTGGAACTGCGCGCACTGACCGGACTTGTCCGGCGTCACGGTGGCGGTCACCCGCGGCTTCGCCGTGTGGTGGTAGACGCGGTAGGTGGTGCCGCCGTAGGTCGTGCTCGTGTAGTAGCCGCCCAGCGTCTCCACCACCTTCGCCTGGTCGGACGCGGTGCGGCTCGCCGTGGCCGGGGCGTACTGGTAGTCGCCCGCGAAGGACGCCGAGAACGTCGTGGTGCGGGTTAGCTTGTAGGTGGCCGACAGATTGCCCTTGCTGTCCACGGCGGCGGTCTTGACCAGCGTCTTCTTGCCGCCGTAGGGCTGGGCGTAGATCGAGACCGTACGGCTGTTGTTCGTCGTGCCCAGGTGTGCGGTGACGGTGGCCGTGGCGCCGTACGTGTACGAGGAGGCGTTGGTGGCGACGGACAGGGCCGTCGCGGTGCGGGACACCTGGACGATCGCGGACGCGGTGGCCGCCTGGTGGGAGGCGTCGCCCGGATAGCTGACCGTGTAGGTGTTGGCGCCGCCGACGGACGGGGTGTCCTTGACGGTGACGGTGCCGTCGGCCGCCACGGGCACCGTCCATGTCACGGGCGTCGCGGTGTGGGCGGCGTCCGTGCGGGACACGGTGGCCTTCTCGCCGCTGCCGTACGGTGCGTCGCTCAGCGTGCCGCCGAAGGTCAGGGCGGCGCCGCGGGTGGCGGCCGTCGGGGCCTTCAGGGTCAGGGCCGGGGCGTACGGGGAAATCTGCACGCTCGCGTCGGAGGACGTCGGCTGGTGCGTGGCGTCCCCCGCGTACGACAGGTGGTAGGTGTACCGCCCGGCGCTGTGCGGGGCGTCGTCGACGGTGAACTCGGTGGTGGCCGGGTCGACCGGGACCGACGGGAGCTGCGTCGTCTCCAGGGTGTCCTCGTCCGTCCGGGACACCTGGACGCTGGTGCCCTGGGGCAGGCTGCCGAGGTTCAGCCCGGTCATGAGCGAGCCGGTGAAGGACACCGAACCGGGCGTCACCGAGGTGAAGTCCGGGAACGGGATGATGGTCGACAGCCTCGTCAGATGCAGCGTCATGGAGGTCTTCGCCGCCTCGTGGGCGGCGTCACCGGCGTATGACACCTGGTAGACGTAGTCGCCTTCGACCGGCTGGGTGTCGCTGAAGGAGAACGAACCGTCGTTGCCGACCGTGGCGTCGGGCAGCGCGGTGCCGTCGCGGGTGACCTGGAGCGACGCTCCGGCCGGGATGACGCCCTTGGTGCTCAGCGATCCGGTGATCGTGTACTGCTGCGTGGGGAACGCGTGCTGCGGGTAGTTCAGGGACAGCTGGGTGGCGGTGAGCTTGGGGGCACCCAGCACATTGAGGGTGTATTGCCCTGAGGAGTCCTTGGTGACGGCATAGAGCGTCCGGCCGTCGGCTCCCCATGTGAGGCCGTCCGGGGCCACGGTCCCGGACGGGAAGGCGACGTGGTTCTCGGCGACGTTGTTCGCGCCGGCGTAGAGGTACAGGCCGGCCGCCGACCCGGAGGTGCTGCCCACGGCGATCGTCCCGTCGGTGTCCACCGCGAGCGCGTCCGGGCCGGAGTTCACACCGCCGGTCCAGTACACGGAGGGACTGGCGGGGGCCAGGTCCGAGGTGCGGTAGGCATCCAGGGCGGGCGACTGGGGGGCGACGAGCAGCACCTTCGTGCCGTCGCCGGTGACCTGGAGTCCGGTCGCCGTGCCGCCGCCGGCCTGGGTGTCGGCCATGACCGACGCCGTCCCGGAGGAGACGTCGAAGGTGGCCACGTGGCCGGCGTACTGCGCCGGTTCCGCGGCCGCGAGAACGCCGCCGCCCGTGGCGAGCAGGGGTGCGACCGACCAGTGCGACATCGAGGGCTGAGGTGTCGCCGCCGGGTCGGCGGCGGTCGGGTCCACCGATCCGATGGCGCCCTTGCCGTCGGCCGTGTATCCGTACCAGACCCTGCCGCCCGCCACGGCGACGGAGGCCGGGGCGCTGCCGGTGCCGGTCGGGAAGCGGCCGGACTCGGTGAGCGTCGCCGTGTCGATGGCGGCGATCGCGTCACCGTCCTGAAGGGCCGCGTAGAGCGTGCCGCCATCGGCGGACAGCGCCAGACCAGCGGCACCCGGCTCGTCCGCGAGAGTGGTGACGGGGCTGCCGGACAGATCGGTCACCAGGATGCCGGCCGAGCCGGCGCCCTGACTGAAGAAGAGGTGCTGGTGAGCGGTGTCGGCCAGCATGTGCGAGTAGTGGGACAGCGGCAGCGCCGCCGTGCTGTCGGCCCAGGCGGCGGAGCCGGTGAGGCCGACGGTGGCGGTGGTCAGCCCGGCGACGACCGATATCGCCGCCGTGAGCGAGACCTGCTTGAGGCGCATGAAGCTCCTGGGGAAAGGGTGAACGATCAGGTCGGACCATAGCTCCCGCCGCTGACAGGGATTTCATCGCCGGGTACCTCTCCCGCCCACCCGGCAGGCGCTTTTGCCCGGTTTCGCCGTCAGGGCGGCCCCGTCCCCGGCGCTGCGCCGCAGGTCGGCACCTTCCGTCATGACCTGGTAAAAGGTCGGCGCTCGCGGTGCGCGGGTGTTCCGGGTCAGTCCGCGTGGGCCGGGATCCGCATCCGCACCCGGAAGCCTCCGTCCTCCGTCGGGCCGGACTCGAAGGTGCCGTGCAGGATGTCGGCGCGTTCCTTCAGGCCCAACAGGCCCTGGTGCGCGCTCGGGAGGGGCAGGGACGGGCGGGACGGCGCGGTGTTGCTGATGGTCACGCCGACGTCGTGGCCGTCGTGCCACAGCTCGACGGTGGCCCTGGCGCCGGGGGCGTGCTTGCGGACGTTCGTCAGTGCCTCCTGCACCGTGCGGTAGAGCGCCCGCTGGGCGGGGGTGCCCACGGTGGGCGAGAGTTCGCCCTGCAGCTCCGCCTCGATCCCGCTGGACGCCACCAGCCTGTGCAGGTCGGCCAGGGTGGGCTGCGGGGTCAGTTCGGTGACGTCGCCGCCGGAGGCGCGCAGCAGCGTGACCATGGTGCGCAGTTCGTCGAGCGTGCCGACGCTCAGCGAGCGGATGGAGCGCGCGGCCTCCCGGGTCTGCGGGTCCTTGGCGGCGACCTGGACGGCCCCGGCCTGCACGGCGATCAGGCTGACCTGGTGGGAGACGACGTCATGCATCTCGCGGGCGAGCTGGGCGCGTTCACGGGCGAGGACGGCCTGCGCGTGCAGAGCGCGCTCATGCTCCCTCGCCTCCTCGATCTCCACCAGGCGCTGCGACAAGTCGTGCCGGGCCTGCACCAGTTGGCCGAGCAGTACGGGGGCGGCGGCGGTCGCCAGGGTGTAGACGAAGTCGACCAGGGTCCAGGTCCGGCCGAGCCATGTGCTTGGACCCGGCGGCCAGGGGACGGCGGTGGCGATCGCCGACAGGATGGCGCACACCGCGAGCAGCCGGCGGTCCCGGTATCGCACCGCCAGGGTGAACAGGGCCGCGAGCGGGGCGACGAGGGTGTCCTGTATCAGGGTGGCGGGCAGGGTGAGCAGAAAGACGATCAGCGGAAAGCGCCGGCGGAGGGCGAGGGCGGCGCAGGCGACGGCGGCGAGGGTCAGACCGAACGGCGTGTCGTCCGAGAGGTTGAGCCCCGCGTCGATCGCGGCGAGGGCGACCAGAGCGCCGTCGACCACCGGCGCGGGGATGCGGTCCCAGAGCTGTTTTCCGTCCAACCGCGTGGGGGTCCTGGTGGCCGTGGTGATCGCGGTGATGGCGGTGGCACCGGTGGAGCCGTTGGTCATCGCCGCACTGGCGGCAGTGGCGGCACCGGCCGTACTGGCACCACCGGCCCCAGGGGATTGCCCCGGCCCGGAGGTTCCGGCGGCCCCATTGACCCGGCCGGTCCCAGAAGACCCAAAAGCTCCTGTGGCCCTCCCAACCCCAGCGGCCTCGTGTGCCTTTCCTGCCCCACCGGCCCCAGAACCCCCGCTCGTACCGGTCATCTTGGTCACCGCCCTTCCCGGTCGGTGTCCAGCAGCCCGGCCCGCTGGGCGAGCAGGGCGGCCTGTACCCGGCCGGCCACGCGCAGCTTGGTGAGGATGGCGCTGACGTGATCCTTGACCGTGCCGGTGCCCAGGTGCAAGCGGGCTCCGATCTCGGCGTTGGACAGGCCCTCCGCCAGCAGGACCAGCACGTTCCGCTCCCGGTCGGTCAGCAGGTCGACACGGGCCGCCTCCTCGTCGACGGGGGAGGGCTCGGTGCCGGGGTGCGTGCGCAGCAGGGTCCGGGACGCCTGCGGGGACATCACCACCCCGCCGGCGGCCAGGGTCCGTACCAGCTGGGCCAGCTGGTCGGGTTCGGTGTCCTTGAGCAGGAAGCCGGCCGCGCCGGAGTTCAGGGCCGTCAGGACGTACTCGTCGGCGTCGAAGGTCGTGAGCATCGCCACCACGGGCGGATCCGGCAGCGCGCGCAGCTCCCGCAGAACGGTGAGGCCGTCCACGTCCGGCATGCGGATGTCGAGCAGGACGATGTCCGGCCGGTGCTCCCGGACCGCGTCAAGGGCGTCCGCGCCGGTCGCGGTGGCGACCACCTCGATGTCGTCCGCCGCGTTGAGGATGAGGCTGAAGCCGGACCGGACCAGTGCCTCGTCGTCCACCACCGCCACCCGGATCACGTGCGCTCCGCCCTCCGGTTCATCGCCCCTCCCAGCCGACCCGAAAGCCCCCACCGATCCAAGGATCCGCCTCCCCGGCGGCCCAGGCATCCGCCTCCCGGCGGTCCAGGCATCCGCCTCCTCGCCGGCCGGGGTCCGCCGCCGGCCGCCGCGGTGCCCGCAGGCCCGTTCCAGCCGGTCGGCGGGCCGGTTGCCGCCGGTCGGCGGGGTTGGCCGGGACTCCTGCCGGGTACCTCGCTGACCTGTACTTTTCCAGTCTGGATGCATGACACACGACGCACTCCTCGTTGCGCCCCCGGCCCGAGTGCCGGAAAGCGCGACCGGAATACGGGAGAACGGAACACGCGAGAACGGGCGGCCCTCGACGGGCCGCCTGGTCGGCGTGGACCTGGCCCGCGGTCTGGCTGTCTTCGGCATGTTCGCGGCCCATGTCGGCCCCGACCCGAGCCGGGGCGGCGTCACCGGCTTCCTGATGGAGCTGGCGCACGGCAGGTCCTCCGCCCTGTTCGCCCTCCTGGCCGGCTTCGCCGTCGTTCTCATCACCGGGCGCCGTGCGCCGAAGACCGGGCAGGCCGGCCGTCAGGCCGTCGCCAAGGTGGTCATCCGGGCGGTCATCCTGCTGGCCCTGGGCAGCGCCCTGACCATGTGGGGCACCCCGGTCGATGTGATCCTCGCCTTCTACGGGCTGTACTTCCTGCTCGTGCTGCCGCTGTACCGGCTCAGCGCGGGGCCGCTCGCGACGCTGGCCGTCGGTACGGCCCTGGTGCTCCCGCAGCTGGACTATGTGCTGACGCCGCTGGTCAGCACCGGGCCCACCCCGGACGGCCGGCCCGACGGCCTGGTCTCCCTGCTGGTCACCGGCAGCTACCCGGCCCTGACCTGGCTTCCGTTCGTCCTGGCCGGTATGGCCGTCGCGCGCCTCGACCTGGCCTCGGCGGCCGTCCGCGCGCGGGTCGCCCTGACCGGCGTCGCCCTCGCGGTCGTCGGCTACGGAGGCTCGTGGCTGGCGCTGCATCTCGTGCCCGGTGCCCTCGACGCGATCTCGGCCTCCGGGTCGGGCGGGACGGCGACGGCGGCCTGGTGGTCCGACACCGCGGGCTACCCGACCGGCACCACCCCGGCCTGGCTGCTGGCCGCCTCCCCACACAGCGAGGCGACCCTGTCGATCCTCGCCAACACGGGCGTGGCGATCGCCGTCCTGGCCCTCTGCCTCACCGCCATGGACACCCTTCCCCGGCTGCGCCGCCTGGCCCGGCCCGTCATCGCGGTCGGCTCCATGTCGCTGACGGCGTATGTCTCCCACATCGTCGCCATCCAGGCCCTGGGCCTCGACGATCTGCCGGGCCCTGCGCTGCACGTGCTGCTCGGCTTCATCGTGGCCGTCGCCGCCTTCGCCACCCCGTGGTCGCGCTCCTTCCAGCGCGGGCCCCTCGAATGGCTGATGGGCAAGGCGACCGGGATCGCCCGGCACATCCCCTGACGGGAGGGGTGAGGCCGGTCGCCCCCTGTGACCGTACAGACACCCATACCGCTGTCACCTTTCGGCACCCGGCCATCGCCGGGTGCCGAACGGGTTCCGAACGGGTTCCGGGCTCCTGCGTGCCGGGGCGTGCGCCGCCCCGGCACGGTCGTTCCTCGGGGGTCGGTCGGCCCCCGGGACTCCACGGACGGCGCCGCCAACCGGGCGGGCTTGTGTGCCGTCCGGCCCCGTCCGGCGACGAGGGCGCGCTCGGTGCGCACACTGGTGCCCTCGTGAGCAGGCGGGAGAGACGGTGGACCACCTCGGCCTTAAAAGAGCCCGGAAAGACGTCGGCATGGACGGCCGTGGCGCCGACCCTCAGCCGGGCGTCATCGGCATCGCGCTGGCCGCCGTGCTGACGGCCGCACTCGCCCAGGGCTCCTGGCAGTGGTTCGCGACCTACCTCGGCATGACGCTTCTCGCGCTGGTCTTCTGCTTCTACCGCCTGCCGGCCTGGGCGCCCGGCCTGCGCTCCGCGTACGCCGTGAACCTGTTGGCGTACTCGGTGGTCGTGGGCCTGTGCGTCGCGATCGTGCTGGCGCCGATGATGCAGCGCTGGGCGTGGCTGTTCCCCATGCCGGGCACCCGCGGCCAGTGTCGTGAGCTGGGCAGATACGAGCGCCTCCGCGTGGAGGCCGCGCTGGCGAACCTGGCCGGACGCGACCCCGTGGCGCTGGCCCGCGCACAGCAGGGCCAGAGCCACACGGTCGTGGCCGACTGCCTGGCGGCCACCACGACCCGGTGGCTGCCGGTATACGGGGCCGGGGCGGCCGGACTGGTGGCTCTGGCCGCCTGGTCCTTCGGCCGGGCCCGGGCGACGCGAAGGGGAGCGGGGATCACATAGACCGGACGGACGGCGCAGTGCTCGTCGCGTCCACTGTCGTACCTCGCAGTTACGTTGAGGCGTATGAACCGCACCGATCGTCTCTCCGCCCTGGTCGAGGAGTCGCGGGCCGTCGCACCCCGTCCGCGCAGCGCACGCCGGCTGGCCGGTCGTTTGGGCAAGTACCTCCTGGACGTCCGGGCCTGACCGTTCCGGTGGGACCGGGTCCGCGTCGCCGGCCCGGTCGGTCCCGGGCGCGAGACCCGCGGTCAGCCGGCGTGGCGGTCGCGGGCGAAGAGGCCGAAGGTGGTGGCGGGGCCGAAGCGTTCCCCGAGAGACTGGAGCACACCCGACTGCGTCGACCAGTAACATTGCAGCTCCACCTGGTGGAAGGCGGGTCGCAGCAGCGCCTGGAGTGCCACCTCGTCCACTCCCTGCCGTACGACGTGGTACTCCGCCATGTCGGCCTCGTTCGTCTCGTCGTAGTGACCGCGCAGCCGGCGCGCCCGGGTGGCCAGACCGCGCCGCAGATTTCCCTGGCCGAGCCGCCACAGCAGATACGCACCGCGGTCCAGCCGCATCGAGACGCCCGACCGGCGCGGGTACCACAAGGGGTCCTGGACGCTGAAGAAGGCACCGCCGGGGGCGATACGGCCGACGAGGTGTTCGACGGCACCCAGATAGTCGGGGATGTGGTGCAGTACGGAGATGCACACCACCGCGTCGAGCGGCTCCGAACGGAGGATCTCCCTTCCCTCCGGATCGTGCGTGACGGTGACGCGCGGGTTGTTGCGGAAGCGGTGACGCAGAACCGCCGCGCTGGGGGCGCTCATCTCCGTCACCTCCACCCTCGCCCCGGCCGCCACCAGGTGGTCGGTGAAGGTCCCATGCCCGGCACCGACCTCCAGGACCCGGCACCGGCCGTTGCGCTCGGTGACCTCGCCGACCAGGGTGTGCAGACCCGAGATCACCCGCTCGCGGATGCGGTGGTGCCGGATGTGCGGAGAGCCCTCGGCGTAGTCGTGCCCCTCACTGTGGGCACGTTCCTGAAGCTCCCCGATGGTGGGCCCGCTGAGCATTTCCGTCATGCCGGGGACACTATTGCGGCGGTCGTCATGGCGGCCCTGCCCTCCGGCGGCCGGGCCCCGCAATTCACGCGTCCGGCCGCAGGCCACTCGGCTCGGCGGGGGCAGCCGCCGGGGCGGGAGCGGTCAGTCCCTCCCGGTCAGGGTGATCGCGGCGGTCGGGCACATGCTCGCCGCCTCCCGCACCGCGGGGTGCTGCCCGGGCGGGGGTTCCGCGTCGCGGAGGAGGACGATCCCGTCCTCCTCGTGCTGGTCGAACACCTCCGGCGCCAGCAGCACGCACTGACCGGCACCGCAGCACTTCGCCTCGTCAACCGTGATCTTCATGTCCGTGTCTCCTCTCGGCGGGGCGGCGGTGCGGGAAGGGGGGAGCCGATGGGGCCGCCGCCCGTTCACCAGCGCACCGGAAGCTCGTGCAGCCTGCCGACGACAAGGCCCTCCACCCGGCGCAGTTCGCCGGGCTCGACGGCCAGCTCCAGGCCCGGCAGACGGCGCAGCAGTACGTCGAGCACGGTCTGCAGCTCCGTGCGGGCCAGCGGCTGGCCCAGACAGGAGTGCGCTCCGGCGCCGAACGCGATGTGCGGGTTGGGGCTGCGGCCCAGGTCCAGTGCGTCGGCGCCCTCGAACGCGCTCTCGTCACGGTTGGCGGCGGACATGCTGCAGATCACGGTGGTCCCGGAGGGCACCACCTCACCCGCGACCACGACGTCCTCGGAGAGATAGCGCGGCAGGCCGAAGCCGCCGTTGGGGTCGAAGCGAAGCACCTCCTCCACAGCCGTACGCACCAGCGACCGGTCGGCGAGCAGCCGCTCCCAGTGCCGGCGGTCGGCGAGCAGCAGGGCCACCATCTTCGCGATCATTCCGGCCGTGGTCTCGTGCCCGGCGACCAGCAGCGCCTGGGCGGTGGCGACGAGCGCCGCCCCGGACATCGGCCGCCCCTCGGCGTCGGTCGCGTCGATGAGCCGGCTCAGCAGATCGTCGCCGGGGTGTACGCGTTTGCCCTCGATCAGCTCGCTGAGATAGGCGGTGAACTCGGCCTGGGCGGCGTCGATCTCGGCCTCGCCGAACCGCGTCAGGCTGAGGCTGACGTCGGACCAGTGCGCGAACGCCTCCCGGTCGCTCGCCGGGACCCCGAGCATGTCGCAGATCACCCACACCGGCAGCGGGAAGGCCACCCGGGTGACGAGGTCGGCCGGGTGGCCGTGCTCCAGCATCTCGTCGACGAGCTGCTCCGTCCGTGCCTCGATCCCGGGCCGCAGCGCGGACATGCGCCCCGCCGTGAACCACTTGCCGACCATCCGGCGCCATCGCTCGTGCCCCTCGGCGGCGAGCGTCCTCGACACCGGGCTGTTGAACGGTCCCCCGGACTCGGTGTCGGTGATCCGGGCGGCTCCGGGCGCGCTCAGCTCGCGGGTGAAGCGCGGGTCGGCGAGCACGCTCCTGACGTCCTCGTACCGGGTGAGCAGCGACGCCTCGTCCCCGCTGGGCAGGGTCACCCGCGCCACCGGGCACGTCTGCCGCAGCTCGGCCCACTCCGGCGGCACCTGAAGCGCCGCCGGGGTGGCGAAGGGGTAGGGCAGCGGCTCCGGCCGCTCGATGCGTCCGTCACTCACGATGGCCTCCTGCTCCTGCTGATACGGCTTCTGCTGACAGGCCATCCCTTCCCATGAATCAAGTCAATCGACTGACTTACCAGCCTGGCCGATGTCGGACCGTCCTCCACCCGGTCAGCGGCACGGGGGCCCTCCGCCGATTGGCCCGTTCCCATCGGCCCTCCCCCCGAGGGGAGTTGTGGATCCGGGACCGGCCAAGCCGGGCACCGCCGCGCCAGGAGTGCCCGACAGGCGGGGATTGTGCGACAGGTTCGTCACCCCTCGGTCACCACAAGGGGGAGACGTGATCGAATCGGCGAGCGTGCCGTTAGGCTGTGATCCGCTCCGGCTCCCCACCATCACCCGTTCCGGCGGAGTCATGGCCGGCGGCGGTCGAGCGGTCTGACGGCATTCGTCTCACGGCATGAGGATGTAACAACAGGTGCTGATCGCCGGCCGGTACGAGCTGAACACCACCATCGGACGTGGCGCGATGGGGGAGGTCTGGCGGGCGTACGACCAGATGCTCGGCCGGCCGGTCGCGGTCAAGGTCCTGCTGACCCAGAACGCCGACCCCACCGCCGACTCCCGTTTCCGGCTGGAGGCCCAGACGGCGGGGCGGCTGCACCACCCCCATGTGGTCGGCGTCCTGGACTTCGGCGAGCACGAGGGCCGGCTGTTCCTGGTGATGGAACTCGTGGACGGCGACAGCCTCGCCCGGGTGCTCGCCGACGACGGTCCACTGCCCGCGGAGCGCGTCGCGCACATCGCCGCGCAGGCTGCGGCCGGACTCGCCGTGGCGCACGGACAGGGCATCGTGCACCGGGACATCAAGCCCGGCAATCTGCTTCTCGACGCGGACGGCACGGTCAAGATCGGCGACTTCGGCATCGCCCGCTTCATGGACGACCCCTCGGCCGCGCTCACCGCGACCGGGCAGATCGTCGGCACCAGCCTGTACATCGCGCCGGAGCGCGCCCTCGGCAAGCCCGCGGGAGCGCCCAGCGACGTCTACTCGCTGGGCTGTGTGCTGTATCAACTCCTCACCGGCAGGCCGCCGTTCCGGGCCGACACCCCGATCGCGATCCTCCACCACCATCTCGACACCGCCCCCGTGCCGCCCCGTGAACTGGGCGTCCCGCTGCCGCCCGCGTTCGAGAACTATCTGCTGAGCCTGCTCGCCAAGCGGCCCGAGGAGCGGCCCACCGCACAGCAGGCCGCCGACTGGTTCGGCATCGGCGCCTGGCAGGGCCGCCCCGAGCCACTCCCGGCCATCGCCCCACAGCCGCGGCACGCCCCGGTGCCCGCGATGGAACCTCCGGCGCTCCCCCGTTCGGACAGGGGCCCGGCGACGACGTACAAACTCCCCTCCGCCGCCCCGGCCTCGAGCCACCGGGCGGCCCACCGTCAGCGCGCGCAGCCGGGAGGTCACCGGGAACGCCCCGCCACCGCCGCACACAGGGAGCGCCCCACCCCGGGAGGCCACCGCGACCGTCCGTCGACGGCGGGTCGCCGTGACCGTCCGTCGACGGCGGGTCGCCGTGACCGTCCGTCGACGGCGGGTCGCCGTGACCGCCAGTCGGCCGGCGGCCGGCGGGCGTGGCCCTCGCTGCGTACGTTCGTCGTGCAGCGGCCGGGCGCCGTGGGCCTGATCGCCGCGGCGGCGCTGTTCCTCACGGCGATGTTCGCGAGCATGGCGGTCTTCTCGCCGGACAGCAGTTCCGCGGAGACCCCGGGGCAGAACCGGTCGAGCCCGGCGTCGCCGACGCCCTGACCGCACGCCGAACCGCAACCCCCTTGTGCGCGAACGAGGTTGAGTTGACGGAAGGTTGACCATCCGGAAGGAGACGGCGGCGAGCACGGACTGTAGGTTCACCCGCATGCCCCCACAGCCCCCACGCCCGCCCGTGCTGCCGTATCGCAAGCCCACCCGCGGCCGGGACTACTGGATACTCGACGACGTCCTGCCGAACGTGGACGAGGTACGGGCCCGGTGCCTCGCCAAGGGTGAGGACGACTGGACCAAGGGACACCCGTACACCCAGGAGAGCTGGCCGGGGCTGCGGACGATGCCCGGGCTCGCGCCGGACGAACTCGCGCACGTCGAACGGCTCGTGCGCAAGGAGACCGGCGCGCGGAAGCTGTGGCTGGAGACCGCGCCCGGCGGGGGCACCCTCAATCACAACTGCATCCAGGTCGTCGGCAAGGACGAGGGCGAACCGCGTCCGCACACCGACTCACGGGCGCTGTGCCGCTATGCCGCGGTGCTCTATCTCAGCCCGAACATCCCCAAGGACTGCGGCACGAGCTTCTACCGCCAGAATCTGCCGGGCGGGGTCCTGGGCGGCAACATGGTGCAGGCACCGCACACCAACCTGGTCGAGGCGCTGGGCACGCGCTATGTCTCACCGAACGCGTTCACCGAGGACGTACGCGTGCCGCAGCGCTACAACCGGCTGCTTCTCTACAAGGCCAACATCATGCACAGCGCCACGGGTTACTGGGGGAGCGACCTGGAGGACAAGCGCATGACGGCCGTCTTCTTCTGGATGGCCTGAACCGCCGGAGGACGGGCTCGGCCGCGGCCGAGACCGGAGAGCGCGGTCGTCCGGTCCGTGGTGATCGCGGCCTTTGGGGGGAGCGACCTTGGTTGGAGGTTCGTCCGCGTCTGACCGCCGGATGTGAAGCCATGGATGGGGCCTCAGCGCTGATTCACCCTCCCGTACGGCCGCGCGCGAGGAGAGCGGTCAGCGGGAGGGGGTGAGCGGAAGGTCGTCCGTGTACCCGTTCACCGGCCGGGTGATCCGCTCGACGGTATGGGCGTCGAGCGCGACGGGCGCGGAACTCGTACCCAGGGTGCCGCCGGGGTGCCAGGTGCCCGTGACGGCCACCCAGGTGTTGGCGGCCAGGGCCGGCTTCCCGTACACCCGCACCTTCACGGACTGGGCGTCCGCGGCACAGCAGGAGATGATGATCCGGGTCAGGTACCAGCTGCCGCTGCGCTTGTCGGGCGTGACGAAACCGGTCATCCGGATGCTGCGCCCCTTGATGGCCTGCCCACGGTCCTGCTGCACACGGGTGGTGAAGTCCGTGAGGGTCATCGGGACCGGAGAGGTCCTGGGCAGCGGATCGAAGTGCTGCTGCTCCTTGACGGTCTTGGGCGCCTCGCGGGCGGCGGTGTACGCACCGAGAGCCGGAGGCGCGAAGAAGAGCAGGCTAAGCGCGGGCAGGAACAACAGCCAGGCGACTCGGGGGGCGCCGGAGTGGTCGTGACCGTGGCCGTGGCCGCTGTCGGCGGTGTCCCCGTTGTCACCGTGCCCGCTGCCGTCGTGACCGCGGTGCCGTCGGGCCTCGTGAGGGTGGCCCGCGTGACGGTGGCCGTCGTGCCCCTGGCCCGGTCCGCCGGCGTCCAGGCCGTTGCGTCCGTCGCCGTCCACGCCGTAGCGTCCGTCGCCGTCCACTCCGTAGTCGTCACGGCTGTCGCCTTCCGGCCGACCGGAGGGTTCGCCGTGGGCCGGCCGGCTCCGGCTGCCCGACGCGGCGTCCACCAGTCCCAGCACCAGCAGCAGTACGCCCGACGCGATCAGCATCGGCCGCAGCCCCTCCTTGACGTACCTGAGGCACAGGTCGGTGAAGAGCGAGGCGTGCAGCAGGCCGAGGCCGCTGAGGACGAGCAGGGTCACCTGAACGGGGCGTTTCACAGCAGGGCCGCTCCGATCAGCGAGCTGCTCAGGATCGCGACGAGGGTCGTCGCGGTGGAGAAGCGGACCGCGAAGGCCCGTCCGAACGTGCCGGCCTGAAGGGCGATCAGCTTCAGATCGACCATCGGCCCGACCACCATGAACGCCAGCCGCGCGGTCGGCGAGAAGCCGCTCAGCGACGCTGCCACGAACGCGTCGGCCTCGGAGCACACCGCGAGGACGACAGCGAGCCCGGCCAGGAAGAGCACCGACAGCCAGGGGGAACCGGTGAAGGCGTCGAGCACGGAGCGCGGGACGGCCACGTTGAAGGTGGCCGCCGCCATCGCGCCGACCACCAGGAACCCGCCCGCGTGCAGGAAGTCGTGCTGGAAGCCGAGCCGGAACTCCGTCCAGCGGCTGTGCCCCGGCTGGTGCCCGGTGTGCCGCACGGCGGGCCGCAGCCACTCCTCGCGGCCCAGCAGGAGCCAGAGCCAGCCCATCACGGCGGCGGTGGCCAGCGAGGCGAGCAGCCGGGCCAGCACCATGGCGGGGTTGCCGGGAAAGGCGACCGCGGTCGCCGTCAGCACGACGGGGTTGATGGCGGGGGCCGAGAGCAGGAACGCGAAGGCCGCGGCCGGAGTCACCCCCCGGTGGATCAGGCTGTTCGCGACCGGCACCGAGGCACACTCACAGCCGGGCAGTACGACACCGGCCACACCGGCGACCGGGACGGCGAGCACGGGCCGGCGCGGCAGCACCCTGCTGAACACCCGGGCCGGCACGAACGCGTTGATCGCACCGGACAGGGCGGTACCGAGCAGCAGGAAGGGCAGCGCCTGGACGACGATGGCCAGACACACGGTCCGCCACGCCTGCATGGCCGGCACATCCAGCCACCGGCTGAGGAGAAGCAGCGCGGGACCGGCGAGGACGGCCGGACCGAACAGAAGCGGCCAGGGCAACGACCGTCGGTCGCGCGCGGGGGCGGGAGCGGACGCGGGCACGTCGGCGGTCACCGCGGAGACCGCGGCAGCCGCCTCCGCCTCCGTCCGCGCCTGCGCGGCCAGGGCATCCGTCTTCTGCATTCCAACCCCGAATGTCCGATGTTCAGATCGAACATAGCGGGTGCCGGGCCACGCACCCCGGCACCGCCACGCATGCTCTTCCCCAACAGGAGCCCCGCGAGTAAGGCCCATGACCACGGGCTGCTCGGCCCGAGGGCCGGTCCGGGGCGGTGCGGGCCCCGCCCGGGTGTGACGACCCCCACAGCGCGGACCGCGGATTTTGCCAGCGGAAAACGTTCCGGTCCCCGCCGCGCGCGTACCTCTGGACGTCCGAACAACCAGGAGGTGCGATGCGCATTTCGCGGAACGCGGCGGGAACCCTCTTCGTGGCGGGCGCCCTCACCCTGACACTCACGGCGCTCGTCTATCCGTCGATGCTGGGAGTGCAGACCGTGTCGAGCGCTCCGTCGCGTGTCATCGCCAACACGTCGTCGGGACCGCTGACCGAGGCGGACCGCGATTTCGTCGTCAAGGTGCGGGCCGCCGGCCTGTGGGAGTTCCCCTCGGGCGAACTGGCCCTGAAGAAGGGCACCACGCCGGCCGTGCGCACCGCCGGTGCGCATCTGGTCAACGGGCACGCCAACCTGGACGCGACCTGCCGGAAGGTCGCCACGCAGCTCGGCATCACACTGCCCAACCAGCCGAGCCCGCAACAGCAGGGATTCGTCGCGACGCTGACGTCGGACCAGGGCAAGCAGTTCGACAGCGATCTCGCCAACATCCTGCGTGTGACGCACGGCCAGATCTTCCCGGTCATCGCCAACATCCGTGCCACCACGCAGAACACACTGGTGCGCCAGCTGGCCGACCAGGCGAACGACACGGTGCTCGACCACATCACCGTGATGGAGCAGACGGGGCTGGTGAACTTCGACAACGTCCTGTTCCAGGAGACGACCCCGCCGAAGCTCCCGAAGAGCAGCATGACCCCGCCGGCCCCCGCGCCCGGCGAGCCCACGGTGATCCTCTCCCCGCCCGCGGGCTTCACCCCGCCGCCGTCGACCACCCCGTCCCCGGTCCCCACGACGGGCTGACCCTCCGGACCTGACGGGCCACGACCGTCGCCGGACGCGCGAACAGCGCGCCGGGCGGCGGTCGTCGGCGTATCCCGTCCGGGCCGGCCCGGCGCTCCCCGGGCGAAAGGCCGGACGGCCCGGCGCCCGGGGAAGGCCGGCCGGCCCGGCGCCCGCCGGGGCGAGAAGGTGGGCCCGGCGCTCTCCGGGGGATAAGAGCGCCGGGCCCGTGGAGGATGGTCAGAAGGACGCCGGGGGCGTCATGCGCGGGTGCGCGAGGTGCGGCGCCGGGGGCGTCATGCGCGGCCGCGGCGCCCACCCTCGCCGGACGTGCAGCCGTGGCCGGCCTTGTCCCAGCCGTCACCGCCGGGCGTGTCCGAGGCCCAGGCGGCGCCGCCCGTGCCGGCGGTGAGAGTGAGCGCCACGGCGCCCGTCCCGAGCAGGGGGCCTACGGCGACACGGCGCGCGGCGGACATGCGTTCCTCCCAGCTTCGTGGGCTGTGCCCCGGGCCAGGGCAGCGGACAGCGTGAGGCCGCCGGAACCGTGGCCGGGAAAGAGCGGTCGAAGAGAAACACTGGGCTCACTGGTCACATGAACCACAGTTCGAGCACATAGTCGATCACGACCGATCACCTGTCAACCTCGTTGAAACCGCGACGAGTTCGGGAGCCCATCACGTTTCGGCCACATCAGGAACGAGACTCTCCGGTCGCCTGAGTGCCCGCATGCTCGTTCGCGTGGTGGCCGCCGATCCCGCCCCCTCCAACGGTGGCTCGAGCGGGGCGATCACCGCCGGCCGACCCGCGTCCGGTCCCGAAGGTCCGCGCGGTGCGGGGCGGGCCCTACTCGGCGGTCTGTTCCGCCGGCTGCGCCAGTCCGGACGTCCACTTCTCCTCGATGCGGCCGACCTTCCACACCACCAGCGCGACCGCCCATGTGGCGAAGAACAGGCCCACGATCACAAAGCCGACCATGTTGAGGTCGATGCCGGCGATCCAGTCCCAGAAGGCCCCGTGCAGCCCGAGCCGCTCGGAGAACAGGCCGAGCAGCTCGACCGTGCCGATGATCAGGGCGACGGCGACCGACAGACCGGTGATGGTGAGGTTGTAGTAGACCTTCCTGACCGGTTTGGAGAACGCCCACTCGTACGCGAAGTTCATGAACGATCCGTCGATCGTGTCGAGCAGCGACATCCCCGCCGCGAACAGGACGGGCAGGCAGAGGATCGCGTACCAGGGCAGCCCCGATGCCGCACCCGAACCGGCCAGGACGAGGAGCGCGATCTCCGTCGCGGTGTCGAAGCCCAGCCCGAAGAGCAGGCCCAGCGGGTACATCTGCCACGGCTTGCTGATCGACTTCATCACACGGCCGAGGAGGCGGTTCATGAGGCCGCGGCTGTTGAGCTGCTCCTCCAGGGCCGCCTCGTCGAACCGGCCCGACCGCATCTGCCGGAAGACCTTCCAGATGCCCGCCAGGATGACGAGGTTGATCGCGGCGATGAGGTAGAGGAAGGCCCCGGAGACCGTCGTACCGATGATTCCCGTGATGTCGTGCAGCTCGGAGCCGTCGTCGCGGACCGGACCGGCGAGCGCCTTCACCCCGAGCGAGAGCAGCAGGGCCAGCACGAAGACGACACTGGAGTGGCCGAGCGAGAACCAGAAGCCGACCGACAGCGGACGCCGCCCCTCGCCCATCAGCTTCCGGGTGGTGTTGTCGATCGCCGCGATGTGGTCCGCGTCGAAGGCGTGCCGCATGCCCAGCGTGTACGCGGTCACCCCGATTCCGACGCCGAAGTAGCCGGTGCCGACCTTGTAGTGCTCCGGCGCCACGATGCCGACGAGCGTGAACCACCCGATGACGTGCAGCGCCAGCACGAACGCGGCCATCCCGCCGAGCCGGCCCCACTCCTGCCGTGTGATGGGCATCCGCATCCGGGAGGAGGACGGGGGCATGGAGTGGGGCCTTTCTTCGCGGGTTTCGCAATCCCCTGCTTCTCCGGGTACTGCGGTCTCCACCTTGCTGCCTAAGTCTACTACTTGCAAGAAAGTCGCAGTAAAGGCTTCGGCTCGCGAGAACGAGCCGCACGCGCCCCGCGTGACCCGCAACTCATCCCCCATACGGGTGACTTCCCGGCTTCACCTGCGGGCTTGGGAACTTCTTTACCTTCACGGCCGGTTCAACGGGCAGCGGGTCGGCGCACGGCGCGAGCGGGCGCCGGGTACCACGGCGACCCTCACGGGAACCACTACGGCGACCACCACGGCGGGCACCGTTCGGGATCCGGCATCGGGACGGCGGTTGCCGCGGGCGCGGTGGGGCCGGCCGTCGGAGTCGCCGGCGGGCTGGTCGCGGCCGAGGTGGTGGACGAGAACGGGGACTTCTTCGGGGGTGAGGAGGACGAGAACGGGGACGACCAACCGATCACTCGTCGAGGAAGGCGTCGATCAGGGCGAACGTGGCCTCCGGCCGTTCGATGTGGGGCAGATGGCCCGCCTCGGGGACGACCTCGAGGCGGCCGTCGCCGAACGCGGCGGCGTAGGCCGCCCCATAGGCGGGCGTGACGATGCGGTCGCTCTCGCCCCACAGCACGAGGGCGGGGATCCGGACGCGTCCCAGGCGGCGCAGCAGCTTCGGGTCGTGCATGGACGGGCCGCCCGCGATGGTGCGCAGAGCGGCCATATTGCCCTGGCGGAGGGCGAGTTGGGCGGCGGGGACCTCGGCCGGGTCGACGTGGAAGCGCTCGGAGTCGTGGTAGGCGTACTCGGCGACACCGCGGGCGTCGAGGGAGAAGAAGTCCGTGATCGGTTCGCCCTCGACCGCGACGCCGACGGCATTCACCAGCACCAGCCCGGTGAGGATCCCGGCCTGGTCGCGGACGGCCATCTCGGCCGCGATCCAGCCGCCGAGCGACGAGCCGACGACGAGCACATCACGCAGCCCCCGGTCGTGCAGAAGGTGCAGATAGGCCAGGGCGAGGTCGTCGACGCCGGTGAACCAGTCGGGACGCGGGGTGCCGTTCCAGCCGGGGTGGGTGGGGGTGAGGACATGCGCGGTGCGGGCCAGGTGGGCGGCGAGTCCGCTGACGGTTTCCGGGCCTCCACCGCCGTGCAGAACCAGCACCGGGCGCCCGGTTCCGGATTCGGCGAGGGTGAGGCTCACTTCGGGCTGCTCGACGTACGGGTGAGATGTGGTCATGCCCCGACAGTAACTAAGTATCTTTATATAAGCAACCTTAGTCAGCGTGTTAGCCTGGCTCCATGGCCCCTGAACCGCAGATCCTCGGAAGAGCCGTCAAGCAGGCCCAGTACCGTCAGCACCGGGCCCTCGACAGCCGGCTCGCCGGCATCGGGACGACGCTCGCACAGTGGGACGCGCTGCGTGCCGTCGGCCGCTCCCCGGGCGCGACCGCGCGGTCGCTGGCGGCAGCGACGTTCCAGAGCGAGCAGGCGTTCGGCTCGCTCGCCGGGCGGCTGGCGGCCCAGGGCCTCATCGACCGGCGGCCGGGACACGGCCGGCGTATCGAGCACCACCTCACACCGGCCGGGGAGGAGACCCTGAAGGCCGGACACCGGGTCGCCGACGAGGTCCTGTCCGAGTGCTTCGCCCCACTGTCCGAGGCCGAGCGGACGACCCTGCTCGGGCTGCTGCACCGGCTTGTGGAGGGGGAGCGGACGGACGGCTAGCCGGTGCCGCCTCTCCCCGATCCGCCACGCGCGGGCGGCACGATTGAGGTGCCGGACCCCGCGGACGCCCGGCCGGTCGGCGAGGGCGTCCCGCCGGCCGCGGACCTCCGTGCAGGCACCGGCGTGCCCCGGCCGTCCTCGACGACGCCCCGTCCCCACGCGCAACCGCTCGTACGGCCACTTCCTCCCCTGACGGCGGTCCGGCGTACGGCGGCGCCCGGGCCCCGGGGCCGCCCCGAACGGTCCCCCACCGCTGGCCCCCGGCATCCGGCGCGCCGAAGCTGGCCCCATGGACGCCGCGCCCCGTGACGGACTGCCGCCCTTCGAGGACCGGACCGACTTCGAGAACGCCGACCGCGGCTTCATCGCCGCCCTGGTGCCCGCGGTGGTGACGGACGGGGAGGGGCGGGTGGTGTGGGACGGGGACGCGTACGGGTTCCTCGACGGGGACTGTCCCGCCACCGCGCATCCCGGCCTGTGGCGGCAGTCGCAGCTGTGCGCGCGTCAGGGGCTGTACGAGGTGACCGAGGGCGTGTACCAGGTGCGCGGGCTCGACCTGGCCCATATGACCCTGATCGAGGGCAGGGACGGCGTGCTCGTCGTCGATCCGCTGATCTCCGCCGAGTGCGCGGCGGCCGCCCTCGGGCTGTACCGGTGCCACCGCGGGCAGCGGCCCGTCACCGGGCTCGTCTACACCCACTGCCATGTCGATCACTTCGGGGGCGCCCGGGGGGTGCTGCCGCGTGAGGAGGAGGCGGGGGTGCCGGTGCTCGCACCCGCCGGGTTCCTGGAACACGCGGTCAGCGAGAACGTGTTCGTGGGGCCCGCGATGGCCCGCCGTGCCGCCTTCATGCACGGCACCCGGCTGCCGAAGGCGCCCGACGGGCACATCGGCACGGGTCTCGGCATCACGCTGTCCACCGGCACGGTCACCCTCGTCCCGCCGACCCTCGACATCACGCACACCGGGCAGCGGGAGACCGTGGACGGGGTGCCGATCGTGTTCCAGCTGACCCCGGACACCGAGGCGCCCGCCGAGATGAACTTCCTCTTCCCCGAGCGGCGCGCGCTGTGCCTGGCCGAGAACGTCACGCACACCCTGCACAACATCCTGACCCTGCGGGGCGCCCCCGTCCGCGACGCCCGCGCGTGGTCCCGCCATCTCGACGAGGCGATCGACTTCTTCGGCGACGCCTACGACGTGGCCTTCGCCTCGCACCACTGGCCGACCTGGGGGCACGAGAACGTGGTGCGGCTGCTGGCCGAGCAGCGGGACCTGTACGCGTATCTGCACGACCAGACGCTGCGGCTGCTGAACAACGGTCTGACGGCCGCGGAGATCGCGGAGGAGCTGCGGCTGCCGCCCGCGCTGGAGGGCGCCTGGCACGCACGTGGCTACTACGGGTCCCTGAGCCACAACGTCAAGGCCGTCAGCCAGCGGTATCTGGGCTGGTACGACGGCAACCCCGCGCATCTGTGGGAGCATCCGCCGGCCGGCCTCGCCCGACGGTACGTGGAGGTGGCGGGCGGCCCGGAGGCGATGCGCGCGGCGGCCCGCCGCTACGTCGACGCCGGCGACCTGCGCTTCGCCGCGACCCTCCTCAACCACCTCGTCTTCGCCGACCCGGACGACGAGGAGGCGAGGGAACTGCTGGCGGGGGTGTACGAACGGCTCGGGCACGGGGCCGAGAACGGGCCCTGGCGCAACATCTATCTGACCGGCGCGCTGGAACTGCGCGAGGGATCGGGCAGCGCGGGCACCGTCGGCGACACGGCCGGGATGGCGTCGGCGCTCACCGTGAGCATGCTGCTCGACGCCATCGCGGTCCGCATCGACGGGCCGCGCGCGGCGAAGGAGCCGCGCCTGATCATCGACCTGGTCGTGATCGACGAGCAGCGCCGGCACCGGCTCAATCTGGAGCACGGCGCCCTCACCCACCGCAGCCTGCCCCTGCACCGCACACCGAAACCGCACGCGGGCCTGACCCTCACCCTGACACGCCCCGAACTGCTGGGCCTGCTCACGGGCAGCGGTCTCGCGGGCATCGAGACGGACGGGGACCGGGGGCTGCTGAAGCGGCTGTTCTCGTATGTGACACGACCGGATCAGGGGTTCGCGATCGTGACGCCGTGAGACGCGGTCAGGGCGAGGCGGGATCAGAGCGGTGGCCGTGTCACGCCGTGGCCGGATCAGAGCGGTGGCTGGGCCGGGGCCGGGCCCAGGGTTGTGGTGCCCGGGGCGGTGCGGTGGCCGAGGCCCGTGCGGTAGGCGTCCAGGGCCGCCTCCACCCGGCCGGTGCGGCGCAGCAGATCACCCAGCAGCCGGCACAGATCCGCCAGGTCGCCCGCCGCGCCCGCCCGCTCCAGGAGGCTCAGCGCCCGCACATAGTGCTCCTCCGCGGTCTCCGTGTCGCGGGCGTCCTCCGCGATGATGCCGAGGAGGCGGTGCGCGGCGGCCGAGTGCACCGCGCCCCGCTCGGGTCCCATGTCGCCGAGCACACCGTGCAGCAGCTCCGCGGCCTCCTCGGACTTCCCACGCCGGTGCAGCACATCCGCCAGCTCCACCGCGACCTGGCTGCTGTAGAGGGCGGCGCGCTGCTCGGCGAGCATGGCGAGCGCCTCGCGCAACTCCCCCTCCGCACGCCGAAGTTCGCCGTTCTGGGCGTAGAGATAGCCGCGCATCCAGTGGCAGTTGGCCAGCTCGGTGCGGATCTGAAGCCGCCGGTACAGCTCGGCCGCCTTGGCGAGGCCGGCGTCCGCCTCGGCGACGCGTCCCTCCGCGAGGAGCGTGCGGGCGACCGACCGGTGCATCCGGGCCACCAGCGCGGGGTCCCGCACCTGCGGGGCGAGCGCCAGCGCGAACTCGGCCGCCTGGGCCGCCCGCGCCTGCGCGCCCATGTCCATGTACGGGCCGATGGCACTCGCGTAGAGCAGCAGCAGGGCGTCCGGGTCGTGCAGTCGGGAGCGGTTCTGCCCGTCGCGAGATCGCCCAGCTCCAGCGCGCACTCGCCGAGCCCGAGCAGCGCGGCGGCCTGCTCGGCGTCCAGCGCGTGCGCCTCGGCCTCGGCCGGCAGTGCGTCGTACTGCTCGACGGCGGCCTCAGCCTCCCCGGTGGCCAGGGTGCGCTGGGCGTCGGTCAGCCTGAGCCGCAGCGCGGTGGCGAGATGGGCCGGGCGGCCGGTCACCAGCTCCTCGTAGGCGACACCGAGCCGCTCGGCGATGTGCCCCAGCGCCTCGTCGGAGGGGCGGACCCGGCCGGCCTCCAGAGTGGAGATGTACGCGGCGGTGTACGCGGGCTCGGCCAACTGTCGCTGTGTCCTGCCCTGTTCCCGCCCGAGCCGCTGGACTCTGCGACCGATGGTCTCCGGGTCGTCCCGCTTCACCATGCGATCAATCATGCCGGTTGGGGCAGTTGACAAGTCCGTTTTCTGACTTTTCGTCAACAGGCGGCCACTTCCGTCGGGCAACCCGAACCCCTAGTTTGGGAGTCACGTCGAACGTGCTTGATCCATCGCTGTCATTGCGAGGTCGGTTGCCGTGCCCGGACATCCTTCCGTGCTCCGCGGACGCCCTTCCCTGCTCCACGGACGCATACGCGCACGCCACGTCAGAGGATTCGGTGCGGCCGTCGTCGCCGTGGCCGCCCTGGTCACCGCGGCGAACGCGGGCCCGGCACGGGCCGCCCAGCCGCAACCAGCGCCGCACATACGGCACATGGCCCCGCAGGATGGCCTCACCCGCTAGCCGAACCGCGCTCCGGCGCCCCACCCGCCGACCGGACCGCCCGCCGACGCGCCGCCCGCCGACGCATACCCTGGTTTCGTGACCTCTCCCACCGCACGCACCGCGCTGGACCTCACCGCCGATCTCCCCGTGCCGGACCTGGAGGACTGGTACCGGGACCTGCACCGCCACCCCGAATTGTCCCTGCGCGAGCACCGGACCGCGGGACGGCTCGCGCAGCGGCTGCGCACGGCCGGGTACGAGACCACCGAGGGCGTCGGCGGCACCGGGGTGGTCGGGGTGCTGCGCAACGGCGACGGGCCCACCGTGCTGCTGCGCGCCGACATGGACGCGCTGCCGGTCGCCGAGGAGACGGGCCTGCCCTACGCCTCCGAGGTACCGGGCGTGATGCACGCCTGCGGGCACGATCTGCATGTCACCTGGCTGGCGGGCGCGGCGGGGGCGCTGGCCGCCGGGCGGGACGCGTGGTCGGGGACGCTGCTGGTGGTGGGCCAGCCCGCCGAGGAGACGGGCGAGGGCGCGCGGGCGATGGTCGCCGACGGGCTGTACGAGCGCTTCCCGCGCCCCGGTGTGCTGCTCGCCCAGCACGCGGCGCCGGGCCCGGCCGGGCTCTACGCGCACCGCCCGGGTCTGATCCTGTCCGCCTCGACGGACGTGGACATCGTGGTGCACGGCCGGGGCGGCCACGGCTCACGCCCGGAGTCGACCGTGGACCCCGTGGTGACGGCCGCGTACCTCGTCACCCGGCTCCAGACCGTCGTCAGCCGGGAGATCGCGGCGCGCGACTCGGCGGTGCTGACGGTGGGCCGGATCGAGGCGGGCACCCGGCACAACATCATTCCCTCCGAGGCGCGCATCGCCCTGAACCTGCGCACGCAGTCGGTCGAGGTGCGGGACCGCATGATCGCCGCGATCCGGCGCATCGCGGCGGGCGAGTGCCTGGCCGCGGGCTGCCCGCGCGAGCCGGAGGTGAGCGTCGGCGCCGACTTCCCGGTCACCGTCAACGACACGGCCACCCACGGCCGGGTGGCCGCCGCGCACCGGGAGGTGTTCGGCGCGGCCACGGTCTTCGACCCGGGCCCGGCGATGGGCAGCGAGGACTTCCCGCACCTCGCGGCGGACGGGATGCCGTACGCGTACTGGTTCGTGACGAGCACCCCGGCGGACGTCTGGGAGGCGGCACCGGGCGCGGACCTCATGGAGAGGTTCGCGGCCGTCCCGAGCAATCACAGCCCCCGCTTCGCACCCGATCCGTCCACCCTCGTCCCCGGCGTCCGCGCGCTGGTGTCGGGGGCCCTGGCGCACCTGTCAGTGGCCTGACCGACTCAGTGCGCGGCCGCCGCGCGCCCGGTTCCCCTCACGGCTGGGTCCGCAGCCCGGGCCCCAGACGGCGAAGGCGCCTGTGGACATGGTTCAGGGCACCTTCACGGCGTCCGGGGACCCGTTCCCTCAACGCGGCCAGGCCCGGCCCCAGTTGGCGGGCCCTGGCGGTGTCCCGCATACGGCCCCACTGGTGGTGGGCGCGGTCGACGGCCGCCTCCACCGCCGGGTCCTCGGGCGCCTGGCCGGCGGCGAGGCGGGCGGCGGCGACCGCGAGCCATGTCTCACAGCTCAGACCGGGGTCGCCCGCGAGCATCGCGAGGTCGGCGCGCACCTCCATCCAGTGCAGCACCTCCTCGGAGCCGGTCCCGTGCTCTCGCAGCGCGGCCTGCTCCCACCGCGCGGCGAGCGCCGCCGCCTCCGCGTGTCTGCCGTCCTGCACGGCGGCCGCGAGCGCGGTGTGGGGGTCCGGGTCCGGTGCCGGCGGGGCGGGGACCCGGAGCGGCCGGACGGCGGCGCCGTGCGCCCCGGTACCGGTGCCCTGAACGGGGACGGTGGCCTGGGGCGCACCGGCGGGCGGGGGCGGCACGGTGGCCTGGAGCGGAACGGGGGGCGGGGGCGGCACGGTGGCCTGGAGCGGAACGGGGG
Source organism: Streptomyces sp. NPDC093261 (assembly GCF_044753645.1). Lineage (NCBI taxonomy): Bacteria > Bacillati > Actinomycetota > Actinomycetes > Kitasatosporales > Streptomycetaceae > Streptomyces > Streptomyces sp. NPDC093261. The sequence goes on from NZ_JBIVNO010000003.1 coordinate 321,809, forward strand.
GCGGGGGCGGCACGGTGGCCTGGAGCGGAACGGGGGGCGGGGATGTCCGGGGGGAGGACGGGAGCCCGGCGCTCCGGAGAGCGTCGGCGGTCCGCCCGGGGGACGGGTACTGCCCCGGGGACGGGTACTGCTCGGGGGACGGGTACTGCTCGGGGGGCGGGTACTGCTCGGGGGACGGGTGCTGCTCGGGGTGTGCATGGTGCGTCGGCTGCTCAGGGGGCGTCGGCCGCGCGGAATGCGTCGGATACTCGCGATGCGTCGGCTGCTCGAGGTGCTCGGAGAGCGTCGGCTGCTCGAGGTGCTCGGGATGCGTCAGGTGCGCGGAGAGCGTCCGATACTCCGGATGCGCGGAGGGCCCGGAGTGCGGGATGTACCCCGCGGGCGGGGTGTGCCACGGCTGGTGCGGGACCGGGGAGTTCACGACCGGGGCCAGGATGACGTCCCCCTCCGCGCCCGCCGGTGCGCCCTTCTCCGCGAGCGCCCGGGTCAGAGCCTCGTGGTGCAGGGTCCCCGGGTCCGGGCGGTGGCCGCTGCGCAGGATCGTCGCCACGGCCTTCATGTACGCCGGCGCGGCCAGCGCACGGCGCGGGGGCGGCGGGGCGACCCGGCCGTGGAGGAGTACGGTCCGGCCGCAGTCCAGGGGCCGGGTGCGCAGATACCGCCAGGTCTCCGCGTCCGCGTGCAGATCCGCGAACACCGTCGTCGCCCCGGCCGGGCGCAGCCGCAGCTCCTCGCGGATCCAGTGCCAGGGGAAGGCCGTGTAGCGCACGGTCGCCGGGGTGGTCCGGGCCAGCGCCAGATGGGGCAGGTGCTCGCGGCGGTCGAGCTGGAGCTGGCCGACGAGGAACACCGTCAGCGGGCCGGGCGCGGCCGCGGCGGCCCGCAGCCGGGTGAGGACCGCCTGCGGGTCCGGCGGGTCGGCGAGTTCGATCACGTTCGCCGTGTCCGTGCCGGACAGCACCGGCGGGGCGACGGCCGCGAGCACCGGGAGCACGGAGGCCGCGTCCACCAGGCACCCCTTGCCCGCCGGTGAGGCCGCGAGCAGCAGCACGGTTCCGGGCATCGTTCCCTCCCCGATCGATCACGTACGGCAGCACGGTAACGGCTGCGCCTGCAAAGCTGCGACGGACGAACGACAAACGCCCGTCTATGGCCCGGGTTGTGCGGCAGGGGGGTGAGGCGGGGGCTCAGGCACCGCAGGGCGGGTGCGGGCGTCGTAGCGCGAAGATCGTCGTGTCGTCGTCGAGGCGGCCGCCGCAGTGCCGCAGCGTGCCGTCGCGGATCAGGCGCACCAGGCGGCCGGGCTCGGCGGCGCGCGGGTCCTCGGCCACCGCGCGGGCCACCCGGTCGTACATCGGGAAGAAACATCCGCTGGTGTCCCGGGCCTCGGACACCCCGTCCGTGACCAGCAGCAGCGTCTCGCCGGGGGCGAACGGGACACACAGCGGGCAGGGCGGCCGGCCGCCGAGGTCGCCCAGGCCGAGCGGCAGCCGCCCGCCGGGCGGCAGGGACCGTATCCCGCCCGGCGTGACCACCAGCGCCGGCTCGTGCCCGAAGTTGATGAACTCCACATGCGCGGGGTCGTCCGGGGGGAAGCCGAAGAGCACGGCGGTCGCGAAGCGGTCGGCCTCGTCCCGGCCGATCGCCGCGCCGTAGCGGATGTGCCGTAGCATCCGGGCCTCCAGCCGGTCGGCGACCGTGACGAGGAGCGGCTCGTGGTAGGCGGCCTCGCGGAAGGTGCCGAGCAGCGCCGACGCGGCCGCGACCGCGCCGAGGCCCTTGCCCTGGACATCACCGAGCAGGACGCGGGTGCCCTGGGGGCCGGGCTGGATGTCGTAGAAGTCTCCGCCGACGCGGGCGACGCTGTCGGCGGCGAGATAGACCGCCGCGTGGTCGAGGCCGCCCCAGCCGGGCGGCAGCGGGCGCAGCACCGCGCGCCGGGTGGTCTCCGCGATGTCCTGCATGCGCAGCATCCGCCGCTCGCCGCGCAGCCGCACCGCGCAGGCCAGTACGGCCAGCAGTCCACCGAGGACGACGAGGATGAAGTCGGGCAGACCGCTCCGGAACTGGTGCGGCCAGGCGTGGTCCTCCAGCTCGTAGATGACGACGGCGAGGACCGCCACGGTGGCCGTGCCCCACAGCCCGCAGATCGCGGCCGCGATGCCGGGCACCAGCACGACCCAGGAAATGGTCCTGAAGTCGCCGGAGGTGAACCAGTCGAGCGCGGCGATGGCGAGGAGCAGACCGAGCGGCGCCACCCAGGCGACACTGCGTCCGCGCACGCGCAGCAGCTCCGACCCACCTCGCACCAGGGCATCGGCCCCCGAGGGCCGGGGAAAACGCGCACGGAGGAGCCCGGCGGGGGCGGCGGCTTCGGAGACGGAGGCGTCCGCGCCGGGGCCGGCGGGGAGCGAGCCCTCGGGCCGCCGGCGGGGCGGCGGCCCGTCCCCGGAGGCCGGCGTACCGTCGTGAGGTGGTCGCCTGGGGGGCACCGGCTCCGCCCTTCCGCCGTGTCAGTACGCGACCGATATGCGGGCGCGCGGGTGCGCGCCCTGCTCCGGTTCGTCGACGAACGCGACCGCGTAGTCCTCGGCGCTGATCCGGCTCACCCCGTCCGCGTCGGCGAGCAGCTGGTCACCGACGGCCATGACCCGGTGCCCGCGCTGCGTCGCCTCCGCGGCGATCCGGCGGCCCACCATGCCCGTGGCGCCGAACAGCACGATCCTCATGAGCCCCAGCGAAACACGGCCCGCGGGCCCGCGCATCCCGACTTGCCCGGCGCGCCGGCCAGGTGTGCCCTGGTGTACGGGGGCGAGGAGACGCCTGGAGAGAGGAGTGCTCCCATGACTCACGCGACACCCGCGTCAGGGGCCTCGCGCACACCTGTCACCGCACCCCGGGGGCCGGTCACGCGATACCGCCCGCCGGACATCTTCGACCACCGCGCGCACATGACGGGAAGGGTGGCGGTGCCCGTCGTCCTCGGGCTCCTCTACGGCTACTGGGCCGCCGCCAACCGCCGTGCCGCCGGTCCCATCACCGGCTGGAACATCCTGTTCGGCTTCGTGTGCGCGATCGTGTTCGCTGCGGTGTGCATGGGGCTGCTCAGGGTGGGACCCCGGCTGCGTCGCGAACTGCACGCGGTGCTGTGGGCGGCGTTCGCGGGCATCGCGTTCGGCTTCCTGTACAGCCAGACCGGTGAGACCGTGCTGCTCTCGACGGGCCTCTCGCTCGCGGTCGCCGTGGCCTTCTTCGCGTTCAACTTCTACCGCTACTACACGCACGAGGACGCGGCGGGCCACAGAATCTCCTGAGCACTGACGGGCCGGCCGGCGGTCGGCCCCCGCGCGCGTCGGCCGGCCCGAACCGGGTGTGCGCCCGTCCACGGACCGGCGCACACCCGTAGGGCCGCCGTCCCCCGGCTTGGCGCACGAGACCCCGTTGTGTGGTGGCCCAGCGGGCGCCGGGGCCTCATGCGTCTCCCTCACTCACCCGTCACCCGGGGCGGAATCCGCTCCCCGGGCGCCGGTCGAGGAGCCCTGGAAACAGGAGAGGCCGCGGCGGGCCGATCCACGGACTTCTCCCGATCGGTTGCCGTCCGTTCCTCTCCCCACCCACCAGATAACACCCGTTCGGGCGAACCCTCCACCCGAGCGCGCGGCCCGGGCGGGCCACCGCCGTCCGCCGGTCACCCATCAGATTGTCATATCCACCCGTTTGCAGGCATATCGCTCGCAGGGTGGACGCGGACACGGTTGGCTGGTGACGTGTCCCGACGTGTCCGGAGCCCTCTCTCCGTCGTGCTGGTCAGCCTCGCGTGCCTGCTCGTGCCGCTCGGCGTCCTCGCCATGTGGGCGAAGTACGGCATCGAGGACAGCGCCCGCTACGCCGCCACCACCGCCCCGCTCGCCTCCGACGCCGAGGTGCAGGACGCCATCGCCAGCGCCGTCACCGACGGCATCATGCGCGAGGTGCACGTCGGCGCGCCCCTTCAGGGATCCGTGCACGCCTTCGTCCACGACGCGGTCCGCTCGTTCACCGCCACCGAGGCCTTCCGCTCCGCCTGGGACACCGCGAACCTGAGCGCCCACGACGCCGTGATGCGCGCGCTGCGCGAGGACGACGACAGCCCCGTCACCCTCGACCTGGCCCCCGCCACCGAGCGGATGAAACGGCAACTCGCCGACGAGCACATCCCGTTCGCGGGCCGCATCCCGGTCTCCCACACGGAGATCACCCTGCTCCAGTCGAAGGACCTGACGAAGCTCCGGAAGGGGTTCCACGTGCTCGAAGTCGCCGGTTTCTGGCTTCCCGTCGCCTCGGCCGCCTTCGCCCTGACCGGCATCCTCGTCTCCGTCTCGCGCCGCCGGGCCGTGCTCGCGACCGGACTCGGCACGGCCCTGGGCGCCGCGCTGCTCGCGGTGGCGATCGCGGTGGGCCGCCGGATGACGCTGGCAGACCTCCCGCCGGGCGTCTCGCACCCGGCGGCCGGCGCGGTCTACGACGCGCTCACCGAAACGCTCCGCCTGGTCTCCTGGGTGCTGATGGGCGTCGGCCTCGCGGTCGCCCTGGGCGCCTGGCTCACGGGCCTTTACGTGCGACGTCGGCGAGCGTCGGCAGCGCCCCCGCCGGTTCCGGCGGAGGAGCCGACGCAAGTCCGAGCCTGACGCACTCCTCCGCGGCGCCCTCCGCCCCGCGCGCGGCGGCCGTGAAGAGCGCGCCCGCCCCGCCGTGGACGCGGCGATACCGCGTCGGCGCGCGAACCGCCCTTGCCGCGGGAGCCGTTGGCCCGGCCTCAGCCGTCCCGCGGTGATGTCCGCGGCTGTTCGGTCGGCGATGCTCCGGTAGTCCCCCGCCATCCCCCTACGATGACGCCGAGAGCAATGATCCCATTGCGCCGAGGAGTTGACGGCCCGCGGCTGTGGAGCACGCGCGTGACCGTCCGCCTCGCCTGCGCCCGTCAAGGCGCCGCGGCGACGGCGGCGGCGACGTCCGTGACATCGCGCGCCCCGCAGTTCGCCGGGTTCCCCGGAGCCGCCTGGTCATCGCCCCCGATCCGCCCGGATCCGCCCGGCCACCCGTTCGGCCTACATCACCCTGCGCTCCACCGCCGCACGGGCGAACCTGCGGGTGAAGGTCCCGAGGTCCCGAGGAGGCGGCCCCATGGTCCAGCACACCGCACGCACCACCACCCCGCATCCGAAAGAGACGGCCTGGGCCACCGGCGGCACGGCGTTCGCCGGTGTCCTGATGATGGTCAGCGGCATCCTGGGCGTGCTCAACGGCATCGCGGGCATCGCCGCGAACGACGTCTACGCCCGCGTCGGCAACTATGTGTACGGGTTCAGCCTCACCGCCTGGGGGTGGATCCACGTGGTCATCGGCGCCCTCGTCGCGGTCACGGGCTGGGGCGTGCTCCAGGGCCGGGACTGGGCGCGGGCGATCGGCGTGGGCCTGGCGGCCCTGTACATGGTCGAGTACTTCATGTTCCTGCCGTACGCCCCGGTCTGGTCGGTCATCGCCATCGCCATCGGGGCCTTCGTGATCTGGTCCCTGGTCACGGCGGGCCACGCCGAGCGACCACCGCAGCCCCCCGGGAGCGCCGGCGGCACCCTGTGACGACCGTGCGAACGCCCTTTCCCCGGGCTCCCTCTATGACGGAGCTCCCTCCGTGAGGGAGGATTCGGGCATCCAGCCCATCGAGGGGAAGGCGGCCGGCCCGTGGAGACTGCGACCGTGGAGCCGATCGGTCCGCCCCGCGCCCGGCCACGGTCCCGAAGGCGTACCGCGGCCGCCTGGATCGCGTGGCTGCTGCTCGCCGGGACCGGCGTCGTCGTCGGCTGCCGCGCCGCCGGCACCGACGCCGTCACACCGGTGCCCCAGCTGCTCGCCTTCCTGCCCTGGCTGTCCGTCCCCGCCGCGCTCGCCCTCCTGCTCGCCCTGCTCGCCCGCCGGCGCACCGGCCTTGCCGGGGCGATCCTGGTGCTCGCCGCCCTCGCCTGGTTCACCGAGCCGTACGGCGGGGCCGGTGCGCCCGCCGGCCCCGCGCTCACCGGGTTCCGGGTGCTGACCTCCAACGTGGAGTTCGGCCGCGGCACCGCCTCCCTGGTGCCCGCCATCCGCCGCGAGCGCCCCGACGTCGTGTTCGTCGAGGAGTGCGAGTACCACTGCTCCGCCACCCTGGAGCGCGCCTTCGGCGGCACGCACGGCGCCTACCCCTACCGGCGGGCCGTCGACGGCGCGGGCTCCGACGGATCGGTCATCCTCAGCCGGTTCCCGCTGACGGCCGCGCCCGGTGTGCCCGGCACCATGGGCATGCCCGGCGCCGTCGCCGACGTCCACGGCCACCCCGTCCGCCTCCAGCTGGCCCACCCCATGCCCCCACTGCCGGGACAGCTGTCCGTCTGGCGCCGTGAACTGGGGGAGCTGCGCGCCTACGCGGCCTCCGGCGACGGCGCGCCCACGATCCTCGCCGGGGACTTCAACGCCTCCCAGGACCACGCCGCCTTCCGCCGCATCCTCGACGCCGGTCTGCGCGACGGCGCACGCCTGTCCGACGACGCCCGTACGCCCTCCTGGCCCGCGCGGACCGCCCCGCTGTTCGGCGTCCAGATCGACCATGTCCTGGTCTCCCGGGACTTCTCGGCGCGCTCCGCGCACTTCCTCACCCTGTCGGACACCGACCACCACGCCCTGGTCGTCGACGTCACCCTCCACCGGCACACCGAGGCGCACTGACCCCCGGCTCGGAGGGCCTGGGCTCTCCGCCCGGCTGGGCCACCGTTCGAACGATCGGAAACCATTCGAACGAATGGCCATAATGAGGGCATGTCCCGAGAGTTCCCCATCAGCCTCGCCCCTCCCGACTGGCTCGTAAGGAACCTCCGGCCGCAGCAGGCCCGCGTCAACCGGCCCGCCGTCGTCCGCGCCGCGATCGCGATGGCCCTGCCGCTGGCGCTGGGATTCGCCGCGGACCGCCCCGGCTACGGCGCGCTCGCCTCCATGGGCGCCGTGTCCGGTGTCATCGGGGACACCGCGGACGCGTACCGCATGCGCATCCTCAACATCGCGGTCCCCCAGCTCTTCGGCGCCGCCGGTGTCACCGTCGGTGCACTGGTGTTCGGGCAGAGCTGGCTCGCCGTCACCGCCGTGACCGGGGTCGCGCTGATCTCCGGGATGATCTCCACGATCGGCGCGGTCGCCTCCGTCTCCGGACTGCTGCTGCTTCTCAACGCCGTGATCGGCGCCGGACTCCCGCTGCCCGGCGACTGGTGGCTCGCGCCCCTGCTCATGTCCGGCGGCGGACTGCTGGTCCTCGCCCTCGCCCTGCTCTCCTGGCCGCTGCGCTCGGGCGTGCCGGAGCGGACCTCGGTCGCGGCCGCCTACCGGGCGGTCGCCCAACTGCTCGCCGCCTGCGGGACACAGGAGTACGACGCCACCCGGTACGCCGTCACCCGGGCCCTCAACGACGCGTACGACCTCGTTCTCGCCCGGCGCGCCGGCCAGCACGGCCGCAGCCCGGAACTGGTGCGCCTGCTGGCCCGGTTGAACGCGCTCACCCCGGTCGTGGAGGCCGCCCCGGCCGCCCACCGCCACGGCAGGCCGCTGCCCGAGGGGGCACCCGACACCGTACGCCGCCTCGCCGACGCCATCGACGCCGACCGGGGCGCCCTCCCCCTCGATCTGCCCGATCCGGTCGGGGAGGCGGGACGCGCCGTCGACCACGCGCTGCGGCATGCCGCCGAGGTCGTCACGGCCCCCGACGTCGCCCCGCGCGCCCTCGTCGACCGCCTCGGCCGGCCCGCCTCCCTCAGCGTCCGCGCCTACACCGCGAGCCGCGACGTCCTCCTCTCCGGCACCTCCTGGCGCTACGGTCTGCGCCTCGCCCTGTGCGTCGGCATCGCCCAGACCCTGGTGTCCCTGGTGCCGGTCCAGCGCTCGTACTGGGTCGCCCTCACCGTCACCTTCGTCCTGAAACCCGACTTCGGCTCGGTCTTCTCGCGGGCGCTGCACCGCGCGGTGGGCACCGTGGCGGGCCTGGTGGTGGCGGCCGTGGTGCTGGCCGCGGTGCCGCTCGGCTGGTGGGACGTGGCGGCGCTGGCGGCCCTCGGCCCGCTCATCCCGGCGCTGACCCCGCGCGGGTACGGCTACCAGACCACCGCGATCACACCGGTGATCCTGCTGCTGTCGGACCTCCTGAACCATCTGGGCACGGCGCTGCTGGTGCCCCGGCTGGTCGACTCCCTCATCGGCTGCGCGATCGCGCTCGTCGCCGGCTATCTGCTGTGGCCGGAGAGCTGGCACACCCGGGTCGGAGCCCGGCTCGCGGACGCGGTCGCCGACACCGCGCAGTACGTGGAGAGCGCGTTCGGCGACACCGCTGACCCGGCGGCGCGCGCCCGGATGCGGCGCCGTCTGTACCGCGATCTGTCCACCGTCCGTACGGAGTTCCAGCGGGCCCTGACCGAGCCGCCGCCGACCGGGCGCCGGGCCGCCGCCTGGTGGCCGCTGGTCGTCGCCGTGGAACGGATCGTGGACGCGACGACGGCGGCACGGGTGCGGGTGAAGCAGGGTGCGCCGCCGCCCTCCCCGGCGGAGGTCGGGCAGGTCGCCCTGCAACTGCGGGAGTTGTCGGAGAGTCTGCGGGAGACGGAGGTCCTGGTCGCGGTCCGCACCGACCTCACCGGCCCGGCGGACGGCATCCTGGAACCGCTGCGGCAGGAGGTGGCGGCGGCCCGGGCGATCGCGTCGCCACACTGAGGGGGGCGAGCGGCTCTTGCCCGCACCCACTCTGTCGCCCGCCGGCCGGGTGAAAACGAAGACCTCCTCGGCGGCCATGCCCTCGACGTGCGAGACGGCCCCGTGCGCGGTCGCGGTGGCCGGCGCGGTCCAGACCCCGGAACCGTCGAACTCTCCGTCACCGGGGGCCTGCCGCTGCCGTCGATGTCGGAGGCCGGGGAGTCGCCCGTGAGCTTGGCGACGTGCAGCGTCCCCTCGTCGAGGAGCGAGAGGTTGTGTTCGCGCACGGCACGGGAGCTCCCGTGCCGCATGCGCTTGCCGCCGACGAACCTGGTAGTGGAACCGCTCGTCGTGCCCGGAGCAGACGACCGGCCGCCCGTCCCCGGTCAGCCGCACGGTGGGGGCCTCGTGCTCGAAACGGCCGAGAGCGGTGTGCTTGCGGGCATGGAGGACGGGCCGTACGGGCCGGACTCGACGACGTAGCCGAAGCGGTGGACCTCGTTGGACTCCTGGGCGAGGTCGAAGCGGCGGTCGAACCGCTCGGGGGGACCCGTGGGAAGCGGAGGCCACGGGTGGCGGGGGTCGCGATGGGGGTGGCGGCCTGGGCCTGCGGGGCGGTGGCCGTGACGGCGGCCGTACAGGTGTCGGCGGCCACGGTCACGACGGCGGCGGCGCGGAGCGCGGAACGGCGGCTGAGGCCACCGGCGATGACATCGCCGACGTACTCGTCGGAGCTGGTGTGGGGAACCTCGTGGAAACAGGCGTCACCGCAGCGGTGGCGGCAGGTCAGGGTGGACCGGCCGCCGGGATGCGAGCCGGGCGGCGTTCCGATCAGCGGCAGCGGTTTGCGCACTTTGCTCTCCCCATACGACCCCTTGGCGTGGGCGTGACCTCAGGGGCAGGGAGGTGCGGGAGCGGGGCGGCCGGGTGAACGGTCGGCGAACCACGGGGATCCGTAAGGGGTTTGGAGTACGGGGAGGGGTACGCGGAGAAGGCGGGGTCCTTCGAGGCCGGTAACGGCGAGATAGCGGTATTGACAACGGCGCTTCCGATGGCCGGACCCTGCTCAAGATCGGCGCCTTCGACGGCTAACCTTACGTGTCCGTCCTGGCCAGGGATTGACGGGCATCAACTCACGCGAAGGGTTGCGCACATGGGCATTCTCACTCTCCTGCGGAACGCGTTCGGCCGCTCACGCAAGGGTCGCACCGCCGAGGGGGAGCCCTCGCGGGAGACGACGGCGGCCACGGAAACGGCAACGGCCGCCGCGGTGATCACCGAGGCTCCGTCGGCGGAGGTCCCGGCCCAGTCGACGGGCCGGGACGACGAACACGAGCTGGTGTCGGCGGCGTTCGACAACGTGACGGTACCGAGGCAGGCGTCTCCGCAGGGAGAGTCCGTCCATCCGACGACGACCACGGAACCGGAACCGAAGGCCACGGCGAAGGCCGAGCAGGAGCCGGCGGCGGCGGAGGAGGAGAGGCCGGAACCGGAGGCTACGGTCGAGCCCGTGGCCGAGGGGGCGGTGGCGGAGCCCGAGCCCGTGGCCGAAGAGGCCGTGGCGGAGCCCGAGCACGTGGCCGAGGAGAAGCCGGAACCGGAGGCTACGGCGGAGCCCGTAGCCGAGGAGGCCGTGGCGGAGACCGAGCCGGTGGCCGAGGAGACCCCCGAACCGGAGGCTACGGCAGAGACCGAACCGGAGGCCGTGGCGGAGCCCGAGCACGTGGCCGAGGAGACGCCCGAAGCGGAAGCCACCGAGGCCGAGCCGGAGCCGATGGCGGAGGAGAAGCCCGAGCCGGTGGCCGAGCCCGGGGGCGAGACTGCCGCCGAGGCCACCGCCGAGACCGCCGAGACCCCTGAGCCGGGAGCTGCCGTCGAGTCCGCGCCGGCCGTGGAGGCGGAACCGGAGGTCACCCCGGAGCCGGAGGCTGCGAAGCCCGAGACCGAGGCCCCCGCCGAGGCCGCGACGGAACCCGAGACCGAGGCCCCCGCCGAGGCCGCGCCGGAGGCGGAGCCGGCGGCCACGGCCCCCCAGCCCGAGTCCGCGGAGGAATCGGAGCCCAAGCCGGAAGCGGTCGCCGAGACCACCCCTGAACCCGCCTCCGAACCCGTCGCCGAAACCACCCCGGAGCCCGAGGCCAAGGACCCGGAGGCCGAGCCGGAGGCCCCCGCCCCGGAGCCGGTCGCCGCCGGCGAAGAGGCCCCGAACACCTCGTCCGCCCCCACCGACGCCGAACCCCAGACCCCGGCGGACACCCACGACGAAAACGAAACCGAAGCAGACGCCGAAGTCGAAACCGAGGCCGAAACCGAAGCCAAGGCAGAAACCGAGGCAGAAACCGAGGCCGAAGCGCAGCCCGCCCTGAGCCTCGCCGGCGTCAAGTCCCGCGCTCCCGGTCTCACCACCGCCTACAAGGCCGCCGCGACCGTCCTCGACAAGCACGGCCTCACCGGCACCCGGGCCAAGGTCTACCTCGTGCTGGACCGCTCCGCCTCCATGCGCCCGTACTACAAGGACGGCTCCGCCCAGGCCCTGGGCGAGCAGGCCCTCGCCCTCGCCGCCCACCTCGACCCCGAGGCCACGGTGCACGTCGTCTTCTTCTCCACCGAACTGGACGGCACCGGAGAGCTGACCCTCGCCGAGCACGAGAACAGGATCGACGACCTGCACGCGGGCCTCGGCCGCATGGGCCGTACGAGCTACCACGCGGCGGTGGAGGCCGTCCTCGGTCACCACGACAAGTCCGCGGACCCCGCTCTGCCCGCCCTGGTGATCTTCCAGACGGACGGCGCCCCGGACGCGAAGACCCCCGCCACCCAGTCCCTCACGGACGCCGCGAAGAGCCACCCCGCCCTCTTCTTCTCCTTCATCGCCTTCGGCGACCCCGAGAACAAGGCCTTCGACTACCTCCGCAAGCTGAAGTCGGACAACACGGCCCACTTCCTGGCCGGCGAGACCCCGCGCGAGCTGACGGACGCGGAGGTCTACGAGGGCGTACTGGCGAACTGGCGCCCGTAGGATTCACGGCCCGCAGGAGCCACAGAAGACCGCTCGAACGCGCCGTCCGTTTCTCACCCCCTAAAACGGGAAGCGGGCGGCGCACCCATGTCGGCTACGATTTCAAGGTTCGTAGACGATGACAGACGGGTCCGGAAACCGACGATCGTCACCGCATGTAGCGACTTGGGAGCAGCCCGCGATGGCTCGACACCTCATCACCAGCGCCCTTCCGTACATCAACGGGATCAAGCACCTGGGCAACATGGTGGGGTCCATGCTCCCGGCGGACGTGTACTCCCGGTACCTCCGCCGGCGCGGCCACGACGTCCTCTTCATCTGCGCGACGGACGAGCACGGCACCCCCGCCGAGCTGGCGGCCAAGGAGCTGGGCCTGCCGGTCGACGAGTTCTGCGCCCAGGCGCACGACGCGCAGAAGGCGGTGTACGACGGCTTCAACCTGGCGTTCGACTACTTCGGCCGCAGCTCGTCCCCGCAGAACCGCGAGATCACGCAGGAGATCGCCCGCGAGCTCAAGGCGAACGGGTTCATCGAGGAGCGGGCCATCCGCCAGGTGTACTCGAACGCCGACGGCCGCTTCCTGCCCGACCGGTACATCATCGGCACCTGCCCGCACTGCGGCTACGACAAGGCCCGCGGCGACCAGTGCGAGAACTGCACCCGCGTCCTCGACCCCACGGACCTGATCAACCCGCGTTCCGCCATCAGCGGCAGCAGCGACCTGGAGGTCCGCGAGACCAAGCACCTCTTCCTCCTCCAGTCGGCGCTGGCCGGCGAGGTCGAGGCCTGGGTCGACGAGCGCGCCGACAACTGGCCGGTGCTGGCCTCCTCGATCGCCCGCAAGTGGCTCACCGAGGGCCTGCACGACCGTGCGATCACCCGTGACCTGGACTGGGGCGTCCCGGTTCCGGCCGACACCTGGCCCGACCTGGCCGCCGAGGGCAAGGTCTTCTACGTCTGGTTCGACGCCCCGATCGAGTACATCGGCGCCACGAAGGAATGGGCGGACCAGGACCCGGAGAACCGGGACTGGCGTTCGTGGTGGTGGGAGTCGGACGCCGACGTCCACTACACCCAGTTCATGGGCAAGGACAACGTGCCCTTCCACAGCGTGATGTTCCCGGCGACCCTGCTGGGCACCCGCGCGCCGTGGAAGAAGGTCGACGTCATCAAGGCCTTCAACTGGCTCAACTACTACGGCGGAAAGTTCTCCACCTCGCAGAAGCGCGGTGTCTTCACGCATGACGCGCTGGAGATCCTGCCCGCCGACTACTGGCGCTACTTCATGATGGCGAACGCCCCGGAGTCGGACGACACGTCCTTCACCTGGGAGCACTTCACGGCCACGGTGAACAAGGACCTCGCGGACACTCTGGGCAACTTCGTCAACCGGGTGCTGTCCTTCTCCCGCAAGCGCTTCGGCGACGCGGTCCCGGAGGGCGGCGAGCCGGGCGAGGCCGAGGCGCGGCTCGGTGAGGAGATCGCGCGTCTCCTCGCGGAGTACGAGGAGCACATGGAGGCCATCCAGTTCCGCAAGGCGGCGGCCTCGCTGCGCGCCCTGTGGTCGGCCGGCAACTCCTACCTGGAGGAGAAGGCCCCCTGGCTGGAGATCAAGACCAACAAGGAGGGCGCGGCCCTCACCCTGCGGACGGCGATGAACCTGATCCACCTCTACGCGGTGGTCTCCGAGCCGTTCATCCCGACGTCCTCCGCGGCCATGCGCGCGGCCTTCGACCTGAAGGACGACACGGCCGTGTGGGTGACGCGGGAGGAGGCGAAGTCCCTCACCACGGTCCCGGTCGGCACGCCCTTCACGGTTCCTCCGGTGCTGTTCGCGAAGCTGACGGACGAGGACCTGGCCGCGTACAAGGAGCGCTTCGGCGGCGAGACCGAGTAGCACCGCCGGTACGCCGCGGGGCCCGGGAAGCGTTCGGCTTCCCGGGCCCCGGCTTTTCACGAGCCTCGCCGCCGGACCATGTGCCCGCCCCTCACGCGCGCCTCCCCATGTGCTCCGGGCCCATGTGCTCCAGGCCCATGCGTTCCGGGCCCATGTGTTCCGGGCCCCTTGGAGAGCCCGGAACCGAGCGCTCGGTTCCGGGCCCCGCGTAGAAAGGGCTGTGGTTTCGGGGGATCCATGCGACAGCGGCTCGGAACCGACCATCGGTTCCGAGCCACCTCTTCGGCACGCCGCTCAGCGCACCGCCTCGCTCAGCTGCCCCTCCGGGCTGTCCTCGGGGCTGCCCCTCGGGGCTGCTACTTCGGCTGCGGCTTGCGCACCGACAGGTGCAGCTCCCTCAGCCGCTCCTCCGTCAGCTCCGTCGGGGCGCCCATCATCAGGTCCTGCGCGTTGCCGTTGAGCGGGAACGCGATGGTCTCGCGGATGTTCGGCTCGTCGGCCAGCAGCATCACGATGCGGTCGACGCCCGGCGCGATACCGCCGTGCGGCGGGGCGCCGAAGCGGAAGGCGCGGAGCATGCCGGCGAACTGCTCCTCGACGGTCTCACGGTCGTAGCCCGCGATCTCGAAGGCCTTGAGCATGATCTCCGGTTCGTGGTTCCGGATGGCGCCGGAGGACAGCTCGACGCCGTTGCAGACGATGTCGTACTGCCAGCCCAGGATGTCCAGCGGGTCCTGGGTCTCAAGCGCCTCCAGGCCGCCCTGCGGCATCGAGAACGGGTTGTGCGAGAAGTCGATCTTCCCGGTCTCCTCGTCCTTCTCGTACATCGGGAAGTCGACGATCCAGCAGAAGCGGAAGACGCCCTCCTCGAAGTGGCCGGCACGCTTGGCGGCCTCCACCCGCACCGCGCCCATGATCTTCGAGACCTCGTCGAACTCGCCCGCGCCGAAGAAGACCGCGTGGCCGGGGGCGAGCTGGAGCCGCTTCGTCAGCTCAGCGACGTTCTCCTCCGTCAGGAACTTCGCGATCGGGCCCGTCAGCGAGCCGTCCTCGCCGACCCGCACCCAGGCCAGGCCCTTCGCACCCTGCTCCACCGCGTACTCGCCGAGCTGGTCGAAGAACTTGCGGGGCTGCGAGGAGACGTCCGGCACCGGCAGTGCGCGCACGTGCTTGCCCGCGAAGGCCTTGAACTCCGAGCCCTCGAAGATGTCGGAGATGTCCACAAGCTCCAGCTTGGCGCGCAGGTCCGGCTTGTCGGAGCCGTACCTCAGCATCGCCTCGCGGAACGGGATCCGCGGGAAGGGGGAGGTGACATGACGGCCACCGCCGAACTCCTCGAAGATCTCCGTCATGAGCTTCTCGATCGGCTGGAAGACGTCCTCCTGCTCGACGAAGCTCATCTCGACGTCGAGCTGGTAGAACTCGCCCGGCGAACGGTCCGCGCGGGCGTCCTCGTCACGGAAGCAGGGCGCGATCTGGAAGTACCGGTCGAAGCCGGAGATCATCAGCAGCTGCTTGAACTGCTGCGGGGCCTGCGGCAACGCGTAGAACCTGCCCGGGTGCAGACGGGAGGGGACGACGAAGTCGCGGGCGCCCTCAGGGGAGGTGGCGCTGAGGATCGGGGTCGCCATCTCGTTGAAGCCCATCGCCGCCATCTTGTGGCGGATGGACGAGATCACGGCCGTACGCAGCATGATGTTGCGGTGCATGCGCTCGCGGCGCAGGTCCAGGAAGCGGTACTCCAGGCGCCGCTCCTCGTTCACCCCGTCCTCGGTGTTGATCGTGAAGGGGAGCGGGGCGGCCGCGCCGAGCAGTTCGACCTCGCTCACCTCGATCTCGATCTCACCCGTCGGCAGGTCCGGGTTCACGTTCTCGGCGCCGCGGGAGACGACCTTGCCGTCGACGCGGACGGTCGACTCCTTGGCGACCTTGTCCAGAGCCTCGTAGGCGGGCGTGCCGGGGCGGGCGACGAGCTGCGTGATGCCGTAGTGGTCGCGCAGATCGATGAAGAGGATGCCGCCCAGGTCGCGCCGATTGTGCAGCCAGCCGCTGAGCCGGACGTCGCTGCCGACGTCAGAGGCGCGGAGCTCGCCGCAGGTGTGGGACCTGTACCGATGCATCGTCGTTCATCCAGTCTTCGCGGGTCGGGTCTTCCCGGGGTCGCTCGCCCCCGGCGCCTCCGGGCGGCCACGGCCCGGACCTACCAAGGGTACCGGCCGCCCCGACATCGCCTCCCCCTGATCAGGAGGCGACGCTCCGCCGATCGACGGCCGCCTTTCCGCGAAGCCCTCCGCGGGCGCGCAGTAACCGGACGGCTACGCACCACATACGTACCAAGTAGCCGCTTTCATACGCTCGGTGGCACATTCGGATCGCTTCTTCATAAAGTAGGGCAATGCGCACTGGTGAGCCCCTGCCCGCCGTGGGGGACCTCCTGGCCGCTCTCGCGACCGGCCTGTGGCGCTACGACGCCGCGGCGGGAGTGGTCGCCCTCGACGCGGAGGCCGCGCGGCTCGTAGGACTGCCCGCACAGCCGGCGACGCTCACCGAGGCGGGCATCCGGGCCCGTTTCCATCCGGTGGACTGGAACGAGGTCGACGGGATCGTCCGGCTCGCCCTCGCCGAGGGCACCATCGCCGAGGTCCGGATGCGGATCATGGACGAGCACCAGCGGGTGATCCGTATCGTCCGCAGCCGCTCCAAGCCGTCGGTGGATCCGAGGTCCGGGGAGTACCGCCTGGTCGGGACCCTCCAGGAGGTCACCGAGCCCCCGGGCGGAGCCGCGCGCTCCCCCGTCACCGGTGACTGGCGGCGCTCACGCGAGGCGTTTCTGCTGGACGCGGGGCGCGCGCTGGCCGAGGCGCGGTCCACGGAGGAGGTGCTGCGGGTCGCGGCCGGGCTGTCGATGCCCGGCTTCTCGCCGGACGGGCTCGCGGTGTTCGGGATCGAGGCGGACCGGCTGACCGTCGTCGGCCACTACGGCCACAAGCCGGGTGACGAGGAACCCTTCGCCCGGATGGCGCTGGACACGGACTACCCGGCCGCCGAGGTCGCCCGCACCGGCCGCGCCGTCTATCTGTCCTCGCCCGAGGAGTACCGGTCCCGCTATCCGGTGGCCTGGCCGCTCGTCGAGCGCTTCAAGCGCCGCTCCTGGGCCTTCCTGCCGCTCACCGTGGCGGGGCGCACGATGGGCGCGTGGATGGCGGCGTTCAAGCACCCCGTCACCTTCACGCCCGACGAGCGCTCGGTACTCACCACGGTCGCCCGTATGCTCGCCCAGGCCCTCTCCCGCGCGGGTGCCGCCGAGACGGAACGGGAGCTGACGGACGGGCTCCAGCGCTCGATGCTGCCCACACTGGGCCCGCGGATACCGGGCATGACCATGGCCGCACGCTACATACCGACCGGCGGCGGGCTCCAGGTCGGCGGCGACTGGTACGACATGATCCAGCTCCCCGCGGACACCTCCCGGACGAGGGCCGGTGGCGAGCGCTTCGCGCTGACCATCGGCGACGTCCAAGGCCACGACGTGCGCGCGGCCGGGCTCATGGGCCAGCTCCGGATCGCCCTGCGCGCGTACGCCGCCGAGGGGCACCCTCCGGACGCGGTCCTCTCCCGCGCCTCGCGCTTTCTGCACGGGATGACCCACGGTGACGAGGGCGCCGACCTGCGCTTCGCGACCTGCCTCTACGTCGAGGTGGACCCGGCGGCCGGCACGCTGGAGATCGCCCGCGCCGGCCACCCGGACCCCGCCGTCCGCATGGCCGACGGGACCGTGCTGACGCGGCCGACCGCGGGCGGGATACCGCTCGGCATCGACCCCGACGCGGACTACCCGACCACCCGGCTCGTCCTGGAGCCCGGCGAGACCATGCTGCTCTGCACGGACGGGCTGATCGAGACCGGCGGGCACGACCTGGACACCGGCTGGCGGCGCATCCGGCGGATCCTGGAGGAGCACGAGGGGGACGTGGAGACGCTGGCCGACACCCTGGTGCAGGCCGTCCACGGGCCCTCCTCGCACCACGCCACCGGACCGCTCACCGATCGCCGCGAGGACGACATAGCCGTGGTATTGCTGTGCCGGGCGGGCGGCGGCTACCGCTGCGCCGCCGCCGACCGCCCGCCGGCCGTGCGCCGCACGATGCTGACGGTGGCGCAGGCCGAGCCCGAGCGGGTCGCGGGCGCCCGGCAGCAACTGCGCGAGCTGCTGCACGACTGGTCCTCGCAGGACCAGGTCCACTCGGCCGTGCTGGTGGCCTCGGAGATGCTGGCGAACGTCCTCGTGCACACCGACACCGACGCCCTGCTCCTCGCGGAGGTCTCCGGGGACGCGCCCCGCTCCGGCGGCATGGGCCGCCGGCTGCGGGTGGAGGTCACGGACGCCGCCGACGATCTGCCGCACAAGCGCCGGCCCGGCGAACTCGCCTCCTCCGGGCGCGGTCTGGTCCTCACCGAACTGCTCGCGGACGCCTGGGGGGTGGAGCCGCGGGGCCGGGGCAAGAGCACCTGGTTCGAACTGTTCGAGGACCCCGCGACGGACGGTGGGGGATGAGCCCGCCCGGCACCCGCCGGCCCACCGCACCGGGAGGACCGCCATGGCCCCTCACGCGCCCGGGGGTCTCCCCTGCGCACCCGGCGGATCCCCGCGGGCGTCCGGCCCCGGGCGCGCCGGTTCCGGCCCGTCCCGTCCGTACCGTGTCCGCAGCTCATGGCCGACGCCGAACGCCGCCGCCGTCAGCGGCACCGCCAGCAGCATCCCGAGGATCCCGGCGACCGACGCGCCCGCGGTGAGGGCCAGCAGCACCGCGGCCGGGTGCATCCGCACGGTCCGGCTCTGCACCACCGGCTGGAGCACATGCCCGTCCAGCACCTGCACGGCGACGACGACGCCGAGCGCCCACAGCGCGATGACCAGCCCGCGGTCCGCGAGGGCGACCAGGATCGCGACGGCGCCGGAGAGAAAGGCGCCGAGATAGGGGATGTAGGCGCCCACGAAGACGAGCGCACCCAGCCCGATCGCCCCCGGGACGCTCAGGACCAGCAGCCCCACCGTGGTCAGCGTCGCGTCGATGAGCGCGATGACCGTGGTGCCGCGCATGAAGCCCTCGACGGCCTCGTAGGCGCGCCGCGCCACCGCCTCGACGGTGTCGGCGGTGCCGGGCGGGGCGAGCGAGCGCAGCAGGTCCGCCACGCGGTGGGAGTCGCGCAGAAAGAAGAAGACGAGCAGCAGGGCCAGCACGGCCATCGCGACGTACTCGGCCACGACGCTGACCCCGCTGATCACGTTGGAGGCGGCGGTGCCCGCGAACTTGGAGATCAGGCCCTTGGAGTTGGTGGCCAGGTCGTCCAGCGAGGTGCCGGCCGCCCCGAAGTACCCCGCGACCGACTTCGCGGCCCGCTTGAGCGAGGACAGGATCTGGTCGCCGGTGTCGACGAGCGCGCCGACGACGATGTACACGGCCCCGCCCACCACGGTCACCACGGCGACACAGGTGATCCCGGCCGCGAGCGAGCGATGGACACCGGCCCGCACCAGCCACCGGTGCAGCGGCCCGAGGAGCGCGCTGCCGAGCAGCGCGAGCAGCACCGGCACGACGGCCGTACGGAACTGCCCGCACAGCCGGATCACGATCCAGACGACCCCGGCGACGAGCAGGACGGCGGCGCACCAGGCGGCGAGCCGGCGTACGGGGTCGGGAAGGAGCTGCACCCTCCCAGCCGATCACGCGAAGGGCGGGCTGTCCTGTGCGGACAGCCCGCCCGGGTGACGCCGTATCAGGACCGCGCCGGCACCACCCAGCCGCTGATCAGGCGCCCTGCGGACCGCTGTCGGTCATCCCGTGCACGGCGGGGATGGTGCCGAGGCGCCCCTTCTGGAAGTCCTCGAAGGCCTGCTGGAGTTCCTCGCGGGTGTTCATGACGAACGGGCCGTAGTGCGCCATGGGCTCACGGATCGGCTGTCCGCCCAGCAGGACGACCTCGAGGTCGGGCGTGTGGGAGTCCTGCTTCTCGTCCGCGCGGACGGTGATCGAGGAGCCCGCGCCGAACACGGCGGTCTGGCCGAGGCGGATCGGACGGCGCTCCGCACCGACGCTGCCGCGGCCGGCCAGGACGTACGCGAGACCGTTGAAGTCCTCGCGCCAGGGCAGGGTGATCTCCGCGCCCGGCGCCACGGTGGCGTGGATCAGGGTGATCGGCGTGTGCGTGATGCCGGGGCCCTGGTGGCCGTCCAGCTCACCGGCGATGACGCGGATCAGCGCGCCGCCGTCGGGGGTCGTCAGCAGCTGGACCTGGCCACCGCGGATGTCCTGGTAGCGCGGGGCCATCATCTTGTCCCTGGCGGGCAGGTTGACCCAGAGCTGGATGCCGTGGAACAGGCCGCCGGACACGACGAGCGACTCCGGCGGGGCCTCGATGTGCAGAAGCCCCGCGCCCGCGGTCATCCACTGGGTGTCACCGTTGGTGATGGTGCCGCCACCGCCGTGGGAGTCCTGGTGGTCGAAGACGCCGTCGATGATGTAGGTGACGGTTTCGAAGCCGCGGTGGGGGTGCCAGGGGGTGCCCTTCGGCTCGCCCGGCGCGTACTCCACCTCGCCCATCTGATCCATCATGATGAACGGGTCGAGGTGGCGGTAATGGATCCCGGCGAACGCCCGGCGGACCGGGAATCCCTCGCCCTCGTAGCCGCTGGGCGCGGTCGTGACACCGAGCACGGGACGGGACACCGCGTCGGCCGGCGCGACCACGCGGGGCAGGGTCAGCGGGTTTTCTACGGTCACTGCAGGCATGTCTGGTACCTCCTTGTGCTCTCACTTTAGTTGACGATTGAACTTTCTGCCACCCCAACGCGAAGAGCCCGGAGGACATTCCCTCCGGGCTCCCGTCGCCGCGTCCACGCGCCGGCCGCTTGGGCTGTGTCAGCGCTGCCGGCCGCCCGAGCCGCGTCAGTTGCTGAAGTACAGGTACTTCCAGGCCCCGTACGTCGTGGAGTTCACGGTGTCACCGGACGAGCCGTTGACGTACACGGACCGCATCCGCGCCCTGATCCCCGACTCGCCGGGCGCCTCGAGGCTCACGGCCGACTTCCCGCTCGTGCCGAGCGGGAAGTACTCGGAGTCGGCCGAGTACCACTGGCCGTTGTAGTAGACCTGCAGGTCGAAACGCTGCTTGCGCCCCGGGTAGTAGGTCATGGTCGTGGTGAGCAGCGGGTCGGTGTTCTTGTGGAACCAGTAGTACGACGTCGAGCCGATCTCGGCCGTCTTGTAGTGCCTGGAGACGGCCGTGGAGACCTTGACCCGGGCGTACGCATTGATCTTGACCGTCTTCGGCTGGTAGCGGGAGTCGCCCGCGAAGACCGCGCTGACGGCCGTGTCACGGCTCATGTCCAGCGTCACGGTCAGGTTGCCGCCGGAGTTCACCGTGCCGGACTTCACCAGCTTCCTCGGCTTGTCCGAGCCGAAGGGGTCGGCGTAGATCTCGACCTTGCGGTTCTTGTACGTCGTGCCGAGGTGGGCGGTGAACTTCACATCGGCGCCGTAGTCGTACAGCTTGCCGTTGTTGTTCAGGCTCAGCGTCGTCGCGGCGCGGGAGACCGCGACCTTGTCGGAGGCGGTGGCCGACGTGTGCTCGGCGTCGCCCGCGTAGGTGACCTTGTAGGTGACGGTGCCGCCGGCCGGCGGGGTGTCCGTGAAGGAGTAGCTGCCGTCCGCCTTCACCGTGACGGCCGGGAGCGCCTTGCCGGCGGGGCTGTCCAGGTCGGTGCGGGTGACCGCGAGCTTCGCCCCGGCCGGGAGCGGCACGTTCGCCGTGATCCGTCCCTTGACCGTGAGCTGCTTGGCGCGGGTCGCGGAGGCGGGCGCGTCGACCGTGAGGCTCGGCACGCTGAGCGCCGGGCCGGTGTACGCCTTCAGGGTGAAGGTGCTGCCCGTACCGGCGAGGGCGAACAGCCGCGAGGAGTCGGGGGCCCACGCCACCTCGCCGATGCTGGACGACGTCCCCGTGTCGAAGCGGCGCACCGGAGTGGTGGCGCCCGCCTTGTAGACGGACACATGACGGTCGTAGGCCTGGGCGATCAGACCGCTCGGCGAGACATCGCCGGACCAGCCCGTCTCCGCGAGCCCCCCGGCCTCCGTGAAGGTCCCGTCGGCGTAGGAGAGCTTCCGGGAGCCGTTCCACAGCACCTGGGAGGTGCCGGGCACGAGGTCGATGTCGCCGAAGTACTGCCCGCCGTCGCTCTTGGCGACCAGCTTCGGGGTGGCTCCTGAGACGTCGAGCACGTTCAGCGCGCCCGGGCTGTCGCCGCTGTCGGCGACGGACAGCAGACCGGGTACGGAGGGGTCGGCGTCGAGGACCGCCGCGTTGTAGTACGGGGCGACCGTGTCCGGGAGCTGCCCGAGGGCCACCGCGGCGGCCGCGTCGGTGGCGGCGGGGTCGATGGACCCGAGGTTGCCGTGGAAGCCGTCGTCACCGGTGATCCGGTACGAGAACCACAGCCGCCCGCCCGCGAAGGCGACCTTGCGCGGGTCGGTGCCGGCGCCGAGGTCGTAGCGGGTCCTGACCTCCAGGGTGGCCGCGTCCAGGGCCACGATCTCGTGGCTGGTGGGCAGGGACGCGTACAGGGTGAGGCCGTCGGCGGAGAGCGCGAGGTCGCTGGGGCGGCCGAAGCCGACGTTCAGGTCGACCAGGGTGCCCTTGTAGTCGGTGGCCAGGATCCGTCCGTTGTCCTGGTCGGCGACGAAGACACGCTGGAGCGCGCCGTCCGCGACCAGGCCGACGGGCTGGGTGAGAACGGCCGGCTCGGCCGAGGCGGAGCCCGCCCCGGCCACGCTCAGCGCGACCGAGCCGAAGAGGACCGCGAGCGCCGTCGCGGCCGAAGTGCTGCGCATGCGCACAGTGATGAACCCCCACGAGAGATCCCGGGATGGCCGGGAGATGAGAGCGCCGCGCGACACCCGGACGCGACCGCCCGAGGGCGGTGGCACGCAGGGCGCGGCTGCCCGGGGAACTCTATGGCATGGCCGTGACAAATGAAGAGTAAATTACGGCAGCGCCGGGCCCCTCGCCCGGCACGGTCAGCGGTCCTCACCGCACCGGCGTCCAGCCGTCTCGCGGCACCGGCGTCCAGCCGTCTCGCGGCAACGGCGTCTAGCCATACATGCGCCGCATCGCGAACTCCACCATCTGCTCGACCGCCTTGGCGTCGAACACCATCCGGTGCTCCCCCTCCATGTCGAGCACGAATCCATAGCCCGTCGGCAGCAGGTCGATCACCTCCGCGCCGGTGATCACGAAGTACTTCGACTCCTTGCCGGCGTATCTCCGCAGCTCCTTCAGCGAGGTGAACATGGGGATCACCGGCTGCTGGGTGTTGTGCAGCGCCAGAAACCCGGGGTTGTCGCCGCGCGGGCAGTACACCTTGGACGTGGCGAAGATCTGCTGGAAGTCCTCGGCGGACATCGACCCCGTGGTGAACGCGCGGACCGCGTCGGCGAGCGACGGCGGCGACGGCTCGGGGTACAGCGGAGGCTGCTGGCCGTATCCGCCGGGCATCTGCCCGCCCGGCATCTGCTGCCCGGGCATCTGCTGCTGCGACGAGGCGTACTGCTGCTGCGCACCCGCGTTCTGATAGCCGTACATGCCCCAAAGAGTAGTGGGCCACATATGGACCGTGAGGGCTTGATTCTTATTACCGGCGGGTAGCATCATCGGTGCTACCTGTCAGTACGTGAACCGGATGCGAGGAGTCAGTGCCTCGCCGATCTCTCTACGGAGCCGTCGCCATGGGGCACTACAAGTCGAATCTCCGCGACATCGAGTTCAACCTCTTCGAGGTGCTCGGCCGCGACAAGCTGTACGGCACCGGCCCGTTCGCGGAGATGGACACGGACACCGCCAAGAGCGTCCTCGAGGAGCTGACCCGCCTCTCGGAGAACGAGCTGGCGGAGTCCTTCGCGGACGCCGACCGCAACCCGCCGGTCTTCGACCCCGAGACGAACACCGCACCCGTCCCCGCGTCCTTCAAGAAGAGCTACAAGGCCTTCATGGACTCCGAGTACTGGCGCCTCGGCATCCCCGAGGAGGTCGGCGGCACCACCGCCCCGCCGTCCCTGATCTGGGCGTACGCGGAACTGATCCTCGGCTCGAACCCCGCCATCTGGATGTACTCCTCCGGCCCGGCGTTCGCCCGCATCCTCTTCGAGGAGGGCAACGAGGTCCAGAAGAAGATCGCGCAGATAGCCGTCGACAAGACCTGGGGCTCCACCATGGTGCTCACCGAGCCGGACGCCGGCTCGGACGTCGGCGCCGGCCGCACCAAGGCGATCCGGCAGGAGGACGGCTCCTGGCACATCGAGGGTGTGAAGCGCTTCATCACCTCCGGTGAGCACGACATGGAGGAGAACATCCTCCACTACGTCCTCGCCCGTCCCGAGGGCGCCGGACCGGGCACCAAGGGCCTGTCCCTCTTCCTCGTCCCGAAGTACCTCTTCGACTTCGAGACCGGCGAGCTGGGCGAGCGCAACGGCGTCTACGCCACCAACGTCGAGCACAAGATGGGCCTGAAGGCGTCCAACACCTGCGAGATGACCTTCGGCGACCGCCACCCCGCCAAGGGCTGGCTGATCGGCGACAAGCACGACGGCATCCGCCAGATGTTCCGGATCATCGAGTTCGCCCGCATGATGGTCGGCACGAAGGCGATCTCCACGCTGTCCACCGGCTACCTGAACGCCCTGGAGTACGCCAAGGAGCGCGTCCAGGGTCCGGACCTGGCCAACTTCATGGACAAGACCGCGCCCAAGGTCACCATCACGCACCACCCCGACGTGCGCCGCTCGCTGATGACGCAGAAGGCGTACGCGGAGGGCATGCGCGCGCTCGTCCTCCACACCGCCTCCGTCCAGGACACGATCGCGGTCAAGGAGGCGAACGGTGAGGACGCCTCCGCCGAGCACGCCCTCAACGACCTGCTCCTGCCGATCGTGAAGGGCTACGGCTCCGAGAAGGGCTACGAGCAGCTCGCCCAGTCGCTCCAGACCTTCGGCGGCTCCGGCTTCCTGCAGGAGTACCCGATCGAGCAGTACATCCGCGACGCCAAGATCGACACCCTCTACGAGGGCACCACCGCGATCCAGGGCCAGGACTTCTTCTTCCGGAAGATCGTCCGCAACCAGGGCGCCGCGCTGAACTCGCTCGCCGAGGACATCAAGAAGTTCCTGGCGATCGAGACCGGCGGCGAGGAGCTGGCGGGCGCCCGCGAGCACCTGGCCAAGGCGGCCGTGGAGCTGGAGGCGATCGTCGGCCTGATGCTGACGGACCTCGGCGCCACCCAGGAGGACGTCAGGAACATCTACAAGGTGGGCCTGAACACCACCCGTCTGCTGCTGGCCTCCGGTGACGTGATCGTCGGCTATCTGCTGCTGAGGGGCGCCGCGGTCGCCGCCGAGAAGCTCGGGACGGCCTCCGCCAAGGACAAGGCGTTCTACGCCGGCAAGATCGCGGCGGCGAAGTTCTTCGCGGCCAACGTCCTGCCGGGCGTGACCCTGGCCCGCAAGCTGTCCGAGGGCGTGGACCTGGACCTCATGGACCTGGACGAGGCCGCGTTCTAGGACCGGAGCCGCACGCCCGGCCGGCCGGGCCGGCCCGGCGCTCTCCAACCTCCACATCCTCCTTACGAGGGCCCGCTCCCATCACCGGGAGCGGGCCCTCGCCCGTCGTTAAGGTGAACCCATGAGCACAAGCCCTCGCTTCGATCGCGGCCACACCGACGACCTCATGTCCTTCCTGGCGGCGAGCCCCTCGCCGTACCACGCCGTGGCACACGCCGCCGAGCGCCTGGAGAAGGCAGGCTTCCGGCAGGTCGCGGAGACGGACGCGTGGGACGGGTCGAGCGGCGGGAAGTACGTGCTCCGCGGGGGCGCGATCATCGCCTGGTACGTCCCCGAGGGCGCCGAGGCGCACACCCCCTTCCGGATCGTGGGCGCGCACACCGACTCCCCGAACCTGCGGGTCAAGCCGCGTCCGGACAGCGGTGCCCACGGCTGGCGGCAGATCGCGGTCGAGATCTACGGCGGACCGCTGCTCAACTCCTGGCTGGACCGCGACCTCGGCCTGTCCGGCCGGCTCTCCCTGCGCGACGGCTCCACCCGCCTCGTGAACATCGACAGACCGCTGCTGCGCGTGCCCCAGCTCGCCGTGCACCTGGACCGCTCGGTCTCCACGGAGGGGCTGAAGCTGGACAAGCAGCGTCATCTGCAGCCCGTCTGGGGCCTGGGCGACGAGGTGCGCGACGGTGACCTCATCGCGTTCCTGGAACAGGAGCTGGGCCTTCCCGCGGGTGAGGTGACGGGCTGGGACCTGATGACCCACTCCGTCGAGCCGCCCGCCTACCTCGGCCGGGACAAGGAGCTGGTGGCGGGCCCGCGGATGGACAACCTGCTGTCCGTGCACGCCGCCACCGCGGCGCTCGCGGCCGTGGCCGGCTCCGGCACCGCCGGAGCCTTCATCCCGGTGCTCGCGGCCTTCGACCACGAGGAGAACGGCTCCCAGTCCGACACCGGCGCCGACGGCCCGCTGCTCGGATCCGTGCTGGAACGCTCGGTGTTCGCCCGGGGCGGTTCCTACGAGGACCGGGCGCGCGCCTTCGCCGGTTCGGTCTGTCTGTCCTCCGACACCGGGCACGCCGTCCACCCCAACTACCCGGAGCGGCACGACCCGACCCACCACCCGCGCGCGGGCGGCGGCCCCATCCTCAAGGTGAACGTCAACAACCGCTACGCCACGGACGGTTCGGGCCGTGCGATCTTCGCCGCGGCCTGCGAGAAGGCGAACGTCCCCTTCCAGTCCTTCGTCTCGAACAACGCGATGCCCTGCGGCACGACCATCGGCCCCATCACCGCGGCCCGCCACGGCATCAAGACGGTCGACATCGGCGCGGCGATCCTCTCGATGCACAGCGCCCGCGAACTGTGCGCCGCGGACGACCCGCACCTGCTGGCGAACGCGCTGGTGGCGTTCCTGGAGGGCTGACGCTCCCCCGCCCCACCGCGGCCCGGCCCTCCAGGCCCTGCGGGCTCTCCAGTCCCGTCACTCGGGCACCCGTGCGATCAACCGGCATGCCCACCGCCCTGCCGGGTACCCGGGTTCGGGGCCGGAAGGACCGGACCCACAGGGAGGGCAGGACTCATGGGCCTGGGCGGATGCATCATCCTGATCGCCGTGGGGGCCATCCTCGCGTTTGCGACCGACTGGCACATGCAGGGCGTCAACCTCCATCTGGTCGGCGTCATCTTCATGATCGTCGGGCTGATCGGAGTCGCCACCTTCAGCAGCATCTACCGGCGGAGGCGGGTGATGGTGCCGCCGACCCCCGTCATCGAGGAGGAACGGCACCGTCCCGGCGACGGATACGGCGGGTACGGGGTCTGACCCCGCGCCCGGCCGCCCCGCCGGCCTACTCCGCGTCCATCCCCGCCAGCACCAGCGGCAGCCGGGTCGCCCCGCCCTGGACGACACGGACCGGGACGCCCCAGTCCTGCTGGTGGACATGGCACGCCGGATACTCGTTCGCCGGATCGTCGTCGCAGGACGCGGCCATCGCCGAGACATGCAGGACGCCTTCGGGCACGGACGGGTTCAGCTCCAGCTCGCGGGCGAGATCCGTGTCGGCTCCCTCGCCCTGGAGCAGCAGTTCCGGTGGGGTCGAGGAGACCAGCAGTCGGGTGGAGGGGCCATAGCGCGTGTCCAGCTTCTGTCCGGCCGGGGCCTGGAAGACGACCTCCAACCGGAGCCCGCCGGGCGCCACTTCGGTCGCGGCGCGCTGGGTGCGGTGGGCGACCGACGCGACCTGCACCGCCTCCTCGGGCAGCCGCAGCCGGGTCAGCCGGTGGCGGGCGGACTCCACCACCACGATGTCCCCACCGACGAGCACCGCGTCCGACGGCTCCCGCAGATCCGTCGCCAGCGTCGTCACCTCGCCCGTCGCCGGGTCGTAGCGCCGCAGCGCGTGGTTGTAGGTGTCGCTGACCGCCACCGAGCCGTCAGGCAGTGCGGTCACGCCCAACGGGTGCTGGAGCAGCGCCTGTTCGGCCGCGCCGTCCCGGTGCCCGAAGTCGAACAGTCCCGTGCCGACCGCCGTGTGGACCGCGCCGTCCCGGTCCACCCAGCGCAGGGCGCTCGTCTCGGAGTCCGCGAGCCACAGGCGCTCGCCGTCGGCCGAGACCGCGAGACCCGAAGGCTGCGCGAACCACGCCTCGGCTCCCGGGCCGTCCACCAGCCCCTCGTTGGTGGTGCCTGCCGCCACCGCGACCGTGCCCGTCTCCGGGTCGTACGTCCACAGCTGGTGCACGCCCGCCATGGCGACCCACACCCGGCCGCCGAAGACCGCCACGTCCCACGGCGAGGAGAGGTCCACCTCCCGGGCGGGGCCGGAGGTGGGCGACCCCTGCCACCACTGAGTGCCGGTGCCCGCGAGCGTGGTGACCTCCCCGGTCGCCAGGTCCAGACGGCGCAGCGCGTGGTTCACCGTGTCGGCGACGACCACCGCGCCGTCGTCCACCAGCGCCAGGCCCTGCGGCTCGCTGAAGGCCGCGGCCTCGGCCGGGCCGTCCGAGAAGCCCCGCACGCCCGAACCGATGCGCCGGACCACCGTCTCGCCGTCCGCCGCCAGCTCCACCAGCTGGTGCCGGGTGGTGTCGCTGACCAGGAAGGTGCCGGACGGCAGCAGCAGCGCCTTGCCCGGGAAACGGAGGGTGGTGGGCTCCGGCTCCGGCGGCACGTAGGGGCCGTCGCCGCGGCGCAGGGTGCCCTTCGCCGCGTGCTCCTGCTCCAGCTCCTCGACGAGCCGCGCTATCGCGTGGGCATGGCCCTCGCCCGCGTGCTGCGCGACCACGTACCCCTCGGGGTCGATGACGACGAGCGTCGGCCAGGCACGGACGGCGTACTGCTTCCAGGTGGCGAGCTCCGGGTCGTCCAGCACCGGGTGCTCCACCTCGTACCGCTCGACGGCGTCCACCACCGCCTGGTGCTCCGCCTCATGGACGAACTTCGGCGAGTGCACGCCGATGATCACCACGGTGTCGCGGTGCTTCTCCTCCAGCTCGCGCAGCTCGTCCAGGACATGCAGACAGTTGATGCAGCAGAACGTCCAGAAATCGAGGATGACGATACGTCCTCGCAGGTCGGCGAGGGTGTACTGCCGTCCGCCCGTGTTCAGCCAGCCACCCTTGCCGATCAGCTCGGGGGCACGGACACGGACGCGGCGCGGTGGGGAGTCGTTCATGGGTCAAGAGTGCCATCTGCGCTCGGTGGCCCGGGAAGCCTGTGGACAACGCGGTGACCGTCCGTACCCGTACGGGATGCGCACAGGCCCTCACGGAGAGATGCTCGTCGCAGACAGGGGGGCCATCGCAAGGGAGCAGTTCCATGCCACGAGACATCGACGACCAGATCCGCCGCCGGGACCGTGAGCGCGAGCACGGGGAGATCACAGGCGAGGACAGGCGCGACCGGAACCGACGCGACCCCGACATGAGCGGGTCCGGCAGGGCGGACGGCGATGTGGAGGGCGCCGGCCTGCGCCGGGAGCGCGACGAGCACCGTTCGTCGTGGGACGAGGACGACGAGGACCTGCGCGACCGACGGGACATGCGGGACGGCTACCGGTAAGCCGACCGCCCGCGCCCACCGAACGGTTCGCCCCCGAGTCCCCCGCCGACGGCGGGGGACTCGTCCACGTCCGGCGCGGCGTCCGGTGCCGCCCGCTCAGGCGAGCGTGTGCCCCGTCGCCGCGTCCACGTGCTCCGGCACCTCCTCGTGACGGTCGCCGACCGTCATCGTGCCGGTGGGTTCGAACAGCAGGATCGACGCTCCCGCCAGGCACCACGCCGGCTTGCCTGACTGACCGGGGAGCGGGGCGCCCGCGCGTGCCGGCTGATCGAGCGCGGGGAGGAGCGGCTGGACGTGGTGGCCGCGCGCAGCGGCCTCGGCACCGCCGCCAATCCGCGGGAGCGGCTGCGGCGCGAGACCGGACTCAGTCCGTCGGCGTACCGGCGGCGTTTCGGACCGGCCACCGGGGAAGCCCTCATCGTATGAGATTCCTCGTACGCGACCGGCTCCTCGGCATCGGTGACGACTACTGGATCGAGGACCAGCACGGCAACAAGGTGTTCCTGGTCGACGGCAAGGCGATGCGCCTACGGGACACGTTCGAGCTGAAGGACACGCAGGGGCGCGTCCTGATCGACATCCACCAGAAGATGTTCGCCCTGCGCGACACGATGATCATCGAGCGCGACGGCGAACCGCTGGCCAGGATCAGGCGCAAGCGGCTGTCCCTGCTGCGCAACCACTACCGCGTCTCGCTGGCGGACGGCACGGAACTCGACGTCAGCGGCAAGATCCTCGACCGCGAGTTCGCCATCGAGTACGAGGAGGAGCTGCTGGCGCAGATCTCCCGCCGCTGGCTGACCCTCCGGGAGACATACGGCGTCGACATCGTGCGCGAGGACGCGGATCCGGCGCTGCTGATCGCGGTGGCGGTATGCGTGATCCACCTGGCGGACAAGGAACGAGAGGAGCACTGAGCGCCACGGTGACGGCCCCTGCCCACGGCGCTTCGCGGTCCGGGGCCCCCATGGCCACCGCCCCGCGAGCCGCATGCTCTGCGCGGGCGGCTCGGTTCGGAGAACGGAGGCGGGAGGGCGAGCCTGGGGCCGGGAGCCCTTGAGCCAAAGCCGAAGCCCGGAAGCCGGGCCTGGGCCGCTAGCCGAAGCGCGGGCCTGGGCCCGTAGGCCGAAGCGCGGGGCCGGAGCATGCACGCCGAGCCCGGCGCCCGTAGACCAAGCCCGGAGCCGGCGCCCGAATGCCGAGCCCGAAACCCGAGCCCGAAGCCGGAAGCGCGCCCGGCGGCCTGCCCGTCGGGCGCAAGGACCGGCGGCCCGCCCCCGGGCGCAAGGCCCGCCGGGCGCGAAACCCGCCGGAGGCGCTGCGCGCCCGTCCGGGACCCGTCCGCTACTTGGTGACCGCGAACGCCAGCAGGATCGCTGCCGTGAGTTCCGGGTCGCCCTCCGCCTTGATGCGGTCCGCCACCACGTCCGCGGTGACGCGGCCACAGGCGAGGCGGACGTAGGTCTCCCAGTCCAGCGTGAGCGACACCGCCGGGCCCAGCGAGGGCGTGCCGTCGATCGTGCCGCGCCCCTCCGCGTCGACCCGCACCGTGCGCAGGAAGTCGACGGGGCCGTGGACGTCGAAGACGACCGCCGTGCCGGGAGGCGCCCCGGCGCCCTCGGCCACCACCTTCGGCAGCGCGGCCAGCAGCTCGTCCCGGGTGATGAGCGCGCCAGGCGAGTCCAGGTTCCCCGGGCGCCCCAGCGCCGTCCGCAGGTCCTGCTCATGCACCCACACGTCGAACGCGCGGTACCGCATGGCCTCCTCGAGGGTCTGCTCGCTGCCGAACGGGCCCCGCACCTTGGTGCCCGGGTCCCGCGACTCGTTCCGCAGCTGGCGGTTGCGGCGGATGACGGTGTACTCGAGCTCGGACGTCATCTCCGGCGCCGTGTGGTGACGGCGGACGTCGACCTGCATCTCCGTGTACCGCTGCTGCTCGTTCGTGACGTGGAAGAGGTCGCGCGGGAGCGTGTGGATCGGGCGGGGGTCGCCGAGCATCTCGCAGTCCATGCCGATGACATGGGAGACCACGTCCCGCACCGACCAGCCGGGGCAGGGCGTCCGCCGGTTCCACTCGCCTTCCACGAGCGGCTGCACCAGCTCGGATATCGCTTCGATCGAGTGGGTCCAGGCGTCGGCGTAGGGCTGGAGGGTGGGATGCAGACTCACGGAACGGGACCCCTCGGGCGGTCGGTGCACGGGCGGTTGACAGCTATGTCGACGGGAGGCGACTGTCGGCGGGTGTCTCGGAACGTTAAGTTACGCTGCTCTGAGGCACCCCGGCAGTGCTTTCGTGTGACGATCGTAGGCCTGAAAAGAACGCTCGAATGCCAGGACGGTGGTAGTGTGCGCGCCTCTCTGATCCAGATCCGGGTAGACGAGGACGAATCGGTCGAGTCGCGGCGGCGGCGAGCCGCCTCGCTGGTCCGGGAACAAGCCGGAGTCGATCTCGTGGTGCTGCCCGAGCTCTGGACCACCGGCGCGTTCGCCTACGAGGACTTCGGGACCGAGGCCGAACCGCTCGACGGGCCCACCCACGAGGCGATGGCGAAGGCGGCGAGCGACGCGGGCGTCTGGCTGCACGCCGGCTCGATCCCCGAACGCGACCCCGAGGGCCCCCTCTACAACACGTCTCTCATCTTCTCCCCCTCCGGTGAACTGGCCGCCGCCTACCGCAAGATCCACCGCTTCGGCTTCGACCAGGGCGAGGCCGTGCTGATGGGTGCGGGAAGCGAGCTGGTGACCGTGCGCCTGCCGGAGACGACCGTCGGCGTGGCCACCTGCTACGACCTCCGCTTCCCCGAGCTGTTCCGCTCACTCGTGGCCGCGGGGGCCGAGACGCTCGTGATCCCGGCGGGCTGGCCGGAGCGCCGCCGGTCCCACTGGACGCTGCTGGCCCAGGCGCGGGCGGTCGAGAACCAGGCGTACGTCCTTGCCTGTGGAACGGCCGGAACCCACGCGGGAGTTCCGCAGGCGGGTCACTCGATCGTGGTGGATCCGTGGGGCGAGGTCCTCGCCCAGGCCGGGGTCGAGGAGGAGATCCTCACGGTGGAGTTCGACCCGGGCAAGGTCGCGTCCACCCGGGAGCAGTTCCCGGCGCTGAAGGACCGGGTGCTGGGCCTGGACCGCCCACGGCACTGACGGCTCGGCCGTGCACCGACGGCTCGGCCGTGCGCGACGACCCGCCGTGCGCCGACGACTCCGCCCTGCCGGCCCTAGGCCGGCACGTGCACCGTCTCCACCCGGCTGGCCACCAGCCGCTCCTGCTCCCTGCGCACCGCCTTGCCGCGCAGCCGGAGGATCTGGCTCAGCCCCAGCGCCTGGAGCACGAACACGGCGGAGAACGCCACGGTGTAGTCGTCGCCGGTCGCGTCCAGCAGCACGCCGATCGCCAGCAGCGTCGTCATGGAGGCGATGAAACCGCCCATGTTGGTGATGCCGGAGCCAGTGCCCTGACGCTCCGGCGGGTTCGCCGGACGCGCGAAGTCGAAGCCGATCATCGACGCCGGGCCGCAGGCTCCGAGCACCACGCAGAGCGCGACCAGCAGCCACATCGGTGCGTGCGGGCCCGGGTAGAACAGCGTGGCCGCCCACAGCACCGCCGTCGCCCCGACCGTCCCGAGCGCCAGCGGCAGCCGGGCCGTGTGGTGCCGGGCCACGATCTGCCCGTAGACCAGGCCGACGACCATGTTCGACAGCACCACGAGCGTGAGCATCTCCCCGGCCGTCGCCCGCGACAGCCCCTGCGCCTGGACCAGGAACGGCAGGCCCCACAGCAGCAGGAACACCATCGCCGGGAACTGACTCGTGAAGTGGACCCACATACCGAGGCGGGTGCCGGGTTCCCGCCAGGACGCTGCGATCTGCCGTCGTATGTACGCCGCCCCGTGGTGCGGGAACGGCTCCGGCTCGTACCCCTCGGGGTGGTCCTCCAGGAAGAGCAGGAGCAGCACGAGGACGACGACACCGGCGAGCGCGCTGCCCCCGAACGCGGCCGTCCAGCCGATCCCGTGCAGCAGCCGGGCCAGCACGAGCGTCGAGACCAGGTTGCCCGCCATGCCCACCAGACCGGCGAGCTGTGCGACCAGCGGACCACGGCGGGCCGGGAACCAGCGGGTGCCGAGGCGCAGCACACTGATGAATGTCAGGGCGTCACCACAGCCGAGGAGCGCACGGGAGGCGAGCGCCGTGCCGTACGACGGGGAGAACGCGAACCCGACCTGGCCGGCCGTGAAGAGCACCACCCCCATGGTCAGCACCTTCTTGGTGCCGAGCCGGTCCACCAGCAGGCCGACGGGTATCTGCATGCCCGCGTACACGAGGAGCTGGAGGATCGAGAAGGTGGACAGGGCGGAGGCGTTCACATGGAAGCGGTCCGCGGCGTCGAGCCCGGCCACCCCCAGGGATGTGCGGAAGATCACAGCGACGAAGTAGACCGCGACGCCGATGGTCCACACCGCGACGGCGCGACGGCCACCCGGCGGGTCTCCGGGCAGGGAGACCGAACGGGGGTTCAGGGAACGGGAACTCATCGCACCTCACCCCGCGCCAGGTGGGAGAACCAGCTGACGTGCCGGTGGACGACGTCGACGGCCGCCTCGGCGTCGCCGGACCGCAGGGCCTCGAGGATCTCCTCGTGCTCGGTGAGCGTCTTGGCGATCCGGTCGGGGTGCGAGTGCATGACCGCGACGCCCATCCGCAACTGGCGGTCGCGGAGCTGGTCGTAGAGGCGGGAGAGGATCTCGTTGCCGCCGCTGCGCACGATCTCGGCGTGGAAGGTGCGGTCGGTGACCGCCGCACCGGCCAGGTCCCCGGCGGCGGCCTGCTCCTTCTGGCGTGCGAGCAGTTCCTCCAGGCGGCGGATCAGCCCGGGCGGGGCGGGCACGGCCTTGCGGGCCGCGTGCTCCTCGACGAGCTGACGCGTCTCCACCACATCCGCGATCTCCTGCGCGGAGACGGGCAGGACCAAGGCCCCCTTCTTCGGGTAGAGCCTGATCAGCCCCTCGACCTCCAGCCGGAGCAGCGCCTCACGCACCGGCGTTCGCGAGACTCCCACCTCCTCGGCCAGCTCTCCCTCGGTGAGCAGCGTCCCGCCCTCGTAACGGCGCTCCAGGACACCCCGTTTGACGTGGGCGTACACGCGGTCGGCGGCGGGCGGCTGCCTGGCGGGCGGCTTCTCGGGAGCGGGGGCGGCGGACGGCGCTGAAGGCATGCGCACATCATAGATACAACAGGTACGCAAGCCGATGCGCGTCCACGATATGGACCGTCCAGGCCGCTCCCGACCTCTCTCCATATTCGTCTCGGCAACCGCACATCCTTTTGTGCTAGTTACGAGTCTCACCAGAAAGCGGCCGTGCCATCTGGCCGCTCTCCAGGGGCATTTGGATGCACACCGTGCATGAGAGACGCAATCGGAGCGTTCAACTTGATTACCGGCATTAAGGGCGCGCGAGTTCGCAGAGCAGCCGCGGCCGTGTTCACCACCGGCGCCGTTCTCACCGCTGCCGCCCTCACCGCGGCACCCGCGCAGGCCGTCACAACGCCCACGATCACCGCCAAGGGCGGGTTCGTGATGAACAACGGCACCGGCAAGAGCCTGTTCACCAAGGCCGCCGACACGAAGCTGTCCACCGGCTCCACGACCAAGATCATGACCGCCAAGGTGGTGCTGTCCCAGTCGAACCTGAATCTGGACTCCAAGGTCACGATCCAGAAGGCCTACAGCGACTACGTTGTCGCCAACAACGCCTCGCAGGCCCATCTGATCGTCGGCGACAAGGTCACCGTCCGTCAGCTGCTGTACGGGCTGATGCTGCCCTCCGGCTGTGACGCGGCCTACGCGCTGGCGGACAAGTACGGTTCCGGCTCGACGCGCGCCGCGCGCGTGAAGTCGTTCATCGGCAAGATGAACACCACCGCCCGGAGCCTCGGTCTGACGAACACTCACTTCGACTCGTTCGACGGCATCGGCAACGGCGACAACTACTCGACGCCGCGCGACCTGACGAAGCTCGCGAGCAACGCGATGAAGAACTCCACCTTCCGCTCGGTCGTCGACACCAAGTCGACGAAGCAGAAGGTCACCACCCAGAGCGGCGGCTACCGCTACTACAACTGGGCCAACACCAACCCGCTGCTCGGCACCTACAGCGGCGCCATCGGCGTGAAGACGGGCTCGGGCCCGGAGGCCAAGTACTGCCTGGTCTTCGCCGCGACCCGCAGTGGCAAGACGATCATCGGTACGGTCCTGGCGTCGACGTCCGTCGACAACCGTACGGCCGACGCGAAGAAGCTGCTGAACTACGGCTTCGCCGTCTGATCCTCGCGCACCACGGCAGAAGGGGCCGACCGCGGAGATGCGGTCGGCCCCTTCGTCGTGATCTGCCCCCGGGCGCTAGCCCCAGGTGATCAGCCGCTTCGGCTGCTCCAGGATGGCCGCCACGTCCGCGAGGACCTTCGAGCCCAGCTCGCCGTCCACCAGGCGGTGGTCGAAGCTGAGCGCGAGGGTCGTGACCTGGCGGGGCTTGACCTTGCCCTTGTGGACCCAGGGCTGGAGCCTGATCGCGCCGACCGCGAGGATCGCCGACTCGCCGGGGTTGAGGATCGGCGTGCCCGTGTCGACACCGAACACCCCGACGTTCGTGATGGTGACCGTGCCGCCCTGCATCGCCGCCGGCGACGTCTTGCCCTCGCGGGCCGTGGCCACCAGCTCGCCCAGCGCCTCCGCGAGCCGCGGAAGTGTCTTGTCCTGCGCGTCCTTGATGTTCGGCACGATCAGACCGCGCGGGGTGGCCGCCGCGATCCCGAGGTTCACATAGTGCTTGCGGACGATCTCCTGGTTGGCCTCGTCCCAGGAAGCGTTGATGTCGGGGTTCCGCTTGATCGCGACCAGGAGGGCCTTGGCGATCAGCAGCAGCGGGTTGACGCGCAGGCCCTGGAGGTCCTTGTCCTGCTTCAGCTCCTCGACCAGCTTCATCGTGCGCGTCACGTCCACCGTGACGAACTCCGTGACGTGCGGCGCGGTGAACGCGGAGCCGACCATCGCCTGCGCGGTGGCCTTGCGGACGCCCTTGACGGGGATACGGGTCTCCCGCGCCACGTCGTAGGTCACCACGGACGCCGGAGCGGCCGGACGCTCCACCGCCGGAGCGGGGACCGCCTCGGCGGGCGCCGCAGGCGCGGGGGCCGCGGCCGCGTGCACGTCCTCGCGGGTGATGATCCCGTCCGGACCGGAGGGGACGACCGTCGCGAGGTCGACGCCCAGGTCCTTGGCGAGCTTGCGCACCGGCGGCTTCGCCAGCGGGCGGGCGCTCCCGCCGTGTCCGTTCAGCTCGCCCTGGAGTGCCGTGGCCGCCTGACGGGTGTCCTCGGCGGCGGCCACGGCCGCCTTGCGGGGGCGGCGCCTGGTGGAGGACTCGGCGACGCCGTAGCCGACGAGGACCGGCTTGCGGCCCTCCTGCTTGGGCTCCTCCGCCGCGGGCACGGGCTCCTCGGCCGCGGGCTTCGGTACCGACGCCTGCTCGGCCGGCGCCGGTGCGGCGGGGGCGCCCCCGGCCGTCTCGACCGTGATGATCGGCGTGCCGACGTCCACCGTGGTGCCCTCGGGGAAGCGCAGTTCCCGGACCACCCCGTCGTACGGGATGGGCAGCTCCACGGCGGCCTTGGCGGTCTCCACCTCGCAGACGACCTGCCCGTCGGTGACCGTGTCCCCGGGCTGGACGTACCACTTGAGGATCTCTGCCTCGGTGAGGCCCTCGCCCACGTCGGGCATCTTGAACTCGCGCACGGACGCGTCAGTCATCGTCGTCACGACCCTCTCCTCAGTACGCCAGGACGCGGTCGACGGCATCCAGCACCCGGTCCAGGCCCGGCAGGTACTCCTCCTCCACCCGCGCCGGCGGATACGGGGCGTGATAGCCACCGACCCGCAGCACGGGCGCCTCCAGGTGGTAGAAGCACCGCTCCGTGATCCGGGCGGCGATCTCCGCGCCCGAACCGAAGAACACGGGTGCCTCGTGCACCACCACCAGGCGGCGGGTCCTCTCCACCGACGCCTGCAGGGAGTCGAAGTCCAGCGGCGAGACCGAGCGCAGGTCCAGCACCTCCAGTGACCGGCCCTCCTCCTGGGCGGCCACGGCGGCCTCCTGGCACACCTTCACCATCGGGCCGTAGGCGGCCAGCGTGACATCCGTGCCCTCACGCACCACCCGCGCCTTGTGCAGGGGGTAGGGGATCGCCTCGGGGTCCACCTCGGACTTGTCCCAGTAGCGCCGCTTCGGCTCGAAGAAGATCACCGGGTCGTCGCTCTGGATGGCCTGCTGCATCATCCAGTACGCGTCCGACGCGTTCGACGGAGAGACGATCTTCAGGCCGGCCACGTGCGCGAACAGCGCCTCGGGGGACTCGCTGTGGTGCTCGACCGCACCGATGCCGCCGCCGTAGGGGATGCGGACGACGACCGGAAGCTTGACCTTGCCCAGCGAGCGGGCGTGCATCTTCGCCAGTTGGGTGACGATCTGGTCGTACGCCGGGAAGACGAAGCCGTCGAACTGGATCTCCACCACCGGGCGGTATCCGCGCAGGGCCAGGCCGATCGCCGTGCCGACGATGCCCGACTCGGCGAGCGGGGTGTCGATCACCCGCTCCTCACCGAAGTCCTTCTGCAGACCGTCGGTGACACGGAAGACACCGCCGAGCTTGCCGACGTCCTCGCCCATCACCAGGACCTTGGGGTCCGACTCCAGAGCCTTGCGCAGCGACTCGTTGATCGCCTTGGCGAGTGCCATCTTCTCGGCCATGTCACTTGCCCCCTTCAGCGTCCGCGAACGACGCCTGGTAGGCGGCGAACTGGGCCCGCTCCTCGTCGACGAGCGCATGCCCGTCCGCGTACACGTTCTCGAAGATGGCGAAGTGGTCCGGGTCCGGCATGGCACGGACCGCTTCGCGTACCCGCCTTCCCAACGCTTCGCTCTCCGCCTCGAGTTCCGCGAAGAATCCCTCGTCCGCGTGGTTTGAGGCGAGGAGGTAGGCGCGCAGGCGGGCGATCGGGTCCTTCGCCTCCCAGGCGGCCCGCTCGTCGTCGTGGCGGTAGCGGGTCGGGTCGTCGGAGGTCGTGTGCGCGCCCATGCGGTACGTGAACGCCTCGACCAGGGTCGGGCCCTCGCCGTTGCGCGCCCGCTCCAGCGCCCACTTCGTGACCGCGAGGCAGGCCAGCACGTCGTTGCCGTCCACGCGCACGCCCGGGAAGCCGAAGCCCTGCGCCCGCTGGTAGAGCGGCACACGGGTCTGCTTCTCGGTCGGCTCGGAGATCGCCCACTGGTTGTTCTGGCAGAAGAACACCACCGGCGCGTTGTAGACCGCCGCGAACGTGAACGACTCCGCGACATCGCCCTGGCTGGAGGCACCGTCACCGAAGTACGCGATCACGGCCGAGTCCGCCCCGTCCTTGGCGACGCCCATGGCGTAGCCCGTGGCGTGCAGCGTCTGCGAGCCGATGACGATCGTGTAGAGGTGGAAGTTGTTGCTGTTGGGGTCCCAGCCGCCGTTGTTCACACCGCGGAACATGCCGAGCAGGTTGGTGGGGTCGACCCCGCGGCACCAGGCCACGCCGTGCTCACGGTAGGTCGGGAAGACGTAGTCGTCCTCGCGGGTGGCCCGTCCCGAACCGATCTGGGCGGCCTCCTGGCCGAGCAGCGAGGCCCACAGGCCCAGCTCACCCTGGCGCTGCAGGGAGGTGGCCTCCGCGTCGAAGCGCCGGGTCAGCACCATGTCCCGGTAGAGGCCGCGCAACTGCTCGGGCGTGATGCCCTCGACGTACCGGTCGTACTCCGGGTTCTCGACGCGCTCGCCCTCGGGCGTCAGCAACTGGACGAGATCCGCCTCGGTGCCCTTCCTGGGCGTGGTGCGCTTGGTGCCGGTGGCGCCGGCCTTGCTTCCGGCGCTGCGTCGCGGCTTGCGCGCGGCAGTGCTCTCCACGGTCACGTGTGCTCCTCCGTCGATCCGGCCCCCGGGTTCGCCGGGTGCCTGGGGGTCCCGCCGGCCCGCTTGGGGCCGGTGAGAGCGGCTCGCCTGCAGCGCACGGACGCACGGGGTGGGTGCGACTCGTTCGAAACAGACGTGACAGGTGCCCCGGCGAGCGCCCTGCAAAGGGCACGTTACCCAGTGCGCCACATTTCTGTGAAACCCCTCCTGACCTGGGATTTTGCTTGGATATCCAAGTAAATCGAGTAAGTCGGGCACAGATGCTGGTCACAGCCTTGCAGGGGGCCGGAACAACGGCACGTTATCCCGCTCACCTGGAGCACGGGAAGACATCTTCTGGGGGTGGTGCCAGTGTCACCGGACGGAGACGCCCGCTCGCGGGGCTCGCGTCCCGGTCCTGACCGGGCTGGGCGCTCTTCTCCGGGGGTACGCCGCCGGGGAGCATGCCCGACCGGGCCCCGCCCGGCCGGGGCCGCCGCCCCCTCCGTCGCGGTCACGGTCCGGGCATGCGCACACGCGCGTGAAGCCCGTTACGGGCACACGCGCGCCTGAAGCCCATTACGAGCACACGCGCGCGTGGAGCCCGTTTCCGGGTCCCACGCGCGCGTGGCTGCCGTTTTCGCGGGACGGCCCCCGATGCGTCGTCCCGCCGGGCCCCGTCAGGCCCTGGAGGGAGGCCCCGTCAGGCCCTGTAAGGCGCTGAGGGCTCCGTCAGGGCAACTGCGGATCGCCGGCGCCCGTGGTGTCCCCGCCGCCGCCCGACGCCGTCGGGTTCGAGGTGTCGCTGCCGCCGTCCGTGGGCGTGCCCGTCTGGCCGTCCGAGGGCGCCGACTCGGTGGGCTGGCCGCTCGGCTGGTCCGGCGTCGTCGACGGCTGCGCCGGCGGCTGCTCGCTGTAGCTCCGCGACGGCGTGTACGAGGGGGTGTAGTCCGAGCCGCTGCCCGTGCCCGAGCTGTCGTTGGTGGACTGGTCGGTCGCCTCGTCCGTCGGCGTCTGCTGGGACCGCTTGTCGTCCTTGCTCGTCGTCACGGCCGGCGACCGCGTGTTGCTCGTCCCGGCACCGCCGCCGCCCGTGTTGTTCAGCGCCAGCGCGACGCCCGCGGCGATGGCGACGATCGCGAGGACCGCGAGGATCCACAGTTTGCCGCGTCCGCTGCCCCGGTTGCCGTGCCCCTCGAAGCCGCCGTCGTCCCCGGAGCCGTAGCCCGCGGGAAGGACGGGCTGCGGAATCTGCGTGGTGCCGGACTCACCCGGGTGCGGCATCACGGTCGTGCCGGCGAAGCCTCCCGCGGGGGTGTGCCGGCCCTCGTGCATCTCGACCGGGCCGGTGTTCCAGGTGCCGGTGTGGCCGCCCTGGTCATACAGCATCTGCAGGGCGTACTGGGCCAGACCGCGCATCTCCTCCGCGGTCTGGAAGCGGTCGTCCGGCTCCTTCGCCAGGGAGCGCATCACGAGCCCGTCCAGCTCCGGCGGCGCGGCGCCCTGCGAGACCTGGGACGGAGGCACCGGGATGTCCTGAACGTGCTGGTACACCACGGACAGCGGGGTCTCGCCGACGAACGGGGGCCGCAGCGCGAGCAGTTCGTACAGCAGACAGCCTGTCGCGTACAGGTCCGAGCGATGGTCGACGGCCTTGCCGAGCGCCTGCTCCGGGGAGAGGTACTGCGGCGTGCCCATGACCATGCCGGTCTGCGTCATCGTCGTGGACGCCCCGTGCAGGGCGCGCGCGATGCCGAAGTCCATCACCTTCACGGCGCCGTTGTTCGTGATGATGACGTTCGCCGGCTTGATGTCGCGGTGCACGATGCCGTGCTGGTGCGAGTAGGCGAGCGCCTCCAGCACACCCGAGACGATGATCAGGGCCTGCTCCGGCCCGGGCGCCTCCGCGTTGAGCAGCAGCTCGCGGATCGTACGGCCCTCGAC
Organism: Streptomyces sp. NPDC093261; assembly: GCF_044753645.1. NCBI lineage: Bacteria > Bacillati > Actinomycetota > Actinomycetes > Kitasatosporales > Streptomycetaceae > Streptomyces > Streptomyces sp. NPDC093261. Next base: position 363,037 of record NZ_JBIVNO010000003.1, read on the forward strand.
CAGCTCCATCACGATGTACGGCACCGCCTGGCCGCCCACCTGGTCCTCGCCCGAGTCGTACACGGCGACGATCGCGTGGTGGTTGAGGCCGGCCACCGACTGGGCCTCGCGCGTGAAGCGGGCCTTGGAGACCGGGTCCTCGGCCAGGTCGGAACGGAGCAGCTTGACCGCGACCGTCCGCCCGAGGCGTACGTCCTCGGCCGCGAACACCTCGGCCATGCCGCCCCGGCCGAGTCTGCGGGTCAGCCGGTACCGGCCGTCCCCGACAAGCCCGCCGTTGCCCCAGTTCTCCGGCGCGTCTGACATCCCGCCGCCAGTCGCCTCGGGGTCGGACGGGCCCTGGGCGCGCTGCGTCTGTGCCATCAGTCCTCGCCGTCGTTTCTGCCCGCGGTCTGCGCGGTGGTTGTTACGGTCTCCGACGGGCCACGCTACAGGCTCCGCGCAAGACGCCGGTCCGAGATGCCTTCGAGACGGACCGGTCATCAAACCCTGTGGCCCGTCCCATGTGCAAATTCCGTCCACAGGCCGTACGACCCCGGTCACGCTTCCGCAATGCTCCTTGAGCGTACGGTCACGAACGGGCACCGCACCGGGCATGTCCGCGACCTGGGACAGAACATGGCCGGAAGAGGCCCGTCGATCACGGAGCAACCGCTTGCCAGCAGCGAGCGTCCGCAGGTCGATCACGGACGGCGGGGGCATCGCGAGCCGTTGCCGGGGCGGCCAATGCGGGACGCGGAACGTGAGCCGAGCAGGAGGCGCGCGTGGCGTTCCCTCGTCGGCGGCCGGCGACAGCCACGGGTCCCGCCCGACGGAGGCGGCAGGGCTTGGGTACGTCTCCTACCGGACGCGCCGCTGGACTGCCAGGTCGCGATCAGGACACTTCACACCGAGCCGAGTCGCGAACGGGCCGGCCGGGCGCGGTTCCGCCGCGAGGCGCCGTCCGTGGCGAAACTCACCCGCGCGAACACCGTCTCCGCCCTCGGCGCGGATGAGCGCGATCTCGGCGGGAGTCCCGACAACGCGGACCCGCATACCGGCCGGGTGTTCGGCGCTGACCGGCCGGGTGTTCGGCGCTGACCGGCCGGTCGCGGTGTTACGCCGCCGCTCCCCCGCACAGCGGAAGGGCCCGGCACCGTCGGGGTGCCGGGCCCTTGTCATGACCGGGGCCACAGGATCGCGGGGCCGGGCTCAGCCGGCTCGCACGGCCGGATCACAGATACGGGCCGCCCGCGCGACCGCCCGCGCGGCGTTCCTCCTCGCCCTCGGGGGAGCCGACGCCCGGCGGGAGGGCGCGACGCATCTGCTCCAGTTGGGCCCGCGCCGCCATCTGCTGGGCGAACAGCGTGGTCTGGATCCCGTGGAACAGGCCCTCCAGCCAGCCCACCAACTGCGCCTGCGCGATCCGCAGTTCCGCGTCGCTGGGGAGCACCTCGTCCGTGAAGGGCAGGGAGAGCCGCTCGAGCTCCTCGACGAGTTCCGGAGCAAGGCCGTCCTCCAGCTCCTTCACCGAGCTGGCGTGGATCTCCTTCAGGCGCTGCCGGCTCGCCTCGTCCAGAGGAGCGGCGCGCACCTCCTCCAGCAACTGCTTGATCATGCTGCCGATGCGCATGACCTTCGCCGGCTGCTCCACCTGTTCCGTCACCGGGATCTCGCGGGAGTCTTCGTCTGCGGTGCCGCCGAGAGCCATTCCGTCCTGGCCCACGACCAGGATCTTCTGGGGGTTCTCCGACGACCTGTCGTTCCTCGGCATCTCCATGCGGCCATTCTCTCGCACCCGTACACGACATCAGCCATGTGCCCTCCGTGAAGGGTGATCCACCCTGCCGACGCCCCCCGGAGATGCGTCAGCCGGATCCGTCGGGGGGCCCGCGGCCGCCGCCCCGGCCAGGCGCTGCAGCCTGACCTCACAGTGTTCGAGCCAGAGGAGCTGGGCCTCGGTGTGCAGGACCATCTGGTCCAGGACCAGTAGCCGGGTGACCTCGTCCCGGTGGGAGGGCAGCTCGGAGAGGGCCGCGGAGCGCTGCCGAGCACACTCCCGCAGAAACTCCCTCAGATGCCGGCGCTGGGCCTCGATGACGGCCCGTACATCGACGTCGGGCACGCCCACGGCCATCACCAGCTTGATCGTCAGCTCGTCGCGCGTCCCCTCCCCGTGCTCCACCGGGCGGGCGTACCAGTCGCGCAGCTCGGCGCGGCCCGCTTCGGTGAGCGTGTAGCGCACGCGCGGCTCCTCGTCCCGTCGTCGCTCCCGCACCACCAGCCCGTCCCCCTCCAGGCCTGCCAGGACCGTGCGGACCTGCGCGGGGTCCGGCGCCCACAGCGCCCCGGTCCGTGCCTCGAGCTCGGCGCGCAGCCGGGCACCGCTCCGGGGGCCTCGTGCCAGCAGCGCCAGCAGGCCGTGGCGTATCGACATGCCGTATCTGTAGCCCCTGGGACGGGGGAGTGCCAGCCGGGGCGATCGCCGGACGGCGGGGCGGGCGGTCGAGATGCCGGACCCGAGGGTCCGTGTGACGCTGAATCCGTTGATCTTGCCCTCCGAGCACGGGAGGGGGTCACGCGCGTGACTCCATGGCTGCGTACGCCGTCCACGTTCCGCACGCTCAGCGCCGCCGTTCTGCCGCCGGTCCTGACCACGACCGCCGTCCTCGGCGCGTACGGGATAGCCGCCGCGTACGGCATACCGCCCAGGCCCGGGATACGACCCGCATCCGACGGCCGTACCGCCTCGTACTCCTTTCAGTCCACAGCGCGGCCACTTGTCGGACCCGGTGTCCGGTCCATGGCGCGGCCACTTGCCGAGCCCGGTGTCCGGCCCATAGCGCGGCCCCTTGCCGAGCCCGGCGTCCGGCCGCTGCCGGGGCCCCTCGCCGAGCACGTGGCGCGGCCCTCGGCCGAGTCCACCCTCCGGCCCCCATCGTCCCCCATATCCGGCGGCCCGCCCGCACTCGCCCTCCGCGTCCCGACCACAGCCGCCTGGCAGCCGGGCCTCCCCCCGACCGCCCTCCGCTCCGCCCGTCCCTCCCTGACGCCGCCCGCCACGCCCTCGCACGGCCCCGGGCACCCGACGTCCATGACCCCCGGCCACCTGACCACGCCGGGCGCAAGGACGACCACGGCCTCCCCCGGAACCGCCGCAGTGGGCCCCAGGCCGTCGGTCGCGCCCGCCCGGACAGCCGCGCCGGCCCGCCCGATGTCCGCGGCGCCCGCTCACCCGGCCGGCCCAGGGACCAACCGCCCCTTCCGCCCCGGTCGAGCGCCCGCTGCCGGGCACCCCGCCGCCCCCCTCTCGCTCTCGGTCCCCTCGTCCTCTCCCTCGCGACCCTCGACCGGGCCCTCCCGGGCCGGCAGCTTGGCCGGTGAGGGGCGGATACGGCCCGGGAGGCCTGACACGGCCGAGCCGGAGGAGGACGAAAGCGAGGGCGAGGACCCCGCGTACACGGACCCCGCCGAGAGGGAATCGGCGGAGGAGGACGCCACGACATCGACGGAGTCCGACACCGAGGACCCGAGCGCCGACGCGGAAGCGTCCCTCGGCGCCGCCGTCGACCCCCCGGGAACCTTGCCCGTCCCCTCCGAGGCCTCGGCTCGGGCCTCCGCTGTGCCCCCCGGGCAGGCCGGCGCCTCCCGACCGGTGGTCGAGGTCCTGCCCCTCGGCAGCGGCCTGATGCTCATCGGCCTCGGCCTGGCACTCGCGCTCCTCGGCCTGCGCCTGCGCCGGGAGTGACCCGGCCGAACCCCGCCTGTGCCGGGGTGACCCGGCCGTACCCCGCCTGTGCCGGGGTGACCCGGCCGTACCCCGCCTGTGTCGGGAGGCCCTCCCCTTCGCGTCTCGCCCGCGCCGGACCTGCAGCCGCTCAGGGCTTGACCAGCAGCACCTTTCCGATGTGGCCGCTCTCGTCCAGCAACCGGTGAGCCGTGGCCGCGTCGCTCATCGGGACCTCGCGGTCGATGACCGGGCGCACACGGCCGGAGGAGATCAGCGGCCAGACGTGTTCCCGTACCGCTGCCACGATCGCCGCCTTCTCTTCGAGCGGGCGCGCCCGGAGCGACGTCGCGGTGATCGCCGCCTGCTTCCGCAGCAGCGCGTTGATGTTCAGTTCGCCCTGCACACCGCCCTGCATACCGATGATCGCCAGCCTGCCGTTCAGCGCGAGCGCCTGGACATTGCGGTTCAGGTACTTCGCGCCCATGTTGTCAAGGATGACGTCCGCACCCGCCCCGGCCGTGGCCTGCCGGACCTCCTCCACGAAGTCCTGCACGCGGTAGTTGATCAGCACGTCCGCGCCCAGTTCGGCGCAGTAGTCCAGCTTCTTCTTGGTGCCCGCCGTGACCGCCACCTTCGCGCCCACCGCCTTGGCCAGCTGGATCGCCATCGTGCCGATCCCGCTGGAGCCGCCGTGCACAAGCAGCGTCTCGCCCGGACGGAGATGGGCGACCATGAACACATTGGACCAAACCGTGCAGGTCACCTCCGGCAGCGCGGCCGCCTGGCGCAGATCGAGCCCGTCCGGCACGGGCAGCAGCTGTCCGGCCGGGACCGCGACCTTCTCGGCATAGCCGCCACCCGCGAGCAGCGCGCACACCTCGTCGCCGACGGCCCACCCGGAGACACCGGGACCAAGGGCGGCGACCCGGCCGGAACACTCGAGTCCGGGGTACGGGGACGCACCGGGCGGCGGGTTGTAGAGACCCTGGCGCTGGAGGAGGTCGGCGCGGTTGACGGCGCTGGCCGTCACCTCGACCAGCACTTCACCCTCGGCAGGTACAGGGTCGGGGACCTCGGCCCACACCAGCGCCTCGGGCCCACCGGGTTCAGGAATCGTGATCGCGTACATGAGAGGGACGCTACTCCTGGCGGTGGGCCGTTCCGCCCCGCGGTTCCCGGTGGCGGATCAGAGATGCCTCAGGGGGGCAGAGGTGCGCCCCGTCCGGGCCGGACGATGACGCCAGGCCCCGACGTTTCACGTGAAACACTCCCCGTATCCCCCGTTTCGGCTCACTGCGCCCATACCCAGGGCAGGTCCAGCAGTTCCAGTTCCTGACCGGACTGGGCACCCCCGGGCGGTACGACGGCCAGGGCGTCCGCAGCGGCGATACCCCGCAGCATGGCGGGACCGTTGTAGTGCAACGGAACCGCGTGGTCGGCGCGTACGGCGACGGGGACGAGCCGGGTGTCGTACGGGTGACCGTGGCTGGAACCCCTCAGGGGCAGCGTGCAGGGCTCGGGGGCCACACGCCCCGTAAGGCCGCGCAGCAGGGGCTCGGCGAGCGTGAGCAAGCCGGAGACGGCCGCGAGGGGATTGCCGGGCAACCCGACGAGGTGCTGGTCGTCCCGGGTGCGCGCCAGGAGCATGGGGTGCCCCGGGCGCACCTTCACGCCGTCCACGAGGAGTTCGGCGCCGATGCGGCACAGGATGGGGTGGACATGGTCGACGGGTCCCCCGGCCGTGCCGCCGGTGGTGACGACCAAGTCGGCCGTCGAGGAGGTGACCGCCCGGTGCAGGGCTTCGGCGTCGTCACCGAGCCTGCGGAGGGCCACCACGTCCGCGCCGAGCGCGCGCAGCCAGGGTGGCAGCATCGGCCCGAGCGCATCCCGGATCAGGCCGTCCCTGGGCGGCCCCTCGGTGAGCAACTCGTCTCCCAGCACAAGGACTTCGACCCGGGGCCGGGGCCGTACGGACAACGTGTCGTACCCGGCGGCCGCGGCGAGCCCGAGCACGGCCGGGGTGACCAGGGCCCCCGGGGGAAGCAACTGGTCACCGGCGTGGCACTCCTGGCCCCGCGGCCGGATGTCCTGTCCATGGGCGACCGTGGGGGTACTCCCCGTGCGCGCGGAGCCGAGAGCCGGCGGAAGGGCGGCGTACAGCCGGCCCTTGTCGTCCATGTGCCCATGTTCGCTGCGCAGGACCGCGGTGGTGTCCGGGGGGATGCGGGCACCGGTGGCGATCCGGACGGCCTCCCCGTCCTCGAGCGGAGCAGGCTCCGTGTGCCCGGCGAGGACTCCTTCCTCGCGCACGTCCCAGGGGCCGGGGCCCGCGACCGCCCAGCCGTCCATGGCGGAGGTGTTGAAGGAGGGGAGGTCGGTCAGCGCGGTGAGGGGGCCGGCGAGAACCAGGCCGAGGGCGGCGTCGAGGGGCACGTCGACGGGTTCGCGGCACGGCACGGAACGGGCCGCGCGCGCGGCGGCGGCGCGGGCCTCGGGCCAGGGCGTGGCGTGGTGGCCCGGGCGGTGCCCGGAGGGGGCCGGTGAGGAGGGGGCGGCCTCCGCCGGGCCGTCCCGGCCCATGTCCCGGGCGCCGGGATGCCGGGGGGTGCCGGGTCCGTGTCCGGACCCTGTACCGGGCGTACGCGGCTCGGAGCGGCGGCCGTCACTCGGGCCCAGGTCCCGTACCAGGGCGAGCGCCTCTTCGAGATCCCGGTCGTGCCGCTCCGGGTCGTGCCGCTGCTCGGCCGGGCGGGCGGAGCGGGCCTCGCCCGGACGGCCGCGCCCGCCGCTGTCCTCGACCACGGCCAGCGCCTCCTCCCCATACCGTTCATCGGTGTCCGGGCCTTTCCGGACGCCCCTCTTCGTCATCCGGCGTCCGGCTTGGCCTCGGCGGCCTCCTCGTCCGCCCAGCGCAGGGCCAGGGCAGCGGCCTTGCGGGCGGCCTCGGCGACCGCTTCGGGGCCGCCCTGCGCCTGCGCGGCGGCGTAGCCGACGAGGAACGTCGTCAGCGGGGCCGCAGGACGGGCCACTCCGTGCGCGGCGTCGCGAGCGAGGTCGAGGAGAACGCCGGTGTCGACGTCGAGGTCGATGCCCAGCTCGTCCTTGACTGCGGAAATCCATTCGTTCAACACGTGCCCATGCTCCCTGATTCGTGATCGGGCGGCGGCGATGGCGTCCCAGGTGTCGCAGTCGAAGGACGCGACGGGATCGGAGATACGGGTGAGGCCGAGCCGGGCGACGAGCCGCCGCAGCGGAAGGCCGGCAAGACCGGGGCGCAGAGGGCGCGCGGGGAGGTCCGAGGGATCGCGGGGTTCTGGAGCATGGGGGAGTTCCGATGTGCCGGAAGAACCCTGCCCTGCGGCCAGGCGGGCGAGTTCGCGGCGCAGTGTCGCGCTCCGGTAGGCGGCGACCAGGGGCTGGTCGCGCCCCTCGGGGTCGGTGAGCACCGCCCCGTCGGCGCCGCTCGCCCGCAGTGCGGCCAGCAGCCGCCGTACCGTCCCCGCCTCCAGGAACGGCAGATCGGCGGAGAGCACGACGACATACCCGGCCGTGGTGTGCCGCAGCCCCGCGTCGAGCGCGGCGACCGGGCCGCCGCCCGGCGGCTCCTCGCGAGCCCAGAGCACGGGGCGGGCGATGGGCCTGGGGTCGGCGACGACCACCGTGGTGGCCGCGCCGGCGCAGGCCGCGAGAACGCGGTCGAGCAGCGCCCGTCCGCCGACGCGCACACCCGGTTTGTCGGCCCCGCCGAGCCGCCGGGCGGTACCGCCGGCCAGTACGACGGCGTCGTACACCTCGGCGTCCGGGTCGCCCGGGGGCTCGTACTCGGTCATGTTCCCGAGTATGGGCGCCGCGTCGATCAGTGCCACCCCCGCGCCCCGGCCGGGCGCGGGAGCTTGCTCACAGTTTCGGCGGCCGGCCGGTCGCGGATGCGGCTCAGAGGGTGCGCAGCAGCACCGCCGGCTGTTCCACGCAGTCCGCCACGTACCGCAGGAATCCGCCCGCCGTGCCGCCGTCGCACACCCGGTGGTCGAAGGTGAGCGAGAGCTGCACGACCTGTCGCACCGCCAGCTCCCCCTCGTGCACCCATGGCCTGGGGACGATCCGGCCGACGCCGAGCATGGCCGCCTCCGGGTGGTTGATGATCGGTGTCGAGCCGTCGACGCCGAACACCCCGTAGTTGTTCAATGTGAAGGTCCCGCCGGTGAGTTCCGCGGGGGTGAGCGTGCCGGCACGGGCCGCCTCGGTCAGCCGGGCGAATTCCGCGGTGAGCGACTCGGCGTCCCGCGTATGCGCGTCCCGCACGACGGGGACGACGAGCCCCCGTTCGGTCTGTGCGGCGAAACCGAGGTGCACCTGGTCGAGCCGGACGATCTCCCGGGCCTCCAGGTCGACGGTGGAGTTCAGCTCGGGGAACCGGGCGAGCGCTGCGGTGCAGATACGGGCCAGCAGCGCGAGCAGGGAGACCTTGGAATCTCCCGCCGCATTCATGGCCGCCCGCGCGCGCATCAGTTCCGTGGCGTCGGCGTCCACCCAGCAGGTCGCGTCGGGAATTTCCCGCCGGCTCCGGGACAGCTTGTCGGCGACGGCCCCGCGGACGCCCTTGAGGGGGATCCGGATGCCGGAGGTGGCCGCCGCGCCTGCCGGTGCGCCCGCTCCGGATACGGCGGGCGGAGCCGGGTGTGCCGGGGCGGCCGCGACCGCCGTGGCCCTCGTCGCGCCGCCGCCGGCCGCGGCGGCCCTCAGGGCGTCCTCCACGTCCGCGCGCAGGATCAGTCCGTCGGGTCCGGAACCCGTCAACTGCCGCAGATCCAGCCCGTTGTCGCGGGCGAGCCTGCGGACGAGCGGGGAGATCACCGGAACCGGTCCGTCGACGTGCTCGTGGGCGTCGGCCCGGTGGCCGGGGGCCGAAACGGCCTGGGTCGCGACGGCGGAGGCCGGGACACCCGGGGCGAGCGCCGCCGCCCGGGCGGCGGGCGCGGATCCGGTGGCAGCGGGCGCGGATCCGGTGGCAGCCGGGACCGGGTCCGGTGCGGCGACGGAATCGACCCGCGCGGCGCCATCGGCGGAACGGGAGCCGGGCTGGGGCGGCCTGACCCGGCGGCGCCGGGCGGGAGCCGCCGATGTGCCGTATCCGACCAGCACGTTCCCGGACGATTCCACGTCCCCGCCCGCGGGGGCACCCACGGCGACCGTCAGCAGCGGGGCACCGACCGGGAGCTCCGTGCCCTCCTCGCCGAAGCGGGCCGTGACCACGCCACCGTAGGGGCAGGGCACCTCGACCATCGCCTTGGCCGTCTCGACCTCGACGACCGGCTGGTCGACCGTGACGACGTCCCCGACCTTCACCAGCCAGCGGACGATCTCGGCCTCGGTCAGCCCCTCCCCGAGGTCCGGCAGCCTGAACTCGAGCACCTGGGCCATCAGCTCTCCGCCTCCCACTGCAGGCGCCCCACGGCGTCCAGGATCCGGTCGACGCCGGGCAGATGGTGCCGCTCCAGCATCGGCGGCGGGTAGGGGATGTCGAATCCGGCCACCCGCAGCACGGGCGCCTCGAGGTAGTGGAAGCAGCGCTCGGTCACCCGCGCGGCGATCTCCCCGCCCGGTCCGCCGAAGCCGGTCGACTCATGCACCACCACGGCACGGCCCGTGCGGCGCACGGACGCGGTCACCGTCTCGTCGTCGAACGGCACCAGGGAGCGCAGATCGACGACTTCGAGGTCCCAGCCCTCGGCGCGTGCCGCCTCGGCCGCCTCCAGGCAGACGGGGAGCGACGGCCCGTAGGTGATGAGCGTCGCGCTACGGCCCGAACGCCGCACCGCCGCACGGCCTATCGGTTCCACGGTCGCGGGCTCGTCGGGGTTCCAGGAGTCCTTCGACCAGTACAGCCGCTTGGGCTCGAGGAAGACGACCGGGTCGTCGGAGGCGATGGCGGCGCGCAGCAGCCCATAGGCGTCCGCGACCGTCGCGGGCGTGACGACATGGAGGCCCGGGGTCGCCATGTAGTAGGCCTCGGAGGAGTCGCTGTGGTGCTCGACGCCGCCGATGCCTCCCCCGTAGGGGACCCGGATCGTCAGGGGCAGCGGCATCGCGCCGCGAGTGCGGTTGCGCATGCGCGAGACATGGCTGACCAGCTGCTCGAAGGCGGGGTAGGCGAAGGCGTCGAACTGCATCTCCACGACCGGCCTGAGGCCGTACATCGCCATGCCGACGGCTGTGCCGAGGATGCCCGCCTCGGCGAGCGGAGTGTCCGTGCAGCGGTCGTCGCCGAACTCCTTGGCGAGCCCGTCCGTGACCCGGAAGACACCGCCGAGCGTCCCGACGTCCTCGCCCATGACGTGCACGGACGGGTCGGCCGCCATGGCGTCGCGCATCGCGCGCGTCAGGGCCTGTGCCATGGTGGCCGGCTTGAGGGCAACGGTCGTCATCGCCCGGCTCCTTCCGGTCCGGCCGCCTCGGCGTCCAGCTCCGCCCGCAACTGTTCCCGCTGTTCGAGAAGTTGGGGGGTGGGCTGGGCATACACGTGGCCGAAGAGGTCCATGGGGTCGAGCACCGGGTCCTGGTTCATGCGCGCCCGCAGGTCGGCCGCCAGCGCCTCGGCGTCCTCACGCGCGGCCCGTATCCCGTCCTCATCGAGCAGACCGCGCCGGGTCAACTCGCGCTCCAGCAGCATGATCGGGTCGTGCGCCTGCCAGGCCTCTACCTCGGCGTCGCCGCGGTAGCGGGTCGCGTCGTCGGCGTTCGTGTGAGCGTCGATGCGGTACGTCACCGCCTCGACGAGGGTGGGGCCGCCGCCCGCGCGTGCGTGCCGTACGGCCTCACCGAGGACCTCGTGCACCGCGGCCGCGTCGTTTCCGTCGACCAGCCGGCCCGGCATGCCGTAGCCGACCGCCTTGTGCGCCAGGGAGGGCGCCGCGGTCTGCTTGGCGAGCGGGACGGAGATCGCGAAGCCGTTGTTCTGGACCAGGAAGACGACCGGCGCCTGCCATACGGCGGCGAAGTTCATGGCCTCGTGGAAGTCGCCCTCGCTGGTGCCGCCGTCGCCGACCAGGGCGAGCGCGACCACGTCGTCGCCCTTCAGGCGGGCGGCGTGGGCGAGTCCCACGGCGTGCGGCAGCTGGGTGGCGAGCGGGGTGCTCAGGGGGGCCACCCGGTGCTCGTAGGGGTCGTAGCCGGTGTGCCAGTCGCCGCGCAGCAGGGTCAGGGCCTCGACGGGATCGACGCCGCGGGCGACGGCCGCGAGCGTGTCGCGGTAGCTCGGGAAGAGCCAGTCGCGCTCCTCCAGGACGAGCGCCGCGGCGACCTGGCAGGCCTCCTGCCCGGTGCTGGAGGGGTAGACGGCCAGGCGGCCCTGCTTGGTGAGCGCCGTCGCCTGCGCGTTGTACCGGCGGCCGCGCACGAGCTGGGTGTACAGCCGGCGCAGCAGCTCCGGGTCGGCCTTGGCGGCCGCCTCCGTGCCGAGGAGGCGATACGGCAGGGGATCGGGCAGCAGCGGAGCGGGATCGGTACGGGGCTGCCAGGCGGGCGGCGGGGTCGGCCGGTAGGCATCCCGCTGCTCCATGACCGTCATGACGGCACCTCCTCGTGGGAGCGGCTTCGGACGCGCCACGGGAGTGATGCGCCTCACCTACCGATTGTTCGGTCGTCGGCACATTTTGGCTACAGGCACCTCAAGGCTGTGGACAAACGGTTCTCCACAACCTGAGATGGACGCAGTACGTCCATGGTAGAGAGGCGGGGGCACATGGCACCTGAACAAATGGCCGAGCCACCGGAGCACGGCCCTGTACTGCCGCCCCCACGCCCCCTGGACGCCATCGACCGGGACATCCTCCAGATACTCCAATCGGACGGCCGCGCCTCGATACGGTCGGTCGCCGAGCATGTGCACGTCTCCCGCGCCAACGCCTACGCACGCATCAACCGGCTCATCGAGGACGGCGTGATCCGCGGCTTCGGCGCCCGGGTGAACCACGAACGCGCCGGTCAGGGCACGTCGGCCTACATCACCCTGAAAATCGTCCAGAATTCCTGGCGCACGGTCCGCGAGCGGTTGCGCCTGCTTCCCGGCGCCTCCCACATCGCCCTGGTCGGAGGCGATTTCGACGTCCTGCTCCTGGTCCACACACCCGACAACAGGGCGCTGCGCGAACTGGTCCTCACCCGGCTCCAGGCCATCCCCGAAGTGCTCAGCACGCGCACCCTGCTGGTGTTCGAGGAGGAGGACCTCGAGCCGGAAGGCTGACCGGACGACCCAGGCCGACCGGAAGGCCCAGGCCGACCGGACGCGCCAGATGGACCGGACGGACCAGATGGGCCGGACGGACCAGATAAACCCGATGGACCGGGCCGACCGGGAGTCGAACGGGTGAACGGAAGTCCGGGCCGGCTCCTCAGTGCTCGGTGCGCAGCCCCGCGAAGGCCAACCGCACGACGGCGTCGGCGACTTCGCGCTCGCCCATGCCCCGCCCGTCGGGCCGGTACCACTCCACGATCGAGTTGATCATCCCGAAGACGAGCCGCGTCGCGAGCCGCACCTCCACATCACCGCGCACATCCCCGTCGGCGGCGGCGGCCTTGAGCAGCTCGGCGACCTGGTGGTCGAACTCGCGGCGCCGCTCCAGCGCCCACCGCTCGGTGCCGGTGTTGCCGCGCACCCGCAGCAGCAGCGTCACATACGGCAGCTCGGCGGTGAGCACCTCGACCATGCGCCGCACGACGTACTCCAGCCGTTCCACGGCGCGGCCCACGCGCGCGTGCTCCTCCTCGAGGATCCCGAAGAGGCCCTCCAGCGCCCGGCTGACGGCCCGGCGCAGCAGCTCCTCCTTGCCCGAGACATGGTGGTAGATCGACGACTTGGAAATGCCGGCGGCCTTGGAGAGGTGCTCCATGGAGGTGCCGTCGTAGCCGCGCTCGTTGAACACCTGCACGGCGACGGAGAGCAGGCTCTCCGGGGTGTATGTGTCGCGCTTGGCCGTGGTCATGAGGTGCTCTCCCGCTTCTCGGAGGCGTACGCGTGGCGGTAGAGCGCGAGGGACGGGGCGTACCGTCCGCAGGGGTCGCGCATGTGCAGGTCGTCCAGGAGGTCGTAGGCCCAGCCGCGGCCGAGCCGGCGGCCCCACTCGAAGGGGCCGAGAGGGTAGTTGACGCCGAGCCGCATCGCGGTGTCGATGTCCTCCTCGGTGGCCACACCCTTGGCGACGGCATCGTGCGCCAGGTCGACGATCCGGGCCACCGTCCGGGCGACGATCATGCCGGGCACGTCCCCGATGACGCTGACGTCCTTGCCGAGCGCCTGGAAGAGGCCGACGGCCTCGGAGAGGGTCCTCGACGAGGTGTCCTGGGAGGCGGACAGGGCGATCCGGGTCGCCCTGCGGTAGTCGAGCGCCAGGTCGAAGTAGACGACGTCCCGGAACTCCACGGAGGTCTGTCCGTCCGCGAGAGCCAGCTGCCCGCCGCCGGGCAGCACCAGACGGGTGCCGTGGTCCTCTTCGTCCTCACGGACGCCGATGCCCGCCTCGCGGATCAGCGCGAGCAGTTCCGAGGCGGGGCCCAGATCGCCCTCGGCGACGACGTATGCCGGTGGCTGCGCCCGCTCCGCGGTGTGCGGCTCGGGCCGCTCGGCACCGTCCCCGTAGCCGTACCAGCCCTGCCCGGTCTTGCGGCCGAGCCGGCCGGACTCCACCAGCCGCCGCTGGGCGAGGGAGGGCGTGAAGCGCACGTCCTGGAAGAAGGAGTCCCACACGGAGCGGGTGACGGATTCGTTGACGTCCTGCCCGATGAGGTCGGTCAGCTCGAACGCGCCCATCCGAAAGCCGCCCGACTCGCGCAGGACCGCGTCGATGGTGGCGGGGTCGGCGGCCTGCGCCTCGTACACCGCGAACGCCTCGGCGTAGAAGGGCCGGGCGATGCGGTTGACGATGAAACCGGGGGTGTCCGCACACGCGACCGGTGTCTTGCCCCAGGCGCGGGCCGTCTCGTACGCGCGTGTGGCGGACGTGACGTCGGTGGCGAACCCGGAGACGACCTCCACCAGCGGCATCAGCGGCGCGGGATTGAAGAAGTGCAGGCCGACGAAGCGGCCCGGGTTGCGCAGGGCGCCGCCGACGGCGGTCACGGACAGGGACGAGGTGTTGGTGGCGAGCAGGCAGTCGTCGCCGACGACGTCCTCCAGCTCACGGAACAGCTGCTGCTTGACGTCGAGACGCTCAAGGACCGCCTCCACGACGAGCGAGCAGTCGGCCAGCTCGGCCAGGTTCTCGACCGGCAGGAGGCGGGCGCGGGCCGTGTCCCGCTCGGCCGCGGTGAGCCGGTCCTTCTCCACGAGCCGGTCCAGGCGGGCGCCGATCGCGGCGGCCGCCTCGCGGGCGCGGCCCACAGCGGCGTCGTACAGCCGCACGGGGTGTCCCGCCACCAGCGCGACCTGGGCGATGCCCTGGCCCATGGTGCCGGTGCCCACGACGGCCACAGGGCTGCTGAGGTCGAGTGCTGTCATGAGCGCGATCCTCCCGCACCAGGTTTTCCACGGATACGGCAGGCCCCCTTGTCCCGACCGATCGTTCGGTTACTCTAACCCTGTCCGCCTGTTCCTGCCCAGGTCATGAACTCAACGAAGAGCTCTTGAGACGAGGAGTTGGTCCCGCATGGCCGCCGAACTCACCGCGCACCAGCTGATCGCCCAGCACCGCCCCACGCTCGACCAGGCGCTGGAAGCCATCCGCACACGCGCGTACTGGTCGCCGCACCCCGAGCACCCAAAGGCCTACGGGGAGCACGGCAGCCTGGACGCCGCGGCCGGCAAGGCCGCCTTCGACGCCCTCCTCGGCACCCGCCTGGACCTCGGCCAGCCCGGCACGGACGACTGGACGGGCGACGAGGTCTCGCCGTACGGGATCGAGCTGGGGATCACCTACCCCCACGCCGACATCGACGTTCTGCTGCCCGCCATGCGCGCCGGCCTGCGGGCCTGGCGCGACGCGGGCGCGGAGATGCGGGCGGTCGTCTGCCTGGAGATCCTCAAGCGCATCAGCGACCGGACGCACGAGTTCGCGCACGCGGTCATGCACACCAGCGGCCAGGCGTTCATGATGGCGTTCCAGGCGGGCGGCCCGCACGCACAGGACCGCGGCCTTGAGGCGGTGGCGTACGCGTACGTGGAGCAGGTCCGTACGCCCGACACCGCCGAGTGGACCAAGCCCCAGGGCAAGCGCGACCCACTGGTCCTCACCAAGACGTATCAGGCCGTCCCGCGGGGCATCGCGCTGGTCATCGGCTGCAACACCTTCCCGACGTGGAACGGCTACCCGGGCCTGTTCGCATCCCTGGCCACCGGCAACGCTGTCCTCGTGAAGCCGCACCCGCGCGCGGTGCTTCCGCTCGCGCTCACCGTGCAGGTCGCCCGCGAGGTACTCGCCGAGGCGGGCTTCGACCCGAACCTGGTGGCGCTGGCCGCCGAACGCCCGGGCGAGGGCATCGCAAAGACGCTCGCGGTGCGCCCGGAGGTCCGGATCATCGACTACACGGGCTCCACGGCGTTCGGCGACTGGCTGGAGACCAACGCCCGCCAGGCGCAGGTCTACACGGAGAAGGCCGGCGTCAACACGGTGATCGTGGAGTCGACGGACAACTACAAGGGGATGCTGTCCAACCTGGCGTTCTCCCTGTCGCTGTACAGCGGGCAGATGTGCACCACCCCGCAGAACCTGCTGATCCCGCGCGAGGGCATCACCACCGACGAGGGGCCGAAGTCGTACGACGAGGTGGTCGCGGACCTCGCGCGCTCGGTCGACGGCCTCCTGGGCGACGACGCGCGCGCGAACGCGCTGCTCGGCGCCATCGTGAACCCCGACGTCAAGGCCCGCCTCGAGGCGGCGGCCGGGCTCGGCGAGGTCGCCCTGGCCTCCCGGGAGATCACCAACCCGGAGTTCCCGCAGGCCATCGTGCGCACCCCGGTGATCGTGAAGCTCGACGGCGCCAAGCCGGACGCGGAGGCTTCCTACATGAGCGAGTGCTTCGGCCCGGTCTCCTTCGCCGTCGCGGTCGACTCGGCGGCGGACGCGGTGGAGCTGCTGCGCCGTGCCATCCGGGACAAGGGCGCGATGACCGTCGGCGCCTACACCACCTCCCAGGAGGTCGAGCAGGCCGTCGAGGAGGCCTGCCTGGAGGAGTGCGCCCAGCTCTCGCTCAACCTGACCGGCGGGGTGTACGTCAACCAGACGGCCGCCTTCTCCGACTTCCACGGCTCGGGCGGCAACCCGGCGGCCAACGCGTCCCTGTGCGACGGAGCGTTCGTGGCGAACCGCTTCCGGGTGGTGGAGATCCGCCGGGAGGCATAGCGGAGGCTCAGGCGGGTGCGCCCCCGGTGGCGCTCCAGTGGTACAGCGTCATGGCCACGCTGGTGGCGAGGTTGTAGCTGGAGACCTGGGGGCGCATCGGCAGGGACACCAGGTGATCGGCGCGGGCACGGACTCCGGCCGACAGGCCGGTGCGCTCGGAGCCGAACGCGAGCACGGCGTCGTCCGGCAGCTTCAGAGCGCGGATGTCGTCGCCCTCCGGGTCCAGCGCGAAAACCGGGCCCGGCGGCAGCTCGTCCGCGGACAGCCGCTCCACGGCGGTCGCGAAGTGGAGTCCGGCCCCGCCCCGCACCACCGTGGGATGCCAGGGGTCGAGCGTGCCGGTGGTCACCACACCCGTCGCGCCGAACCCGGCCGCCAGCCGGATGACCGCCCCCGCGTTGCCCAGGTTCCGCGGGTTGTCGAGGACGACCACGGGGGCGGTGCGGGGCGTGCGCCACAGCGCTTCCAGATGGGCCTCGCGCGCGGGGCGCACAGCGAGGGCGGCGACCGCGGTGGGATGCGGGCGCGGCACAAGAGCCCGGTAGGTCTCCTCGGGCACCTCCGTCAGCAGGGCTTCCAGCACGTCGCGCACATCGGGCGCCAGCTCGTCGGCCAGGGCGAGCGCCGCCCGCCGGTCGGTGGTGACGGCGACCGGCACGCGCGCGTGGAAGCGCACCGCGTGCTTGAGCGCGTGAAAGCCGTCGAGCAGGACCAGGTCGCCGGCGAGCCGGTGCCAGGTGCCCAACGGATCGGCGGTGCTGCGGTACGGGGCCGTCATGCCGTGCAGCCTACGTGCGCCGCGGACCGCCGGCTTCCGGGCGGCCGGGCGGTGGCGCGCCGGCGCGGCCCGTACGGCAGGCGCCGCCGGGCCGGACCGCCGGGCGGCTCACACCGCCGGGCTCGCCTGGGGCTGATCGGCCGGCTCCTCGGCGGGCGGGCGGGGCCCGCGCGGGCCGGGCAGCGGGAGCCGGGCGCCGGACCTCGCGAGCCGTCCCCGCGCGCGTGCCGCCCAGCCGCCCAGCCTTCGCAGCAAGGGCGTCGGCAGGAACACGGCGTCGGCGGCGATCATCGCGAGCGAGAAGAAGGGCAGCCCGAGCACCACGGCGATCACCGCGTGCTCGGTCATCATGATCGCCAGCAGGACGTTCTTCACCCGCCGGTTGAACAGCGTGAAGGGGAACGCGACCTGCGCGGCGACCGTGCCGTACGTCACCAGCAGCACGATCACGCCGTGCGCGGACAACAGGTCGGACAGGGCGGGCCAGGGAGAGAAGTAGTCGATGTGGAGCGGGTAGTAGACCGCGGTGCCGTCCTGCCAGCGCGACCCCTGGATCTTGTACCAGCCGGCGGTCGAGTAGATCAGACACGCCTCCGCCATGATCACGAGCAGGGCGGCGCTGTGGACCAGGTTGGCGACGACGTCCAGCAGGATGCGTGGTTCCCCGTGCGGGGCACGCCGGCCGACGTACCACCACAGGCCCTGCACGGCCCACAGCCCCCAGAACACGGCGAGCCAGGCACCGGCGATCCAGCCCGCGCCCGTCGCCGGGGCCAGCACCAGAGCGATCACGATCCACAGGACGGGGCCCACCCGGTCGGGCCGCGGCACCTCACCCCGCGCGCGGGCCGCAGCGGCCCGCCGGGCGCGCCGCTCGTCCAGCGACCACACCTGCCCGCAGCGTGTGAACACCAGGTAGATCGCCATCAGGTGGATGACGTTGTCACCGCCGTCACCCATGAAGACGCTGCGGTTCTGCAGCGACAGCACCCCCACCATGAACAGCACCGACATCGTGCGGGTGCGCCAGCCCACCAGCAGCAGGGCGCTCGAGAGCATGGCGAGGGCGTACACCGTCTCGAACCACACCTGGCTGTCGGACCACATCAGGACCGTGAAGGCGTGGTTGTTCGCGATCAGTTGTTGGGCCAGGTCCCAGCTCCAGGGGCCGGCGGGACCGTACAGCTCCTGGCGGTGCGGCAGCTCGCGCAGCAGGAACAGCAGCCAGGTGGCGGCGAAGCCGATGCGGACGATCGCGGTCTGGTACGGGCCGAGGACGGCGTCGGTGACGCGGGCGATACCGCGCGAGACGCGCACGGTGAACCGGTTCATCGGGCGCTCGCCTCCGCCCGCTCGCCGTCCGGCAGCGGCCACCAGGGCAACAGCCGGTACACAGGCGCCGTGCCGACCTGCTCGCCGCTCCACTTCGGGGGCGCCACATTGGTGGTGCGGGAGCGGACCTGGACGCTTTCGACACGCTCGCCGTGCCCGGCCGCGTGCTCACGGCCGAGGCGCAGCGCGACGACCCGGCGCAGATAGTCCTCGGACAGGGCCCCGCGCAGGCCTACGGGACGGTTGCGGCCGTCGTGCGAGCCGACGTAGAAGTCCCAGGCGCGGCGCAGCTCGTTCTGCTGGGTGTGGCTCGGCAGCAGATTGCCGTCGATGGCGGCGCCGTCGAGCGCGGACAGGTCATACCAGCCGGTCGTCCGCCGGCCGCCGTCCCCGGTGCGCAGTTCGGCCCGTACCTGCACGTCGATGTTCTGCTGCAGCGGGTCGGGCGCGAACAGTTTCCAGTTCTGCTCGAACTCGGGGTACACCCAGTCGTCGATCGCTTCGCCGTGCTCCTTGGTGACGACGTTCGCGGGCGCGACATGCAGGAACACCATGCCCAGGTGCACACCGGCGGTGAGGGCGACGACCGCGAGCGCCAGCGCGGCGGCTGTCTGGTAGCGGAGGGAGAGGGCGGCGACGCCGGTGAGCGCGGCCACGGGGTCCGGCGCGGACCCCACCGTCTCCCGCGTGCCCGCGGCCTCCGCCGGGCGTTCCCCCGCGTCCGTGGCCTCCGCCGGGCGTTCCCCCGCGTCCGTGGCCTCCTCGGCGCGCGGCTCCCGGGGCCCGTCGTGGGCGGCGCCCGCGGGCAGGGGGGACGCCGGATCGTCCGGGCCCGGCTGTTCCCGCCCGGCTTCGACGACCGGCTCCTCGTCGTACGCGTCCATCCCGCCCCGTCTCCCGAGCTTCCGTGCCCTCGGTGCCGTCCCGTGCCGCGGGCCTTCGTCCGGCGACCGTCTCCGACGCGGGCCGGGCCGGCCGCATCACCCGTACGCAGCACCCCATGGTGTGCGCACGGGTACGGTACTCAGCCCCGCCTGCCCCGCACAGCGCATCGGCCACAGCGACGGACCGCTGCCCGGAGGTTGTCCACAGCGGTTGACACCCTACGGCGCCACGTCCCACCATTGAATCGACACGACCGAACGATCGGTCGGGCGAGAGTGGTCGAGGGGGATCGCATGGCGACAGCAGCAGCGCACCGGACGCCCCGCGCGGACGGCACGGCACCGGCGGACACGACGGCCTACGAGGCCGGGTTCGACGCCGCCGTCGCCGCCGAGGAGCGCATCGAGCCGCGCGACTGGATGCCCGACGCCTACCGCGCCACCCTGGTCCGGCAGATCGCCCAGCACGCGCACTCCGAGATCATCGGCATGCAGCCGGAAGCCAACTGGATCACCCGCGCGCCCTCCCTGCGCCGCAAGGCGATCCTGATGGCCAAGGTCCAGGACGAAGCGGGCCACGGCCTGTATCTGTACAGCGCGGCGGAAACGCTCGGCACCAGCCGCGACGAGCTGCTCGACAAGCTCCACACAGGCCGCCAGAAGTACTCCTCGATCTTCAACTACCCCACGCTGACCTGGGCGGACGTCGGCGCCATCGGCTGGCTGGTGGACGGCGCCGCCATCATCAACCAGGTGCCCCTCTGCCGCTGCTCCTACGGCCCCTACGCACGCGCGATGGTCCGTATCTGCAAGGAGGAGTCCTTCCACCAGCGCCAGGGATACGAGCTGCTGCTGACCCTCAGCCAGGGCACACCGGAGCAGCACGCCATGGCGCAGGACGCGGTGGACCGCTGGTGGTGGCCGTCCCTGATGATGTTCGGCCCGCCCGACGACGAGTCGGCGCACTCCGCCCAGTCGATGGCCTGGAAGATCAAGCGGCACTCGAACGACGAGCTGCGCCAGCGCTTCGTGGACATCTGCGTCCCCCAGGCCCAGTCGCTGGGCCTCACCCTCCCCGACCCGGACCTCGCGTGGAACGAGGAGCGCGGGCACTACGACTTCGGGCCCATCGACTGGACCGAGTTCCGAGACGTCCTTTCGGGCAACGGCCCCTGCAACGAGCAGCGGCTGGCCCAGCGCAGGCAGGCCCACGACGAGGGCGCCTGGGTACGGGACGCGGCCGCGGCCTACGCGGCGAAGCACAACGGGACGGGCGCGGCCGGCGAGGCCGCCCGGACAGCCGGCGCACCGTCGGCGAACAAGGCCGACGAGAACGGAAAGGCGTGACCATGACGACCGAAGAGTGGCCGCTGTGGGAGGTCTTCGTGCGCTCCCGCCGAGGGCTCTCGCACACCCACGCCGGCAGCCTGCACGCCCCCGACGCCGAGCTGGCCCTGCGCAACGCACGCGACCTGTACACCCGGCGCGGCGAGGGCGTCTCGATCTGGGTCGTGCCGTCCGCCGCGATCACCGCCTCCTCGCCGGACGAGAAGGACCCCTTCTTCGAGCCCTCCGCCGACAAGCCCTACCGGCACCCCACGTTCTACGAGATCCCGGAAGGGGTGAAGCACCTGTGACCGTCACCCGGAACACCACGGCCGCCCTGGCGCTCGGCGACGACGCCCTGGTGCTCTCACACCGCCTGGGAGAGTGGGCGGGCCACGCGCCCGCACTCGAAGAGGAGGTCGCGCTCGCCAACATCGCCCTGGACCTGCTGGGCCAAGCCCGGGTGCTGCTGTCCATGGCCGGCGACGAGGACCAGCTCGCCTACCTCCGCGAGGAGCGCGCCTTCCGCAACCTCCAGCTGGTGGAACAGCCCAACGGCGACTTCGCTCACACCATCACCCGCCAGCTCTACTTCTCCACCTACCAGCGGCTGCTGTACACCCACCTGGCCGCCACGGAGAACGAGTTCACCGGCCTCGCCGCCAAGGCGGTCAAGGAGGTCGCCTACCACCAGGACCACGCCGAACAGTGGGTCCTGCGTCTCGGCGACGGCACGGACGTCAGCCATGAGCGGATGCAGCTCGCGTGCCAGGCCCTGTGGCGGTTCACCGGCGAGATGTTCCAGCCCGTCGAAGGCCTGGACATCGACTGGCCGGGGATCAGGACGGCCTGGCTCGACTCGATCGGTGACGTCCTGCGCCGCGCCACCCTGAACATGCCCGAAGGACCCCAGTCCGGGGCATGGACCGCGGGCGCCGGCCGGCAGGGCCTGCACACCGAACCCTTCGGACGGATGCTCGCCGAAATGCAGCATCTGCACCGCAGCCACCCGGGGGCGTCATGGTGACGGCCACAGCCCTCGAAGAGGAACTGCGCCGGCTCGCCGGCTCGGTCCCCGACCCCGAGCTGCCCGTGCTCACGCTGGAGGAGCTGGGCGTCCTGCGAGCCGTCCACGTGCACGGCCCCGACGCGGTGGAGGTCCAACTCACCCCGACCTACACGGGATGCCCCGCGATCGAGGCGATGGCCCTGGACATAGAGCGCGTCCTCCATGAGCACGGCGTACCCCACGTCGTGGTGCGCACGGTGCTCACCCCCGCCTGGTCCACGGACGACATCTCCGACGAAGGCCGCCGCAAGCTACGGGAGTTCGGGATAGCGCCGCCCCGCCCCCTGCCGGCGTCCGGGCCCGTGCCCCTGGAGCTCGGCCCCACCCGCACGGCCACAGGCTCCCGGGAAGCCGACTCCGCGAGCGCCCCCGGACCCGGAGAACCCGTGCGCTGCCCGTTCTGCGGATCCGCCGAGACCGAGCTGCTCAGCCGCTTCTCGTCCACCGCGTGCAAGGCGCTGCGCCGCTGTCTCGCCTGCCGTGAGCCCTTCGACCACTTCAAGGAGCTGTGATGGCCCGGTTCCACCCGCTCCCCGTGGCCGCCGTCGACCGGCTCACCGACGACTCCGTGGCCCTGACCTTCGCGGTGCCCCCCGCACTGCGCGAGGAGTACCGGCACGCACCCGGCCAGCACCTCGCCCTGCGCCGCACCGTCGACGGCACGGAAGTCCGGCGCACGTACTCGATCTGCTCCCCCGCACCGGCACCGGACGACGAGGGCCCGCGCACTGTGCGGGTCGGGGTCCGGCTGGTCGACGGAGGCGCCTTCTCCACCTACGCGCTCAAGGAGATCGCCGTAGGCGACGAGCTGGAGGTGATGACCCCGGCAGGACGGTTCACCCTGGAGCCCGCGCCCGGACTGTACGCGGCGATCGTCGGCGGCAGCGGAATCACCCCCCTGCTGTCCATCGTGTCCACCCTGCTGGCACGGGAGCCCCGCGCCCGGTTCTGCCTCATACGCAGCGACCGGACATCCTCCTCCACGATGTTCCTGGAGGAGGTCGCCGACCTGAAGGACCGCTTCCCAGAGCGGTTCCAGCTGGTCACGGTGCTCTCCCGGGAGGAACAGCAGGCGGGACTGCCGACCGGCCGGCTCGACGAGGACCGGCTGTCCGGGCTGCTGCCGGCGCTGCTCCCGGTGGACGAGGTCGCGGGCTGGTTCCTGTGCGGACCGTTCGGACTGGTGCAGTCGGCGGAGCGGGCGCTGCGTGGGCTCCGGGTGCCGCGGACACGTATCCACGAGGAGATCTTCCATGTGGACGCGGGCGCCGCGGTCAGCCCTTCCGCACCGGCTCCCGCACACAGCATGGTGACCGCCCGGCTCGACGGGCGCGGCGGCACCTGGCCGGTCCTCGACGGCGAATCACTGCTGGAGACGGTCCTGCGCAACCGGCCCGACGCCCCCTACGCCTGCAAGGGCGGAGTGTGCGGAACCTGCCGGGCCTTCCTGGTATCGGGCGAAGTGCGCATGGACCGCAACTTCGCGCTGGAGCCGGAGGAGACGGACGCGGGATATGTGCTGGCGTGCCAGTCGCACCCGGTCACGGAGAAGGTGGAGCTGGACTTCGACCGGTGAGCGGCCCCGGCACCGGTGCACCACCGGGACCCGTGCCGCTCGGCGCTCCCGGGCGTTCCCTTCTCATAGAACCTGTTCTATCTTGACGCTCCGTCAGATCAGCGGAGCCGCCAGGAGGACAGGCCGTGGACTTCACCTTCAGCGAGGAGCAGCAGGCGGCACTCGAGGCAGCGAAGGCCCAATTCGCCGGGGTCGCACCCGACGCAGTACCCAGCCCCGCACTGACCCCGGGCACCGTCGCCGACGACTTCGACCGAACGCTGTGGGCACGGCTCGCGGACGCGGATCTGCTCAGCCTGCTGCTCGACCCGCAGTACGACGGCGCCGGACTCGACCCCATCGCGCTCTGCCTGGTGCTCCGGGAGTCCGCCAAGGCACTGGCACGCATACCCCTGCTGGAACACACGGCCGCGGCCACCGCCGTCCAGGCCCACGCCGGCACCGAGACCAAGGAGGAACTGCTCACACGCGCAGGCCGCGGGGAACTGACGCTGACGGTCGCCGCCCACGGCCGCACCGGCCACGACCCGGCCGAACTCGCGGTGGCCGCCCGCCGGACGGCAGACGGCACCTGGGTGCTGGACGGAATCCACACGGCCGTGCCCTGGGCTCACACCGCCGACTTCATCCTCCTACCGGCACACACCCACGACTCGGGCCGCACCGTCCTCGCCCTCGTCCCCCGGGCACACGACGGCGTCGTACTCGCCGAACAGTTCTCCACGACCGGAGAACGCCTCGCCGAACTCCGCCTGGACTCGGTACACATCGCCGCCGGGCATCTACTCGCCGCCGACGGGGCCTGGGAGGAACTCCGGCTGCTCCTCACCATCGGGACCTGCGCACTCGCCCTCGGCCTCGGCGAGAAAGTACTGCAGATGACCAGCGGGTACACCGGCAAGCGAGAGCAGTTCGGCCACCCCATCGCCACCTTCCAGGCCGTCGCCGTACAGGCCGCCGACCGGTACATCGACCTGCGCGCCATGGAGGCCACACTCTGGCAGGCCGCGTGGCGGATCAGCTCCGGCGCACCGGGCGCCCTGCCCGCCGCCGGCGACGTGGCGACGGCCAAGATCTGGGCGTCCGAGGGCATCCGACGAGTCGTGCAGACCGCGCAGCATCTGCACGGAGGATTCGGCGCCGACACCGACTACCCCCTGCACCGGTACCACGCCTGGGCCAAGCACCTGGAACTCTCACTCGGCCCCGCGGCTGCACACGAGGAAACCCTGGGCGACCTGCTGGCCGCGCACCCCCTGGGATGACCGGCGCAGAAAACCCGCTCCGCAGCCGGCTACCGGAACTACAGCACGAAGCCCGGCTCGCCCTTGGCATCCATGACGGGACGGCCCGAGGCGGCCCAGACCTGCATGCCGCCCTCGACGTTCACCGCGTCGACACCCTGCTGAGCCAGGTACATCGCGACCTGCGCCGAACGCCCACCGGAGCGGCAGATCACATGGACCCGGCCGTCCTGCGGCGCGGCCTCGGTGAACTCACCGTATCGGGCGACGAACTCGCTGAGCGGGATGTGCAGCGCCCCCTCAGCGTGACCCACCTGCCACTCGTCGTCCTCACGGACGTCCAGCAGGAAGTCGCCGTCCTTGAGATCCGCGACCTGGACCGTGGGCACACCAGCTCCGAAATGCATACCCCCGACGCTACCCGACGGGAGCGCCCGCCTGCCCCGGCCCCGCTCCACCGGGCCGTACCCGCGGATCAGCCGCGCAGGGCCGCCAGCTCGGCTTCCTTCTCCGCGACCTGGGCCAGCAACTGCTCGGCGATCTCATTCAGCAGACCGTCCGGGTCCTCGGGAGACAGCCGCAGCATCGAGCCGATCGCGCTCTCCTCCAGCTCTTGGGCCACCAGCGTGAGCAGGTCCTTACGCTGGGCGAGCCACTCCAGACGGGCGTACAGCTCCTCACTCGGGCTAGGCCTGCGCTCCTCGGGGACCGGGCCGGCCGCCCACTCCTCGGAGAGTTCCCGAAGCTGCGCCTCGTCACCGCGCGCGTACGCGGCGTTGACCCGGGAAATGAACTCGTCGCGCCGCTTGCGCTCGGCCTCGTCCTGAGCCAGGTCAGGGTGCGCCCTGCGGGCCAGCTCGCGGTACAGCCTGCGGGCCTCCTCACTGGGGCGCACCCGCTGCGGAGGCCGCACGGGCTGGTCCGTGAGCATGGCCTGGGCCTCTGGGAACAGCCCGTCGGAGTCCATCCAGCCGTGGAACAGCTCCTCCACATCCGGCATCGGCATGACCCGGGCCCGAGCCTCGTGAGCGCGCCGTATGTCCTCCGGATCCCCGCTTCGGGCAGCCCGCGCCTCGGCGATCTCGGCCTCCAGCTCATCGAGGCGCGCGTACATCGGGCCCAGCTTCTGGTGATGCAGCCGCGAGAAGTTCTCCACCTCGACGCGGAAGGTCTCCACGGCGATCTCGTACTCGATCAACGCCTGCTCGGCGGCCCGTACGGCCTGCTCCAGCCGCTCCTCCGGCCGCGGACCGGACCCGCCGGCGTCCTCGCCGGTCGCCGCGGCTTCACCGGAAGCGGCACCCACCGCCTCGGGCCCCACGGCTGACCCGGAACCGGCGCCCTCGGCGAGCGGTTCCTCGACAGCGGACACAGACTCGCTCTGCTCGGCTTCGGGCGTCGTCACCGGACCAGCGTATGACACGGGGGAGGGCGGCTGCGGGGTCCGCCGGGTTCTGGGCCTTCGAGCAGGTCGCCGCAGTCTTCGGGGGTCCCCCGCCCCCTCCCCCCTCCCTCCCCCTCCCCTTCTGAACCTGTGGAAGCTGCAAAGCCCCCAGAACCCTCAGACCCCCATCTCCGCCGCCACGCGCCCACTCCGCACCGCCGCCACCAGCTTCGCGTGGTCCGCCTCCGTGCGGTCCGCGTAGGCCACGGCGAACGCGGCGATCGCCTCGTCCAGCTCCTCGTTCTTGCCGCAGTACCCCGTGATCAGGCGGGGGTCGGCGCTGTGGCTGTGGGCGCGGGCCAGCAGCGCTCCGGTCATGCGGGCGTAGTCGTCGATCTGGTCGGCGGCCAGCGCGGTGGGGTCGACGCTGCCCTTGCGGTTGCGGAACTGCCGCACCTGGTAGGGGAGTCCGTCGACCGACGTCCAGCCCAGCAGGATGTCACTGACGACCTGCATCCGCTTCTGGCCGAGGACGACCCGGCGGCCCTCGTGCTCCGTCTCCGGTACCGGGTGGCCGGCCGTCGCCAGATGCGGGAGCAGGGCGGACGGGCGGGCCTCCTTGACCTGGAGGACCAACGGTTCGCCGCGGTGGTCGAGGAGCAGTACCACATAGGAGCGGGTACCGACGCTGCCCGTGCCTACCACGCGGAACGCCACGTCGTGCACCGCGTACCGCCCGAGCAGCGGGAGCCGGTCCTCGGACAGGGTCGTCAGATAGTGCTCCAGGGACGCGGCGACCGCCGCGGCCTCCGCGTCCGGTATGCGGCGCAGCACCGGTGGTGCGTCCACGAAGCGGCGGCCGCCGCCGTCGGCCGGCTCGGTCGATTTGGCCGCGAACCGTCCGCTGGTGTTGGCGCGTGCCTTCTCGGAGACTCTCTCCAGGGTGCCGAGCAGGTCGTGGGCGTCCGTGTGGGAGACCAGTTCCTCGTCCGCGATCGCGTTCCACGCGTCCAGGACGGGGAGTCTGGCCAGCAGGCGCATCGTGCGCCGGTAGGCCCCTGCCGCGTCCCGGGCCGCCGCCCGGCAGGTGTCCTCGTCGGCTCCGGCTTCGCGGCCGGCGAGGACCAGCGATGCGGCGAGGCGCTTGAGGTCCCATTCCCAGGGGCCGTGGACGGTCTCGTCGAAGTCGTTCAGGTCGATGACGAGGCCGCCGCGGGCGTCTCCGTAGAGTCCGAAGTTGGCCGCGTGGGCGTCGCCGCAGATCTGGGCGCGTATGCCTGTGGTCGGGGTGCGGGCGAGGTCGTAGGCCATGAGGCCGGCGGAGCCGCGCAGGAACGCGAAGGGGGTGGCGGCCATCCTGCCGACGCGTATGGGGGTGAGTTCGGGGAGGCGGCCGTGGTTGGACTCCTCGACGGCGGTGACCGCGTCGGGGCGGTCGGTGTCCATCGCGAGTTCGGCGTGGGCCCGGCGCAGTACCCGTGCGCGCAGTGCCTTGCCCTCGTCCTTGGGTGATTTCGGTGCGGGCCATCGTGCGAAGCCCCGCACCGCGGCGATCCTGCTGGTCTGCAGCGGCAGCGCCGCCCCGGTCACCGCGCCGTTCTCGGTCACACCGACCGCCTCCCCCGTTGTCCGCTGTCCTTGCAGCTGTATGAACATCAACTGCGAATGACCGTACAGGTGGCGGGCGGGGAGCGTCAGAGGCTGTGGACAAGTGGGCAGTTGTGGACAACCTGGTCGGAGCCCGTTCCGGCCCGCGGGGGCCGCTCTGGGCCGGGTCGATACCGCGGGCGTGCCGCCGCCGGACAGGTTCTGGTCGCCGGCGCCGCCGGGATGACATCGTTGCCCTTGCCCGCGTCGACGATGTCGCCGGTGGAGTGGACCGTGTCGTTGCCGCCGCCCAGGGAGATGTCGTTGAAGTGGTAGGTCTGGCCGGTGTTGTCGTGGACGGTACGTGACGCCCCGCCAGGCGCTCACACTCCGGCTCGGCCCCGGCCGACCCCGCGGGCCCCGACGTCGAGGACGAGGAGATTCCGGATTGACCCCCGAGCAGTTGCGGTCCTTCTGCCTTTCCTTCAGCGCGGCTGTGGAGGAGTTCCCCTTCCCCTCCGCCCAGGAGCTGTCCGTCTTCAAGGTGGAGGGCAAGGCCTTCGCCCTGACGAGCCTGGACGCCCGTCCGCTCACCGTGAACCTGAAGTGCGACCCGGAGAACGCGCTGCGGCTGCGCGCCGCGCACCCGGCACTGATCGTCCCGGGATGGCATATGAACAAGCGCCACTGGAACACGGTGACGGTGGACGGCGAACTGCCGGACCGACTGGTCCGGGAACTCGTCGAAGACTCCTACGACCTGGTCGTCGCGGGCCTGCCACGGGCCGTGCGCCTGCGCCTCGACCGTCCCTGAGCGAACGGGTCCGCCATCACGTGCCGTAGCGGCCCGGTGGGAGCGAACAGGGGGTGCCGCACGACGCCGGAGGCGCGCGCGAGCTCCTCCGGCGTCACGTCCGGGTCCTGCCCCGGATCCTGGCGGGCCATGGCCGGGATGCGTGCCCGGTGGGGCCGGGGGTCGCGTCGCTGCGGCACGCGGGCCATGGGTCTGGTCTCGGGAGACTCGGTGAGGCGGTGCGGAGAGTGATGGAAGGTGACCGACGGGGAGTCCCCGCGATCGATGGCTGAGTCCACCTGGGACAGTGCAGGGGTCGCGCTCGGACCGGGTTCCCGTCTACCGCTCCCGACCGGCGTCACCCTCGTCGTTCGAAGACTCTCGCTGCCGGCCCTTGTTCCGGGCAGATGCGTCCGTGTCCTGTCCGTCCAGCAGCTCCAGGAGCGCGGCTTCGGCCTTCTGCCGTCCCTCTTTCGTCAGTTCCAGGGGTGCGTTGCTGTAGACGGTGTACCGGTCGGGATCGATGATGTTGGCGGCCCTCAAGGTGAACGTCAGAAGCGGGCGCCATCCCCTGCGGTGGCCGACCCTCGCCTCAATCCGGACCGTGTAGTCCCGGGCTTCCGCAACGAATCCCGAAAACGGTGCCTCGAACTCGATGAAGAGTTGTTTCGCCTCTCTGCCGGCCACGGCGAATCCAGCGGGCAACTTCAATTCCTCGCCCGGCCCGGGTTCGAGACGAGACGGTGAGGACTTCCACAAGAGCGGTAGATGAGAGGCGGGTTCGTGGGGGAACGTGAGCACCAGATCCTGCACGACTATCGGCTTGGCGCCGGTGTTGTGAAGGACGAGCGGGAGCCGCAGGCAAGCCAGGGAAGGGTGAACAATGGCGGCAAACGAATGAGGCTCCCACGACTTCAGGTGCCCTTGCCTGGCATTGATCCACCAGAAGGAGGCGACGGTGAAGACCAATGCACAGACCGATACAACGCTGGCGCCGGAAAACGGTGAGGACGCATTCTGGGCAGCGGCGACCATCAGCGGAAGCACGATTTCAGTGTGCCAGCCTCGGGGTGGGCACGCTAACAGGACTCGGTGACGCGGCGCCTGGAGCGCCCCTGCCTCGCGGTGAGTGCGGCCGGGACTCGTTCACCCTTCGGCGAGGAGGTGCCCCAGCAGGGCGTCCACGTCGACGTGTGCGGGTTCGGTACCTCTGGGCACCACCGACTCCGTTTCCCGCAGGAACGTCTTGATTTCCTGCGCCGGGGCCTTGATCAGGGCCGTACCACCCGGCGGCGTGAGAAGGATGTACAAGTCGCAGCGGTCAGACTCGACGGCGGGCCATACACGTATGTCCCCTTCGCCGACGGGGCCTTTCAGGCCATCGAACAGAAGATCCCGTCCGATGATCCACTCCACCGTCTCGTCGCTGCCGACAGCGTTGAACACGGCACGGACAGCATAGGGATCACTGGGCTCGTACCGCAGCCTCAAACTCATGGGCAAGGACATTTCATCCGAGACGACGAGCTGCACAGACAGCCCCCGGAACACGGTTCTCAATGACTTCATCGGTGTTACTCCTGGTGCCTCGACCTGCACGGGAAGGGCCGCCGGAAGGGCCGCCGCCGGTTCAGCGAGGCGCGAGCAGAGAGACAGGTACCACAGGCAGGTACTACGGGAGCGGTGGCGGACGGCACGAGAGCGCCCGGAGAGGCTGTATCTCGTGCCGTCGCGGGGGTGCCCGGCCGGCAGAGGCGGGCGATGGCATCACTGACGGCCGGGGCATCACCGGGATGCGGCCGAGCTCGGTTGCCGGGCGAATGCGGCCTTCGGGTCAGCGATCGGTGCCGTGCCGTTCATGGTTGTAGTGGCTCACCCTGTAGTGGCTCGTCCCGTCGTGACGCCAGCCGTGGCGGCCGTCCCACAGGTAGCTGATGCCGTGGTCACAGCGGCAGTCGTTGCGTCGATCCCAGCGGCAGTCGTGACGGCCGCCCCAGCCGTAGTCGTCGTCGCGACCCCAACGATGGTCGCGGTCACGCCCGCAGCGGTGGTCGTCACGGTTCCAGCCGTAGTCGTGATGGCCGCCCCAGCGGTCGCGGTTGGCCTCCACACCGGCGGCGACGCGCTGGACGTGCCCGGGCGTCGACGGCGCGGCCGACGCGGTACCGCCGGCGCCGAGAACGGCTCCGCCGGCCAGCGCCAGGGAGGCGATGGCGACACTCATGCGCTTCGTGGGGTTCCTCATGTTCTCTCCTTCGACTCAGAGCAACCCGCCCGCGCAACGGGTACTCAGTTCACTGATGCGATTTGCGTAACGCTGTTCGGGCGCGGCGGCGTGGGCCGCTCTCCTTGGGAGCACCGGTCGGCCCTGCACCGCACCGGTCGGGCACGAGAGAGGCACGAGAGAGGCTTCCGGCGCGATGACGCCCCAAAGTTCCATACGTCGTACGGAACTGCCCTTCCAGTAGTACCATACGTTGTATGGAACGTCGAGCGGTCGTGTCAGCGCTGGATACGCCCGCTTGTCACTCGTGATGATGGTGATGCGGAGCCGGAGCACAGACGTGGCACCGAAAGCCCGATCTCCGCCCTGCGAACCGGGTCGCGCGGCCAAGACCCGCGCGCTGCCCGAAGCGGCCGCCACCGGACACCGAGGCGCGTCACAGGGTCGACGGACATCACTTCTTGGCGAATGCGAAGAATGTTCGGCTGCGATACAGGCGGCCCCCTCCGCGGCTCGCGGGAGGGCGCACAGCCTGACGGGGGGAGGCGGACATCTCTGTATCCAAGGACGGCCCGGCGTTCCGGGCGGTGGCGGTTCGGGCGTAAGCGAAGACCCCGCCTGCTCGCATCAATCGCGGGCAGGCGGGGCCCTGGGCGCAGAGCGGCCGCCGACAACGCTCGGGACGGATCAGGACCTGCCGTCCGCCAGAAATACGAGATGGCAGGCGATCAGAGCGTGCACACCACCACGGAGACGGACCGGGGCAGCGCGTCGCGCCGGCCCACGTGCACGACCACGACACCTGCACCTGCACCCGGCACCTGCACCGGCACCCGGCACCCGGCATCCGCACCGACATCCGCACCCGCACCCGCACCCGCACCCGCACCCGCACCCGCAAGCAGCGCATCTACGGACCGGTGCGGCCGGCCGTGACGCAGGGGCCGACTCGACCCGGCCCCTGCGTCCCGGCGTGTCATACGTGGCGTGTTGACCGCGTGCGCCGCCCCGCTGGGCCTGTGGATCCTTGGGTGACGGTCATGCGTGGCGTGTTGAGCGCGTGCGCCGCTCCGCGCCCAACCGGGCGAAATAGGGGACCAGTTCGGGGGCGTCGACCGCTGCGGGGTTGAGGACCTGCTCGGCAGGGGCGCCCTGGAGCAGGCGCTTGACGGGGACCTCGAGTTTCTTGCCGGTCTTCGTATGCGGGATGGCCGGCACGGCGAGGATCTCGTCGGGGACGTGGCGGGGCGAGGCGCCGACGCGGATGGCGTCGCGGATCCGGTCACGCAGGGCATCGTCCAGACCGGCCCCGTCGGCGAGGACGACGAAGAGCGGCATCCAGTAGCCGCCGTCGGGTTCCTCCGCGCCGATGACGAGGGCCTCGGTGATCTCGGGGAGGCGTTCGACGATGTCGTGGATGTCGGCGCTGCCCAGGCGCACGCCGTTGCGGTTGAGGGTGGCGTCGGAGCGGCCGTGGACGATCACCGAGCCGTGGGAGGTGAGGGTGATCCAGTCGCCGTGCCGCCACACGCCGGGGTAGGCGGCGAAGTAGGCGTCGCGGTAGCGGCTGCCGTCGGGGTCGTTCCAGAAGTACAGCGGCATGGACGGCATGGGCCGGGTGACGACCAGCTCGCCGACCTGGTCGACGACCGGCCGTCCCGCGCCGTCGTAGGCGGCCAGCGCCACGCCGAGGTTGGGGGCGGACAGCTCCCCCGCCCACACCGGCGTCGTGGGGGCGCTGCCGGCGAAGCCGGAGACGACGTCCGTGCCGCCGCTGGTGGAGGCCAGTTGGATACCTGCGGCCACGTGGTCGCGGACCCATGGGTAGGCGGAGGCGGGCAGAGCGGAGCCGGTGGAGCCGATGACGCGGATGGCCGACAGGTCATGCACGGTGGGTTCGACGCCGAGCTTGGCCATGGCCAGCAGGTACTGGGGGCTGGTGCCGAAGACGGTGACCTTGTGGCGGGCCGCCAGCTCCCACAGGATGTCCGGGCGCGCACGCGGCGCGGGGCTGCCGTCGTAGGTGCAGGTGGTGGCACCGGTCAGCAGGGTGGAGACGACCAGGTTCCACATCATCCAGTGGGTGGTGGTGTACCACAGCAGGCGGTCCCCGGCGCCCAGGTCGCAGTGCAGGCCCAGGATCTTGAGATGCTCCAGCAGGACGCCGCCGTGCCCGTGGACGATGCCTTTGGGCACGCCGGTGGTGCCGGAGGAGAAGACGATCCACAGCGGGTGGCCGAAGGGCACCGGGGTGACGGTGAGGTACTCGGTACGGGTGGCCGCGTCCTCCCAGGGAATCCTCAGTCCCGCGTGCCGGGTCTCGGGCCACGCGAGGCCGAGGTGATCCACGAGCACCGTGGCCTTCAACGTGGGCAGGGCGTCGGCCAGTTCGAGCGAGGCGGCGCGGCGGTCGTGGGTGGTGCCGTTGAAGAGGTAGCCGTCCGCGGTGATGAGGACCGTGGGTTCGAGCTGGGCGAAGCGGTCGGCGGCGGCCTTGGGCGCGTAGTCCTGGCCGCACACCGACCACACCGCGCCCAGGCTGGCGGTGGCGAGGAAGGCGATGACGGCGTGGGGGGTGTTGGGCAGGTAGCCCACCACCCGGTCGCCCTGTCCGACGCCCAGGTCGCGCAGGGAGGCCGCGACGGAGGCGACCTGGGCGCGCAGTTGCCGGCCCGTGATCTCGTAGCCGGCTCCGGTCTCGTCCAGCGCGGTGATCGCGGGAGCGTCCGGGGGCACGTGACGCAGCGCGTGGTGGACGTAGTTGAGGGTGGCGCCGGGGAACCAGCGGGCGCCGGGCATGGTCTCCTCGGCCAGCACGCGCTCGTACTCGGTCGTCGCGTCGATGGCGAAGTATGCCCACACCGCCTCCCAGAACCCTTCCAGATCGGTGGCGGACCAGCGGTACAGAGCCTGGTAGTCGGTGGGGTCGTGGGCGCCTTCGACGCCGTGGTGCCGGGCGGCCCACCCGGCGAAGTCCGCCATGCGGCTGCGAGCGGCCACGTGGGGGTCGGGGGTGAAGAAGGGTTCCGGGTACGGCGCGGCGTGCGGGTCGGTCATGGTGGGTGCTCCTCGTCAGGGGCCGGGGCGGGCATCGGCGGTGCGGCGGGCCGTGTGCACCAGGGGAGCCCAGGCGGCGGTGTCCGTGAAGTCGCCCGTGCCGACGGGGACGGTGTCCATCACGACGCGGTCGGGGCGCAGCAGGACGGCCTCGGCCCGGCCGCTCGCCAGCCAGGCGGCCAGGCGGCCGTCGTCGCCGAGGTCGTCGACCTGGACCATGGGCGCGCCCAGTGCCGTGGCCACGGCCGTCATCGGCGGGGTGGGCGGCACAGCGGTCAGGACGGCGAACGAGTTTCCGAGGACGTCATCGAGGCGCACTCGCCTGCCGTCGCGCTGAACCCAGGGCTGCGGGCAGAAGGTGCCGGCCAGCACGCGGCCGGTCAGCCGGGGGCGGCACCGTACCAGTGGGCCGGCGGTCAGTGCGGGGCTCAGGTCACGGCTCACCGCCGCGGTCACGCCGGGGATGCGACAGGCCGCCCCCACGACGGCCCGGCGCAACGCCGCACCGCGGTCCTGTCCACCGGTCATGGCCCAGCCGACGGCGACCGCCACGCGGATCACATGGCGGGCGTGCGGCTTGCGCTCGAGTTCGTAGGTGTCCAGAAGCCGGTCGTGTGCACCCTGTCGAAGGACGCGGGCGAGTTTCCAGGTGAGGTTGCGGGCATCCCGCAACCCCGTGCACAGGCCCTGCCCGATGAAGGGCGGGGTGAGGTGGGCGGCGTCGCCCAGCAGGAAGACGCGCCCTCGGCGCCACCGGTCGGCGACGCGGGCCCGGAAGGTGTACTGCGCCTGCCGGATGACCTCGAAGTCGCCGCCCGGCGGGACATCCGGCGGCAGGTCCACCCAGGGGGCGACCAGCTCGCGCAGGCGCGCCCACCCGTCAGGGCCGTCCAGGGGCTCGTCGTGGGCCAGCCGGAACTCCCAGCGGTAGCGGTCCTCGCCGACGCGCATGAAGGTGGCCGGCCGGGTGGGGCAGCAGATCTGCTCGGCGCCTTCCCAGGTGCGCACCCGGCGGCTGGTGCGCACGTCGATGACCCGCCAGCTCTCCTCGAAGTGCAGGTCCTCCCATACGGCGCCGATGGCGTCGCGGGTGACGCTGCCCGCGCCGTCGCAGCCGAGGACGGCGTCGGCCCACACGTGCTCCTCCTCGCCACCGCCGTCGCGGCGGAAGGTCACCCGGACCGGACCCGTCGGACCGTCCGGTGCGCCGGTGTCCCGGGGGACGGACCGGGTGACGGACACGACCTCCACCCCGCCCCGCAGCTCGCACTCCGGTCGGCGCGCCAAGGCCTCGCGCAGCAGGCGTTCCAGCTCGGGCTGGTCGAACATGCTGGTCTGCGGGAAGCCGTGGTGTCCGTGCGGGGAGCGCGGGAACTCGGTGATCACGCGGTGGCGGGCGTCCAGCAGGCGCAGCCCGCGCGCCGGGCGGGCGATGGCGGCGAACTCCTCGTGGACGTCGACGCTCTGCAGGATCCGGCGGACCTCGTCGTCCACGACGACGGCGCGCGGCAGCGGGTAGATGTCACGGTGGCGTTCGAGGAGCAGACTGCGCACTCCGTGCCGGGCGAGCAGGAGGGCGGCGGTGACTCCGACGGGCCCCGCACCGACGATCACCACCGGTATCCGGAAGGCGGTCTTCATGGCGCGTCCGTCACGGCGGTCCGCTGCTCGCCCAGGTCGATCCGCCCGTCCGGGGTGGCGATCGTGGCGGTGATCAGATCGCCGTCGCGCAGGTAACGAGGGTTCTTGGCCTGGCCCTTGAAGAACGCCTTCCACTTCACCGCGGGCGGCAGCAGTGCACTGATCTTCTCGACCGGCTTGGGCGGGGCCTTGAGAGCCGTGCCGCCGGGCGTGCCGGTCAACAGCAGGTCGCCCGGGTCGAGCGTCTGGAAGCGCGCGAGCAGGGTGAGCGCCTGCGCGGGCCGTACGATCATGTCGGCGAGCGTGCGGTCCTGGCGCGTCACGCCGTTGACCGAGAGCCGCAGCCGCAGGTCGAGCAGATGGGCGAAGTCCTCGGGATCCAGCAGGGCCAGGTGGGGCCCCGCCGGCGTGAAGGTCGGGTAGGACTTGCTCTCGTAGAACTGGGTCTTGGTCAACTGGACGTCGCGGGCGCTGACGTCGTTGGTGAGGACCAGCCCGGCGACGTAACGCGGCAGGTCCCGCTCCTCCACGACGGTGCCCACCGGCAGGGGGGCGCCCATGACGAGGCCGAGTTCCACCTCGTAGTCGAGGAACTTCACATGCGCGGGGCGGACGATCTCCTCGTTCGGGCCGCTGATCGAGCCGGACGCCTTACGGAAGAAGGTGGGCGGGATCTCGCCACGGAAACCCGAATCGCGGGCGTGGCTGTGGTAGTTGACCATCTGGGCGACCACCCGGCAGGGGGTGGTGACCGGCGGCAGGGCAACCAGGTCGGCGACGGGCGTGCCGCTCTCGGCGGAGGCGGCGGCCTCGCGGACCGCGTCCCGGTCGGCGAGCAGCTCGGCGGTGGTGACGGCTTTGGTCTCGACACGGACGGCGCGCTCGCCGCGTACGACCCACCAGCCGTCCGCAGTGCGCAGAACATTGGTGCTCATGAGCTCATCGCTTTCATCAGGCCCAGCAGGCGTGCGGGGTCGAGTTCGTTGTCGCCGCGCAGGGCCGTCATGACCTCGCGGAGCTTGGCAGGGGACGGGTGGGTGCCCAGGAAGTCGCGGGTGACCGGAGGGCCCCACTGGGCCAGGCCGCTCGCCGACATGGGCGCCCAGCCGGGCTCGACGTCGCAGGAGAACAGGTCGCCGTCGGCGAAGTGCTCCAGCATGAAGCGGTCGGGGTCGCGCCAGTAGTCGAAGAGCTGGCTGCCCTGGATGTGCCGGCCGATCCCCCAGCTGCGCTGGTAGCCGCGTTCGGCCAGGTACTCCCCGCCGACGGCGATCGCGTCGAGGTCGGTGACCTGGTAGGCGGAGTGGACATAACCGGTTCCGGGCCCCAGGTGCAGGGCCAGTGTGTGGTGGTCCACGGCCGTGGGGCCCTGGTCGCAGCGGATGAACGCCATCGTCGGCCCGCGGCCGCGCTGCCCGTCCAGGAACAGGAAGTCGCTGACGATCATCCCAAGGGTGTCCAGGTACCAGTTCAGGGCACGCAGGAACACACGGGTCTCCAGCACCACGTGCCCGAGCCGCTGGATACGCGACGGCTCGCGAGGCGGTCGCTGGGCGGCGTTCGTGCGGCGGGGTTCGGTGCCGGTGTTGAGGATCAGCGGCCGCTGCTCGGACAGCGGGGGCAGCTCTTCGGCGCAGTGCACGACCCGGACGGGGAAGCCCGAGGGATCGAGCAGGGCGACCGACCGTCCGCCACCGGGTACGTCGATGTCCCGGACGGCACTCCCGGTGGCGCGGGCGAGCCGGTCGAGATCGGCCCGTTCGGCCGCGCGGAACGCCGGCCCGGTGAAGCGGGACGCCTGCCCCCTTCGGATGACCATGCAGGGTGAGCCGGCGAACGTGCCGCGCAGCCACAGTTCCCGCTCGGTGCGGGCGGCGATCGCGAATCCGAAGTCACGTGCGAACACCTCGGCCCGGTCCAGGTCCGGCTTCTCGAACTCCAGCCATGCCAGGTCAGCCACCTTGATGACGGGGTTGCGCGCGCGTCCGGGGTGCTCGCCACGCAGGGCACCCAGCTCGCTGTGGAGATCTTGGTGGGGCGTCTGGAGATCGTCCCTGTTAACGGGGGTGTGGGACATGGTGTCCTCCAAGCAACACTGCCGTAATGAGGAAATCATCAACTTTGCCGTTGCTCATCGTCAATAGAGTCAGCGCATTAAATTGAGGGAATCATCATTCATGCGGGGATCATCGCGCCGGTTGTTACACTCGCCGTATGCCGACGTCAGCCCCGCCCAAGAACCGCTTCGAGCGGCGCCGCGCCGAAACCCGTCAGGCGCTCATCCGTGCGGCCCGGCAGATCCTCGCGGAGACCGGGGACACCAGTGCCAGCATCCAGGCGATCGCCGAGCGCGCGGATGTGGGCTTCGGCTCCTTCTACAACCACTTCGCGTCGAAGACGGAGCTGTTCGACGCCGCGGTGACGGATGCCCTGGAGGAGTTCGGCCAGGTCATCGACGAGCGCGTCCAGGGGATCGAGGACCCCGCCGAGCTCGTCGCGGCGGGCTTCCGGCTCACCGCCCGGATGGCCGAAACGCACCCCGAGCTCATGCGGATCCTGCGAGATCGCGGTCTGGCCCACATTCACTCCGAACGCGGCCTGTCCCCACGAGCCCTCCGCGACCTGAAGCGCGGCATCACCTCGGGCCGCTTCACCTCCACCGACCCGACCACGGCCCTGTCCGCCATGGGCGGGACCCTGCTCTCCCTGGTGGCGCTCCGGCTGTCCCGCCCCGACCTCGACGGCGACCATGCCGCCTCCGACCTGGCCGAGATGGTCCTGCGCATGCTGGGCATCCCCGCGGACGAGGCCCGCGAGGTCACCCGGCGCCCCCTGCCCGACTGACCTGACGCGCGACAGCGCGGCCGACCTGGCCATGCACGGAGTTCACTCGGGAAAACAGGCTGCGGTGGTCTGCCTCGACAGAAGGGTCAGCATCCGCAGGCTTTCCTGCTCGGCGGCGGCGATGCAGACCGCCGGGTTCGGGCGGGCAGACCGCCGGGTTCGGGCGGGCTTCGCGGAGCCGAGGAGCGAAAAACCGTGGGCGCCGGTGCTCCCTCAAGCACCGGCGCCCACTCACCCCTGCCCGAGGTGGCTTTGATGTCCTGCTGAACAGGTGTCAGGGGACGAGGATGAGGCGGATCGGGTCGCCGATCTTGCTCTCCAGGCGGTGCAGCGCCACGGCCGCGTCGGCCAGCGGGAGGTGGTCGGTGATGGAGGGGGCCAGGTCGAGACGGCCGTGGGACGCCAGCTGCACCAGCTCGGAGACGGACTCGGAAGTGCCGCCATAGTGGCCGCGCACCTGCTTGCCCAGGTAGTTGAAGGTCAGGCCCTCGGTGATGGTGAGCGGCTTGGGCGTGATGCCCACCAGGATCAGGGAGCCGCCCAGGCCGAGCACGGAGGCGGCCTGCTCGCGGACGGCTGGTACGCCGGCGCAGTCGAAGGCGAAGTCCAGGCCGCGTCCGCCGGTGGCCGCGCGTACCTGGTCGGCGAAGTCGGGGGCGGCCGGGTCCAGGGCGACGTCCGCGCCGAAGGCGAGGGCGCGCTCGCGGGCGCTGGGCAGCGGGTCGACGGCGATGATCGGCGCGGCGCCGACCATGCGGGCGAGGCGCACGTTGTGCGCGCCCACTCCGCCCACGCCCCATACGCCCACGGACTGGGCGGGACGGACGCCCGCGGTGGCGACGACGGCGGCGTAGGGGGTCGAGACCGCGTCGGGGATGATCGCGGCCTGGTCGAAGGGCAGGCTGTCGGGGATGGGGATGAGGGTGTCCTCGCGGGCGAGGGTGTACTGGGCCCAACCGCCGTCGTAGTCGATGCCGGCGGTGAGCATCTGGACGCAGGGGCGGCGGCGCACGCAGCCGGCGCACCGGCCGCAGGTCTTGCCGGCCTCCAGGGTGACGCGGGTGCCGACGGTCAGGCCGCGCTTGAGGTCGGGGCCGAGCGTGTGGATCACACCGGATACCTCGTGGCCCACGGTGACCACGTCGGAGGTGGCGAACAGCGGGACGAGGGAGCCGTCGATCAGGTGGACGTCGGAGAGGCAGACGCCGGCGGCCTTGACCTCGATGAGGACCTCGCCCGGGCCGGGTACGGGGACCGGGGCCTCCTCCACGACGAACTTCTTGCTGTCCAGGTGGAAGCGTCCGGCGAGCATGGTGTCCATGAGTACCTGCTTTCTGTGAATGGCTCTCCCCGGCCGGTTGGGGCCGCCCGGGTGCCGTGGGGTGTCCGGCGGGCTTGGGGTGGGGGCCGGGAGGCATGCGGGGCGGCGGCACTGCCGCATGCCTCCCGGCGTCAGGGTTCAGGCGAAGACGTCCTGCTGGTAGCGCTGCTCGGCTTCGAGCTGGGCGAGCCACCGCTGGGCGTCCTCGTCGTCGCTGCCGGTCCGCTCGCGGTAGACCGCGGCGAGGGCCTCGCGCACGGCGGGCGCCATGCGACGGCCGTCGCCGCAGACGTAGATGTACGCGCCGTCTTCGATCGCCTGCCACACCGCCTCGG
Organism: Streptomyces sp. NPDC093261; assembly: GCF_044753645.1. Lineage (NCBI taxonomy): Bacteria > Bacillati > Actinomycetota > Actinomycetes > Kitasatosporales > Streptomycetaceae > Streptomyces > Streptomyces sp. NPDC093261. The sequence continues at coordinate 402,473 of NZ_JBIVNO010000003.1, forward strand.
CGGAGTTGGCGATGGCGTTCTGCACGAACCGGGCCGGGTGACCGGTCACCGCGGAGTACGCGGTGTGGACCCGGGCGATCCCGGACTGCTCCCAGGCCCGCATCTCCTCCTTGTAGAAGTAGTCGTGCTCCGGGTGACGGCAGCCGACGAACACCTGCGACAGGCCTACCGTCGTGCCGTCGGCGTGCTGCCAGGCGCGCTCCTCCAGGAAGCCGCGCAGCGGCGCGATGCCGGTGCCGGGGCCGATGAGGATCAGCGGCGTGGCGGGGTCGGCCGGCGGGGCGAAGGTCGGGGAGGGCACGCGCACATAGCCGTAGAAGACGTCACCGGGCTCGAGGCCCGCGATGTAGGAGGAGCAGGTGCCGCGGTACTGGCCGTCACCGGACAGGGCGGGCCCCTCGAGGAGCCCGACGGTCAGGCGTACCTGGCGCGGGTTGGCCAGCGGGGCGGAGGAGATGGAGTAGAAGCGGGGACGGATCGGCCCCATCATCTCCAGGAAGACCGCCAGCGGCAGTTCGATGGCGGGGAAGCGCTCCAGCAGGCCCAGCACCGAGACCCGCTTGTCCAGGATCTCGCTCTGGTAGCGCTCTGCGGCCTCTGCGGTGTCGGCGGTGTAGGCCTGAAGCTGCGGCCGGGTCCACGGGCACTCGGTGTGCCCGGCCAGGGTCTGGATCTGGGAGCGGGTGGCCACGTCCTGCAGCTCCAGGAACTCGCTGAGCAGCAGGCCGGCGGTGACCGGCGTGCCGACCGGCAGGTGGGTCCAGCCGCCTGCGGGCTGGTCCAGGCGCAGCACCTGGTCACGCTCCACGCCCAGGCGGGTGAGCGCGCGATCCACGAGCTGCGGTTCGTTCTTGGCGAAGACGGCCAGATGGTTGCCGGTGTCGTAGGTGACACCCTCCGGCAGCTCGATGGTGATGGACTTCGCGGACGGGCGCGGCGGTTCGATCCGGAAGTCCCACAACCCGGTCGCGTCGGCCACGAGTTCCTCGTTGGCCACCACCGTGAGGGGGTAGGCCTGCTCGGAGACGATCGCGGGGCGCACGTCGGCCTCGGTCAGCAGCTGCACCTGGTAGCGCGGCGCGCCGTCGTCGGAGGTGTCGGCGGCGTACTCCTCGGCCAGGGTGGCCCACAGGGTGTCCATCCAGCGGGTGGCCATGCCGTCGAAGTCGCCTGCGGCGTCGGCTATGCCACGCTCGACGACGGGGGCCGCGCCGGCGGCCAGCAGACCTTCCTCGATCCGCTTGGGGAAGGCCTGGTAGGTGGCCACCCACTGGGTGTTGCCGGCGCCCAGCAGCGCGAACCGCACGTTGGACAGCGAGCCCTCGGGCAGTCCGGCGGCGAGCAGGTCGTCGAAGCGCTGGGCGTTGTCGGGGGCCTTGCCGTTGTAGCTGGCGGCGACGACCACCAGCAGGCCCTCGGTGGGCAGGTTGTCGCCCAGCTCGTCCAGGCTCATCAGGGTGGTGCCGAACCCGGAGCGCTCGCTGCGGTCGGCGATGGTGCGTGCCAGGTCCTCGCAGGAGCCCAGGCTGGAGCCGTAGGCGACGGTCAGGTTCACACCGACACCGCTGACCGCGGCCTGCCGCTGCGTGTCATCCGTCTGCACGTCGGCCACGCCGAAGACGTGACGCTCGTGCTCCTGGCGCCTGCGCACGACCAGCTCGAAGTCGCCGGGCTTGCGCGTCAGCGTCTCCCTGGCGTCCATCTTGTAGTCGCCGGTGTCGGAGAACTTGAACTTCTGCAGCACCAGAGCGAGGGCCAGACGGGCCTCGACGAGCGCGAACTGGCGGCCGATGCAGGCACGCACACCGTTGCCGAACGACTTGTAGGCGTGCGGGTGGTGCTGGACCCGGTTCTCCGGCAGCCAGCGGTCGATGTCGAACTCGTGCGGCCGCTCCCACGCCTTGGGGTGGGTATGCAGCGGGCCCATGAGGAGGTTGACCCGCGTTCCCTTCTTCAGCTCGTAGCGGCCACCGATGACGGTGTCCTCCAGCGGCGCCTTGCCGATCGACGGGATGGGGGCCCACAGCCGCAGGGTCTCCTCCAGGATCCGCGGGATCACATCCAGCTGCATGATCGTGTCGTAGTCCGGGACGGTGTCGCCGGGCAGCAGGCGGTCCACCTCTGCGTAGGCCTGCGCCAGCACATGCGGGTTGCGCATCAGCGAGTACGTGGCGAACGACAGCAGACCGCTGGTGGTCTCGTGGCCGGCGATCAGGAACGTCAGCACCTGGTCACGGACGTTGTCGACGTCCAGGGACTTGCCCGTCTCCGGGTCGGTGGCCTCCAGCATCAGGCCCAGCAGGTCCTCCTCACCGCTGGACTTCCCCTCGCGGCGCTCCTTGATCACACTCTCGACCAGGTCCTGCATCAACCGGATGTTCTCGCGGTACTTCTTGTCGTCCGCCTTGCGGAGCTTGGTCATCATCGGCAGCTCCTGCGAGCGCCGCAGCGACTCCACCAGCGCGCCCAGCAGCGCATTGAGGAAGGGGTGCAGCTCCTCCTTGTCGAAGGACCGGAACCGGTAGCCGAACCCGGACAGGGCGATCGTGTCCAGGGTGAGCCGGGTGTAGTCGTCGGTGATGTTGACCGGCCGGCCCTCCCGGCGCTCCCACTTGCCCGCCAGGTTCTGAGCGATCTCCAGCATCTGCCCGTAGTAGTTCTTCATGGCGCGCTGACTGAAGGCCGGCAGGAGGATCCGGTGCGCCATGCCCCATTCCTCCTCGTACTGGTGGGCCGTGAACAGGCCCGCGCCCGCGAAGTCCCGGACGTGGTACAGCGGCGTCTTGTCGATCTGCTTGAAGAACCGCGTCTCGTCACAGACCTCGGCCACCAGGTCCGGGTCGTAGACGAAGACCTGCTCGTGACCGGCGATGTCCATGCCGTAGATGCCTTCGGGGAACTGCTTGGACAGCTCGCCGAAGTAGGCGATCGGGTTGGTGTCGGGGATCTGCGGCGTGTGGCCGAGCAGGGGGATCCCGCGCGGGGACCGGATAGGGCGAAGGTCGTTCGCGGACTGCGTGGTCATGACTTGCTCCTTTGCGCGGAGAGGGGATGGGCAAGGGCGCCGGTCGATGCTGCGGTGCACGACAGAAACATACGCCGTATGGAAGTGATAACATACGTCGTATGGAAAGTCGAGCGCAACCTGACCCGAGCCCCACCCCGCCGTCGAGACCAATTTCATACGCAGTACGAAACTGATACCGTACCGAGTATGGAAAAGCCGAAGCGACCCCCGCGGGGCACCAGGAAGAGAGACGTGCCTCTGACCGAGGCCGGGATCTACGCCGCCGCCCTGCGGCTCATCGACGAGGACGGGGTCGAGGCGCTCACCATGCGCAAACTCGCGGCCGTGCTGGATGCGAACCCGATGTCGCTCTACCACCACGTGCCGAACAAGGAGGCCGTGCTGCGCGGCGTGGCGAGAATGGTCGGCACCCAGTTCCGCACCGTGACGCTGGAGAACGCTCCCTGGCAGGAGCGCATCCGCCTGCTCGCCACGGATTTCCGGACGCTGGCGCACCGCCACCCCAAGCTCATGGCCTACTCGTTCAGCCACCAGCCGGACTTCATCCAGCCCGAAGACCCGTTCCTGGCTACGCTCACCGCGATCCTGGACGCCGCAGGGGTGCCGCTCCCGCAGATCCCGGAGGTCTCCGCCGTCCTGTGCGCCGTCGTCACCGGTGTTCTCACCGCCGAGCTCAACGGGGCGCTCCACCAGTGGGCGAACCTCAAGCCGCCGACCGTCCGCACCACCGACGAGAACGGATACACGAATCCGGACCCCGATGAGGACCGCGTCTTCCGCCTGGTGCTGGACACGATCATCACGGGCCTGGAAAGCCGGCTCACCGCCGATCGTGACGGCCAGGGCGCCGGCCGTTGAGTCCCTGCTCCTACGGCGTTGCGGCCGCGTCCTGAGACAGACCCGCGGCCGGGCGGACTCAGGCCGCGCGCACGGGGCGGGACCGACGCGGTGCACGGCCGGGCCGTGGAACGCGCCTGTGCGGCAACGGCCTGCCGGGGTGACCGGCCCCGTCGGCGCATTCGGGGGCTGCGACGGGACTCAAGCCATGCATCCCGGCGCATCGGCGAGCACACGGCAGGTGAGACCGCCCGCTGTCGGCGGACTCTTCAGCCGGTCGCCGTCCACTGGGTGGGGACGTGGGCGTCAGGCGATCCGAAGAGCGGCGGCTCGAGCGGCTCCGCGCCTGCCACCGCAAGGGTGAGTCGGCGCCGCCGGGACGTGACGCGGAGGAGGCCGTGCCCCGATCCTCCGTCCGGCGACGGCGGACGAAGGTGTGCGCGCAACAGGCTTGTTCCGCAGAGCGGTTGGGAGGTTCCTGTCAGCTGTCCGGGAGCAGGTTCGCCAGTTCGGTGTCCCAGTCGATGTGTCCGGACTCGGTGCCCTGCGGCACCAGTGCCTCCGTGTCCTCCAGGAAGGTCATGACGTCCTGCACGGGAACCTCGAGCAAGGCGGTGCCCGCGGAGGACCCGAGGGCGATGTACATCTCTCGGTCGCCACGGCCGACGGCCGACCAGATCCGGATGTCCCCCTCACCCGCGGAACCCCTCAGGCCGTCGGCCAGAAGGTCACGCCCCAGGATCCATTCCACCGGCTCGTCAGTGTCGGTGAAGAAGCAGGCGCGGACGACATAGGGATCGGTGGGCTCGTACCGCAGGCGCATGCTCAAGGGAACCGAGCAATCTCGCGAGACGACAAGCTGCGCGCCCACTCGCTGCACCACGACTCTCAAAGACTTCATCGACCTCACTCCAAGGCGCTTCCGCCTCGGCTGCCTCCTTCGCCACCGGACCGTCCCGGGCCGGTGGCGAAGAGGCGACGAAGAGGAGGCGTTGTACAGCAGGGCCCGGGTGCCGGACGGCATCGGCGGACCGCATGATTCATGGCGTCGCGCCAGTGGGGCGACGCGAACCTGCGACCCGTGGTGGGTGCCCGCAGGCAGGTGTGAGGGCGACGGCCCCTCACTCAGCCGGCCGCCTGGGCGGAGGTCACGGACCGCTGGTGCCCGGACCGGCGGTCTCGTCCCTGCCGCCGGCAGGCATCACAGCGAGGCGCACGGCCTGGACCCACGGGCGCAAGCGGCATCCGTCTCACCGGCCGGCGTGGTTCCGGTTGTGGGGGTGCCGGTCCCGGCCGTCGTGCTCGTGGCGGTTCCCGTCGTGCCGGTGCGACCGGTCGGACCTCCCTCCGCGTCCCTTGTAGGAGTGGCCGTCGTGGCCGTACCGGGCCGAGCCGGTGACGCAGTCGTCGTGGTGCCAGCCGCGGATCCGGTCCCAGGAGTAGCCCTGCTCGAGCAGGTAGCCGACACCGTGGTCCCAGCGGTTGTTGTCGGCCTTGACGCTGACGGCCGGGCGCTGGATGTGCGCGGACGCGGGAGTCGCGGCCGAAGCGGTGCCCCCGGCACCGAGGACGGCGGCACCCGCGACCGCCACGGAGGAAGCAGTGACGGCGATCCGCTTCGTGAGCTTCTTCATGGTCTGTCCTTCCGGTCGGTGCGATCCGCACCAACGGCTGCTCGTGCAGGCGATGTGAGGCGCCCGGCATGGTCGATCAAGCTCTTCCATACGCTGTATGGAATCGCCCTTCCAGTACTACCATACGACGTATGGAAGTGTCGAGGGCTCGTCGCCGAAGAGGATGTGCGCCACTGCTTCGCCGGTGTGCTACCGCTTCGACGGGGTACTCACCCCGCTGCGCCGACCCGAGCGCCTGACCCCCTTGCGCCGCGAACCCGGCCCGGCGAACCGGCACGTCGGATTCGGCAGCCGCATGCCCCTCCGCTACGACGCCCCTCGCCCGTATCGAGGCTGAGGCCGCACCGGACGCGCTGAACCCCCGCCTCGCCTTTGGCGCGCCCGGCCCAGGACCCCGACCCCTACGGGCGGCACGCCCCCGCCAACTGACCTTTTCAAGGGTGAGGCCGCCTGGAGGCGACCCTCCTCACGCCGCGGCGGGAAGAGGGCGCCGGGCGACGTCGCGGGCCTCGTCCGTGGAGAGGCCGAGCAGGTGCAGGAGCATCTCGGCCATGCTGTCCGAGGCCCGGCCGTTGTCCACCTCGGGCTGGGTGAACCACAACTCCAGGAGCGCCAGCAGGCTGCCGTTCAACGCGACCAGAGCGACGACCGGGTCGACCACGGTGAAGCGGCCCGAGGCCATGCCCTGCTCCACGTCGCGCCTCGCGCGCGCAGCCAGCAGTCCGCGGCCGGCGTAAATGCGGCCGAGTCCGCTGTGGCACAGGATGCTCACGATCTCCGGGTGCGCCCCGGCCATGCGGGCGCTGAGCCGCACGGCGCCGGCGAGGCGCTCGGCCGGATCCTCGAGGCCGTGCAGCCGTCCGTCGATGACCTGGGCGTACTCCTCCAGGGCATCGGCCACGGCCGCGTCGAACAGTTCCGGCTTGCACGTGAAGTGGTTGTAGAAGGAGCCGAAGCCCACGTCCGCGCGCTCCGCGATGTCCCGAATGCTGGCGCTGGTGTCGCCGGACTCGGCCAGGATCGTCCGCGCGGCGCGGACGAGTGCCCGTCGAGTCTCTGAGCGACGGCGGTCGAAGCGATTCCCGCATGAAGCTGACATCGTCATCACCGTGACCAAAAAGCACCAGTTGTGATGTTTTCATCATTGCACCGCCGCCCACGCCCGTCCAGTGAACGCCTTCGCCCGTAGCGACGCGTCCACGGAGGACGTGACATGCCACGACACACTCTGATCTATTCCTCAGTTATGACCATCTCATCCGTTATGAGGCACTTGACGGCCAGCGGTTCGTATCTGACTATTTCATCAGAAATGGGCGAAACGCTCGATACCGACACATGCCGCGTGTGTGCGCTCAACCGGCCATCGCCGTTCCACCACGACTGCACACAGGACCGCCGCGCCATGTACCGACGCTCCCTCACCTCCGCACCGATGGGATGAACCACGATGACGCACACCGGCCACAGCCCCCTCGCCGAGCCGGCGAAGCCCCGCGAGATACCCGACGCGGCGATAGCGATGATCGACGCGGAGGGGACCGTGACGGGGTGGACGCAGGCGGCCCAGCGGCTGGTCGGGTACTCGGCCGGGGAGGTGGTGGGCCGGTCCGCCGCACACGTGCTGCCGCCCCCCGAGGACGCCGGAAGGGCTTCGGAGTTGGCCGAGCAGTGCCGTGCCCAGGGCGGCTGGTCCGGCACCGTGGCGGTCCGCCACCGCGACGGCCATACGCTCACCATGACGCTGCGGGTCTCGTTGCTGTGGGGGCAGAACGCCGGCACTCGGTGGCTGGTGTCCGTGACCGACATAGGCTCCCTGTCCTCGGAGGCGGCCACCGGGCCGGTGCGGGAGTCACTGCTTGCCCGCGCACCGATCGGCATCGTCGTCTATGACCCGCAGCTGCGCTGTGGCTGGGTGAACGACGCCATGGAGCGTCACGACGGCGTGCCGCGTCAGCGACGGTTCGGACGCCGCCTGAAGGACTCGCTGCCCGCCTTCGAGGCCGAAGCGCTCGAGGTGGTGATGCGGCAGGTACTGAAGAGCGGCACCACCATGGTCCACGAGTTCCGGGCGTGGCCGCCGGCGGACCGGCGCCGGGAGCACGCCTTCTCGGCCTCGTTCTTCTGCCTCCAGGGCGCGGACGGCACGCCGGTGGGCGTGTGCTCCATGACCGTGGACGTCACCGGCAACCGGCGGGCACGCGAACGCCTCGCCATCCTCAGCGAGGCCGGCACCCGCATCGGCAGCACCCTCGACCTCATGCAGACCGGGCAGGAACTGGCCGAGCTTGCCGTGCCCCTGCTGGCCGACCACGCCCTCGTCGACCTGGTGGAGTCGGTTTCGTTCGGCGTGGAGCCCTCGGCCGTCACGGCGAGCGGCAGCCGCCCGGTGCTGCGCCGTGCCGGTGTGGCCACCATCGACCCGGGTGTCCCGAAACTGCCGTTCGTACGCGAAGAGGTGATCCACGCCCACCGGGCCTCGCCGTTCGCCGCCGCCCTGCGCACCGGCAGGGCTTACCTGGAACCAGTGCTGGACACCCACGCCGGCCCCTGGGTCGACCACGACCCGGTACGGGCCCAGAAGGTACGTGACAGCGGCATCCACTCCTTGATGGTCGTCCCCATCCGTGCGCGGAGCAGCGTGCTGGGCCTGGCGATATTCGCCCGCTCCGAGGAGCCGACGCCGTTCCAGGAGGACGACCTGCTGCTCGCCGAGGAGCTCGTCACCCGGGCCGCGCTCTGCCTGGACAACGCGCTCCGGTACGCGCGCGAACGCGCCGCGGCCCTCACGCTGCAACGCGCCCTGCTCCCTCACCGTATGCAGGGCGGTGCCGCCGTCGAGGTGGCCTCCCGCTACGTGCCGGCCGACATCGACCACGGCGTGGGGGGTGACTGGTTCGATGTGATCGAGCTGTCCGGCGCCCGGGTGGCCCTCGTCGTGGGCGACGTGGTCGGACACGGCATCAACGCCGCGGCGACGATGGGCAGGCTGCGCACCGCCGTGCGCACGCTCGCGGACCTTGACCTGCCCCCCGACGAACTGCTGGCACACCTCGACGACACGGTCCGGCGGTTGAACGACGAGGAAGCCGACCTTTCCGACGAGGTCGGCGCGGTGGTGGGCGCCACCTGTCTGTACGCCGTCTACGACCCGGTCACCCGACGGTGCACGATGGCACGGGCCGGGCACCCCCCGCCCCTGATCATCGACCCGCAGGGCCAGGTCAGCTTCCCCGACCTGCCCACCGGAGCCCCACTGGGCCTCGGTCTCGGCGTGGTTCCCTTCGAGTCCGCGGAACTGGAACTTCCCGAGGGGAGTCTGCTCGCGTTCTACTCCGACGGCCTGGTCGAGTCCCGCGACGACGACATCGACGTCGGTCTGCACCGCCTGGGCGCCGCCCTGGCACAGCCGGGCTCATCCCTGGAGGACCTGTGCTCACGAGCGATGGAGACCTTGCCGACTCAGGCACCGGCCGACGATGTCACCCTGCTCCTCGCGCGCACCCGCGCACTCCAGCCCGCCCAGGTCGCCTCCTGGGACCTGCCGAACGAACTGGCCACCGTCCCGGCCGCCCGGCATCTGGCCGCCCGTCAGCTCACCGAATGGGGACTGGAGCCGCTCGTGAGACCCATGGAACTGATCATCAGTGAACTGGTCACCAATGCCATCCGCCACAGCGACGGCCCGAGCCGCCTACGGCTCATCCAGCACCGGGTTCTGACCTGTGAGGTCTTTGACACCAACACCAGCCAGCCACGCCCCCGCCATCCCCACTCCCTCGACGGGGACGGCCGAGGACTCTTTCTCGTCGCCCAGTTGTCGCGCAGGTGGGGCTCACGCTCCGGGGCGGACGGCAAGGTCGTCTGGGCCGAACAAGACCTGCCCTCCGCAGCCCTTGCGGCGCCCCCCATGCTCCAGCAGGGAAGTCCCGGACATGGCTCTCAACAACGCACATGACACCGGTTCGCTGAGCACCGCCCAGGAGACACCGAGCGTCTCCGACGCCCGTCCCAGCGGCAGCGCTTACGTCCTCGCGGGCCTGGCGGCCGCCGTGGTCGACAGCCGAGGCGCGGTGGTGCGGTGGACCGAGGCAGCAGCGGACCTGACGGGGTTCACCGCCCAAGAGGTCTGCGGCCGCCCCGTGCGGGAACTGGTGGCGGAACTCCCCGACGGACTGCGCGGCACCACGCAGATGCCGGCATCCGGCCGGGTACGGCTGTGGCTACGGTGCGGCAACACCGTCGACGTCGCTTTCCGGACCACCCGGCTGAGCGGCTCGGCGGAGTGCCTCGCCCGCGAGGTGGCGGAGCAGGTGGGAGGGTCCCTGGATGTCGTGCGTACCGCGCAGGACACTCGCGGACCTCGAGCTCGAGCCGGACGAGCTGCTCACCCGGATCGCGGACCTGGTCCAGCGCCTCTCGGCCGAGGCCCCACCCGGTGACCACGACATCGTCGGCGCCACATGCCTGTACGCGGTGTACGACGCCGTCACCCGCCGCTGCGTCATGGCCAGTGCCGGGCACCCGCCACCCGTCCTGGTCCGGCCCGACGGGACCGCGGAAGCCGTCGGAATCTCCCCGGGCCTACCACTCTCCCTCAGCGGCGTGCCGTACGAGACCACCACCATCGGCCTCGAACCGGACAGCGTGCTCGCGCTGTACACCGACGGCCTGATCGATCGGGGCGCGGACGACACCCGCGATGGACTCCGGCGGCTGACCCATGCGCTCGCCGCGTCCTGCCGCCCGGACCGCGCTCTGGACGAAACCGGCCGGGCGGTCCTCGCCGATCTGGTGGACGAAGCGCCGCGTGATGACGCGACCCTGCTGTTGGCACGCACCCGCGCCGTACCGGCGCAGGACACCGCTCACTGGGAGATCCCGGCCGATCCGGCTGCCGTCTCCGAGGCTCGGGAATGGGCAGGCCGCCGACTCGCCGCATGGGGGCTGGACGCCCTCCTCTTCACCACCGAACTCATCGTCAGCGAACTGGTCACCAACGCCATCCGCCACGGTCGTCCGCCGGCGGAGCTGCGGCTGATCCGCCACAACGTTCTGCTCTGCGAGGTCACCGACTCCAGCAGCACCCAGCCCCGCCTACGACGTGCCCGCACGAACGACGAGGGAGGACGCGGCCTGTTGCTCGTCGCTCGACTCGGCGCGCGCTGGGGCTGCCGCCACAGCCAGAACCGCAAGACGATCTGGTCCGAACAGCTCATCGAATGCCCACGCTGACCGATGTCCTCGCCGCCACGCGGGCCTGGGCCCCGGCGGCAGCCGAGCGCGGCACGACATCCCGACAGGGACGGAGCGCCGGCCCGTACGCAAGACAGCTCACCCAAGAGGCCGGCCGTGTCCGCGTCGAGGCTCTGCGATCCCTCACGATCGAAGGGCCGCCGTCTGCGGGTACGCCGGGGGGCCGCGAGCGGAAACGCGTGTCGATCTCCTCCCGCACCCGCTTTGTGGGCGCCCCGTGACTGAGAACACCGGCGGGATCCCGATTCGCTTTCAGGGCCGACCGGCCCCCGTCCCACCCCGCTCAGCCCATGTGATCGCCGGCATGGCGGCCGATGCTTGAAATGCCGAGAGCCCGGAGGAAACCGCGATGACGGACGACACAGTCAGCCGCCCCCGGATACACGCCCTGCTCGCGGACGGCAGCACCGTCTGCATCCGGCCCGTGGAGCCGGACGATCACCAGCGGTTGCGGGGCTTCTACGAGGAGATGTCATGCGTCGCTTCGGGTTCGTCACACCCAGAGCGCACCGGCAGGCCGCCAAGTCCAGTGCCTTCAAGGCCGGCGAGCGGCCACCGCACGGCTCGCCCACGATCGGCCGCACGGCCCCTGGGAGGAGGTGACGAGCTGTGGCCGCACAAGCATCGTCGAACGCGGCGGGAGGCCACCCGACCGGTGACCTTGGGCGCCGGATCGCCCTGCGGCGCGAGGAACTCGGCTTGACCCGGGAGGAAACGGCCGATCGGGCCGGTATGGCTGCCGGCTACCTCCGGTACCTGGAGGAGCAGTCCACCGCCACGCCGAGCGCGGCCTCCCTCCTGCGGTTGGCCGGAGCACTCGAGACCACCGTCCGGGACCTCTCCGGTGGTGACGTCGATCTGCCACCCGGCCTCGGACAGGCGGGCCGACACCCGAAGTTCACGGTGCTGACCACGCAGGAGTGCCAGGAGCTGCTCTCGACCCACGGCGTGGGGAGACTCGCGGTATCCACCGCCTCAGGACCACTGGTCGTCCCTGTGAACTACAGCGTCGTGGAGGGGACGGTCGTCTTCAGGACGCTGCCCCACGCGGTACCTTCGCAGGCGCCGGGCCCTCAAGTGGCCTTCGAGATCGACCACGTCGACGGAGCCTTGAGCCAGGGCTGGAGCGTCCTGGTGCGCGGACAGGCCCGAGCCGTGACGGATCCCGAGTCCGTACGGCGTCTGGAGGAACAGGCGTACAGCGCACCCTGGGCGGGCGGGCAACGTGAGCTGTGGATCCGCATCGAACCTCTCAGCATCACCGGGCGCCGGATCACCGTGTGACGACACCGACCGCCCGATGGCGACGGCCTCCGTCTCGTGGGAAGCCGAAACGACGGTGAGCGAGCCCGTCTGCCCAGGCGGCACCGGCACGCCGAGCTCGGCCTCTTCTCATTCGAGGACTACCGCATACGTCTCTGCGGCGCATACCGGCCATCACTGCGAGGAGGTCCGAGGAGCCTCCGCCTGCCGGGGCCCGGCGGCGCCGGTCGGGTGCGGTCTGTTCGGCGACGGACGACGGGTGGCCTGCGGTTGCCGCAGTCGGGTGATGGTGCTGAAGCGTGCCGCGCGGCGGCGCAGGTGGCGGTGGCCGAGGGCCGGCCGGGGCGGTACCGGTGCGCGTGCGGTCCGGTAGAAGATCCGCTTGCCCGTCTCGACGAGGAGAAGATAGACGACGACCATGGCGGCCACCGCGGCGAAGAAACCGGTCGGCAGGAACTGGAAGCCGAGGACATGAGCCAGGGGGGTGGCCGGCAGGGCGGCGCCGAGGGCGACGACAGCCAGCGCGGTCAGCGTCAGGGGGAGGCTGGGGCGGCTGCGCCAGAAGGGGGTGCGGCGGGTGCGGATGGCGAAGATCACCAGCGTCTGCGTGGCGAGGGACTCCACGAACCAGCCGGTGTGGAACTGGGCCGCGCCTGCGTGGAAGAACCACAGCATCACCCCGAAGGTCAGGAAGTCGAACAGCGAGCTGATCGGCCCGAAGCACACCATGAAGCGCCGGATGAAGGCGATGTCCCAGTGCGCCGGTCGGCGCACCTGCTCCTCGTCGACCTCGTCGGTGGGAATGGCGAGCTGACTGGTGTCGTACAGAAGGTTGTTGAGCAGGATCTGGGAGGGCAGCATCGGCAGGAACGGCAGGAACAGTGACGCGCCGGCCGCGCTGAACATGTTGCCGAAGTTGCTGGACGTGCCCATCAGCACGTACTTGATGGTGTTGGCGAAGATCCGCCGCCCCTCCGCGACCCCGTCCGCCAGGACCCCGAGGTCCTTCTCCAGAAGGATCACGTCGGCCGCGTCCTTGGCCACGTCCGTGGCCGAATCCACCGAGATGCCCACGTCGGCGGCGTGCAGCGCGAGGGCGTCGTTGACCCCGTCACCGAGGAAGGCGACATCGCCGCCGGTCCGCCTCCGGCTGCGGACGATGCGGGCCTTGTGCTCGGGGCTGACCCGGGCGAAGACCGTGGTGTGCTCGATCGCGACAGTGAGCTGCTCGTCGTCCAGGGCGTCCAGGTCGCTCCCGGTCAGGACGCCGACCTCGCTCAGTCCCAGGTCGTGGCAGACCCTGGCGGCCACCGCGGGGTTGTCCCCGGTGACGATCTTCACCGTGATGCCCAGCGCGTCGAGCCGCCTCAGCGCCTCGGCGGCGTCGGGTTTGGGCGGATCGAGGAAGACCAGCAGACCGGCCAGGCACAGGTCACGCTCGTCGGCAGCCGTAAGAGCGGCGGCCGCCTCGGCGGGGCGGGTCGCCACGGCCACGACACGGTTGGCGGCGGCGAACTCGGCGTTCAACGCCCGACGGGCGCTGTCGGGCACCTCCAAGCAGCGTTCCAGCACCGCCTCGGGGGCACCTTTGGTGATCAGCGTGGGGGCGCCGTCGGGATCGGTGACCGTGACGGAGACCATCCGACGCTCGTGGTCGAAGGGCAGGACCTGGATCCGTATCCAACCGCTGAGGGCCGAGCGCTGGAAGGCGGCGGCGGAGGAGCCCCACAGGGCGGCGTCCAGCGGGTTGCCGCCCGCCGGCCGCCCCTGGTCGTCCACTTCCGCCTCGGTGCACAGCAGCCCGAAGCGCATCACCTCCTCCGGCGACGCACCACCCACCGGCACCGCCCGCATGAAATCGATGCGCCCCTGGGTCAACGTGCCGGTTTTGTCGGTGAACAGCACGTCGACGTCACCGAGGTCCTCGATACACACCAGGCGCTTGACCAGCACCTTGCGCCGGCTCATCCGCCGCGAGCCCGCGGCCAGGCTGGTGGAGACCACGGCGGGCAGCAGCTGCGGAGTGATCCCGACGGCGATGGCCAGTGAGAAGAGCAGCGCCTCGATCAGCGGCTTGTGCAGTGCCCCGTTGATGACGAAGATCGACGTGGTCAGCGCCCCCGCGACGTACACCAGCAGCATCGAAAACCGGCGTAGCCCCACCTGGAACTCGGTCTCCAGCTGGTGGCCGCTCAGTCCGGCGGCGATCTTCCCGAACTCGGCCTGCGCACCGGTGGCGACCACCAGCCCACGGCCGCTTCCCGAGTGGACCACGGTGCCCATCAGGGCACATCCGGACAGCTCGGCGAGCACCGTGGCGGCCGGGACGGGGGCCGTGTCCTTGGCGACCGGCAGCGACTCGCCGGTCAGGACCGACTCGCTGCACTCCAGGCCGGTGACCTGGAGCAGTCGTAGGTCCGCGGGCACGACGTCGCCGAGGCGCAGCTCCACCACATCGCCCGGAACCAGGCCGGTGACCTCCACCTCCTGCGGACGGCCGTCGCGCAGCACGAGCGCCCGGTGGCGGATCTTCGCGTGCAGTGACTGGGCGGTCTTCTCGGCCCGGTACTCGTTGACGAAACCGAGACCGACGGAGAGCACGACGATCACCCCGATGATCAAGGCATCGTTACGTTCACCGACGAAGAAGGAGACGACGGCGGCGGCGAGCAACAGGCCCAGCAACGGGGACCGCAGCTGGTGCCACAGGACGAGCCATGCCCGGGCCCGGTGCGAATGGACCGCGTTGGGTCCCCACCGCCTCAGCCGCCGCTCCGCCTCGTCCGACGACAGACCACCGTCGGTCGCCCCCAGGTCGCGCAGCACCTCGGCGGTGGACCGGGCGGCCGCCGTGGCGGCACGGCCGGCGGCTACCGGCCGCGCCGGCATGGTGGTCACCATCACAGCTCAACCTTCGATCCGCTTCGCCCGCGGCCCAAGGGGCCATCCGGTCCCTGTCGCCGGGACCTGTGTCGCGGCGCAGCCGCTGTCGGCCGCAGGTGCACTCCACCGACTCCTAGTGATGATCGCTTGCCTCCCGTACGGAAGCGGCAACGCGATCGATCAAATCGGGCAGAGCCGACTGCACCGGTTCGCTCAGGCCGGTGCCCAGCGCGATGTCGGACGCCTCCACGGCATGCACCACGAGCTCACGCGGGAGCCGGTCGAGGGCCTTTGCCAGGGCCAGGCACTCTCCCAGGCCCAGAGCGTGGGTGCTCGCCGAACCCGCCCCGTGTGCGGCCGCTTCCGCCGCTGACAGGGTATGCAGCCGGCCGGGGCGGGCCGGCTGCGTGCGAACGGCTTCCACCAGGACCACGGTGTCGGCTCCGTGCCACAGGTCGAGCATCCGGCCGGGTTCGCCGTCACTGACCGTCAGAACGATGCCGTCGGGAACCCGGTCCCGCAGTGCCTCCACCACCACCGGGCCGACACCGTCGTCGCGGCGGAAGGGATTGCCCACACCGATCACCACGACCCTGCCGGTCATGCGCGCTCCACCGTCAGATCGAGGAAATGGGTGGAGCAGGAAATGCAGGGATCATGATTGCGGATGGCCCGCTCGCACACGGTGGTGAGTTCCTCGTCGTCCGGGGCGAGGCCCGGCCTGTCCAGTCGCGACTGGACGGCCCGGCGCAGGTCCTCCTCGATGGCCGACTGGTTCTGGGCAGTGGGCGCAATGATGCGGGCTGCGGTGAGCGTGCCGTCCGCCGCCATGGCGTAGCGGTGGTAGAGCAGTCCGCGGGGTGCCTCGGTGGCGCCGGTGCCGACCGCCTCGCGTGGCGTGACCTCGACGGCCGGGCGGGGAGGTGGTTCGTAGGCGTCGATGACGCGCAGGGCTTCCTCGACGGCATGCACGACCTCCACGGCGCGTACGACGATGCTGCGGAAGGGGTTGCGGCAGACCGCGCCCGAGGTCGGGTCGCCGAGCCCGGCGTCTCGCGCCGCTTCGGCTGCCGCGCGGTGCAGCCAGCGGCCGTTGAGGGCATAGCGGGCCAGTGAGCCGGTCAGGTAGCGGCGGCCGTCGAGGGTGGCGGTAAGGGCGGTGGAGTGCGGTACCTGCTCTTCCCGCACGTGCCGCTCGAAGTCGGCGACCGGGAACTCGCGCGGGGCCGGGCTCCGCTCGGTGTCACCGTGGTCGAGGGCGGCCATGACCGCGGGTGTTCCGGAGTCGATGGCGTAGCGGCCCGGATCGCGCAGCGCGAGGAGGTCGTAGTCGCACAGGGCGTCGGGGAATTCGAACGCGGCCACCCAGCGCACGGTCTCCAGCGCGTCCTCGCGGGCCTGCCGCAGCCGGTCCGCCAGTGGCCGAAGCTCCTGGACCGTCGGCGTGCGGTAGAAGCCGCCGACACGGACGTTGACCGGGTGGATGGGGCGGCCGCCCAGCTGTTCCAGGATGGCGTTGCCGGCCTGCTTGGTCCTCAGGCCGCGCTCGACGGCGGCGCGGTGGTCGCGGGCGAGTTCGACCGCACTGGGGCAGCCGAGGAAGTCCGGGGCGTGCAGCAGATGGATGTGCAGGGTCTGGCTCTCGATCCATTCGCCGCAGTACAGCAGGCGGCGTAGCTCTGCGAGGGGGCCGTCCACGGTGACGCCACAGGCGTTCTCGACCGCCTGGCAGGCGCTCATCTGGTAGGCGACCGGGCAGATGCCGCAGATGCGGGAGGTGATGTCCGGTGGCTCGGTGTGTCCCCGGCCGATCAGGAAGGCCTCGAAGAACCGTGGCGGCTCGTAGATGCGCAGCCGTGCCTCGGCGAGCGTTCCGTCGTGTACGCGCAGGTGGAGGGCGCCTTCGCCTTCCACGCGGGCCAGTGCGTCCAGCCGCAGGACGCGGGATCCGCGATGGCTCATACCGGCCCTTCCGGGATGGTGTCTGTCCTGGTCTGAGAGTCGTCCTGCTCCTCGGCTGCCTCAGCCGCGAGATCGGGTACGGGGGCATATTCCGGCGACGCGGCGTTGAAGGTGCGGAAGACACGCAGGATGTCGCGCTCGCTCATCCCGTCGTGGCGCAGCTGCCGGACCATGGAGCGCAGGTTGGGGCTGTTGCTCGGGCCGAAGCAGCCGTAGCAGCCGCGTCCGTAGGCGGGGCAGATCGCGCCACATCCGGAGTGGGTGACCGGGCCCAGACAGGGGGTGCCGTGGGCCACGGTGATGCAGGTGGTGCCGCGCCTCTTGCACTCGAAGCAGACACTGTGGTCTGGGATGCCCGGTTTGCGCCCGGCCAGGTAGGCGGTGATGACCTCGAGGAGCTGGCGGCGGTCGATGGGGCAGCCGCGCAGTTCGAAGTCGACCGGTACATGGGCCGAGATCGGCGTCGACGTCTCCAGCGTGGCGATGTACTCCGGGCGGGCGTAGACCGCGGCGCGGAACTCGGCGACGTCCCCGAAGTTGCGCAGCGCCTGGATGCCACCCGCGGTGGCGCAGGCTCCGATGGTGACCAGGCGCCGCGAGATGCGTCGGATGTGCCGGATCCGCTCGGCGTCCTCGGCCGTGGTGATCGACCCTTCGACCAGGGAGAGGTCGTACGGTCCGCGCCCGGACAGCTCCGCGCGCTCCCCGTCGGGACCCTCGGCGGCGGACATCTCCAGGAAGTGCTCGATCCGTATCCGGTCGGTGAGACCGAGCAGCTCGTCCTCGCAGTCGAGCAGGGTCAGCTGGCAGCCGTCGCAGGAGGCGAACTTCCACACGGCGAGTGTCGGCCGGGGATCGGCGGCCGGTCCGGTGCCGGTGTCCGGTCGCGTGTTGATGTCCATCTCACAACTCCCTTACGGCGAGCAGTGGTTCAGCCCGGTCGTAGCCGACGACCGGACCGTCCCGGCACAGCAGCAGGGGGCCTAGCTGGCAGTGGCCGCAGTGGCCGGTGGCGCAGCGCATGTTGCGTTCCAGGGAGACCTGGACGAGGTGCGGGGGCACGCCCCGGTCCGTCAGGGCGCGTGCGGTGTGGCGGATCATCACCTCGGGGCCGCACACCAGCGCGCACGTGCGGTCGGGATGGATGTCGAACCGGTCCAGGAGTGTGGTGACCACCCCCACCGCGCCGTGCCAGCCCGGGCTGGGGCGGTCGACGGTCACTGCCACCCGGGCCGAGCCGCCCCAACTTTCGGTCTCCTCCCGGCAGACCAGGTCGCCGGGGGTGCGGGCGCCCACCAGAATCGCGAGCCGGCCGTAGGCCGCGGGACGCTCCAGGACCGTGTGCACCACCGGCCGCAGCGGCGCCAGCCCGATGCCGCCGGCGATCACCAGTACATCGTGGCCGACCGCCGCGTCCAGGTCCCAGCCGACGCCGTACGGCCCGCGCAGCCCCACGGTGTCTCCGGGGCGCAGCCGGTACAGCGCCGTGGAGACCGCACCCACCGCGCGCACGGTGTGCACCAGCCCTCCGTGGCGGCCACGCAGGGAGCTGACCGAGATGGGCACCTCGCCGACGCCGAACGCGTAGATCATGGCGAACTGACCCGGCGAGAACGGCGGTAGCTCCCGCCCCACCGGCACCAGTTCCACCGAACAGGTGTCGGCGGTCTCCCGCCGGGTGTCGGCGACCCGGTACGGAAGCGGAGGCGTCACGGTGCTCATGCCGGGCCGCTTCCGTACGGCGCGTACAGGTCCAGCAGCCTGATGCGGGTCGCCTGCAGGCGCTCGGCGACGACCTCGGTGAAGCGGCGCATCAGGGCGTAGCCGAGTCTGGGGTCGGCCGCGCACAGGCCGAGTACCTCGGCGGCGGGGAACTGCGTCGCCTCCACCGCGGTCACCGTCCGGGCCCCCAGGTGCCAGCGGTACGGCGGAGAGATCCACGACCAGCCCAGCAACTGACCCGGGCCGAGCGTCTCCACCACGGGCGCCGGGTGCCGGCCGGGGACGTACAGGTCGAGGGCGACCTCGCCGGAGCGCAGCAGCCAGAAGCGGTCGGCCTTCCCGCCCTCGTCGAAGAGTCGCGTACCGGCCGGATACGTGACGTCCAGTCCTGTGGCCATCAGCCGTTCGCGGTGTGCGGCGGGGAGGAAGTCCGGGGACGGCGGCAGGCGGGTCACGGGGCCTCCTCCGATGCCCGGGACTGCGTCCAGTCGTGCAGAGCGGCAGCCTCCTCGGTGATGTCGATGCCGACCGGGCACCACACGATGCAGCGGCCGCAGCCCACACAGCCGGAGGAGCCGAACTGGTCGTACCAGGTGCCCAGTTTGTGGGTCATCCACTGCCGGTAGCGGCTGCGCGCGGACGCGCGGACCGGGCCGCCGTGCAGACGGGAGAAGTCGAGGTCGAAGCAGGAGTCCCACAGCCGCCACCGCTCCGCGTGGTCACCGGTGAGGTCGGTGACGTCCTCGGTGGTGGTGCAGAAGCAGGTGGGACACACCATGGTGCAGTTCCCGCACGTCAGACAGCGCCCGGCGACGTCGTCCCAGCGTGGGGCGTCCAGCGTGCCGGCCATCAGTTCCCTCAGGTCGGCTTCGGGCATGGTCCGTCCCATGCGGTCCGCGGCGGAGGCGACGCCCGCGCGGGCCGCCTCGCGGGTGGCGGCGTCCGCCGGGCGGGCCGGCAGTTCGGCGAGGATCTCGGCGCCTTCCTCGCTGCCGGCGCGGATCCAGAAGCGGTGACCGTCGTCATCGACCACCTCGGTCATCACCAGGTCGTAACCGGGTCCGGCCGCCGGTCCCGTGCCCATCGAGACGCAGAAACAGGTGCCCCCGGGCTCCGTGCACTCCACCGCCACCAGGAACGCTCCGGTGCGCCGCCCCTGGTAGACGGGGTCGCGGTGCGGCCCCCCGGTGAGCACCCGGTCCTGGATGGCGATGGCCCGCAGGTCGCAGGAGCGCACCCCGAGGAACGCGTACCGGACCGGCGGGGGCTCGTCAGCCGTGAACACCGTCTCGTCTCCCACCCGGTCGGCACTCCACTGCCGTACCCGCGCCGGGTGCAGGAACGTCTTCCACGACTGGGGGCCCGCCGCGTTCGCGAACGCGGCGCCGTCCGGCCGCTCGCGCAGCCGGTACTGCCCGGCCTCCAGCTCCACGCCCCATCCGTAGGGCAACCGGTCGGCCGACTCCAGCTCCGCCAGCACGATCGCGCCGTCCCGCACAGTGGGGCCGACCACGGTGAGACCGCGCCCGATCAGGACGTCGACCAGCGCGGCCATCCCGTCCTTGCCGATCACCATCCCGTCGGAGAGGGGTGGCGACGAGCTGTTCACGTCGGTGTACGTGTTCATGGCCTTGCTCCCTCAGTACCGCGGAAAGCAGGTGCGGCGGCCGTCGGTCCCCATGGTGCCCATGGGTTCAGGACTTCCGGCACAAGCGTACAAATACGGAGGTACCGGAAGCATGTGCGTGTGCCTTCAAGGACGCAAAGAAGTAATCGGTATCCACTACCAGGGCGGAAGCCCGCCGTACGACGTGCGCCGGGACGCCGGACGGGCGACGCTGTATTTCTCCGGACCCGACGCGTACGTCAAGCACCTGGGCGTACGGACCGCCTCACCTGAACGCCGCTGATGACGGAGATCACGATGGCACGACCGGATGCCCCGATCGTGGTCGGTGTGGATCCCGACCCCGCGAAGCGCATGGCGCTGGCCTGGGCGGCCGACGAGGCGGCGCGGCGCGGACTGCCGCTGCGCCTGGTGCACGCCGAGAGCATGCCGACCGTCGGGTTCGGTCGGTGGGAGGTGCCTCCCTCCTGGGAGGCGTGGAACGAGATGCTGCACCGGGCCGGCGAGCGTGTGCTGGAGGACGCGGTGTCCTTCGTGGAGGCCCGGCAGCCCCAGGTGCGGGTGTCCGGGCTGCTGGCGGAAGGGAACCCGGCGTGGGTCCTGCGCGAGCAGAGCCGGCAGGCCACGGCTGTCGTGCTGGGCTCGTGGCACCTCAGCCGAGCGCGGGAGGTGTTCGGCTCCTCGTCCATCGCCGTGCCCGTCATGGCGCATGCCCGCTGCCCGGTGGTCGTGGTCCCCGAGCCGGAGCACGTCACCCAGCAGCCCGCGCACTTCGTCGTCGGCGTGGACGGCAGCGCCCACTCCGCCGCCGCAGTCGACTTCGCCTTTCAGGAGGCCGCCCTGCGGGGCGCCGCGCTGCGCGCCGTGTACGCGTGGCAGTCCGGGCCGTTGCACTGGATGTTCGACGAGCACGCGGAGCAACAGGAGTACCGACGGGTGCTTTCCGAAACCGTCGCGGGGCGCGGCGCGGCGTACCCGGACGTGCAGGTGCGTCACGAACTCGTCAGCGGTCATCCGGTGGAGGTGCTGACCGGGGCATCCGCCCACGCTCTCGGCCTGGTGGTGGGGACCCGGGGGCGCGGCGGCTTCGTCGGCATGCTGCTCGGCTCGGTGAGCCAGGGCGTGCTCCACCACGCCCGCTGTCCCGTCATCGCCGTCCCGCACGACTCGGCGTGAGCCGTGAAGACAAAGGCCGGTGGCCGTGGCGGGCGGCGAGAGACGAACCTTCTATCGGCTCGGCACAGCCGACGTCTGCTGGAGTCCGGACTGCTGGCGATGACCGCGGGCGCCCTGCTCGCCGGCGGCATCGCGTGGCTGCTGGGGCGTCACGATGTCGCGGGTGCCTGCTGGGCGGCCGGCACCGCGCTGGCCCTCGTTCCCGCGGTCGCGTGGGTGGTGGGCGATCTGCGCAGGGGACGGGCCGGCGTCGATGTGATCGCCGTGCTGGCGCTCGCCGGAACCCTCGCGGTGGGCGAGTACCTGGCGGGTGCTCTGATCGGGCTGATGCTGGCGACCGGCCGGGCACTGGAGAAAGCCGCGGAACGGCGCGCCTCACGGGACCTGCGTTCCCTGCTGGAGCACGCCCCGCGTTCGGCCCATCGCCGCGACGGCGGGAAGGTGAGGGTCGTGCCGCTGGACGTGGTGGCACCCGGTGATGTGCTGGTGGTCGGCCCGGGCGAGGTGGTGCCGGTGGACGGCGAGATCACCGTCGGCCCGGCGGTGCTCGACGAGTCCGTGCTGACCGGGGAGTCCGGCGAGATCGAACGCGGGGTCGGCGAGACGGTGCGCAGCGGAGTCGTGGGCGGCGGGGGCGTCTTCGAGCTGAGGGCGAAGGCCACCGCCGCCGACAGCACCTACGCCGAGATCGTGCGCCTCGCCCAGCAGGCGGCGGCGGAACGGGCTCCCATGGTGCGGCTGGCGGAGCGCTACGCCGCCTGGTTCCTTCCCCTGTCGCTGGGGTTGGCCGCCGTCGCCTGGCTGGTGAGCGGCTCCGTGGTACGGGCGGTGGCCGTCCTCGTCGTGGCCACCCCCTGCCCGCTGCTGCTCGCCACCCCGGTCGCCATCGTCTCCGGCCTGTCGCAGTGCGCCCGGCGGGGCGTCGTGGTCCGTGACGGCGGTGCCCTGGAGCGACTGGGCCGGGCCCGCACCCTGGTGATCGACAAGACGGGCACGCTGACCGTGGGACGGCCGCGGGTGCTGGAGGTGGCGGGCGCGCCGGGAGGCCCGGCTCCGGCGGAGGTGCTGCGGCTGACCGCCTCGCTCGACCAGGTGTCGGCCCACCTCCTGGCCGAAGCCATCGTCCACGAGGCCAGGGCACGCAACCTGCCCCTGGCCCTTCCGCAGGACGTCATCGAGGAACCCGGACGAGGGGTCACGGGGACCGTCGACGGCGTGCGCATCGGCGTGGGAAGGACGGAGCTGTCCCCGGCCGACCTGCCCGGCTGGGCGCGTGCCGTGGACAACCGTGCCATGCTGAACGGCGCCGCGACGGTCTGGCTGACCGTGAACGGCATGGTGTCCGGTGCCCTGCTGCTGCGAGACCCGCTGCGCCCCGACGCGCCCCGCACCATCCGCCGCCTGCGGGCGGCCGGACTGGACCGGCTGCTGATGCTCACCGGAGACCGCCCCGAACCGGCCCGTGAGGTGGGGGCGGTGCTGGGACTGGACGACGTACGCGCCGGGCAACTGCCCACCGACAAGATCGCCGCGGTGCGCGAGGAGAGCGAGCGGGCCGTCACGGTGATGGTCGGCGACGGTGTCAACGACGCCCCCGCTCTTGCCGCGGCCGACGTCGGTGTCGCCATGGGTGCCCGTGGGTCCACGTCGGCATCGGAGGCCGCTGACATCGTCCTCGTTACGGACCACGTGGCGCGCCTGGCCGACGCGATGGAGATCGCCGCACGCGCCCGCCGCATCGCGGTGCAGAGCGCCGCGGGCGGGATGGCGATGTCCCTGGCCGCCATGACGGCCGCGCTCCTCGGCCTGCTCCCGCCCGCACCCGGCGCCCTCCTCCAGGAGGCCATCGACGTGACCGTCATCCTCAACGCGCTGCGGGCCCTGCTCCCGCCACCCGGCGTACGCCCGACCCTGGAACCGGAGGCGGAGAGCCTCATCCACCGGTTCGCCACCGAGCACGACGACCTCAGGGACGCCCTCGACGCGATCCGGGAAGCCGCCGGCCTCCTCGCCACGGACCACGGCCCCCGCGCCCTGGCCGCCGTGCGCGAGATCGACCACCTGCTCAGAAACCGCCTGCTCCCCCACGAACACGCGGAGGAACACGAGCTCTACCCCGCGCTGGACCGACGTCTGGGGCCCGAGGCCACCGACACCATGAGCCGCGCCCACGCCGAGATCGAACGCCTGGCGGAGCGCATCGCCACCCACGTACGCCTCACCGACGAGGAAGGCGGGCTCCGGCCGGAGCAACTCGACGACCTGCGCGCCTCGCTGTACGGCCTCCACACGATCCTGCGCCTTCATTTCGCGCAGGAGGAGGAGAGCTACTTCTCGCTGGCGCAGTGACCGCTCACGGCAGCTCCGGTACGACGGCCACCGGGCGCTGGGCCTGGTGCAGCAGCGTGTGTCCCACCCTCCCCAGGCGGAGTCCATGGGGGTCGTGGCCGCGGGCGGCCCCGATGACCACGAGGTCCGCGGCGGCCGAGCGGTGCAGCAGCACCTTGTGGACGGGCCCCTCGACCGTGGTCCTCTTCATCCGGACGTCCGGGTGATCGGCCGCCGGGTCCTGCAGCAGGGCGTCGATCAGCGTGGAGGCCCGCTCCTGGTGGTAGACACGAGCCGCAGCGGCAGACCGTGCCGAGCCGCCTCGTCGGTCGCCCAGTCCGCCGCGAGGAGACGGAATCCGATCCGTCGACGCCTACGACCACGGGCAGTCCCATCGTCCCCACCGCCTTTCCCCAGTCCGGGAAACCACGCAGGACCAGGTACTTGCACCAGCACGCCGCCCACGGGGCCACAGAAGGGCATGTCGCCCTCTTCGGTGCGGCATTCGGCCCAAGCCGCTCGATGCGCCGGCCGCGCATACCCGTCCGGAAGACATGGTCCGCACGGTCCTCCAAGAGGTCCGAACGGCCCTACCCCGGCGTACCGCGCGCCCCCAGTCTGGAAGGTGATCAGCCGTCCGGATCGACTCCGGAGGGGGTTCAGTGACCGCACCACCCTTGGACGTGTCCGTCGTCGCGGCGTTCGTCGAAGACGCCACGGCCGCTCCGTCCCAGCACAACGCACAGCCCTGGAGATTCCGGTTCCTCGGTGACAGCGGCGTCCTGCAGCTGTACGTCGACCCGGAGCGCACCCTTCCGAAGACCGACCCCGACGGGCGCGGCATGCACCTCGGCTGTGGTGCCGCACTGTTCAACCTGCGGGTGGCCGCGGTGGCGGCAGGCCGGGAGCCCGCCACCCGGCTCCTGCCCGACTCGTCAGTCCCCCAGTTGCTGGCGGAGGTGGACCTCACAGGCGACGCGAGCCCCGGCGACGATCTCGCCCTTCTCCACCCGGCGATCCGACGACGCCACACGAGCCGGCATCCCTTCCGTGAGGACGACATCCCGGATGCCCTGAAGGACGGCCTGTGCGCGGCGGCCCGCCTCGAAGACGCCCGGCTGGTCTTCCCCGACGCCTGGCACGTGCAGTCGGTCCTCGATCTGGTGCGCGACGCCGAAGGCCGGGAGGCACGGTACCCGGAGGTGCGGGGCGAGACGGCCCACTGGGCCCGGACCGAGCCCGCCGACAAAACCCCCGCTTCGGACGGGATCCCCGCCGAGGCGTTGGGCCCTCGCCAGTGGGGAGCCGACTCCCCCGTACGGGACTTCGCCGTCGGCCGCGAGGTACCCGGGCGCGGTTGGGCCCCGTTCGAGAAACGGCCTCAGATCGCTCTGCTGGGCACGGCACAGGACCGGCGGCTGGACTGGCTGCGGGCCGGCCAGGCGCTGGAGCGGGTCTGGCTCCAGGCCACTTTGGACGGCCTGGTCGCGTCCCTGACGTCCCAGCCTCTCGAGTGGCCCGAACTCCGGTGGGTGGTGCGGGACCCGACGACGGCCATGGGGCACGTACAGATGGTGATCCGTCTCGGATACGGACCCGAGGGCGCCCCGGCTCCGCGACGACCTGTGGCCGATGTGCTGGACATCGTCTGACGGCCCGCCCTCGCCGCGAGCCCCTTTCCACAGCCATGAGGGCTGTGCCCACGGATGGAAGAAGTGCAAACATGCAGCACCGGACAGTCGCCGAAGTCATGACACACAGTGTCGTCACGGCACACCCGCGCTCGTCCTTCAAACAGATAGCCCAGCTGTTGCGCGACAACGACGTCACGGCCGTCCCCGTCGTCGACGACGAGGGGCGCCCCATCGGTGTCGTGTCCGAGGCGGACCTGCTCCGCAAGGCGGCGAGCCTGCCGGACCCGGAGGGACGGCCGCCAGGACACCGGCTGGGTCCGGAGGAGCTGGCACGCGCCGGTGCCGAAACCGCGGAAGCGATGATGACCACACCCGCGGTGACGGCACGTCCGGGCTGGAACGTCGTCGAGACGGCAAGGAGCATGTACCGCCACAAGGTGAAGCGGCTGCCCGTGGTCGACGAGACCGGCAGACTCGTCGGGATCGTCAGCCGGTCGGATCTGCTGCGGCCGTTCCTGCGCGGCGACACGGCGATCAGCGACGAGATCCACCAGGACGTGCTGCGCGCGACCCTGGGTCTCGCCTCGGACGCCGTGCAGGCCGACGTGCGGGACGGCGTGGTGACGCTGAAGGGCCGGGTCGAGCAGAGAACGCTGATTCCGGTTGTCGAGCGTCTGTGCCGTTCCGTGGACGGCGTGGTCGCCGTGCATCAGTCGATCGGCTACGCCGACGACGACCTCGGATCCGACCTCGGTCCACCGCGGCTACCCGGCAGGGGAGACAGCGGCCATGAAGCGTCCGCTCACCGTGGGTGAGTGATGACGCCGCCCAGCCTGGGGAGGCATTCCCGGCATTGCTCCTTCGAGGGCGGCCACCCGGCCGGAAGCATGCAAGATGGCCTGCCGTCGGCACGACTCGCGACTCGAATGCCAGGCGCCGGGCATCGCCGTGGGCCCGGACAGCAGGGCGCCGACTGCCCGACCTGCACCCGCGTTGAGGAAGCCCGCGTCTTGTCAGGGCGGGAGCCGAGGTCATGGCAGCCGCCGTCACATACGAGCCCCGAGCCGTCGGGACCCGGTCATGGCCGGCCGGACCACCTCATCGCGCTTCCGGGCGCACGATGACAACCGGGCACCTCGCATGGTGAGCCACGTGCTGGCTGACGGACCCCAGCAGGGCTCGCGCGAACCCGCCCCGCCCCCTGCTCCCCACGACCAACGCCTCAGCGCCCTCGGCGGCCATCAGAAGCACCTCGACGGGGTTCCCCCGGACCACGAGCGCCCTGACCGAGGCGGCTCCCTCGGCACCCAGCACATCGCTCAACTCCTGGCTGAGCTGTTGCCGGGCGACGGCCTCGTCGAAGTCGGCGTCCACGGCCAGAGCCGACCAGCCGTACGCGCCGGGCATGTCCCACGCCACCACCGCGTCCACGGTTCCGCCGATCAGGCCGGCGTACCGCACGGCCCAGCGCAGCGCCGCGTGTGACGACGGCGAACCGTCGACGCCGACGACGACACGAGGCCTGGAAGTGTCCGTGCCCATGTGTCCCACCTCTTCCGCGGCCTTCTCGCCGGCCACGCCGGATGCCGTCCTTCACCTCCACGCTGCGCGACTTCGGGGTGGCGCGCCAGGGAAGGGCAGCCGAGTGAGCCCTGTGCGCCGCTCGCTGGGCCGGCAGCCGCAGCGGCAGTTCATGGCGCGCCGCCTCGTCCACCGGCCGGTCCACCGCCTGAAGACTGGATTCCGAACCGTCGGCGCCGACAACCAGGGGCGGCTCCATCGTCCCCACCGCCTTCCATCGCAGCTCACTGTGAGGACCCAGTCACCACCGTCGCACCGTCCTGCGAGGCCCGCGACGGGCGCAATGGCCCCGCGACGGGGACCTTCGGCCCGATGCCGCCCGGTCCGATGCCTTGGGACTCTGGAGGACAGGGTCGAGGCTGCGACGCGCCGGCGTCTTCAGACGAAGCGCTGCGCGCTTCCTGCCGCGCCCGGCCGGGTCGTAGCGCGAGGAGGTCTTCATGGCCGGGACACCGCACATCGTGAGCGATGTGATGACCATGGCGGTGGTGACCGTAGGACGTGACGCGCCGTTCAGGGAGATCGTCAGGACCATGGAGCAGTGGAAGGTCAGCGCCCTGCCGGTCCTGGAGGGCGACGGCCGCGTCATCGGGGTGGTGTCCGAAGCCGACCTCCTGACCAAGGAGGAGTTCCGCGCCGGTATTCAGGGCCTGTCCGAGCAGCGGGAGCGCCTGTCCGCCACGGCCAAGGCCGGAGGTCTGACCGCCGCAGACCTCATGAGCACTCCTGCGATCACCGTGCATCCCGACGTCACCTTGGCGCAGGCGGCCCGGATCATGGCCGTGAAACGCGTCAAACGACTCCCCGTCGTGGACGACGAAGGAATGCTGCGCGGGATCGTCGGCCGCGCCGACCTGCTAAGGGTCTTCCTCCGGCCGGACCAGGACTTGGCGGAAGAGGTCCATCGCACGATCGTCGCCCCGCTCTTCCCTGCCCTCGCCCACACCATCCACGTGGAGGTGAAGGACGGAGTCGTCACCCTCCGCGGTCAGTTCGGGGACACCTCGCTCATCTCTGTCGCCGCACGTCTCGTTCGCGCCGTGGAAGGGGTCGTGGACGTGGAATGCCACCTCACTGACGCCCATAGCGCCGGCGTCGGGCCGAACGGGCCCTAGTGCGCCTCGATCAGTCCGCCCAGGCGCTGCTGCCCTACCAGGCGCGTGAACTGCTCTGGCGTTCCGGCCCAGTTGGCGCTCTTCCGCAACGGTGAGGGCCTGACCGGAAGCACGGCGCCGTACCCACCACCGCCGCCCGACCAGAGAACCGAAGACCTGCCAATTGATCGTTTCCCACCGGGCACGTCACTACGGTTCGGATCAGCCACGAGGCCGGCAGTCTCGCGCTTCCTCAACCAGCGTTGACAGTCTGGTTGGCAGTATCGGCCGTCCTCCGCCCGATGGTCCGAGAGCGAGCGCGGGCCTGCGAGATCAGCGCAAACGTCGCTCGATCGCTGAGCGAATCTTGGTAAGCGCAACGCCTGAAGGAGACCGTGATCGGAGCGCGGAAGTTGATCGGGCAGCCAGCTTTACATCTCACAGCGCAAGGCCAGGTCACGCCACAATGCCGGGCCAGCGCGAGGTCAGCTTCTCCCGTACGACCAGCGCCACGATCGGCCATGCTGGATGTGACG
Source organism: Streptomyces sp. NPDC093261 (assembly GCF_044753645.1). Classification (NCBI taxonomy): domain Bacteria; kingdom Bacillati; phylum Actinomycetota; class Actinomycetes; order Kitasatosporales; family Streptomycetaceae; genus Streptomyces; species Streptomyces sp. NPDC093261. The sequence continues at coordinate 431,034 of NZ_JBIVNO010000003.1, forward strand.
TCCTGGCGCACCGTATGAGGAGGACATGTGGCTGAGCTGGTCAGCCGGCAGGAGTATCCGGTGGAAGTCGATCACGGCGGCTTCGCCCTGCAGGATTGGGACGACCGGCAAGTGCCGGTGCAGTTTCCCGACGGTTTCCAGCACGGAGCCTTTCTTGCTGCGCACCCCGGGCGCCTGGACTTCACAAGTGCGGGGCACGCACACCGCTGCTCTCGCCGTCGAGGTGTGGGATATCGAGCCTCCCGTTCCTTCAGGAACATGGGAGGAGATCGCCACGGCGCGCATCTACTGCTCGTCGGGGAGGCTTGAGGCGAGGTCGATGACCGCTGGCCCGATGTTGGACGAGATTCAGTTGTCGGATGGTCCGGGGACCTGGTCCGTGCGTGTGGTGTGTACGGGGCGGGACGCGCTCGCTGAACTGGCCGGGGAAGGGGCTGTGGACGGAGTGGAGTGTTACGTCGCCCAGTTCTGGCCTGAGGTGTAACAGGTCGGCGGGCCCGGATCGCCGCTGCGTGATCCGGGCCCGCCGAGTGGGTGTTGCCTGATTGGTGTCAGGGGATGATCTTGACGAGGAACCCGTCGTCCGGTCCGTCAAGGATGCGGTTCTTGTCGTAGAACTGCGCGAGCAGGATGCCGCCGGCGCCGTTCTCCTCCTTCTTCACCGGCATCACGCTGAAGTTGTTGGGCTCTCCCAGGTGGTCGTGCTTCCAGCGAGCGGCGCCCTCGTAGGTGCTTTGGAAGGGGTATTCGTCGCACTCCTTGGTGTTGTGCTGTGTGTAGCCTGCGCCGAAGTACTTCTTGCAGTTGTAGACCGAGACGTTGTAGTTGTCCTTGCGCCGGGCGCTGTCCCAATACAGGCGTGTCAGCGGGGCGTCGGCGGTCTGGCCTGGGAAGCCCTTCCTCGTCGTGGGCGGCAGCGTGCTGAACGGTTTGGTGAAGGCCTTCTGGATGTGGAGTGCCACGCCCCGCTCCGGCGCGTTGGCTGCCGCGCTGTACTGCAGCGTGGGGAGGATGCTGAAGGCTGCGGCGCCGGTGGTCTTGCTGGGGAGGTAGGCGGCTTTGTCCCAGCGCGGCGGCAGCATGAAGAAGTTGTGTGCTCCAGGGTTGGCCACGACCCACCCGGGCGGGGCTTTGATCTCGACGCTGGGCTGGTAGGCGGCGAATTCGGAGTCGGTGCGGGCTCCGGCGCTTCGCTGGCCCGCAGCGGCGCTGACCGTGCGCTTGAAGCTTCCTGATTCCAGCAGCGGTGACCGTGACAGTGCGGCTGTCTTTGGGGATGGTCCCGATCGCCAGCACGTCGAAGCTGCTCGCGGCCCCAGGACGGACGTCGTTTCATTCGATACCCCCTGTTTCAGGACACGCCATACGGCGTGGGTCCTGTCAGGGGGATCAAGCACAAGAAGTTCACAGGCATGGAGGATTCACTTGTGACGCAAATGCATCCGGCGATGGCCAGATCGTGATCAACAGGGGGCGCTGGCGCTTCGACGAGACCTCACGATTGCGAATCAGTGCCAGCACTGCCCATCGATCCGCTCGCCTGAAGGCGCAGAGCCAGCACTCAAGCCGCACACCCTGGGCCGCGGCATCCACCTGGCCCTTGTCGACCCGGAGCCCAGCCCCACCGACCCTCCCAAGGTGTGCCGCCAGCGCACGATCACCATCAGCCCCGAAGCCGGCGCCAAGCACTGGCAGGCCCTCGAGTACGGCAGCCCGGAATGGCAGAAGGTCTACTTCCGGCTCCGCAATAGCGTCGAGGGCTACAACGGCTACGCAAAGAACCACCTGGCCGAAGGGATCGAGTCCGCCGGCTCCCGCCGCATCCGCGGCATCGCGGCCCAGACGATCCTGCTCGCCTTCCAACTGGCCCACGCCAACCGCCGCAAAATCAGGAAGTGGCTCGACACCCTGGCACTGAACAGCGAACGACCACGCCGCCGCACCCATCACCGCCGGAAGACCAAAGAACCAAGGTCCTGGACCCCGACCGGCCACCTGGCACCAGCGGCGTAGACCGAACCAACCAGGTTCCGCCGAAGGACAATCAGGATCAGGAGCAGGGCGCCGGCCGTGAGATAGCTCACGTACGGCGGGCTCTTGGGCGCTCCTGATCGCGGGCCGTGCGGTATCTCACATCTGAGGTAAAACAACGCGAAACGGGTCCCTCCAGGACTTTCGTCACTGTGAGAGACCCGTTTCGTCGGTACCTCGTGGTGCGCGAGGGGGGAGTTGAACCCCCACGCCCTTGCGGGCACTGGAACCTGAATCCAGCGCGTCTGCCTATTCCGCCACCCGCGCATTGGGTGTGTCTTCCGGCTCCCGCTCCTTTCGGTGCTGGCGCCCTCCGACATCCAGAACATTAGCACGCTGGAGAGGGTGGGTTCACATCCCTTTCCCTCCGGGGCCCCTGCCCGGCCCCGGGGCCGCTCCCGCGGAGCCCCCTCCGACCAGCGACGACAGGCCCCCACCCCCGACCGGCGCTCACGCGGCCCACGGCCCCGGCCCTGAGCCCCTGCCCCAGGCCCCGGACGCCAGACCCCCTCGAACCCCGACGCGGCCCCCGCGCTCACCCGCCGCAGCACCGTCCACCCGCACCCCCAAGGCCCCCGCCACTCCCCCGGCCCGCGGCCCGCAGCCGCCGCCCCGCAACGTCTCGACACGAATCGGTTCACGTATCAACCTCGTACCGGTCCCGCCCATCTCTCCAGGAGGGGGCAGGGTCCGCAGCCAGGTGCGGGACACTGGTCTGCGGCCCCCTCTACGATCCATGTCAGGAGTGCGTGCGAGGTTACGTGCACGCACTGCGAGCAGGAGAAGTTCGAGGAGGTCGTCCGGAGGGAACTCCGCAGGCGTCGACACCCGTCGACAGAGCCGACAGGGGGAACCAGCCGATTTTCCGGCGCGTGGATACGATCAGTAAGCAGTACCAGGTAAGCAGTACCCAGGACGGCAACGACGGAGGAGGTGCCCCATGGGAGTCCTGAAGAAGTTCGAGCAGCGTCTCGAAGGTCTGGTCAACGGCACCTTCGCCAAGGTCTTCAAGTCCGAGGTCCAGCCCGTGGAGATCGCCGGCGCGCTGCAGCGCGAGTGCGACAACAACGCGACGATCTGGAACCGCGACCGGACCGTGGTCCCCAACGACTTCATCGTGGAGCTGAGCGCGCCGGACTACGAGCGCCTGAGCCCGTACTCGGGCCAGCTCGGCGACGAGCTGGCCGGCATGGTGGGCGACTACGCCAAGCAGCAGCGCTACACCTTCATGGGCCCCGTCAAGGTCCATCTGGAGAAGGCCGACGACCTCGACACCGGTCTGTACCGGGTGCGCAGCCGCACCCTGGCCTCCTCCACCAACCAGCAGGCTCCCGCCCCCGCCGCCCCCTCCGGACGGCAGGGCCCGGGCGGCTACGGCTATCCGCCGTCCGCCGCGCCGGCGGGAGCGCCGCCCGTGCCGAGCGCGCCGCCGCCCGGCGGGCGTCCCGGCGGCTATGGGTACCCGCAGCCTTCGGGCCAAGCCGCCCCGGCATCCGGCGGGCGCACCCGCCACTGGATCGAGATCAACGGCACCCGCCACCAGATCTCCCGTCCGACGCTGGTGCTGGGCCGCAGCACCGAGGCGGATGTGCGGATCGACGACCCCGGCGTCTCCCGCCGGCACTGCGAGATCCGGACCGGAACGCCCTCGACGATCCAGGATCTCGGGTCCACCAACGGCATCGTGGTGGACGGGCAGCACACCACCCGCGCTACGCTCCGCGACGGCTCGCGGATCGTCGTGGGCAGCACCACCATCATTTACCGGCAAGCCGAAGGGTGAAGCGGGGGCAATGTCAGAGCTGACCCTCACGGTCATGCGGCTGGGTTTCCTGGCCGTACTGTGGCTGTTCGTGATCGTGGCCGTGCAGGTCATCCGCAGCGACCTGTTCGGTACGCGCGTCACACAGCGCGGCTCGCGCCGTGACGGCGGGCGGCCGCAGCAGGCGGCCCGGCCGGCGGCACCGCCGCCGCAGCGGCAGCAGCCGGGCGGCAGCCGCCAGCGCCGTGGCGCCCCCACCAAGCTGGTCGTCTCCGAGGGGTCCCTGACGGGCACGACGGTCGCGTTGCAGGGCCAGACCATCACGCTCGGCCGCGCCCACGACAGCACCATCGTGCTGGACGACGACTACGCCTCCAGCCGGCACGCCCGGATCTACCCCGACCGGGACGGCCAGTGGATCGTCGAGGACCTCGGGTCCACCAACGGCACGTACCTCGACCGGACCCGGCTGACGACCCCCACACCGATTCCGCTGGGTGCGCCGATCCGCATTGGCAAGACCGTCATCGAGCTGCGGAAGTAGTACGACAATGAGCGAGCGGAGCGAGCACGCAGCGGCGGTCCACACCATGGGCCCCGGCGCGCTCCCGACCGGAGGGTGGGCACCGTGCGGATGTACCCGGAGCCGACAGGCGAGGTGCGCATGAGTCTGTCACTGCGCTTCGCCGCCGGATCGCACAAAGGCATGATCCGCGAGGGCAACGAGGACTCCGGTTACGCCGGTCCGCGCCTGCTCGCGATCGCCGACGGGATGGGCGGCCAGGCCGCCGGCGAGGTCGCCTCCTCCGAGGTGATCTCCACGATCGTCGCGCTCGACGACGACATCCCCGGCTCGGACATCCTCACCTCGCTCGGCTCGGCGGTGCAGCGCGCCAACGACCAGCTGCGGGCGATGGTGGAGGAGGACCCCCAGCTGGAGGGCATGGGGACCACGCTCACCGCCCTGCTGTGGACCGGTCAGCGGCTCGGGCTCGTGCACGTCGGCGACTCGCGCGCGTATCTGCTGCGGGACGGCGTCCTGACGCAGATCACCCAGGACCACACCTGGGTGCAGCGGCTCGTCGACGAGGGCCGCATCACGGAGGAGGAGGCCACCACCCACCCGCAGCGCTCCCTGCTGATGCGCGCGCTGGGCAGTGGCGACCACGTCGAACCTGACCTGTCCATCCGTGAGGTACGCGCGGGCGACCGCTATCTGATCTGCTCCGACGGGCTGTCCGGGGTGGTCTCCCATCAGACGATGGAGGAGACCCTCGCCAGCTACCAGGGCCCGCAGGAGACCGTGCAGGAGCTGATCCAGCTGGCGCTGCGCGGGGGCGGCCCCGACAACATCACGGTCATCGTGGCCGACGTCCTCGACCTGGACACCGGGGACACCCTCGCCGGGCAGCTGTCCGACACCCCGGTCGTGGTGGGCGCGGTCGCCGAGAACCAGCATCATCTGCACGACAACGGCATCATGCAGACGCCCGCGGGCCGCGCCGCCGGTCTCGGCCGGCAGGTGCCCGGTCAGGGCGGCGGGGGCGAGTTCGGCCCGCCCGGCAGCGGTGACACCACCGGCTACGTCCCGGGCGGCGGCTTCGGCGACTACACCGACGAGGACTTCGTCAAGCCGCGCAAGGGCCGTAGGTGGCTGAAGAGATCCTTCTACACGGCTCTCGTGCTCGGCGTGATCGGCGGCGGCTGCTACGGCGCCTACCAGTGGACGCAGACGCAGTACTACGTCGGCGCCAACGGCGAGCATGTGGCGCTCTACCGCGGTCTCAGCCAGGACCTCGCCTGGGTGTCGCTGTCGAAGGTGCAGAAGGACCACCCCGAGATCGAACTCAAGTACCTGCCGCCGTATCAGCAGAAGCAGATCCGGGCGACCATCGCCGAGGGCGGTCTCACGGCGGCCCAGTCGAAGATCTCCGAGCTGTCGGTGCAGGCGTCCGCGTGCCGCAAGGAGAGCGAGCGCCAGGAGAGCGCAGGCCGGCCCGGCGCGAAGACCGGCGAGGGCCGGACCGGGGGCGTCACGGGAACCACAAAGGCCTCACCGACGTCCAAGGCCTCGCCGACCCCGACGTCCTCGGCGCCGACGACCAAGACACCGACCGCACCCACTCCCACACCCGGCCCCAGCCTCTCGGAGGAAGAGCAGAAGGTCGTCTCACTGTGCGGTAAGCAGTAAGCAAGCCGTGAGGGGCCCTGTCACACCATGAGCAGCAGTACGAACACGACGACACATCACACGTCCACGATCGGCGCGATCGGCGCGCCGAGCCGCCGCAACACCGAACTGGCGCTGCTGGTCTTCGCCGTCGTCATTCCGGTGTTCGCCTACGCCAACGTGGGCCTCGCCATCAACGACAAGGTGCCGCCCGGCCTGCTGAGCTACGGCCTCGGCCTCGGCCTGCTGGCCGGGGTGGGCCATCTGGTCGTACGGAAGTTCGCCCCGTACGCGGATCCGTTGCTGCTGCCGCTCGCGACGCTGCTGAACGGGCTCGGCCTGGTCGTCATCTGGCGGCTGGACCAGTCGAAGCTGCTCCAGGCCATCAAGCAGGCCGGCACCGCGGCGCCCCGCCAGCTGCTGTACACCGCGATGGGCATCGCCCTCTTCGTCGTCGTACTGATCTTCCTGAAGGACCACCGGGTCCTTCAGCGCTACACCTACATCTCCATGGTGGGCGCGCTGGTCCTGCTGCTGCTGCCGCTGATCCCGGGTCTCGGGGCCAACATCTACGGCGCGAAGATCTGGATCCACGTCGGCAGCTTCAGCATCCAGCCCGGTGAGTTCGCGAAGATCGTGCTGGCGGTCTTCTTCGCCGGCTACCTGATGGTGAAGCGGGACGCGCTCGCCCTGGCCAGCCGCCGCTTCATGGGCCTGTACCTGCCGCGCGGCCGCGACCTCGGCCCGATCCTGGTCGTGTGGGCGATCTCGATCCTCATCCTGGTCTTCGAGACCGACCTCGGCACGTCGCTGCTGTTCTTCGGAATGTTCGTCGTCATGCTGTACGTCGCCACCGAGCGGACGAGCTGGATCGTCTTCGGTCTGCTGATGTCCGCGGCCGGCGCGGTCGGTGTGGCGTCGTTCGAACCGCATGTGCAGCAGCGTGTCCAGGCGTGGCTGGACCCGGTGAAGGAGTACGCGCTCTCCCGGCAGGGCGTCGCCGGCCACTCCGAGCAGGCCATGCAGGCGCTGTGGGCGTTCGGCTCCGGCGGCACCCTCGGCACCGGCCTCGGCCAGGGTCACTCCGATCTCATCCGGTTCGCGGCCAACTCCGACTTCATCCTCGCGACCTTCGGCGAGGAGCTGGGCCTGGCCGGCATCATGGCGCTCCTGCTGATCTACGGCCTGATCGTGGAGCGCGGCGTGCGCACCGCCCTCGCCGCCCGCGACCCGTTCGGCAAGCTGCTCGCGGTGGGCCTGTCCGGCGCCTTCGCGCTCCAGGTGTTCGTGGTCGCCGGCGGTGTGATGGGCCTCATCCCGCTGACCGGTATGACGATGCCGTTCCTGGCGTACGGCGGTTCCTCCGTCATCGCCAACTGGGGGCTGATCGGCATTCTGCTGCGGATCAGCGACACCGCGCGCCGTCCGGCCCCGTCCCCCGCCCCGAACCCCGACGCCGAGATGACCCAGGTGGTCCGTCCGTGAACAAGCCCCTGCGCCGGATCGCGATCTTCTGCGGGCTCCTTGTCCTCGCACTGCTCGTCCGCGACAACTGGCTCCAGTACCTCCAGGCCGACAAGCTGCGCACGGACCCGAACAACCGCCGGGTCCTGATCGCGCGGTACTCCAAGCCCCGTGGCGACATCATCGTCGACGGCAACCCGATCACCGGGTCGAAGAAGACGTCCAGCAACAGCTTCAACGACTTCGCGTACAAGCGCACGTACAAGGACGGCCCGATGTGGGCGCCGGTCACCGGCTACGCGTCGCAGGCGTTCGGTGCCACACAGCTGGAGTCCATCGAGGACGGCATCCTCACCGGCGACGACGACCGGCTGTTCTTCCGCAACACGCTCAACATGCTGACCGGCAAGCAGCAGCAGGGCGGCAACGTGGTCACCACGCTCAACGGGGCCGCGCAGAAGGCCGCCTACGACGGTCTGAAGAACGTCGGCGGCAAGGGCGCGGCCGTGGCGCTCGACCCGCAGACGGGCGCGATCCTGGCGCTCGCGTCCTATCCGTCGTACGACCCGTCGTCGTTCGCGGGCAACTCCACGACCACCGACACCAAGGCGTGGACGAAGCTGCTGAAGAAGAACGACCCGAGCGACCCGATGCTGAACCGGGCGCTGCGCGAGACCTACCCGCCGGGCTCCACGTTCAAGGTGGTCACGGCGGCGGCCGCGCTGGAGAACGGGCTGTACAGCAGCGCGGACCAGAACACCGACTCCCCGCTGCCCTTCATCCTCCCGAACACCAGGACCGAGCTGAAGAACGAGGGCAACATTCCCTGCAAGAACGCGACCATGCGGGTCGCGCTCCAGTTCTCCTGCAACACGGTCTTCGGCAAGATCGGCGCCGACCTCGGCAAGGACAAGATGCTGGAGGAGGCGAAGAAGTTCGGCTTCGACTCGGAGCAGTACACGCCGGTGCGGTCCAACGCCTCCAACTTCCCCAAGGACATGGACAAGCCGCAGACGGCGCTCAGCTCGATCGGCCAGTTCGAGACGGCCGCGACCCCGCTGCAGATGGCGATGGTCGCCTCGGCGGTCGCCGACGACGGCAAGCTGATGAAGCCGTACATGGTGGACAAGCTCCAGACGCCCGGCCTGGACGTGGTCACGCAGACGCAGCCGCAGGAGCTGAGCCGTCCGCTGTCCGAGAAGAACGCCCAGATCCTCCAGTCGATGATGGAGACGGTCGTCAAGGACGGCACGGGCAAGAACGCTCAGATCGGAGGCGTTACCGTGGGCGGCAAGACCGGTACCGCCCAGCACGGTCTGAACAACAGCGAGAAGCCGTACGCCTGGTTCATCTCGTTCGCCAAGCTCGGTGACGGCAGCTCGCCGGTCGCCGTGGCCGTGGTGGTCGAGGACGACAACGCCAACCGTGACGACATCTCCGGTGGCGGCCTTGCCGCCCCGATCGCGAAGAACGTCATGGAGGCGGTCATCAACAGCAAGAAGTGACTCCCGTCACGTCCCCTTCACATCGGTGCACGTTGCGATACCGGTCCTGTATCGGGTGGCGGATGTGGCCAGGTCACGCAAAGCGAGCCGGGTAGCGTATGCCCGGACAGCACACCGCCGGACCATACGCGGGTGTGGTCGGGACCGACGGAGAGGGCTGGTAGGAAGCTATGGAAGAGCCGCGTCGCCTCGGCGGCCGGTACGAGCTGGGCCATGTGCTCGGCCGTGGTGGCATGGCGGAGGTCTACCTCGCGCATGACACGCGCCTCGGCCGCACCGTGGCAGTGAAGACGCTGCGCGCCGACCTGGCGCGTGACCCTTCCTTCCAGGCCCGGTTCCGCCGGGAGGCCCAGTCGGCCGCCTCACTCAACCACCCCGCGATCGTCGCGGTGTACGACACGGGCGAGGACTACATCGACGGGGTCTCGATCCCGTACATCGTGATGGAGTACGTCGACGGCTCCACGCTCCGTGAGCTTCTTCACAGCGGCCGCAAGCTGCTGCCGGAGCGGGCCATGGAGATGACCATCGGCATCCTCCAGGGCCTGGAGTACGCCCACCGCAACGGCATCGTCCACCGCGACATCAAGCCGGCGAACGTCATGTTGACGCGCAACGGCCAGGTCAAGGTGATGGACTTCGGTATCGCCCGGGCGATGGGCGATGCCGGCATGACGATGACGCAGACGGCGGCGGTCATCGGTACGGCCCAGTACCTCTCGCCGGAGCAGGCCAAGGGCGAGCAGGTCGACGCGCGTTCCGACCTGTATTCGACGGGTTGCCTGCTGTACGAGCTGCTGACGGTCCGCCCGCCGTTCGTGGGCGACTCCCCGGTCGCGGTGGCCTACCAGCATGTGCGCGAGGAGCCGCAGCCGCCGAGCGTCTTCGACCCCGAGATCACGCCTGAGATGGACGCGATCGTGCTGCGGGCGCTGGTCAAGGACCCGGACTACCGCTACCAGTCCGCCGACGAGATGCGCCAGGACATCGAGGCGTGCCTCGACGGCCAGCCGGTCGCGGCGACGGCGGCGATGGGCTCGGTCGGCTACGGCGGCTACCACGACGACCGGGCGACGACGGCCCTGCGCGCCGAGCCCGGTGCCGGTGCCACGACGATGCTGCCGCCGATGAGCCCGGACGACGGCGGCTTCGGCTACGACGACCGCCCGGACCGCCGCCGCCAGAAGAAGTCCAACACGTCGACGATCCTGCTGGTCGTCGCCGGTGTGCTGGTGCTGGTCGGAGCGATCCTCATCGGCAAGTGGATGTTCAGCGGCGGCGTGGGCAACGGTTCCGTCGAGGTGCCCAACTTCGTGGGGCAGAGTCTGAAGGACGCGCGGCAGCTGGCGACGAATGCCGACCTCAAGGTGGGCACCGTCTCCAGGAAGCCCTGCGACAACCAGGCGAAGGGCAACGTCTGCGACCAGGACCCGAACGCCAAGGCGTCGGTCAAGAAGGGCACCACGGTCGACCTGGTGGTGTCGACGGGCGCCCCGAAGGTGACGGTGCCGGACGTCCTGGGTGTGCAGTTCGACACGGCGAAGTCCCAGCTCGAGGGCAAGGGCTTCCACGTCGAGCGGAAGACGCAGGAGTCCGACCAGACCCCGGGCGTCGTCACCGACCAGGACCCGAAGGGAAATGTCGACAGGGAGAAGGGCTCGACGGTCACGCTGACGGTTGCGGTCGCCCCGGCGACGACGACCGTGCCGGATGTGACGACCGCCGCGAACTGTGACGCCGCCAAGCAGCAGATGCAGGCCAGCAATCTGACCGCCAACTGCGTCGAGGTGGACGTCACCGACCCGAACCAGGCGGGCAAGGTCGTCAAGATCGATCCCCAGCCGGGCAGCACGGTCAGGAAGGGCTCCACGGTCACCATCCAGTTCGGCAAGGCGGCCCAGCAGACCCAGGTCCCGAACATCCAGGGCCAGAAGCTGAAGGACGCCGAGCAGGCGCTGGCGCAGGCGGGTCTCAAGGTCGGCAACATCGTCGGCTCCCAGGACCCCAACTCCACCGTCATCGGCTCGAACCCGAACCCGGGCACCCCGGTCCAGCAGGGCTCCTCGGTGACCCTGGTCACCGCCGGCCAGGGCAATGGCAACAACGGCGGGAACAACGGCGGCTTCATCGGCGGCAACTTCGGCTGACCGCTCCAAGCGCGACGATCAGGGGTCCGGCACTCATGGAGTGCCGGACCCTTTTGGCATCCCGCGGCCGGGAGGAACGGTCAGTCGACCCGCAGTTCCCTCGGCGGCGTCCGCTCGCTGTCCACCTTCTCCACGCGTTCCAGTTCGCCCCACACGATGTAGCGGTACTCGGAGGTGAAGACCGGGGTGCAGGTCGTCAGCGTGATGTAGTGGCCCGGTTTCTTCACGCCCGCCTCCTTGGGGACGGCGGAGAGGACCTTCACGTTGTACTTCGAGGTCTCCGGGAGAATCGCGAAGACCTTGTAGACGTACCAGTCGTCCTTCGTCTCGAAGACGACCGGGTCGCCCTTCCTCAGCTTGTCGATGTTGTGGAACTTCGCCCCGTGCCCGTCGCGGTGTGCGGCCAGCGCGAAGTTGCCGGTCTTTCCCGTCATCGGCAGGGTCGCCTTGACCGGGTCGGTGTAGTAGCCGGCCACGCCGTCGTTGAGGACGCTCGTCGACGTGCCCTTCTCGACCAGCACCTCGCCGTTGTCCATGGCCGGCACGTGCAGGAAGCCGATGCCGTCCTTGGTGTCCAGGGCGCCCGGGCCGCTGTCCTTCTCCGCGGCCCAGTGGTCGCGGACCTTGTCGCCCTGCCGGTCCGCCTTGCGGTCGGCGAGGACGTTCGTCCACCACAGCGAGTACACGACGAACAGGCCGAGCACGAGGCCCGCGGTGATGAGGAGTTCCCCGAAGACGCTGACGGCGAACGCGATCCGGCCGGACCCACGGCGCCTTGGCGCGGAGGGGGAGCCGGGACCGGGCGCGGGCGCGTCGGTCTGCTCGTCCTGGTCGGTGGTCACTCCCACTGCATCTGCCCCGTCTGTCCCATGTGCCCGTGCGCCCACGTGCCTTACGAATGAGCGGCCCGCCAAGAGGCCTGTGGAACGTAGCGTGCCCTACGAGATGAGCGCGTCCGGCTTGCCCTTGCTGCGCGGCCGTTCCTCGACCATCTTGCCCCAGACGATCAACCGGTACGTGCTGGTGAATTCCGGTGTGCAGGTGGTGAGGGTGATGTAGCGGCCGGGCCTGGTGAAGCCCGAGCCCCTGGGTATGGGGGCGAGGACGCTGGTGTTGGACGGCGATGTCACCGGCAGGGTGGACGTCATCTTGTAGACGAAGTAGTCGTCCTGCGTCTCCACCACGATCGCGTCGCCCGGCTGGAGCCGGTTGATGTACCGGAAGGGCTCGCCGTGCGTGTTGCGGTGGCCCGCCAGCCCGAAGTTGCCCGTCTTGGCGTCCGGCATGGCCGTCTTGAGGCTGCCCTCGCCGTAGTGGCCGACCATGCCCTTGTCGAGGACATCGGTCTTGCTGGTGCCCTCCGCGATCGGTGCGACCACGTCCAGCTTCGGGATGTGCAGGATGGCGAAGCCCTGCCCGGGCACGAAGGCCCCCGGCGCCCGCTTGCCGCTCGCCCAGTCCTGCTGGAGGTGCTGTGCGGCGCTGCCCGCCTCCTGGTGCGCCCGCACATTCGACCACCACAGCTGGTAGGTCACGAACAGCAGCATCAGCACACCGGTGGTGATGAACAGCTCGCCCACCAGTCGGCTCACCACGACCGCCGCACCGGGCTTCCGGGCCCGTGCGGCGCGTCGGGCCTCCATCCGGGACCGGGGCGCCGCCGGGGCCGTCCCAGGGGCTTCTCCGGCCGTCTGCGGGCCGCTGGGGCCGCCTGGGCCGCCACCGCGCCGTCCGTGCTTCCTGGCCGCCTTGCGGCGCGCGGCACGGCCTCCCGGCGCGGCGGCGGGCCCGGGCGCGGCCCGCCGAGCCTCCTCGGCGTCCACGGCGCGCAGCGCGACCGTCTCGTTGTCCACCGGCACGGGCGGGGCATGGGACGGGCCGGCCGTGGGTTCCTCGTACGGGGGGAGCACCGCTGTCGCGTCGTGCGCCTGCTGCGGTGCCTGCTGCCCGTACGGCCGCGGGTCGCCGTGCCTCCCCGCTCCCTGCCACGCCTGCCCCTGCCACGCGCCACCGCCCTCGTACGGCTGCTGCCCGTACGAGGGTCCCTGGCCTGCGGCGTCCCCATAGGAGGCGCCGGTGTCGCGCTCGGGGCGCAGCGCGGTCACGCCGTGGCCCTGCCCACCACCGGGGCGAGCCCCGCCGACCTCGCCACGGCCTCCCGGTCACCGCACTCAGCGAGCCAGTTGGCCATCATCCGGTGGCCGTGCTCCGTGAGCACCGACTCCGGGTGGAACTGCACACCCTCGACCGGGAGTTCGCGGTGCCTGAGGCCCATGATGATCCCGTCGTGCGTGCGCGCCGTGACCTCCAGCTCGGCCGGCACCGTGGCCGGCTCGGCGGCCAGGGAGTGGTAGCGGGTCGCGGTGAAGGGGGAGGGGAGCCCGGCGAAGACGCCCTTGCCCTCGTGCTCGACCAGGGAGGTCTTGCCGTGCAGGAGTTCCGGTGCCCGGTCGACGACGCCGCCGTAGGCCACCTGCATGGACTGCATTCCCAGGCAGACGCCGAAGACGGGGACGCCGGTCGCGGCGCAGTGCCGGACCATCTCGACGCAGACGCCGGCCTCCTCGGGGGTGCCGGGCCCGGGCGACAGCAGCACGCCGTCGAAGCCGTCCTGCGCGTGGGCGGTGGACACCTCGTCGTTGCGCAGCACCTCGCACTCGGCGCCGAGCTGGTAGAGGTACTGCACCAGGTTGAAGACGAAGCTGTCGTAGTTGTCGACGACGAGAATGCGCGCGCTCACTGGTTGTCCACCGTCACATCGTTGAAGGGCAGCAGCGGTTCGGCCCAGGGGAAGACGTACTGGAAGAGGACGTAGACCACGGCCAGGATCAGCACGGCCGACATCAGCGCCTTCACCCAAGCGTTCCCCGGCAGATGCCGCCAGATCCAGCCGTACATGCCGTCCCTTCCGTCTCACCACGGCACCAGACTCCCGCCGCACGCCACCAGACTAACGGCGCAGGGCCGTCGGTTTCCCTGCGTCCACAGGCTGTGTGACATCGAGGTGCGCCCAGACGATCAGACGATGGCTGTGCCCCCATTCCGGATCGCACGTGGTCAGCGTCAGATAGCGTCCCGGACGCGTATACCCCGACTTACGTGGCACAGGGTCGATTACTTCAACGTCCGTGGGCACGGTTTTGTAAGGGCCTTTGTCGATCCGATACGTGAACCAGGTGGTTCCGTCGGTGAGGACGATGGCGTCACCGGGGCGCAGCCGGGGGAAGTCCTTGAAGGGGTCGCCGTAGGTGCGCCGGTGCCCGGCGACCGCGAAGTTGCCCTGCCGGCCGAGCTGGGCGGTGCCCGTGTAGTGGCCGAGTCCCTTCTCGAGGGTGTCCGCCGCGGTGTCCTCGAGCACGGGCTTGTTCCACGTGAAACCGAGCCGCGGGATGTACATGAGGGCGAACGGCCTGCCGGGGACGTAGGGCGGGGGCCGGCCGGGGCTCGGGGGGCCGCCGGGCACCGCCGTCGCCTTCGACCACTGCCGTTGCAGCCGGTCGACCTGGTCGTGCATCGCGCTGTCCGCGCGCACTGCGGTCCAGAACAGGACGTAGACCACGAAGAGCACGATGAGCGCGCCGACGGTGACGCACAGTTCGCTGACGGTCCTGACGATCACACGCACCGGCACAGGTCCCCCCGGCGGCAGCCGTTCCCGGGCCTACTCCACGGGCTTCGCGTAGTGCAGGTCCACTGTGCCCGAGTAGCCGGGAAGAGTCACCGTTCCGTCCTCGGTGACCTGCCAGCCGAGGCCGTAGACGTTGACGTACACCATGTAGTTCTGGATCGCGGGCGAGGCGGCCAGCGCCTTCTGGAGCTTGTCCGGGTCACCGATCGCGGTGATCTTGTACGGGGGCGAGTAGACGCGGCCCTGGAGAATCAGGGTGTTGCCGACGCAGCGTACGGCGCTGGTGGAGATCAGCCTCTGGTCCATGACCTTGATGCCCCGGGCTCCGCCCTGCCACAGCGCGTTCACCACGGCCTGGAGGTCCTGCTGGTGGATGACCAGGTAGTCGGGCTGCGGCTCGGGGTAGCCGGGGAGCTTGGCGGTGGCGTTCGGCGGGGCGTCGTTGAGGGTGACCGTGACGGCCTTGCCGGTGAGCTTCTGGGTGCCGGCGTTCCTCTCCAGCGCGGCGAGCCTGGCCTCCTCCGCCTTGCTGCTGCCGCCGCCGGTCCGTTTGGCGAGGTTCTCGACGTCATCGCGCAGTGTCGCGTTGGTCTCGTCGAGACGGGCGTTCTTGTGGCTGCGGTCGTGGATCAGGTCGGAGAGCTTCAGCAGCGAGGAGTCCGTGCGGATGTTGGTGCCCTTGGCCGTGTTGAAGCTCGTGAAGAAGAGGAGCCCGGCGAGGGCGAAGACGCCCACGGTGAGCACGCGCACGGGCCGCAGCCGGCGCGGAGGGCGGGATGTGGTCCCCGTTTGGGGGGACCCGGAACCCGCCTGGGGGGAGTCGGCCCTATTGCTCAACGTACCCTTATCTCCTTCGGCGCCGCGGAAGCACTACGCTAACGGACGCCCGGGGGAGCGCTCAGTGTCCCCTTGTACGCTGCCCCGGAGCCCGCCCCCGTTCCCTGCGCGGCCACGCAGCGCATCGACAGGAGAGACCCTCGTGCCGAAGTCACGTATCCGCAAGAAGGCCGGCTACACGCCGCCGCCGTCCAAGCAGGCCACGAACATCAAGCTGGAGAGCCGGGGCTGGGTCGCGCCGGTCATGCTGGCGATGTTCCTCGTCGGTCTCGCGTGGATCGTCGTCTTCTATGTGACCGACGGCTCGCTGCCCATCCACGCTCTGCGCAACTGGAACATCGTGGTGGGCTTCGGCTTCATCGCGGCGGGGTTCGGCGTCTCCACACAGTGGAAGTAGCGGCCTCGGAAGGTTCCGTGGCCGGCTTCGCCCAGGGCTTCGCGGCGAGTTATCCACAGCCTTTGTCCACAGGCGCGGCGACCAGTGGAAAAAGAACGACGATCTGTGGATAACCCATCAGCCATTGACGCCGGTATGACGGAATCACCGGCCTCCGTAAATCTGTTCGCCCCCTGTCCCACCTGCGAAAACTCCGGTCGGTGACAGGGGGCACGCCTGTTCCCCACAGCATGCACAAGATCCGCCACAGACTGTGGACAACGCTGGGTACAACCTAGGGCTACGGCCTGTGCGGATCCACCGCTCAGGTGAGCTGGGCCGTCCTCACCAGGGCCATCACGACCACGACTGCCAGCACCAGCGCACACGTCCCGTACTGGACGAGGTTCCGCCGCTCGCGCGGGGCGTGGACCATGGCGTAGCCGACCACCACACCGGCGACGAGTCCCCCGATATGGGCCTGCCATGCGATGCTGCCCCACCCGAAGGTGATGATCAGGTTGACCACCAGAAGACCGATCACCGGGCGCATGTCGTACCTGAGCCGGCGCATGAGCACGGCTGTGGCGCCGAAGAGGCCGAAGATCGCGCCGGAGGCGCCGAGCGAGGGCTGGACCGGGGCCGCGAGCAGATAGGTGAGCGCGCTGCCGGCCAGCCCGGAGGTGAAGTAGAGCGCGAGATAACGGGCGCGGCCGAGAGCCGCCTCCAGGGGGGCGCCGATCCACCACAGGCTGAGCATGTTGAACAGGATGTGGACATAGTTGGCGTGCAGGAACATCGCCGTCAGCAGCCGGTACCACTGGCCCTCGGCGACGCCCTGGAGCGGGCCGCCGTCGGAGAACGTCGCCTGCCCGATGAGGGCGAAGCGGTCGGTGAAGACGTCCCCCAGCACCTGCTGGAGCACGAAGACGAGCAGATTGATCCCGATGAGGATCTTGGTGACCAGCCGGGGGTCGGCGGTGACGGTGCCGCCCGCGAGCGTGCGCGGCTGGGAGGCGGCCGGGGCGTGGCCCGTGCCGGAGCCGCTGCGGACGCACTCGGGGCACTGGAAGCCGACCGAGGCGCTGACCATGCACTCCGGGCAGATGGCCCGCTCGCAGCGGGTGCAGCGGATGGCCGTCTCGCGGTCCGGGTGCCGGTAGCAGACCGGCAGCTCCCGGGCTCCGTGCGGTCCCTGGTTCTGCGGGTCCTGCGGACTGCCTGGCGCCTGGCCCATGGTCCCCTCACTCTCCGTACGACGGGTGGCCCCGCCCTATCCTCTTACGGATGGGCGGGGCGCTTTTGTTCCCTCGTGCGGGGTGCCCCGGAGGGATCAGCCCTCGCGGGACTCGACGACGACCGACTCGATGACGACGTCGCTGACCGGGCGGTCCGTGCGCGGGTTGGTCTGGGTGGTGGCAATGGAGTCCACGACCTTCTGGCTGGCCGCGTCGACGACCTCGCCGAAGATGGTGTGCTTGCGGTTCAGCCAGGCCGTCGGGGAGACCGTGATGAAGAACTGCGAGCCGTTGGTGCCGGGGCCGGCGTTGGCCATGGCCAGGAGGTACGGCTTGTCGAAGGCGAGGTCCGGGTGGAACTCGTCCTCGAACTGGTACCCCGGGCCGCCGGTGCCGTTGCCCAGCGGGTCACCGCCCTGGATCATGAAACCGCTGATCACCCGGTGGAAGACCGTGCCGTCGTAGAGCTTCTTGGTGGACTTCTCACCGGTGGCGGGATGCGTCCACTCGCGCTCGCCCTTGGCGAGCTCGACGAAGTTACGGACCGTCTTGGGCGCGTGGTTCGGCAGGAGCCGGACCAGGATGTCGCCGTGGTTGGTCTTCAGGGTGGCGTAAAGCTGCTCAGCCACGATGTGCCTTCCGTTGTCCTCTGTGACTCCCCGATCCTCGCACGGTACGCGCCCCGAGTCGCCCGACCACCGCTTCCGGGTCCGCGACCGAGGTGTGTTCCCCCGGCGCACCTCGGGCGGCTGAGCGCGCGGGCGAGGATCCGGAGCCGTATTCCGGGCCGCCGCGGGCCCACGAGGCAGCAGTCCGGGCGAGCAGAAATCAGGCCGGGTCGCCCCGCCACGGGGGCGCGGCGCGGCGATCCGTGGCATTGTCGTCGACAAGCTCCTGTTGCCCCGTATTCATCCGCTATCGCGCGTGATCAGCCGATGCACACGATCATCCCCTTCGTCGCTCGGCCCGGGTGCCGGCCGGAGGCGTCCCGCGTGGCTCGTCGTGGGCCACGTGACCCGGATGCCCGTCCTCGCATGCCCGGGAGTCCTTCGAGAGGCATGATCCGTAAAAGGCTGGAAAGTCGAATTACCGTACGCCACCGAGGAGGAGGAACCCCGTGACCCGCATCGACAGCGTGCGCGCCGCGACCGGTTCGGCGAAGGACAGCGTGCTGCATGCCGCGGAAGTGGTGGCGCCGTACGCCGACACGGCCAAGGACAAGGCAGCGCATTACGCACACGAGGCGCGCGTGCGTCTCGCACCCAGGGTGTCGCAGGCCGCAGAGCAGGCTCGCATCCAGTACGACGCCCGCCTCGCCCCGCGACTGGAACAGGCTCGCACCCATGTGCCGCCCAAGGTGGACCATGCCGCGCAGGAGGCGGCCGCCTACACCCGCAAGGCCGCCCGCCAGGCAGCCGAGTACTCCCGCCCGAAGATCGAGCAGGCGGTCGCGGTCGCCGGGCCGGCACGTGAGGAGGCGGCGGCCCGTGGCGCCGCGGCGCTGGCCGCGTTGCGCGGCCAGGTCTCGCCACAGCAGGTCCAGAAGCTCGTACGCCGGCAGCAGCGGCGGGCCAAGGCCGGCCGCGCCGTCAAGGGGATCGCGCTGCTGGGTCTTCTGGCCGGTGGTGCCTTCGCCGCCTGGAAGTGGTGGGACAAGCAGGCGAATCCGGACTGGCTCGTGGAGCCGCCCGCCGCGACCGAGGTCCCGCAGGAGGACCGGCTGACGTCCGTGGACGGCAGCGAGCAGCTCGACCCGGAGGTACAGGC
The DNA here is from genome assembly GCF_044753645.1 of Streptomyces sp. NPDC093261. NCBI lineage: Bacteria > Bacillati > Actinomycetota > Actinomycetes > Kitasatosporales > Streptomycetaceae > Streptomyces > Streptomyces sp. NPDC093261. Next base: position 449,959 of record NZ_JBIVNO010000003.1, read on the forward strand.
GAAGCAGGCCGAGGAGGACTCCTCGGAGAACGACGACCGTCGCTGAAGCCACCCGGCACGGTCCGGATTCCAACACCCCTGTGGGGCAGGAGGCGTGGGCGGCTCCTGCCCCACAGGGGTGCCCGGGTGATGTTTCACGTGGAACGGCGCGGGTGGCTGCGCCTCGTCACCGACGCAGCCGAGGACTTCCCCTCACCCCTGCGGGGCAGCGGGCGTTCATGCCCTCGCACAATGACGTTTGCAACGCATCATCTGTGCACATTCCGTGGAGACTTCGCTCACGGAGAGCGTCCCCACACTTACGCCCCTCCGGGCCTATCGGCCCGCACAAGATGCCTCAAACCACCCCGCACCGCCCCCTGGCCCCACCAGTCATTCACACGGGTGCCCTGGGCCCGGCGGCCGGCTGCGACCCTTTGCGCAAAGGATTGCAACGCCTGCAAACGCGCTCGCGTGACACAGGTCACCCCCACAAGAAGACCGGCCAGCCGCCGCGAGGGCGTCTGGCCGGTCCGGGATGTGGAGCCTAGGGGAGTCGAACCCCTGACATCTGCCATGCAAAGACAGCGCTCTACCAACTGAGCTAAGGCCCCGAGAAGCCGCGTCCGCACGACGCGTACACACACCGCCGGGCGCTGCGCACCAGCGTACCGGGTCACCCCCCGTATCTCGCAAAAAGAGGGGGGTCCCCGTGGACGACCACTCTCCGTAAGATGCTCGTCGTGGTTCGCTACAGCGAACCGCGGTACTTGGGGAAGCGATGGGGAGACGCAATGGACGCCGCACAGCAGGAAGCCACCGCAAGAGCGCGGGAGCTGCAGCGGAACTGGTACGGAGAGCCGTTGGGGGCGCTCTTCCGTAAGCTCATCGACGATCTCGGCCTCAACCAGGCTCGTCTCGCCGGTGTCCTGGGCCTGTCCGCGCCGATGCTGTCACAGCTGATGAGCGGTCAGCGCGCCAAGATCGGCAATCCCGCGGTGGTCCAGCGGGTGCAGCTGCTGCAGGACCTGGCGGGGCAGGTCGCGGACGGCAGCGTGAGCGCGGCCGAGGCGACCGAGCGGATGGACGAGATCAGAAAGTCGCAGGGGGGCTCCGTGCTCAACAACACCACGCAGACGACCAGCAGTTCGGGAGCGCCCACGGTCAAGCGGGTGGTCCGCGAGATCCAGTCGCTGCTGCGCTCGGTGGCGGCGGCCGGCGACATCATCGAGGCGGCGGACACCCTCGCCCCGAGCCACCCGGAGCTGGCAGAGTTCCTCCGGGTGTACGGCGCCGGCCGCACCTCCGACGCGGTCGCGCACTACCAGTCCCACCAGAACTAGCCGACCTCGGCCGCCGGGGACTCCCGCGCCGGGGGGTGCGCGGGAGTCCCCGGCGCCGTCCGGAAGGGGGAGCGACGTACGACCATGGGTGAGGTCTTCGCCGGACGGTACGAACTGGTCGACCCCATCGGGCGCGGGGGCGTCGGCGCGGTCTGGCGCGCCTGGGACCACCGACGGCGCCGCTATGTGGCCGCCAAGGTCCTCCAGCAGAGAGATGCCCACGCGCTGCTGCGCTTCGTGCGTGAGCAGGCGCTACGCATCGACCATCCCCATGTACTCGCGCCCGCCAGCTGGGCCGCGGACGACGACAAGGTCCTGTTCACCATGGACCTGGTCGCCGGGGGCTCGCTGGTCCATCTCGTCGGGGACTACGGCCCCCTGCCTCCCGCGTTCGTCTGCACCCTGCTCGACCAGCTGCTGTCCGGGCTCGCCGCCGTGCACGCGGAAGGGGTCGTGCACCGGGACATCAAGCCCGCCAACGTGCTGCTGGAGGCCACCGGCACCGCCCGGCCCCGGCTGCGTCTGTCGGACTTCGGCATCGCCATGCGCCTCGGAGAGCCGCGGCTGACGGAGACCGACTACGTGGTGGGCACGCCCGGCTATCTCGCGCCCGAACAACTGCTGGGCTCGGAACCCGACTTCCCGTCCGACCTGTTCGCCGTGGGCCTGGTCGCGCTGTATCTGCTCCAGGGCGCCAAGCCGGACGCCAGGGCCCTGGTCGAGCGCTTCACCACCCACGGCACCCCCGGGGCACCGCGCGGTGTTCCCGCGCCGCTGTGGGAGGTCGTGGCGACGCTGCTGCAACCGGACCCCGCCGCGCGCTTCCGCACCGCCACGGGGGTGCGCAAGGCTCTCGGCTCGGCCAGGGAGCTGCTGCCCGAGCCGGGCGACGATGACGACCAGGTCGAGATCTTCGACCAACTCGGGCCGCTTCCGGCGGGATTCGGACCCGAGGGACCGCTGGGCAGGGCGTCGGGGGTGACGGGGGGCGCGGGGCGCGGATCGGGCGCCGCCCTCGGCCCGTCGGGCGCCGCGGCCGGTGGTGCGCCGACGAGCGGCGCGGGAGCCAGTGGCGCGGGGACAAGCGGCGCGGCGTGGGCCGCGTCCGCGGGAGCCGGCCCGCGGCCGTCGCACGGCAGCCCCGCCATGACCGAGGGCGGACCGGCGCCGCTCACGACCGGCGCGATCCCGCCACGGCCGACCGCTGCCCCGGCGGCGTCCGGCACACCCGCCCCCCTGCCTGTCGCACCTCCCCCACCTGCCGCCTCTTTCAGCCCGTCCCCATCAGTCCCTTCGCCCGTTTCCACCCCTTCCGGCACCCCTACGCCCCCGCCGCCCCCGGCCGGCCCGCACACCCCCACGCCTCCTCCCCCTGGCCACGGCACCGGCGCCCCCGTCGCAGCGCCCGGGCCGCCTCCCCCCGCCGTACGACCGCAGGCCGCGCCGAGCGGCGTACCGCCCAAGCCGGCCGCCGATCCGACGCCCCCCTCACGGCCCTCCACGATGTCGGACACCGGAAGCTTCCCGCTGCCGCCGCCGCTGCCACGAGCGGCGCGCGGTGCGGTGCCGGGTGCGCCCGGGCATCCGCCCACGCCCCCCGCCACCGCCGTGGCCCCGGCTCCGGCGCCCGCGTACACGGCCCCCGCCCCGCACCACGAACCCACGCATGTGCCCGCCCCCGGCCCGCACACGGCCGCCGGGCAGACGACCGCCTACGCGGCTGCCGTGCCGTCGCCGTACGCCCCCACCCGGCCGCAGCGGGTCGCGCGGCACGGCAGAAGGGCTGCCGCCCGGCGCGCGGGACCACCGGCGAAGGTCGCCGTACCGGTCCTGCTCCTCGCGCTCGTCTGCTACGCGGTGGGCTTCTGGGCCCTGGCCCGGATCTGAGCGGCGCTCACCCCCACCGGCGGCGCCCCCGCCGCCTGGCGGCGACGGCCCACAGCCCGAGCCACAGGACCAGCGCGCTGCCGGTGCCGATCCCGCCCACGGCGACCATCCTCATCGCGCGGGTGTCCTGCGCCGCCACCCTGCCAGCGCCGTTGGGGGCGGTGCGATGCGATGACCCGCCGGGACCCTTGCTGCTGCCCGCGTCGTGCCCCGCCCCCGCCCCCGCCGCCGCCTGCTCCCGGTCCGCGGCCGTGACCTCGAACACATCGCGTGGCACAGGCCGCCCGGCGTACACCGGCCCGGCCACCGGTGTGCCGCTCACCCGCACCCGCAGCGTCAGCCCGAACGGGCCGTTGCCGAACCGTTCCGCCACGGGCGCCCCGAGGTGGACGGCCAGGTAGTACCAGCCCGCGAACCGCATGCCGCTCGCGCGGCTGCCGACGGCCCCGCGGTTGGCGTAGTCGACGGGTGGCAGCGGATCCAGCGCCGCCGAGCTCCGGGTGCCGCCGTACCCGGCGTCGGCGTCCTCGACGTAGGCCCGGACGGGGTTGTAGAGCGTCATGGCCAGGGCGGTGCCGACATATCCGCCGCCGCCCCCGGAGCCGCCCATCTCGGCGGTGGCGGAGAGCTGTTGTCCCCAGTCGACGGGCACCTTGTAGAAGAGGGTCTGGCCGGGTCTGATCCCGTCCTGCCAGACGCCCTGCCCCACAGCGCCGGCCGTGGCGAAGCCCGCCCCGCCCGCGCGCCGCGCGGCCTCGCCGAGGACGGGCTCGGGGGGCGCGGAGTTGCGGGTTCGGAGCGGGGTGGGGGCCCCCGGCCGGCGCGGGGCGGGCTCGGAGACGTAGTCCAGTTCGAGGTCCCAGCCGACGGGCAGGGCGGCGGTCAGATCGCGTCGTTCGACGACCATGTAGTACGCCCCCGCCTTCTTGCACCCGTAGGTGCCGGGGCCGGTCTCGCGCGAGGCCCAGGCGGCGATCGGATGGGGGCTCTGGGTGGGGCCGAAGTACGAGGTGCCCGAGGAGCACGTGGTGCCGTCGGCGTCCTGGACGGACACCTTGAGGCCGTCGGAGGAGGTGACCCGCGCCCCCGCCCGCGGCACGGCCGTCGCGGAGACATAGGCGTGGGCGGAGGCGTCGAGATCGAGACGGTAGTAGCGCTTGGCCCCCGGAGGCAGTGCGCTCCGGTAGGTGTGTCCGGGATCCAGGCGTACGGCGTCCGTGGTGCCCGTCGCGCCGGTGACCGTCTGGGCGTCGCGGGCGAACGCGTACGGGGCGGGCATGCCGTCGCCGGCCGCGGAGGCGGGCGCGGAGGCGGGCGCGGCCCGCGCGGGAAGCGCCGATGCCGCGCCGAGCGCCACCGCCGCGCACAACGCCATGGCCGCGTGCACCGGCGTACGGCCGCGCCCCGGGGCTCCGCAACCCGCTCTCGTACGCCGTTTCCCCACGCTGCACCCCCGCCGTGCTCCGCCGTCCCGGACCGCCGCCCATCCTGCCCCGCACTCCACGGCGGCGCTCCGGTATTTCGGACGAGCGGCCGAAACGCCCCCTGAGGGGCCGGGGAAACACAAAACCCCGACCGCACCGGCGGTCGGGGTTTGCTCTGCTGTCTGTTGTCCGTGAGGACTCACGAACCCGTGGGCACGGAGTCGGTCGCCTCCGTCCACAGATCCTGCTCGGCGCGATCCGCCTGGATCTGGCGGTACACGAGGAGCCCGCCGATGGCGGCCAGTGCGACCAGGAGAAGCTTCTTCACCGCGCGACCTCGTCTTTCCTTGACGTAGGGGACTTCTGGCGCCCGACTATACACACCGATCGATATCGATCGGTGACCTGAGCCGGTGCTCAACTCCGGTCCGGCGCACCGCAGTACGGCCGGGCGCCCCTCGCGCGTCACCGCGTGAGCATCCCTCACAGAGGGTGATGTTCGGCACTCTCCCTCGCCTTTCCTGACTTTTCCGGGTCTTGTGCGTCCATCCGAGTGGTGTTCATCCGAAGATCGACGCGCCACGGGCGTCGGTCCACCACTTCGAGAGCCCCATACACATCATGAGGAAAGTACGCAAATCGCTCGACCCGAAAGTGAGGGGTCATGGCCCGCACCAAGGTCATGAAGCTGTGGACCGCCGTCGTCACCGCCTTCCTCGCGCTGTTCACCGCGCTGGGATTCATCACCACGACCACCACCGCCGCCGCCGCGGAGGTACCCCACAGCCAGCCGGTCCGCAACAGCAGCGCCGCCCCGGTGACACCGACGCGACCGGCTCACGGACGCTGGCCCCGGGATCGGTCCCTACCCCCCACGATGAAACAACGGATCCACGCCGAGGCTCACGGTTCCTCCCCGAACTGCCGCCATCGAATGCCGGTCTCCGCACCGACGCTCCGCCTGGCCCGCTGCGCCCTCAGAGTCCCCAGCCGGCCCGCCGATCCTCCTGAAACGACCGTACGGCTCCAGCACTGACCAGACCCCGGCCGCGCCCCCGTCCCCCCGGAAGCGCCGCGGCCGCACCCCGGGCGACATGCGTACACTCCCAGGGCGAACGGCCCGGCACCTGCTCCCAGGCGCCGGGCCGTCGACGCGCGCGAGCACAGGGCTCGAAGGGCCGCTCGCTCACCAGATAGGAATAAAGGGAGCAAATAGGGCAATGTGGAATAAGTCACATACGGCCCGCGTTGTCCCCGACTGGGCAGTCAAAGGCAACCGCACACACTCCAGGAGAAACCGTATGACCCATGGAGCGGCGCACGCGCTCGATCCCGCACTGCACGCCGACCCCGCCCTGGCCGTCGGCTGTTCTGTGTGCAACGGCTGGGGAAGCGTGATCGACCCCGAGGGGCACCACGCACTGTGTCCCGCATGCCAGCCCGATCGACAGCCGCTCGCCGAGGGTGGGGACTGAACATCAGCCGTGGATGCCGAGAATCCCCACCAGGATCGGTTGGGGTTCCTGGCCGTGTCTCTCACCTTGTCGCGCGGTCACGGACCCGACGGTGGCCGGTTCGCCCGCGTACTGGCCGAGCCCGCCGGGTACGCCGTCTCCGCTGTGAGCCCTGGATGCAAAAGACCCCCAGCCGTGATCGGTTGGGGGTCTTCTCACTGGTGGGGCTAACAGGATTTGAACCTGTGGCCTCATCCTTATCAGGGATGCGCTCTAACCAACTGAGCTATAGCCCCGCCGCGCTCTGCGGTGTGTGTCCCGCGCGCTGACCCCTGAAGATTAGCGCACGACGTGGGAAGTCCCAAAATCGGTTACCCGGGGCAGACGGCCGGACCGCCGGGGTCCGGACCTCGGGTGGCGCCGCGGCCCCGGGGCCCGACTCACTCGTCTTCCGCCAGCGTCAGCTCGACGCCGCCCACGAAGCCCGCGGAGAGGTTGTAGATGAACGCGCCGAGCGTCGCGAGGGCGGTCGCCAGGATCACGTCGATGACCGCGATGACCGTCGTGAAGATGAGCACGTTCGGCAGGGACAGGAACGACTGGAGGTCGAAGCCGTTCGACTCGTTCGAGCCGGTGGCCTCCGAGATGGTCCCGCCGACGGTGGAGAAGACGCCCATGGCGTCCATGACCATCCAGAGCACCGCGGCCGCCACGATCGTGCAGATGCCGAGCGCGATGGAGAGCAGGAAGCTGACCTTCATCACCGACCACGGGTCGGCCTTGGCCACCCTGAGCCGGGCCTTGCGGGTGCGGGGAGTGGTGCGCGCGCCCGTTCGGGGCCGGCGCACGGCGCCCGTCGCCGGCTGCGCCTCGTAGGCCTGCGGCGGGTGGTAGGGCCCCGCGGCCTGCTGCGGCCGGCGTTCCCCCGGCAGGGGCGAGGCTCCGGCCGCCTGTGCCGCGGCGGGCTGTGCCTCCGGCGCGGCCTGCTGGGCTCCGGGAGCGGCCGGGCCCGCTCCCGCCGCGTACTGCTGCCGGGTCTGCGGGCCTCGGGTGTCCGTCACAGTTCCCCCCTGGGATCCATGAGAGTCATGGGAGTGCGTCGGCTCCGTGGCGGAGCCACGGCCGCCGCCGTCCGTGTCCGTACCGGCCGATCCGGCGCCCGTGGCTCCGCTCACGCTGACTCACTCCTCGTGCTACTCGGCCGAGGGCGCCTCACCCTCGTCCGTGCCGGTGGCCGCGCCCTCGGCGGTCTCGTCCACGGCATCGTCACCGTCGACCTCCTCCGCCTCACGCCCCGCCTCGGCGTTACGTGCGATGCCGACCACGGCATCGCGCTTGCCCAGGTTGATCAGTTGGACGCCCATGGTGTCACGGCCCGTCTCCCTGACCTCGTTGACTCGCGTACGAATCACACCGCCCGACAGCGTGATGGCGAGGATCTCGTCGGTCTCCTCGACCACCAGCGCGCCGACGAGCGAACCACGGTCCTCGACGATCTTGGCAGCCTTGATGCCGAGGCCGCCGCGACCCTGGACGCGGTACTCGTCGACGACGGTCCGCTTCGCGTACCCGCCGTCGGTGGCAGTGAACACGAACGTACCGGGTCGAACAACATTCATCGAGAGAAGCTCGTCTCCCTCGCGGAAACTCATGCCCTTGACACCCGAGGTGGCGCGGCCCATCGGGCGCAGGGACTCGTCGGTCGCGGTGAACCGGATCGACTGGGCCTTCTTGCTGATCAGAAGCAGATCGTCATCGGGCGAAACCAGCTCGGCCCCGATCAGCTCGTCATCGGAACCGTCCTCCATCTCGCGGAGATTGATCGCGATGACACCGCCGGAGCGCGGCGAATCGTAATCCTTCAGAGGCGTCTTCTTCACCAGACCGCCCTTGGTGGCGAGCACCAGGTACGGCGCGGCCTCGTAGTCGCGGATGGCGAGGATCTCGGCGATCGACTCGTCCGGCTGGAAGGCGAGCAGGTTCGCGACATGCTGGCCGCGCGCGTCCCGGCCGGCGTCCGGCAGCTCGTAGGCCTTGGCGCGGTAGACGCGGCCCTTGTTGGTGAAGAACAGCAGCCAGTGGTGGGTGGTCGACACGAAGAAGTGGTCGACGATGTCGTCTTCCTTGAGCTTCGTGCCGCGCACGCCCTTGCCGCCGCGCTTCTGCGCGCGGTAGTCGTCGGTCTTGGTGCGCTTGATGTAGCCGCCGCGGGTGACCGTGACGACGATGTCCTCCTCGGCAATGAGGTCCTCGATGGACATGTCGCCGTCGAAGGGCACCAGCTGGGAGCGGCGGTCGTCGCTGTACTTCTCGACGATCGCGGCGAGTTCCTCGCTGATGATGCCGCGCTGTCGGACGGGCGACGCGAGGATCCCGTTGTACTCGCGGATCTTCGCCTGGAGCTCGTCGTGCTCCTGGACGATCTTCCGACGCTCCAGGGCCGCGAGGCGGCGCAGCTGCATCTCGAGGATGGCGTTGGCCTGGATGTCGTCGATCTCCAGCAGGCTCATCAGGCCGTCGCGGGCGATCTCGACGGTGTCGCTGCGCCGGATGAGCGCGATGACCTCGTCGATGGCGTCCAGGGCCTTCAGCAGACCGCGCAGGATGTGCGCGCGCTCCTCGGCCTTGCGCAGCCGGAAGCGCGTACGGCGGACGATGACCTCGATCTGGTGCGTCACCCAGTGGCGGATGAACGCGTCCAGGGACAGCGTGCGCGGCACGCCGTCGACGAGCGCCAGCATGTTGGCGCCGAAGTTCGTCTGCAGGTCGGTGTGCTTGTAGAGGTTGTTCAGGACGACCTTGGCGACCGCGTCCCGCTTGAGCACGATGACCAGGCGCTGGCCGGTACGGGAGGAGGTCTCGTCGCGGACGTCCGCGATGCCGCCGATCTTGCCGTCCTTGACCAGGTCGGCGATCTTCTGCGCGAGGTTGTCCGGGTTGACCTGGTAGGGCAGCTCGGTGACCACCAGGCACTGGCGGTTCTGGATCTCCTCGACCTCGACGACCGCGCGCATGGTGATCGAGCCGCGGCCGGTGCGGTAGGCCTCCTCGATGCCCTTACGGCCCACCACCAGGGCGCCCGTCGGGAAGTCGGGGCCCTTGATGCGCTCGATGAGGGCTTCGAGCAGCTCCTCGTGCGAGGCCTCCGGGTTCTCCAGGTACCACTGGGCGCCGGCCGCGACCTCGCGGAGGTTGTGCGGCGGGATGTTGGTCGCCATGCCGACGGCGATACCGGCGGAGCCGTTGATCAGCAGGTTCGGGAAGCGGGACGGAAGGACGGTCGGCTCCTGGGAGCGGCCGTCGTAGTTGTCCGTGAAGTCGACGGTCTCCTCGTCGATGTCGCGGACCATCTCCATGGACAGCGGCGCCATCTTGCACTCGGTGTAGCGCATGGCGGCCGCGGGGTCGTTGCCCGGGGAGCCGAAGTTGCCGTTGGAGTCCACCAGCGGCATCCGCATCGACCACGGCTGCGCGAGGCGGACCAGCGCGTCGTAGATGGAGGAGTCGCCGTGCGGGTGGTAGTTGCCCATGACGTCGCCGACGACGCGGGCGCACTTGTAGAAGCCGCGCTCGGGCCGATAGCCACCGTCGTACATCGCGTACAGGACTCGGCGGTGTACGGGCTTCAGACCGTCCCGCACGTCGGGCAGCGCACGCGAGACGATGACGGACATCGCGTAGTCGAGGTACGAGCGCTGCATCTCCGTCTCGAGCCCGACGGGCTCGATGCGCACAGTGGTCTCGCCGCCCTCTTCGGGCGTCACTGGAGTGTTCTCGTCGGCCATTGCTGGTGAAGATCCTTCCTGGTTCGGTCAGCTGGGACCGACTCAGATGTCGAGGAAGCGGACGTCCTTGGCGTTGCGCTGGATGAAGGCGCGGCGCGCCTCGACGTCCTCGCCCATGAGGACCGAGAAGAGGTCGTCGGCCTGGGCGGCGTCGTCGAGGGTGACCTGGCCGAGGACACGGTGGTCCACGTCCATGGTGGTGATGCGCAGCTCCTCGGCGTTCATCTCGCCGAGGCCCTTGAAGCGCTGCACCGAGTCGTCCCTGATCCGCTTGCCGTTGCGGCGGCCCAGCTCGATCAGCGCGTCGCGCTCGCGGTCCGAGTACGCGTACTCGAAGTCGTCCCGGCCCCACTTGATCTTGTAGAGCGGGGGCCGGGAGAGGAACACGTGCCCGGCCTCGACCAGCGGCCGCATGAAGCGGAACAGGAAGGTCAGCAGGAGGGTGTTGATGTGCTGGCCGTCGACATCGGCGTCCGCCATCAGGATGATCTTGTGATAGCGGAGCTTGGAGATGTCGAAGTCCTCGTGCACGCCGGTGCCGAAGGCGGAGATCAGCGCCTGGATCTCCTGGTTCTGCAGGATCTTGTCGATCCGCGCCTTCTCGACGTTGAGGATCTTGCCTCGGATCGGGAGGATCGCCTGGTACTGCGGGTTGCGGCCGGACTTGGCCGAGCCGCCGGCGGAGTCACCCTCGACGATGAAGATCTCGCACCTGGTGGGATCGTTCGACTGGCAGTCGGACAGCTTGCCCGGCAGCGACGCGGTCTCCAGCAGGCCCTTGCGGCGCGTGAGGTCACGGGCCTTGCGGGCCGCCACGCGCGCGGTGGCCGCTTGGATGCCCTTGCGGACGATGTCCGTGGCCTCGTTCGGGTTGCGGTCCAGCCAGTCGTTGAGGTGCTCGTAGACCGCCTTCTGGACGAAGGTCTTCGCCTCGGTGTTGCCGAGCTTGGTCTTGGTCTGGCCCTCGAACTGCGGCTCGCTCAGCTTGACCGAGATGATCGCGGTCAGGCCCTCGCGGATGTCGTCGCCGGTGAGGTTGTCGTCCTTGTCGCGCAGCAGCTTCTTGTCGCGCGCGTACTTGTTGATCAGCGAGGTCAGCGCGGCCCTGAAGCCCTCTTCGTGCGTACCGCCCTCGTGGGTGTGGATGATGTTGGCGAAGGAGTACACGCCCTCGCTGTAGCCGCTGTTCCACTGCATCGCGACCTCGAGGGACAGGCTCTTGTCCCGGTCCTCGGCCTCGAGGTCGATCACGGTGGGGTGCACCACGTCTCCCTTGCGGGAGTTGAGGTACTTCACGAAGTCGACGATGCCGCCCTCGTAGTGGTACGTGACGGTCTTGACCTCGGCCTTCTCGTCGGCACCCGCCTCGTCCGCCCCGGTCGTGGCCTTCGCCGACTCGCGCTCGTCGGTGAGCCTGATCGTCAGGCCCTTGTTGAGGAAGGCCATCTCCTGGAAGCGCCGCGAGAGCGTCTCGAAGGAGTACTCGGTCGTCTCGAAGATGTCCGGGTCGGCCCAGAAGGTGACCGAGGTGCCGGTCTCGTCGGTGGGCTCGTGCCGCTGGAGCGGCGCCGTGGGGACGCCCATCTTGTAGTCCTGCGTCCAGCGGTAGCCGTCGGTCTTGACCTCGACGGAGACCTTGCAGGACAGGGCGTTCACGACGGAGACACCGACGCCGTGCAGACCACCGGAGACCGCGTAGCCGCCGCCGCCGAACTTGCCGCCTGCGTGCAGCACGGTCAGCACGACCTCGACGGCCGGCTTGCCCTCGGAAGGGACGATGCCCACCGGAATACCGCGGCCGTTGTCGACGACACGCACGCCGCCGTCGGCGAGGATCGTCACGTCGATCGTGTCCGCGTAGCCGGCCAGCGCCTCGTCGACCGAGTTGTCGACGACCTCGTACACGAGGTGGTGCAGGCCGCGCTCACCGGTCGAGCCGATGTACATGCCGGGTCGCTTGCGGACCGCGTCCAGACCCTCGAGGACGGTGATGGCGCTGGCGTCGTACGACGCGGTTACCTCGCCGTTCGAGCTGGTCGCCGCTCCGGCGTCGGTGGACGGGATGTTCTCGTTGGGGTTGCCGGAATCGGCCACGAAGCGCCCTTTCTGGCACAGCACAAGCCAGGCTCGTCGGCGGTTTGCCGGAGCGGCTGCGGCATGTTGCGTTGGTAAGCCTTGATCAGCGTTGCTCAGCGTTACCCGGACGGTCCCCACGATCGGGGCGGGATTGTCTCCCAGTCTACCGGTAGCGCCGACAGTGATGGGGGTTTGCCGGTACCTGGCTCCGCATGTGCCGCCCTCAACCGGTCTCGCCCGACTCCCCATATGCGGAACGGGTCTCCAAGAGGCTCTACGAGGCACTCAGCGCTTCCGGCTGTCAACCCTTCGCAATGCCGGAGTCCGGTGGATGTTCGCAACCGCGCGCGGGCACAGCGAAAGGGCCGCCGGCGCCTTGCGTCCGACGGCCCGACGTGATGTCCGTCACCCGTAGGTGTCGCCGGGGCCCGTGCTCCCCGGGGCGCGCAAGGGACCGAAGCGGCGGGCGGGGCCGCCGGGACCATGGACCTTGATCAACCGGACCGTGCCGTGCCCGAGGTCCTCGTTCAGGCGCGCGACCAGCTGCGGGGCCAGCAGTCGCAGCTGCGTGGCCCATGCCGTGGAGTCGCACCCCACGGTCAGGACGCGCTCGTCCTCGTCGTACCGCTGCGGGACGCAGTGCTTGGCGAGGTCCTCGCCGACGATCTGCGGCCAGCGGCCCATCACACCGCCGACCGCGGCCGGGGTCTCCCAGCCGCGCTCGGTGATCAGCCGGTTGATGGCCGCCCCGAGCGCCATGGGGTCCCGGCGGTCGGCGCGCGCGCCGGAGCGCAGGCCGCCGCGCCGCGCCTGCTTCTTCTGCTGTGCCGCGTCCCCCCGCGCGCGTGCCTGTTCCCTGGCCGCCCGGAGCGCCACGCGCGCGAGATCCACACCCGACAGCTCGGAGGTCTTCTCGGGTGCGGGCTCGTCGGTGCTCATGTGCGCTCCACGGTGCCGTCGGACACGGCGTACCGCGTCCCCGTCAGTACGTGCGGTACGTCGTCCTCGACCGCGGCGGTGACCAGGACCTGCTCGCCGGGCGCCACCAGTTCGGCGAGGCGCTCGCGGCGGCGGGTGTCCAGCTCGGCGAAGACGTCGTCGAGGACGAGCACCGGCTCGTTGCCCTCCGCACGGAGGAGGTCGTACGACGCCAGGCGCAGCGCCAGCGCGTAGGACCAGGACTCGCCGTGGGAGGCGTATCCCTTGGCGGGCAGCTGACCGAGTTTGAGGAGCAGATCGTCGCGGTGGGGTCCCACCAGGGTGACGCCGCGCTCGATCTCCTGCCTGCGGGCCTCGGCAAGCGCGGACATCAGCTGCTCGTAGAGGGCCTCCCGGGCGTGGGCCTCACCGGGCGCGGAGGGCTTGTACTCCAGGGCGAGCGGGCCGCCGCCGGGAGCCAGCTGCTCGTACGCCTTGTCGGCGAGCGGCTGGAGCGCGGCGATCAGGTCGAGGCGCTGGGCGAGCAGCTCCGCACCCGCGCGCGCGAGGTGCTGGTCCCAGATGTCGAGGGTGGACAAGTCCGCCCCCTGGCTCGAATTCGATCGCCCGGGAGGTGCCCCCGTCCGTCCGCCGTGGCGGCGGGCCAGCGCGGCCGTCTTCAGGAGGGTGTTGCGCTGTTTGAGGACCCGGTCGTAGTCGGAGCGGACACCCGCCATCCGCGGGGTGCGCGCGGTGATCAGCTCGTCCAGGAAGCGGCGCCGCTCGCCGGGGTCGCCCTTGACCAGCGCGAGGTCCTCGGGCGCGAACAGCACGCTCCGTACGATGCCGAGCACGTCTCGCGGTCTGACCTGCGAGGACCTGTTGATACGGGCGCGGTTGGCCTTGCCGGGGTTCAGCTCCAGTTCGACGAGCTGCTGTCGGTCGCCCTGCCGGACCTGCGCCCGGATGATCGCGCGCTCGGCGCCCGTCCGGACCAGGGGCGCGTCGGAGGAGACACGGTGGCTGCCGAGGGTGGCGAGGTAGCCGACCGCCTCCACGAGGTTCGTCTTGCCCTGGCCGTTGGGGCCGACGAACGCGGTGACGCCCGGGTCGAGCGGGACCTCGACCCGGGCATACGAGCGGAAGTCGGCCAGCGACAGATGCGTCACGTGCATGGTGGTTCGCCGACCTCCCCCAGGGGTTGTGGACCGCGGGGCGGTCCTGTGGATTACTTCTTCTCGACCGCGTGGCCGCCGAACTGGTTCCGCAGCGCCGCGATCATCTTCATCTGCGGCGAGTCGTCCTGCCGCGAGCTGAAGCGCGCGAACAGCGACGCCGTGATCGCCGGCAGCGGCACCGCGTTGTCGATCGCGGCCTCCACGGTCCAGCGGCCCTCGCCGGAGTCGGCCGCCCAGCCGCGCAGCTTGTCCAGGTGCTCGTCCTCGTCGAGAGCGTTGACCGCGAGGTCCAGCAGCCAGGAGCGGATGACCGTGCCCTCCTGCCAGGAGCGGAAGACCTCGCGGACGTTCTCCACGGAGTCGACCTTCTCCAGCAGCTCCCAGCCCTCGGCGTAGGCCTGCATCATCGCGTACTCGATGCCGTTGTGGACCATCTTCGCGAAGTGGCCCGCGCCGACCTTGCCCGCGTGCACCGAGCCGAAGTCGCCCTCGGGCTTGAGGGCGTCGAAGACCGGCTGCACCTTGGCGACGTTCTCGGCGTCGCCGCCGTACATCAGCGCGTAGCCGTTCTCCAGGCCCCAGACACCGCCGGAGACACCGCAGTCGACGAAGCCGATGCCCTTGCCCGCGAGTTCCTCCGCGTGCCTCTCGTCGTCCGTCCAGCGGGAGTTGCCGCCGTCCACGACGACGTCACCGGGCTCCAGCAGCTTGGCCAGCTCGTCGATCGTGGACTGGGTCGGGGCACCGGCCGGAACCATCACCCACACCACGCGCGGGCCCTGCAGCTTGTCCACAAGCTCTTCGAGGCTGTGGACGTCGGCGAGGTCCGGGTTGCGGTCGTATCCGATGACGGTGTGGCCTGCGCGGCGGATCCGCTCACGCATGTTGCCGCCCATCTTGCCGAGGCCGACGAGACCGAGCTCCATCAGTTGTTCCTTAGGTTGCGATGGCATGAGGGCACTTTCGTACCTGCGTCCGAGCCTAAACCCGGGTGCTCATGCACACCTGTGGGCCCACGCGCTCATGCGTAGCCCCTCTCACCTGCGGCTTTGCTCAGGGCCTGGTGATCCACCGGGCCCTGGGCATCCTGTGGACAGCCGTCAGCCGCTGAGCCGCACCGGCATGATCAGGTACTTGTACGCGTCATCCGCCTCGGCGTCCACAGCCGGCTTGCCGCCGAGCAGCGCGGGCTTCGTGGACGTCGTGAAGGACAGCTGGGCCACCGGGGAGTCGATGGCGCTCAGACCGTCCAGCAGGAAGGTCGGGTTGAAGGCGATCGAGATGTCGTCGCCCTCCAGGTGGGCGTCGACCCTTTCCACAGCCTGTGCGTCGTCGCTGGAGCCGGCCTCCAGGATCAGCACTCCCTGCTCGAAGGTGAGCCGCACCGGGGTGTTGCGCTCGGCGACCAGGGCGACGCGCTTGACGGCCTCCACGAAGGGGGCGGTCTCGATGGTGGCGACCGAGTTGAACTCCGTCGGGAACAGCGTGCGGTACTTCGGGAGGTCGCCCTCCAGCAGGCGGGTCGTCGTACGCCGGCCGGCGCCCTCGAAGCCGATCAGGCCCTCGCCCGCGCCCGAGCCGGACAGCGCCAGGATCACGGAGTCGCCGCTGGTCAGCGCCTTGGCGGTGTCCAGGAGTGTCTTGGCGGGCACC
The DNA here is from genome assembly GCF_044753645.1 of Streptomyces sp. NPDC093261. NCBI lineage: Bacteria > Bacillati > Actinomycetota > Actinomycetes > Kitasatosporales > Streptomycetaceae > Streptomyces > Streptomyces sp. NPDC093261. The sequence continues at coordinate 465,656 of NZ_JBIVNO010000003.1, forward strand.
AGGGCCACCGCGGACGCCTCCGGGTTCTCCGGCTTCCACAGGAACTCGCGGACCGCGAAGCGGTAGCGGTCGGTGGAGGCCAGCGTGACCGTGTCGCCCTCGATCTCGATGCGGACACCGGTGAGGACGGGCAGCGTGTCGTCGCGGCCCGCGGCGATGGCGACCTGCTGCACGGCGGAGGCGAAGACCTCGCCCGGGACCGTGCCCGTCGCGTTCGGCATCTGGGGCAGCGCCGGGTACTCCTCCACCGGGAGGGTGTGGAGGGTGAACCGGGAGGAGCCGCACACCACCGTCGCCCGTACACCGTCTGTGGAGATCTCCACCGGGCGGTTGGGGAGGGCGCGGGAGATGTCGGCGAGAAGACGGCCGGACACGAGGACCGTGCCCTCCTCCTCGACCTCGGCCTCCACCGACACGCGCGCGGAGACCTCGTAGTCGAAGCTGGAGAGGCTCAGCTGACCGTCCTCGGCCTTCAGCAGCAGGCCGGCGAGGACAGGCGCCGGCGGACGGGCCGGGAGGCTGCGCGCCGCCCAGGCCACTGCCTCCGCGAGTACGTCGCGTTCCACCCGGATCTTCACCGTAAGCCGCCTCCTGCTGTTGCCGGCGTTCTCGCCCTGCTTGGCCTTCGTCGTCTGACTCGGTGTCGCGAGCCCCTGTGACGGGAAGGACACCGGGGACCAGTCTGACGCACACCGCTGACAGTCGGTGCCTCTCGGGGTCAAGTCGTGACGAGGGGCGGTCGGGAGCCGGAGAGCGAGTTGTGCACAGGACCCGCTTCCAGACGAATTCCCCGGTCTCTCTGAGTAGGAGTAGTAGTAGGGCCTGTGGAAACCGTGGATAACCGCATTTGCCCAGCTCAGCGGCGGTATTTTGTCCACGGGCCCTGTGGGCGGCGGCGGTGGACAACCGGTGGTCTCTGTGGAGAACGCAAAGTTCTGCACACCCCGTGCACAGCCGAGGGGCACTTCTCCCCAGTGCCGTCCCCAGCTTTACCCGCCTTTCCCACAGCCCAACCCGCCCCCCTCATGTGACGGCTTTCACTCCGTCCGGTGAGTTGCCGCGTCGCGTTGCCGAACAGTGGACAGGGGTGTGGAGAAGCCGGGGAACACTGGGGACAACCGGCCGCAGCCTGTGGGTCGCCGGTGGACAACTCCGTGCACAGCCTGTGGATCTCCGTCTCGTCCACAGTCTGTGGAGATCGTTCGTCCACCAATCCACAGGCAGCTGACCTGGCCCGACGGTCTGTCGACAGCCCAGCCTGTGGATGCGATCTGGACAACTCCGCAGTCCCCAGCATGTGGACGGAAGAAAGTCGACGGATCTGTGGAGAGTGGCCGTAACCCGGCAGGTATTCGAACAGCAGGTTGCCGACGTGCTGCCCCCGGAGGCGCGAGGAGCGCCCTTCCACAGGGGCTGGGGAGGGCGGAGGATGCCGGGGCGGGTGCCTCGGGGCGCGTCTCGACGGGCGCCGTGGAGCGACGCTGAGACAGGGACGAGGGGCGTCCGTGCCCGGCTGTGCCCGTGTTCCTCCGCGGGTGTCCGGGGACGGCAGAGGGCGCCCGCGGGGAGATTCCCGGGGGCGCCCTCTGCCGTGTGCGCGGCGCGGCCGTCAGCCGTTCTTGATGCGGTTCGTGAGCTCGGTGACCTGGTTGTAGATGGAACGCCGCTCGGCCATCAGCGCGCGGATCTTGCGATCGGCGTGCATCACCGTCGTGTGGTCGCGGCCGCCGAACTGCGCGCCGATCTTCGGCAGCGACAGATCCGTCAGCTCACGGCACAGGTACATCGCGATCTGCCGGGCTGTCACCAGGGCACGGCCGCGCGAGGTGCCGCACAGGTCCTCCACCGTCAGGCCGAAGTAGTCGGCGGTGGCGGCCATGATGGCCGTCGCGGTGATCTCGGGGGCCGCGTCCTCACCCCCGGGGATCAGGTCCTTCAGCACGATCTCCGTCAGACCGAGGTCCACGGGCTGGCGGTTGAGCGACGCGAACGCCGTCACCCGGATCAGCGCGCCCTCCAGCTCCCGGATGTTCCGCGAGATACGGGAGGCGATGAACTCCAGCACCTCCGGCGGCGCGTTCAGCTGTTCCTGCACCGCCTTCTTGCGGAGGATCGCGATACGCGTCTCCAGCTCGGGCGGCTGCACGTCGGTGATCAGTCCCCACTCGAAGCGGTTGCGCAGCCGGTCCTCCAGGGTGACCAGCTGCTTGGGCGGCCGGTCCGAGGACAGCACGATCTGCTTGTTGGCGTTGTGGAGCGTGTTGAAGGTGTGGAAGAACTCCTCCTGCGTCGACTCCTTCTGCGCCAGGAACTGGATGTCGTCGACCAGCAGGATGTCCATGTCGCGGTAGCGCTTGCGGAACGCGTCCGCCTTGCCGTCGCGGATCGAGTTGATGAACTCGTTGGTGAACTCCTCGGAGCTCACGTATCGCACACGGGTGCCCGGGTAGAGGCTGCGCGCGTAGTGACCGATGGCATGCAGCAGGTGCGTCTTGCCGAGCCCCGACTCGCCGTAGATGAAGAGGGGGTTGTACGCCTTCGCCGGTGCCTCGGCGACGGCGACCGCGGCCGCGTGCGCGAAGCGGTTCGAGGCGCCGATGACGAACGTGTCGAAGAGGTACTTCGGGTTCAGCCGCGCGGTGGGCTCCCCCGGTCCGGTCGCCGGCGCGGGCTGCGCGGCCAGCGGGCCGGGGGCGCCGGTGGTGGGCAGACCCGGGCCGGCCCGGTGCACCGGGCCGCCGCCGGAGGGCGGCTCCGGCAGCTCACGCCGGCCGGGGCGCTGCTGGTCGAAGTCGGCCCGCGCGCTGTCGTAGTCCGGGCGCTGCTGCTCGTACGGCGAGCGCTCCAGTGACTGCGTGCGGTAGTCGGGCGCCGGCGTCGCGTACGGGTCGCGTTCGGGGAAGCCGAGGCGCTGCTGCTGCCAGCCGTAGCCGTCCTGCGCCGAGCGCGGCCAGGCGCCCGGCTCGGGGCGCTGGTACTCGCCCGGATACGCGGGACGAGCCGGCGGGAGCTGGTCGGCGCGCGGGGGCGGGAGCTGGTCCGTCGGGGCGGTGGGCAGCTGGTCGGTCCGGCCCGGCCGGTGGTCGTCCGCGCGGTGGCGGCCGTATCCGTCGTAGCCGTTCTGGCCGTCGTAGGGATCGCGGCCGGGGAGCTCGGGCTCCTCGTAGCGCGGCTGGGCGGGCGGAGCGGGGGCCGGGGGCTCGCCCGCGGAGTCGTCGACGGTGATCGCGATGCGGATGGGGCGGCCGCACTCACGGCTGAGCGTGTCGCTGACGACCGGTGCCAGCCGGCCTTCCAGGACACCCTTCGCGAACTCGTTCGGCACCGCCAGCAGGGCGGTGTCGGCGACCAGCGCCAGCGGCTGGCAGCGCCGGATCCAGTGCTCGTCCTTCGCCTCGACACCCGGCCCGCGCCCCTCACCGAGAAGCTGCTCGAGTACGCGTGGCCACACTGCGGCAAGATCGGCAGGTACGTCAGCCACAGGGCACGCTCTCTCACAGGTCCCGCGCACAGGAGGTCGCGGGAGGGTCGGGATACAGATCGGGCAAGCCGGGCCCGGGACGAAACAGCTGGGCCGGGGACAAGGGAACGAATCGGAGTCCAGTCACGGTAGTCAGGGCGACCGGCGTGGTTCAAGTTGTTGTCCCCAGCCTGTGGACAAGTGTCTCCCACGGGTCGCTGGTTTGACCGGATGGCGCAGGCCCGCGTACCGTGACCAGGTCGAGTTGTCGATGGCTGCTGCCGCCTGCCTCCGATGGGCACAGATCACGTACCAGTGTTCCGACCAGGGAACACGTCGATGATCGGGAAGCGGTGCACTCGGGCGTAATGCGAGCTACTCGTGGGCGCACGGTGACAGCCAGGCGGCACCCCGCCACCCACCGAATCATTACTGGAGCCCCCGAGTGAGCAAGCGCACCTTCCAGCCGAACAACCGTCGTCGCGCGAAGACCCACGGCTTCCGGCTGCGTATGCGCACCCGTGCCGGCCGCGCCATCCTGGCGTCCCGCCGCAGCAAGGGTCGCGCCCGTCTGTCCGCCTGATCGCGTACAGGTCATGACGTGCTGCCTACCGAGCATCGGCTGAGGCGGCGCGAGGACTTCGCGACCGCGGTACGCCGAGGACGCCGGGCCGGGCGCCCGCTTCTCGTCGTCCACCTTCGTAGCGGTGCCACGGACCCGCACGCGCCTGGGGAGAGCGCTCCCCCGACGCGTGCGGGTTTCGTCGTGAGCAAGGCCGTGGGCGGAGCGGTCATACGCAACAAGGTGAAGCGCAGGCTTCGCCATCTGATGCGGGACCGAGTGGCCCAGTTGCCCCCCGGTAGCCTGGTAGTCGTACGAGCGCTGCCCGGTGCGGGTGACGCCGGCCCTGCACAGCTGGCCCGAGACCTGGATGCCGCACTTCAGCGGCTGATGGGAGGAGGGGGCACGCGATGAAGTACCCACTTCTGGCCCTGATCAAGATCTACCAGTGGACGATCAGTCCACTGCTCGGGCCGGTGTGCAAGTACTACCCGTCGTGTTCCCATTACGGCTACACGGCCATCGACCGGCATGGTGCGATCAAGGGAACGGCACTGACCGCCTGGCGCATCCTGCGGTGCAATCCGTGGTCGCTGGGCGGCGTGGACCATGTCCCGCCGCGCAAGCGCCCGCGGTGGCACGAAATGCTGCGCGCCGCCTGGCGCGCACGCAAGGGCGGGCCCTCCGCCGCCGAACCGGCCACCGAGGGGAATCTCCCCTCGAGCCCGGCCGCAGAGACCTCGTCCCATGCCCAAGGAGCATGATTAGTGGACACGATTGCCAGCCTCTTCAGCTTCATCACGACACCCGTCTCCTGGGTCATTGTCCAGTTCCACTCGGTGTACGGGAAGATCTTCGGTCCCGACACGGGCTGGGCCTGGGGCCTGTCCATCGTGTCCCTGGTGATTCTGATCCGTATCTGCCTGATCCCGCTCTTCGTGAAGCAGATCAAGGCGACCCGGGCCATGCAGACCCTGCAGCCCGAGATGAAGAAGATCCAGGAGCGCTACAAGAACGACAAGCAGCGCCAGTCCGAAGAGATGATGAAGCTGTACAAGGACGCGGGCACCAACCCGCTCTCCTCGTGCCTTCCCATCCTGGCGCAGTCCCCGTTCTTCTTCGCTCTGTACCACGTGCTCAACGGCATCGCGTCGGGCAAGACCATCGGCGTCATCAATGAGCCGCTGCTCGCCAGTGCCCAGAAGGCTCACATCTTCGGCGCCCCGCTGGCCGCGAAGTTCCTGGACGGCGCCGACACGGTCCACAAGCTCGGTGCCTCGCTGACCGATGTCCGCATCGTCACCGCGATCATGATCGTCCTGATGTCGGCGTCGCAGTTCTACACGCAGCGCCAGCTGATGACGAAGAACGTCGACACCACGGTGAAGACGCCGTTCATGCAGCAGCAGAAGATGCTGATGTACGTCTTCCCCATCATGTTCGCCTTCTTCGGCATCAGGTTCCCGGTCGGTGTCCTCATCTACTGGCTGACCACCAACGTGTGGACCATGGGCCAGCAGATGTACGTCATCCACAACAACCCGACCCCGGGTTCCAAGGCCCAGGCCGCCTACCTGGAGCGTCTGACCAAGCACGTCACGCACCATGGCAAGATCCGCAGGCGGAGCGAGAAGGCCATCATCAAGGCGATCGTCGCCAAGGGCCGCGACCGCAACGAGTTCGAGCGCAAGTTCATCAACGGTCTGAGCAAGGCGGGCCTCACGGCCCAGCCCGACGGCAGCGTGGTGAAGAGCGAGGCCGTGGCCGTCGCCACCGTCGAGGACGGCACGCCGAGCACCGGGGCCCCCAAGCGCCAGCAGCCCAAGCGGCAGAGCAAGGCCCAGCGTCAGTCCGGTGGACCCAAGCCGGCGGGCGGTTCCGAGGAGTCGCCCTCCACGCCGTCGCTGACCAAGTCCGACGAGCCGCAGGACGCCAAGCCGAACGACGCCGCCAAGAAGGCGCAGCCCGGCTCCGGCGCCCGCAGCAGGGCCCAGTCCGGCCAGCGCAAGGGGCCGCAGCGGCCCAAGTCCCCGTCCAAGAAGTAAGAAGGAGTCCATCCCGTGACGGAAGGCACCACCTCCGCGGCTGCCGAGGGTGCAGACACCCTGACTCGCCTGGAGCAGGAGGGCGAGATCGCGGCGGACTACCTCGAGGGTCTGCTGGACATCGCCGATCTCGACGGCGACATCGACATGGACGTCGAGGCCGACCGTGCGTCCGTGTCGATCATCAGCGACATGGCCGGCCGGGACCTGCAGAAGCTGGTCGGTCGTGACGGCGAGGTGCTGGAGGCGCTCCAGGAGCTGACGCGCCTGGCCGTGCACCGGGAGACCGGCGACCGCAGCCGGCTGATGCTGGACATCGCCGGCTACCGCGCCAAGAAGCGCGCGGAGCTCTCGCAGCTCGGTGCCCAGGCGGTGGCCGAGGTCAAGAGCTCCGGCGAGCCTGTGAAGCTCAAGCCGATGACGCCCTTCGAGCGCAAGGTCGTGCATGACGCGGTCAAGGCCGCGGGCCTGCGCAGCGAGTCCGAGGGCGAGGAGCCGCAGCGCTTCGTTGTCGTGCTGCCCGCCTGAATCGGTTCGTCGCTTTCCCCGGCCCCGTCTGTTGAGCAGGCGGGGCCGAACTTTGTCAGCCTGGTAGTTCCCGGCGGCCGCGTCCCCGGCGGCCGGTAGTCCCTGATAGTTCTGGTGGTCTGCGCCCAGTGCGCTCGTGCGGTACGGAAGGACGGTCCCCGTGACGGAGGCAGCAGAGCTTCCCCCTGCGCCGGAGCAGGCACGCGTGGTGTTCGGCGATCGCTTCGCGGACGCGGTCCGCTATGCGGAGCTGCTCGCGGAAGCAGGTGTGCAGCGCGGTCTCATCGGTCCGAGGGAAGTGCCCCGGCTGTGGGAGCGACATCTGCTGAACTGCGCGGTGCTCTCGGAAGTCGTACCCGACGGGGTGACCGTGTGCGATGTTGGCTCCGGTGCCGGACTGCCCGGCATTCCGCTGGCACTCGTCCGGGACGACCTGAAGATCACGCTGCTGGAGCCGTTGCTGCGGCGTACCAACTTCCTCAGCGAGGTCGTCGAGCTGCTGGGGCTGGACCATGTGACCGTCGTCCGCGGCCGTGCCGAGGAGGTCATGGGCAAGATCCAGCCGGTTCATGTGGTCACCGCACGGGCCGTGGCCCCGCTGGACCGTCTGGCCACCTGGGGCATCCCCTTGCTGCGCCCCTACGGGGAGATGCTCGCGCTGAAGGGCGACACCGCGGAGGAGGAGCTGAAGAGCGCCGCCACCGCTTTGACGAAGCTCGGCGCCGTGGAGACGTCCATCCTCCATGTGGGCGAGGGGATCGTGGATCCGTTGTCGACCGTGGTGCGCGTGGAGGTGGGGGAAAGCCCCGGCGGTGTGCGCTTCGCGGCCAAGCGGGCGAAGGCGGCCCGGGCAGGGCGTGCGCGACGGCGTCGCTGATCGTGCGGGCATTCTCGATGCCGTCGTACTCCACACAAGCTTCCCCGCCTACGCATCTCGGAGTGTCGCGGAGGTCGGGCCGGAGCCGCTGTGCATCGTGTTTCACGTGAAACGTCGCTCACTGCTGCACGGCATCATCAGTCGGGGCCGGGCTGCGGCCGAACCCCGCGACCGTAGACCGCTCGGAACCCTCGGAGAACTGTCCACCTCGGGGGGCCCGTCCCCCGTGAAGGGCGCGGAGTTGTCCACAGAGGTGGATTTCTCCACAGAAGACCAGACCTCACTGGTTCACCACCCCGAAGGCATGGGAGGCTCTGTTCATTGCGAGCCTGTAGTCGAGGAGAGTGAATCCTTGCGGTCCGACGCCAACATCGCGGGACCGATGACCGATCCGGTCCCCGGTCCCCGTACCGAGTCGATGGGGGAGGATGTTTCACGTGAAACACCACCCCCGATGGACGACACTCCCATCGGTCGTGCTGCCCAACTGGCGGTGGAGGCACTGGGGCGCGCCGGTGAGGGCCTGCCGCGACCCGAGCAGACCCGGGTCATCGTGGTCGCCAACCAGAAGGGCGGGGTGGGTAAGACCACGACAACGGTCAACCTTGCCGCGTCGCTTGCCCTCCACGGTGGCCGTGTCCTGGTGATCGACCTCGACCCTCAGGGCAATGCGTCCACTGCGCTGGGGATCGACCATCACGCCGAAGTTCCCTCCATCTATGACGTGTTGGTCGAGAGCAAGCCTCTCGCTGAGGTGGTGCAGCCCGTTCCCGATGTCGAGGGCCTCTTCTGCGCCCCGGCCACCATCGATCTCGCCGGTGCGGAGATCGAGCTGGTGTCTCTTGTGGCACGGGAGAGCCGACTGCAACGGGCGATCCAGGCCTATGAGCAGCCGCTGGACTACATCCTCATCGACTGTCCGCCTTCGCTCGGCCTGCTGACGGTCAACGCGTTGGTCGCCGGGCAGGAGGTCCTCATCCCGATCCAGTGCGAGTACTACGCCCTGGAGGGTCTGGGGCAGCTGCTGCGCAATGTCGACCTGGTGCGGGGCCACCTCAATCCCACCCTGCATGTGTCGACCATTCTGCTCACCATGTACGACGGCCGAACGCGCCTCGCGTCCCAGGTCGCGGAAGAGGTGCGCAGCCACTTCGGGGACGAGGTGCTGAGGACGAGCATTCCCCGTTCGGTCCGCATCTCGGAGGCGCCGAGTTACGGGCAGACGGTGCTGACCTACGATCCAGGTTCGAGTGGTGCTCTCTCGTATCTTGAGGCGGCACGGGAAATCGCGCTGAAGGGTGTCAGCGTCGGATATGACGCGCAGCAGGCCCACATCGGCGCCCAGACGGAACAGAGCATGGTGGAGGGGATCCAGTGAGCGAGCGACGGAGGGGGTTGGGCCGTGGTCTCGGCGCACTGATCCCTGCCGCCCCGACAGGGGAGAAGACGGCGACCCCGACTGCGGCGGGCGGCGGTCCGTCCGTCTCGCCGGGGGCGGGGCCCGTGTTGACCACGGACCGAGGAGTGGCGTCCGCGAAAGTGGCCACGCTTCCGTCTGTTTCTCAGGAAACCGAGGAGTCGTCAGCGATCGGCACCATGGAGACGGTCGCGCCTCCGCTGGGTGCCCACTTCGCCGAGCTGCCCCTCGACTCGATCACGCCGAACCCCCGGCAGCCCCGTGAGGTGTTCGACGAGGATGCGCTCGCCGAGCTCGTCACCTCCATCAAGGAGGTCGGGCTGCTCCAGCCCATCGTGGTGCGGCAGCTGGGCCCCTCGCGCTACGAGCTCATCATGGGCGAGCGGCGCTGGCGGGCCTGCCGCGAGGCCGGCCTGGAGGCCATCCCGGCGATCGTGCGGGCCACGGACGACGAGAAGCTCCTCCTGGACGCCCTTCTGGAGAACCTGCACCGGGCGCAGCTGAATCCGCTGGAAGAGGCAGCCGCCTACGACCAGCTCCTGAAGGACTTCAACTGCACCCACGACCAGCTGGCCGACCGTATCGGCCGGTCGCGTCCGCAGGTGTCCAACACGCTGAGGCTGCTGAAGCTGTCGCCGGCCGTGCAGCGCCGGGTCGCCGCCGGAGTACTGTCGGCCGGGCATGCCCGAGCCCTGCTGTCCGTGGAGGACTCGGAGGAGCAGGACCGGCTGGCTCATCGCATCGTGGCGGAGGGGCTGTCCGTGCGGGCCGTCGAGGAGATCGTCACCCTCATGGGGTCCCGGCCGCAGAGCGCTCCGCGCGCCAAGGGGCCGCGGGCCGGTGCCCGTGTCTCTCCTGCGCTCAGTGACCTGGCGACCCGGCTCTCGGATCGTTTCGAGACCCGGGTGAAGGTCGACCTCGGTCAGAAGAAGGGCAAGATCACCGTCGAGTTCGCTTCGATGGAGGATCTCGAGCGGATCCTGAGCACCCTTGCGCCGGGTGAGGGACCGGTCCTTCAGAGGAGCCTGGTGGGCGATGACATCGAGGAACCGGAGGACTGAGCCCGTCGGTGACGTCGGCGGGAGACGAGCGGTCCCTGGAGAGAAGGCGGGCTGTGTCCGGTGTGTACCGGAACACGGCCCGCTCTTTGCTTTCAGGCGGTATCGAGTGAATCGCATCATGGATACGATGCGATCAGGTATGGCGCATCCACGGGGCGGTACCTTCAGTGGGGAGGCAGGGGTCATGCGCGTCATGAGCCGTACCGGACTGGTGACCGCGGGCTTGAGCCTGGGGGCGGTCGGCGGATTCGTCGGCAGCCTGCTCAGGGAGCGGAGTGCTCTGACAGCCGCCCGTGGCGCTGCGGGCGAAGGAAGCGAGGAACTGCCTTCATGGGGCGTCGGCTCGTACCGCTCACGCTGGACAACCTTCCGGACCTTCCCAAGCGCTGTCGCGCGTGTGTCTTCTGGGAGTTGGACCCCGTCAGTGGTGAGGCAGCGGTAAAGGCCGGAACATCCGGGCTCGAGAAGGAGGCGTGGATCTCCGCCGTTCTGCTGGACTGGGGTTCCTGCGGCCGGGTGGTCTACGTCGACGATGTTCCGGTGGGCTTCGTGCTCTACGCGCCCCCCGCCTATGTCCCGCGCTCCACGGCGTTCCCCACGAGTCCGGTCTCTCCGGACGCGGTCCAGTTGATGACCTCCTTCATCATGCCGGGATACCAGGGCCAGGGACTCGGGCGTGTCATGGTCCAGACGGTGGCCAAGGATCTGCTGCGACGTGGCTTCAAGGCGATCGAGGCCTTCGGTGACGCCCGCTGGAAGGAGCCGGCGTGCCTCCTTCCCTCCGACCACCTTCTGGCTGTGGGCTTCAAGACCGTACGTCCGCACCCCACATACCCCCGGCTGCGGCTGGAGCTGCGTTCGGCACTCTCCTGGAAGGAAGACGTCGAGATGGCGCTGGACCGGCTTCTGGGAGCCGTACAGAAGGAACCGGCGCTGCGGCCGTTGTGAGGGGTCACCGCTCATGCGAATGGGCCAGCCCATGCGGGCTGGCCCATTCGTGTTTCACGTGAAACATCGCCGCTTCGGCCCAGCGGCGGCGCCGCTCGCTTACTCGGCGATGAAGTCCTCGAGGTCGCGAACGATCGCTGCCTTCGGCTTGGCACCGACGATGGTCTTGGCGACCTCGCCACCCTGGTAGACGTTCAGGGTCGGGATCGACATGACACCGTACTTGGCTGCCGTGGCGGGGTTCTCGTCGATGTTGAGCTTGACGACCTCGATCTTGTCGCCGTACTCGGTGGCGATCGCCTCCAGCGAGGGCGCGATCTGGCGGCACGGACCGCACCAAGCGGCCCAGAAGTCCACCAGGACGGGCTTGTCGCTCTTGAGTACGTCCTGCTCGAAAGAGTCGTCGGTCACGTTCTTCAGGGTGCCGGCCACAGGGGCTCCTTAACTCGGTGGTGCGATGGGGCGGGAGGGGGTCAGACGGTGGTCTTCTCGGGTTCCGCCTGCTGCTCGCTGTCTGCGAGAGCGGCGAGGAAGCGCTCGGCGTCGAGGGCGGCGGAGCAACCGGTGCCGGCCGCGGTGATCGCCTGACGGTAGGTGTGGTCGACGACGTCACCGGCGCCGAAGACGCCGGTCAGGTTGGTTCGGGTCGAGGGAGCGTTCACCTTCAGGTAGCCCTCCTCGTCGAGGTCCAGCTGCCCCTTGAAGAGTTCGGTGCGCGGGTCGTGCCCGATCGCGATGAACAGACCGGTCACCGGCAGCTCCGACAGCTCTCCGGTCTTCAGGTTGCGCAGCGTCAGGCTCTCCAGCTTCGGGCTGCCCTTGATCTCGGCGACCTCGCTGTCCCACACGAACTTGATCTTCGGGTCCGCGAACGCACGGTCCTGCATCGCCTTGGAGGCGCGCAGTGTGTCACGGCGGTGGACGATCGTGACCGACTTGGCGAAGCGCGAGAGGAAGGTGGCCTCCTCCATCGCGGTGTCGCCGCCGCCGATCACGGCGATGTCCTGGTCCTTGAAGAAGAAGCCGTCACAGGTGGCGCACCAGGAGACACCGCGTCCGGAGAGGGCGTCCTCGTTCGGCAGGCCCAGCTTGCGGTGCTGGGAGCCGGTGGCGACGATGACGGCCTTCGCCTGGTGGACCGTGCCGGCGGTGTCCGTAACCGTCTTGATCTCACCGGTGAGGTCGACAGAGACGACATCGTCCGGGACCAGTTCGGCACCGAAGCGCTCGGCCTGCGCGCGCATGTTGTCCATGAGCTCGGGGCCCATGATGCCGTCCTGGAAGCCGGGGAAGTTCTCCACTTCGGTGGTGTTCATCAGCGCACCGCCCGCGGTGACGGCGCCCTCGAACACCAGCGGCTTCAGCGAAGCGCGGGCGGTGTAGAGCGCCGCCGTGTAGCCGGCGGGCCCGGAGCCGATGATGATCACGTTACGGACGTCGCTCACGGCTTCATTCCTCGTCTCTGGAGACTGCTGCTGCATCTGCCGGTGGGAGCATCTCTCAGTACTCTCACCCCACCCAACGGATCCTAAGGGGCCCGCATTCCCGGTGTGTCCGGGCACACGGAGTACCCGACACCGCACACAGATGCCAACCGAAACCCGGTCAGGGAGAGTCCGACGCGGGAGCCCTCAGGGGCGTTCGTACGAACGGGTCAACAGCACCGAGCCGGGCACGACCGACGCCTTCTTCACACAGGCGGCATCGACGATATAGGCCGTGACCTTGGTGCGGGCGGAGGCGTCGGGGGTGACCACCAGATAGACGAGGGTTCCCCGGTACACACCCTTGTCGGAGGCGAGCACGGGCTCGTCGGTGTGGATGGCCTGTTCGACGCAGCTCGGCACGCTGCCGGTGGTGTCCTGGAAGGTCCTGTTGGGCTGCATGCCTGAGGACCCCGTCGTGTCACCTTCTGACTCGGCGCCCCAGGGCTTGCTGCTGCCAGCCCGGCTCCCGCCCGTTTTCTGCCCGGCGAGCAGGTCGGTCACCTGCTTCTCCAGGGTGCCTCCGGCGTAGGTGTGGGCGGCGTCGGTGTGCTGCTCTGTAGCCCTGTTCGGGGTCTTGCCCGTGTCGCTGCCGCCCAGGGTGTGCACCAGCAGGGCGCCCAGGCCGAGGGCTGCGGTTGTGAAGACGGCTCCCAGGGCGACGGCCCTGCGGCCACCGCGGCGTGTGCGCTGTGCACGGCCGGGTCCCGTGGCCGCATGGCCGTGGCCCGAAGGCCGGCCGGTCGGCGAGACGGACGATGTTTCACGTGAAACATGAGGGACGGCCGACTCCGCGGGGGAAGTCTGCGGGGTGCCGGGTGTGGTCGCGTCCAGCAGGGCCTCCGCGGCAAGCGCGGCGTCGATGCGCTCCGCCACATCGTGCGGCATACGCTGCGGTCCCGGCAGCGTGCCCAGGAGACCGCGGATCTCCTCGAGGGAGTCATACACATCGGCGCAGAGGGCGCAGTCCTCCAGATGTCGCCGCACGTCCGCGGTGCGAGACACCGCAAGGAGACCTTCACTGAGGTCGGAGAGTTCTTCGACGTCCGGGTGCCCGGCCGTGCCGGTCGTGGATGTCACGCTCGCCCACCTCCGCCCTTCACAGCAGCTGAATCGCTCGACCCTGTGTCACGTGGGCCCGCTGGGGGTGGGACGGACGCCCCCTGCGTCCGGTTCCGCCCGCCGTCGGACTTCTTGCCGCCCTGGCCGCTGCCCTCCCTCCGTAGATGGGTGAGCAGCGGCAGCAGTCTGGCTCTGCCGCGGGCACAGCGGCTCTTCACCGTGCCGGTCGGCACATCGAGGATGCGGGCGGCCTCGGCCACCGGGTAACCCTGCATATCCACCAGGACCAGGGCGGCCCGCTGGTCTGCCGGCAGAGTGCCCAGGGCTTCCAGCAGCTCGCGGTGCAGATCCTTGCGCTCGGCCGGGGCGGAAGCCGCCTCGTGCGGCTCCAGGAGCTGCTCCAGCCGTTCTGTGTCATCGACGGGCGAGGTCTTCCTGGAGGCCGCCTTGCGGGCGCGGTCCAGGCAGGCGTTCACCGTGATCCGATGCAACCAGGTCGTGACGGCCGACTGCCCTCGAAAGGTATGGGCGGCCCGGTAGGCGGAGACAAGGGCGTCCTGGACGGCGTCCGCGGCCTCCTCACGGTCCCCCAGCGTCCGCAGGGCCACGGCCCAGAGCCGGTCACGGTGGCGCCGCACGAGTTCACCGAAGGCGTCGGGGTCGCCTGCGCCATGGCGGGAGAGGAGGTCCTGATCGCTCGCATCGCCGTATTCGGCTTCACCGGCCATCGGCCATCGGCCCCCTCCCCGTCAATGACTGTTCAGCCGATGAACTTCAGGTCCGTTATGGCCTGCTTATAGCCTGGGTCGCTGTACGAGTCACCGGGTGCGTACGGCAGCGCGGTGAACCACACCAGTACGTACCGGCTCTTCACCGACTTGGTGACCTTGACCTGTGCGGTGGTGCCGGTCGTCTGCACCGAGCCCAGTTTCGTCATCGAAGTCAGCGGCACCGATGAACTCATCGAGTCGGTCGCGTAGAGCGTGACGGTCGTGTGGTCGCCGCCGAACAGGAGCCCTATGGAGGCGCCGGAGACTGCCTGCGCGGAGCCGAGGTCGTAGACGATGCCGACGCCGGGCTTGAAGACTGGGTTCAAGTCCGGCCCTTCCTTGTAGCTGGCGGTACGCCAGTAGGTAGAGCTGTTGCCGTCGTACGTCTTGGCGACGTCCTGGGGGTGCTGGGCGTCGCCCTTCGCGACGTACTCCTGCGCGCCCTGGATCTTGAGCGGCGTGACCGTCTTCTTCTTCTGGGCACCCGACTTGTCGTTGCCGTCCGTCGTCTGCGTCTGGTTCGTGTTGTTGGACTTGTCGCCCCGGTCCATCAGAGCCTCGGCCAACTGCCAGCTCCCCAGCCCCAGCGCGGCGATCAGCAGTGCGGACACGACCCACTTGAGGGCTTTGCCGGTACGGCTCTGCAGCGGGGGCGGCGGGGCCGGCACGGGCTGGGTGATGCCCGGACGGGCCGAGGGGCGGCCGTACGTGCCCTGCTGGTACGTCGTGCGCTGGTACTCCGGCGGCGCCGCGAACGCGGGCTCAGGGGGGCGGATGCGGGGCATCTCACCGATCGCCTTCGCCAGCTCCTCGGGCGTGGTGCACGGGGACTCATGGCGGGAGGCGGTGGCGCCGTTGTTGGCCAGTGCCCGCATGGAGAGCTCGGACAGGCCGCGGTGGACCCCGGCGCGCACCTGGTCGGGTGCGATCAGGCCGACGCCCTTGGGCAGTCCGGACAGGCCGTATGCGTCGTCCTCGTAGGGCCAGCGCTGGGTGAGGGCGGCGTACAGGAGGGCGCCGATGGCCTCCGTGTCGGTGCGCTGCGGGGTGTCGGAGCCGATACCGCGCAGCGCGGCGTTCACGGCCAGGCCCCGGATGCGCCACTGGCCGGAGGAGGTGCGCAGCACGGTCCCCGGGTTCAGGCGCAGATGGGAGAGCCCCTCACGATGGGCGGCGGCCATCGCCTGGGATACATGGGTGACCATCTGGTAGGCGTCGTGGGCCTCCAGCGGGCCCGAGGCGAGCAGCGTGGTCAGCTCGGTGGCGTCGGGCAGCCACTCGTGCACGACATAGACGAGGTCGTTCTCCTCGACCGCGTCCAGGACCTGCACAAAGCGGGGGTCGCCGAGCAGCGCGGACGAGCGGGCCGCGGCCAGCACGGAACGGGCCCGTGGGTGGACCGCCGGCAGGACGTGCACACCGACGGCGCGGCGGAGTTTCTCGTCCACCGCACGCCAGCTGCTGAACCCGTCCAGACGGGTGAGACATTCCTCGAGACGGTAGCGTTTGGCGAGCTTGTGGCCGCTGTGCAGCTCGGGGGGTGAAGCCTTTCCGGGATGCTCGGTCCCGCCGCCCCCCGGCGACTCGTCGCCGTCCGTGTCCCGCTCCCGCTTCTGGGCCACCCCGTCGGACGTGGACTGGTCCGCCTTGGCGGTCAGCGGCTCGTCGCCGCTGTTGTCTGCCACGTCGACGGCAGCCGTGCTCCGTTCCGCCACCGTCGTTCCTGCCTCCCCATCCGTTGCGCGCTGTCCGACGCAGAAACCAATTGTGCCCACAGTCCGCCGCTATGCACGACACACAGCGACGCACGATGGTTGTGCGCGTACCCCCGCCTCAGCGCCCCAGGCGCCCGCGGACCATGCCGACCATTGAGTTGAGCTCCTCGATACGCATCTTGCGTGCGGCCACGCAGAAGACAACGAGGAGAAGAGCGCCACCGCCGATCAGGGCGGCGAGCGAGCCGCCGACGCCCTGGCCCAGCGTGTGGCCGATTTCGTAGCAGGCGGCCCCGCTCAGCAGAGCGGCAGGCACCGAGGCGATGCCCAGGCGTGCGTACGTCCGCAGCACTCGTGCACCGTCCAGATCGCCGCCCAGCCGCTTACGCAGCCGCGCCCAGGCGACTCCGACGCCGATCGCGTACGCGAGGCCGTAGGAGGCCGCCATGCCGACCACGGCCCAGCGGGCCGGGAGCAGGACGTAGCAGGCGGCCGAGGCGCCGGCGTTCACAGCGGCCACGATGACCGTGTTGTAGAAGGGGGTGCGGGTGTCCTCGTACGCATAGAAGGCGCGGAGCACCACGTACTGCACCGAGTAGGGGATCAGGCCGAGGCCGAAGGCCATCAGCATGTAGCCCATGTTGGTCGCGGAGCCGGTGCCCGAGGAGCCGAAGATCAGGGTGCACATCGGGATGCCGAGCGCGACGAAACCGAAGGCGATCGGCACGATCGCGACGGCCGTCGTGCGCAGGCCCTGGGAGATGTCGTCCCGGACGGCGCCGCCGTCCCCCTCGGCGGCGGAGCGCGCGATGCGCGGCAGCAGGGCGGCCATCAGGGAGACGGTGATGATGGCCTGCGGGAGGCCCCAGATCAGCTGGGCGTTGGCATAGGCGGCGAAGCCGGTGCCGGGGAACTTCCTGCCGGCGTGCTCACCCGCGGCGGTGGACAGCTGGCTGACGACCATGGCGCCCGCCTGGTTCGCCAGGACGAAGAGCACGGTCCACTTGGCGAGCATGGCGGCCTTGCCCAGGCCGTGGCCCTTCCAGTCGAAGCGCAGGCGCAGCCGGAAACCGGTCTCGCGCAGATAGGGAATCATGGCGAGGGCCTGGACGACGAGACCGAGCAGGACACCGACGCCGAGGAGACGCTGGCCCTCGGGCGGAATGGTGTCCACCGTCATCCCGGAGTGCGCGGCGCTGCCGTAGACCCAGAGGAACATGCCCAGCGTCACGATGATGACGATGTTGTTCAGGACCGGCGTCCACATCATCGCGCCGAACTTTCCACGGGCGTTGAGAACCTGCCCCATCACCACGTGGATGCCCATAAAGAAGATCGAGGGCAGGAAGTAGCGGGTGAAGGTGACGGCGACGCCGTCGGCCTGCGGGTTGGTCGCGACCGAGTTCGACAGCACCCGCACCAGGAGCGGCGCGGCGAACATCGCGAGGGCCGTCAGCAGGCCCAGCGCCACCATCACCAGCGTGAGGAGACGGTTCGCGTAGGCCTCGCCTCCGTCGTCGTCCTCCTTCATCGCGCGCACGAGCTGCGGCACGAAGACGGAGTTCAGGCCGCCGCCGACCGTGAGGATGTAGATCATCGTCGGGAGCTGGTAGGCGACCTGGAAGGTGTCACCGAGCACGCCGACGCCAAGGGCCGAGACGATCAGCGCCGAGCGGATGAAGCCCGTGAGCCGGGAGACCATCGTGCCCGCCGCCATCACGGCGCTGGACTTCAGCAGGCCCGAGGCGCGCCCGCCCTTCTTGGCGGGGGGCTCGGGTACGGCGGCGGCCGGTGCGGCCATGGCGGCCGCCTCGGCGGCCGCTCCGGGCGTGGACGCGTACGCCCCGGGCTGCGGGGGCGTCGCGGCGTGGGCCGGCTTCTGGAAGGGGGTCTCGGGGCCCTGGCCCGGAGCGGGCGCGACAGCCGGCGCGGGCACGGACGCCGGCTGCGCGTACGGCTGACCGCCGCCCTGCTGCTGGTCGCGGAAGAGGTGGGCGAAGGCGTCCGGCTCGTGGTGTTCCTCGCCGGCCTGGGTGACCAGGTCGTCGACACCCACGTACTGGGTCGTGCGAGGGTCGTCGCCGTAGGGCAGGTACTGCGTCGGGCCCGCCGGCTCGGGCGCGGGCGGCTGGGCCCACACACGGGGGTCCGGGGCGTACTGCGGCGTCGGCGGCTCTCCATAGAGCGGCTGCTGCGGCTGGTAGGTGCCCGGGGGCGGCGGGGGGTGCGCGGCGCGGTCGTAGAGGGCCTCGGTGACCGGATCCTGGGCGGAGAGGTCCTGCGCCCGGTAGGGGTCCTGCTGGTAGGCGTCCTGGAGGTACATGTCCGCCTGGGGGTGCGGCGGCACCTGGCCGGGCTGCTGCGGGGGCGGGCCCTCGGGGTGGCCCGAGCCGCCCGCGGCGCCCTGGCCGCGGTCACCGTCGTACGGCGCGTTCATGGTTACCCCACCTCATTGTCCCCGGGCCGACCGGCCACGACGTCGCTCAACGGTCCACTCTCTCACCCGTGCTGGACGGGTCGGCGCTTTCGGGTGCGGTGTCCGGTGCCGGGTCACTCGGCTGCTCCGGGTCGTCTGCCCCCTGCTCCGCGTCCGACTCCTGTTCGGGTGCCGTCGTGCGGCCGTCGGCGTCTTCAGTGTCTACGGTGCCGTCGGCGGAGTCGTTCAGGCCCCCCTCCCGCGAGGTGGCGTCCGGGGTGCTCTGCTCCTCCTGGGCCTGCCGTGCGGCCAGGCGCTTGCGCTGGGTGTACATGCGGAAGCCGGCGAGGACCAGCAGCAGGACACCGCCCGCGATGACCAGCATCACCGTGGGCGTGATCTCCGTGACGTTCACGTCGAAGGTGACGGCGGGGCCGTAGGCCTGGCCGTCCTCGGTGAAGAGCTGGGCGACCACGGCGGCCCGGCCGTTGGCGTTGGCCGTGGTGGTGAACTTCACGGACTGGCTGTGTCCCCCGGAGACGCTGATGGGCTGCTCCGTGTAGGGGCCGTTTCCGATCTTGAGACGCGTCGGCTGCTGCGAGGTGAGCCGCAGCACCAGGTGGTCGACCCCCTGCATGAGGTTGTTCTGCACTGTTACGGGGATCGTGGCACTGCGCCCCGAGAGCTTGGTCTCCGACTTCTCGATCAGCCGGACCTGGGCGGTGAGCCCGTCGAGGTACGACTCCACGTCCAGGCGGAAGTCCGAGGCCTCGGTGGAGTGCCCTCGCCAGGAGGTGGACATGGCGCGATCTATGGCCCGCCCGAAGGGGGTGACGACCCGTGCCCGGTCGGTGAGGATCACCTTGAAGTTGTCGAGCTTGTCCTGCGTGTCCTCGACCTGCTGGAACGCGGACTGCGGCAGCTCCTCCCTGCGCAGCGAGGAGGGGTAGCGCGAGGTGGACGGCACATGCGTCGCGGCCCGCGGGTCCGGCTTGGCGTCGGTGGCCGCGGACAGCCCGGCGGACTGCGACCAGTTGCTGTCCTGGAGGACCTTCAGCGCCTGTGCCATCGACTGGGCCTGGCTCGCGGAGGGCATCCGCTGCGGGGCCACCACGATGCTGCGCTGCTTCTGCGGCTCCTCCAGGTTGGTCATCAGGCTCTGGGCCAGGAACCGCTGCACCGCCAGCGTGGCGGCGCCGGCCGAGCTCACGTCGCCCTCGAAGGCGGTCGACAGCCCGGCGTCCGCGACCACCGCCGTGGTGCCGCCCCCGATGGGGCGCGCCGAGGTCGGGGTGTAGGGCAGGCCGCCGGTCTCCTGGAGGCTGTCACTGCGGGCGATGATCTTGTCGGCGCCGGCGGAGGTGGCGACCTTGACGATCGAGGGGTCGACCGCGCCGTCCACGGGCCAGGCGAAGTCGGTCTCGGGTTTCACGTGGAGGATGGTCTCCACGGTGCTCGAGGCCACGTCCGTAGCGTCCTTGAGATGGCTCAGGGAGCCGGTGACGTTCTTGCCCTTGTGGGCGAGTGAGGCGAGGTCGGGGTCGGCGAAGGGGAGGGCCACGACCTCCTTGTCCTGGACCGCCTGCTCGAGCTCGGCGAGCCACTGCTTGGCGACCGCCTGGTTCTTGCCCGTCGTGATCGAGTCGCCGTCGCCCTTGACGCTGTAGCTGCCCGCCATGGCGTCCACGGAGGCGAGCAGGTCCGGATCGATCACCCAGGTGACGTCCAGGCCCCTGCCCAGCGACAGGAGCTGGGAGAGGCGGCCGCCAGGGGAGATCTCCTTGGCCAGGTCGTCGTTCTGGAAGACGGGTGTCTGCTGCTGGTTGGGAAGGGTCTCCGCGCTCATGTGGACGGAGGAGATCAGCGGCCAGAGGTACGTCGTCTTCGTCTTGGCCGTCGCGCTGTCCGGCTGCCAGGGTAGGAAGGTCCGCTGGATCCCGAGGACCTGCTCGTACGGCTGCGCGGAAGTCTGGCCGGAGAGCGAGACGCCGAGCTGGTAGACCCCGTCGGAGCCCAGGTCCAGCGCCTTCACGGGCACGGAGAGGGAGAAGTCCTGCGAGACCCCGGGGGTGAGCTTGTCGAAGTCCTCGACGTACTTGCCGCCGAGCTCGGTGCCGTCGAGGCCGGGCGCGAAGCCGGTACGGCGGGCGGCGCTGTCGATCGCCCCGCGACTGTTCAGGGACGGGCCGACCCGCAGGCCTACATGCGCGTCCGTGACCGTCTGCCTGCCGTTGTTGGTGACCGTACCGGAGACGGTCAGGGTGTCGCTGTCGGTCGGAGCGCTGGGGCTGACCGAGTCGAGCGCGACGCTGACCGCGCCGGAACCGCTCGCCGCCACCGGAGCGCTCTTCTCGGCGGCGTGCGCCGCCGGCCCGGCGGGCAGCTGTAGCAGGCCCGCCAGCAGGGGTGCACCCGCGAGCAATGCTCCGGTGCGCCGGAGCCACCGGCGGGCAGGTGAGGGACTCATCCCCTGGAAGTCTGCCGCCTCGGCCACGCGCTCGCCCGTCCCTCGTCGTCGTCAGTGGTCGTCGGAATGTGCGTCCAGGCATGGTAACGATGCGCGCGGAGGGGAAGTGCCGCGGTCCGCCTCCCAAGATCGGGAAGGAGGGAGGGCTGTCCTCTATAGAGGCGTATCGAGCAGGGCATCCGTACACGGTGCTTATGCGTGGTTACGGAAAGCTTGTGCGCATTTATTCGAGGCGTCCCCGCTCGCCTGGGCCACGTACCCTTTTCTGTTGTGCCGAACGCCAACGAAGACAACCCCAGTGCCCTGAGCCAGGTGCAGCACCGCGCGGTGAGTGAACTGCTACGGGTGTCCCCTGTCGCCGACGACCTCGCCCGCCGCTTCCAGGAGGCCGGGTTCTCGCTCGCGCTGGTCGGCGGCTCGGTGCGGGATGCCCTCCTAGGCCGGCTCGGCAACGATTTGGACTTCACGACCGACGCCCGCCCGGAGGACGTGCTGAAGATCGTGCGGCCGTGGGCGGACGCCACCTGGGAGGTCGGTATCGCCTTCGGAACGGTCGGTGCCCAGAAGGACGCGCGCGTCGGAGACGCTGTGCAGCGCTTCCAGATCGAGGTGACGACGTACCGGTCCGAGGCGTACGACCGGACCTCGCGCAAGCCCGAGGTCTCGTACGGCGACTCGATCGAGCAGGACCTCGCCCGCCGTGACTTCACCGTGAACGCCATGGCCGTCGCGCTGCCCGAGAAGGAGTTCATCGACCCCCATCATGGGCTCGACGACCTCGCCTCCCGGGTGCTGCGCACACCGGGCACACCGGAGGAGTCCTTCTCGGACGACCCGCTGCGAATGATGCGGGCCGCCCGCTTCGCGGCCCAGCTCGACTTCGAGGTCGCTCCCGAGGTCGTCACGGCGACGAAGGAGATGGCCGGACGCATCGAGATCGTGTCCGCCGAGCGCGTGCGGGACGAGCTGAACAAGCTGCTCCTGTCCGCCCAGCCGCGGAGCGGACTGAGGCTGCTGGTCGAGACGGGCCTCGCCGACCATGTTCTGCCGGAACTGCCCGCCCTGCGGCTGGAGCGTGATGAGCACCACCGGCACAAGGATGTCTACGACCACACGCTGATCGTCCTGGAGCAGGCCATGGCGCTCGAGGACGAGGGCCCGGACCTGACCCTGCGGCTCGCCGCTCTCCTGCATGACATCGGCAAGCCGCCGACGCGCCGCTTCGAGAAGGACGGCCGTGTCTCCTTCCATCATCACGAGGTGGTGGGCGCCAAGATGACCAAGAAGCGAATGATGGCGCTCAAGTACCCCAACGAGCTGGTCAAGGACGTCTCCCGGCTGGTCGAGCTCCATCTGCGCTTCCACGGCTACGGAACCGGAGAGTGGACTGACTCCGCGGTGCGCCGGTACGTCCGTGACGCGGGCCCGCTCCTCGACCGTCTCCACAAGCTCACCCGGTCCGACTGCACCACCCGCAACAAGCGGAAGGCGGCGGCGCTCTCCCGCGCCTACGACGGACTGGAGGAGCGCATCGCCCAGCTTCAGGAACAGGAGGAGCTGGACGCGATCCGCCCCGATCTGGACGGCAACCAGATCATGGAGATCCTGGGTGTCCGCCCCGGCCCCACGGTGGGCCAGGCGTACAAGTTCCTACTGGAGCTCCGTCTGGAGAACGGGCCCATGCAGTACGACGCCGCCGTGGCGGCGCTGAAGGAGTGGTGGGCCGAGCACGGCTCCTGAGACTGGAAGTGGAGGCATGTTTCACGTGAAACATGCCTCGGATGTGAGGGGCGATGTTTCACGTGAAACATCGGCCCTCCGGTCTGCACGGGGGCGCCCTGGTTCGGGAACGGGGCGTAGGGGTCCTCGGGGCTCCGGGCCCTGGAACGTGAATGCGTAGTCCGCGAAATACGATGCCCGCAAGCCATCGGCCCCACTGACAATGTTGAAACTCAGAGGGGTTCCACAGCCTTGATGCGACACTCAGCCGCGCTCGAAGCGGGACATGGTAGCGGCAACCGCCGCGTAGATCACGGCGACCGTGACCACCAGGGCGGCTGACCGGCCGTCAGGTGGCAGCATCAGGGCGGCGAGCCCGGCCGCGCCGACGAAGGCGGCGTTGAAGAGAACGTCGTACACGGAGAAGATCCGGCCCCGGAAGGCGTCCTCGACCGCCGACTGGACGATCGTGTCCGTGGAGATCTTGGCGCCCTGGGTGATCAGTCCCAGGACGAAGGCCGCGACCAGCAGCGGTCCGGTGGCGAACGGAAGGCCGAGCGCGGGCTCCAGCACCGCGGCTGCCGCGGCGCACGCGACGATCCAGCGGCCCGGGCCGAGCCGTCCCGCCGCCCACGGTGTCACTACCGCCGCGGCGAAGAAACCGGCACCGGACACCGCCAGCGCCATCCCCAGCAGGGCGAGCCCCTGGGCCGGGTCCGAGGCCAGGGCGTACCGGCACAGCATGAGCAGCAGGACCAGCAGCGCGCCGTAGCAGAACCGCATCAGCGTCATCGCGGTGAGCGCCCAGACGGCCTCCCGGCGCGGAGGCTCGGCCAGATGACGTACGCCCGCCACCAGGGCGCGCAGGGTGCCGGCGAGGGCGGTGCCCAGCCGCGGCGGCACTGCCGTCCGGTCGGGTCCCAGCCGGTCCGGTGCGAGGCTCAGGGAGACGAGGGCGGACCCCAGATACAGCGCCGCGCCCAGCAGGACCACCGCCGCGTCGGAGCCCGCGGCCACCAGGCGCACCAGGAAGGCGAGTCCGCCGCCCGCGGTCGCGGCGAGCGTGCCGGCCGTCGGGGAGAGCGAGTTGGCCATCACCAGGCGTTCGCCGTCGACCACATGCGGCAGTGCGGCCGACAGTCCCGCGAGGATGAAGCGGTTGACCGCGGTGACGCAGAGCGCGGAGACGTAGAAGAGCCAGTCCGGGACGTGAGCCACCATCAGAGCGGCCGTCGCACAGGCCAGCAGGGTGCGCAGCAGATTGCCGTAGAGGAAGACCTGACGCCGCCGCCAGCGGTCCAACAGGACTCCCGCGAAGGGGCCGACGAGGGAGTACGGAAGAAGCAGCACCGCCATGGTGGAGGCGATGGCCGCGGCCGAGGTCTGCTTCTCCGGGGAGAAGACGACATAGGCGGCGAGTGCGACCTGGTAGACACCGTCGGCTCCCTGGGAGAACAGCCGCACGGCGAGCAGGCGTCGGAAACCCTGGAAGCGCAGGAGGACGCTCAGGTCGCGCACGACGGACATGGGGCCCAGCCTCACATACGCGCAGGGTCCCCGGGCACACGGCCCGGGGACCCCTCACAGTTCGCAGGCGAACAGGGACGTCAGCGGTCGACCTCGCCCTTGATGAACTTCTCGACGTTCTCGCGAGCCTCGTCGTCGAAGTACTGGACCGGCGGGGACTTCATGAAGTACGAGGACGCCGACAGGATCGGGCCTCCGATGCCGCGGTCCTTGGCGATCTTCGCGGCGCGCAGGGCGTCGATGATGACACCGGCGGAGTTCGGGGAGTCCCAGACCTCGAGCTTGTACTCCAGGTTCAGCGGGACGTCGCCGAAGGCGCGGCCCTCGAGGCGGACGTACGCCCACTTGCGGTCGTCGAGCCAGGCCACGTAGTCGGACGGGCCGATGTGCACGTTCTTCTCGCCGAGATCCCGGTCGGGGATCTGGGAGGTGACGGCCTGAGTCTTGGAGATCTTCTTGGACTCCAGGCGCTCGCGCTCGAGCATGTTCTTGAAGTCCATGTTGCCGCCGACGTTCAGCTGCATCGTGCGGTCCAGGACGACACCCCGGTCCTCGAACAGCTTGGCCATGACGCGGTGCGTGATGGTGGCGCCGACCTGCGACTTGATGTCGTCACCGACGATCGGGACGCCCGCCTCGGTGAACTTGTCCGCCCACTCCTTGGTGCCGGCGATGAAGACCGGAAGGGCGTTGACGAAGGCGACCTTGGCGTCGATGGCGCACTGGGCGTAGTACTTGGCCGCGTCCTCGGAGCCGACGGGCAGGTAGCAGACGAGGACGTCGACCTGCTTGTCCCTGAGGACCTGGACGATGTCGACCGGCTCCTCGGCGGACTCCTCGATGGTGGCGCGGTAGTACTTGCCGAGACCGTCGAGGGTGTGGCCGCGCTGGACCGTCACGCCGGTGGAGGGTACGTCGCAGATCTTGATGGTGTTGTTCTCCGAGGCGCCGATGGCGTCCGCCAGGTCGAGACCGACCTTCTTGGCGTCCACGTCGAACGCGGCGACGAACTCGACGTCACGGACGTGGTAGTCGCCGAACTGGACGTGCATCAGGCCCGGGACCTTGGACGCCGGGTCGGCGTCCTTGTAGTACTCGACGCCCTGCACCAGCGATGCGGCGCAGTTGCCCACGCCGACGATGGCTACGCGAACCGAACCCATTCCGGTTGCTCCCTGTGTGTACGAGGTGAAGCCCCGACTGGACCTCACGTGGTGGTGTCGTCGGACGGATCCGGCCGGGTGCTGTCCCGGTGCCGGGGCAGGCCGCCCGTCTCTCCAGATGTGCTGCCGTGAGCGGAGCCGTCGGCGGTGGAACCCTTGAGGTCCCGTCCGGCCCGCTCGCTCTCGATGAGCTCGTTCAGCCAGCGCACTTCGCGCTCCACGGACTCCATCCCGTGGCGCTGGAGCTCGAGGGTGTAGTCGTCGAGGCGCTCCCGGGTGCGCGCCAGGGAGGCCCGCATCTTCTCCAGGCGTTCCTCCAGCCGGCTGCGGCGGCCCTCGAGGACGCGCATGCGCACGTCGCGGGACGTCTGCCCGAAGAAGGCGAAGCGAGCGGCGAAGTGCTCGTCCTCGTACACGTCCGGGCCCGTCTGCGAGAGCAGCTCCTCGAAGTGCTCCTTACCTTCCGCCGTCAACCGGTAGACGATCTTGGCGCGGCGCCCCGCGAGCGGAGTGGCGAGGGCGTCGTCGGTGGTACTGCCCGTCTCCTCGATCAACCAGCCGTTGACGACCAGCGTCTTGAGGCACGGGTAGAGCGTCCCGTAGCTGAACGCACGGAATACACCCAGTGACGTATTGAGTCGTTTGCGCAGCTCGTAGCCGTGCATCGGGGACTCGCGGAGCAGGCCGAGGACGGCGAACTCGAGGATCCCGGAACGCCGGCTCATGTGCGCCTCCTCTCTGCCGCTGTCTCGTCCGCACGGCCTTTATGTCGTGCTGATGTATCGACTCGATACATCAGCACGATAGAACGCCCCTCCGCGTGCGACAAGAGGGGGCAGGGTGAACGGGGTCACATCACCGATTCGTAGTAGGCAAGTTGCCTGATTTGGGGTGAACTTCAGTGCTCGGCAGGTTTTGGCGGTGCGTAGTCTGTGCGCCATGCACATCGCCGGGAACCGAGTGACGCCCGGGGACGTCCTCGTCCCTGGTGCAGTACGGGTGAATGCACAAACGACCGCATCCGTACTTCGGGGGGACCGGAAACCAGCCGCCGTTTCCAGGCGCGCGAGGATGCGCCTGCCCGAGGAGTAATCGTTCGATGAGCGAGCACCGTCGCAAACCGCCGCAGCCGCAGGGAGGCGGACGTGCCGCGGCCCGACGCGGCCAATCGGCGCCCTCCGGCCGCCGTGCGGCACCGCGAGGCGCCACCGGGTCCCCTTCCGATTCCTACGAAACGGGAGGGGGGGAGCGCCAGTACGGAGGCCGTGCCGAGGCCCGGCGAGCGGCCCAGAGAAACAGTGGGGGCCGACGCCGAGGGCCCGACGGCCCGGGGCACGGTCCCGGCGGGGCCGGTCCCGGCCGGGGCAGAGGGCGCAACACCCCTCCCGCCAAGAAACGCTTCATCGACTACCCGCGCGCCGGCAAGTACGGCGCCGCGCGCTGGGTGCCCTCGTGGAAGCTGGTCACAGGCCTGTTCATCGGCTTCATAGGGAGCCTCGTGGCGGTCGCCGGAGTCGGCTACGCGCTTGTGAGCGTTCCGGACGTGGCCAAGACGGCGAAGGCCCAGAACAACGTCTTCTACTGGTCCGATGGCAGCCAGATGGTGGCCACCGGCGGCGAGATCAACCGCCAGATCATCAACTACGCGCAGATCCCCAAGGAGATGCGCTACGCCGTCATCTCGCAGGAGAACAAGACCTTCGAGACGGACAGCGGTGTGGACCCCAATGGCATCGCGCGCGCCGTCTTCAACATGGCCAGGGGTGGCCAGACGCAGGGTGGCTCCACCATCACCCAGCAGTACGTGAAGAACGCGATGCTGGACGACCAGTCGCAGACGATCTCCCGGAAGTTCAAGGAGATCTTCGTCGCGATCAAGGTGGGGGCCAACGTCCCCAAGGACCAGATCATGGCCGGCTATCTGAACTCCGCCTACTACGGACGGGGCGCCTACGGACTTCAGGCGGCCGCGCGGGCGTACTTCAACAAGGACGCCACCTATCTGAACCCGGGCGAGTGCGCCTTCCTTGCGGCGATGCTCAAGGGCGCCACGTACTACGACCCGGCGGGTGCGACCTCCCTCGACCCGAACGCCACTCCCCAGGCGAACAGCAGGCGGGCCGAGGCCCAGATGCAGGACACCCTCAACAAGATGGTCCAGTACGGCCATCTGAGCGCCGAGGTGCGGGCCAAGTACACCAAGCTGCCCAAGGTCCAGAACCCGCGGTCGAACAGCCGGCTGAGCGGTCAGATCGGCTATCTCGTCGACCTCGCCAAGGGGTACCTGGTCAACAACACGAACATCACGGCCAGCGACCTGCAACGGGGCGGCTACTCGATCTACACGACGTTCGACAAGCACAAGGTCGAACAGCTCGAGACCGCGGTCAAGAACGTCCAGAAGGCCAACATCAAACCCAAGCTGCGCCCGAACACGGACAAGTTCGTCCAGTTCGGCGGGGCTTCCGTGGATCCCTCCAGCGGTGCCATCGAGGCGATCTACGGCGGTGAGGACGCGACCAAGCACTTCACCAACAACGCGGACCAGACCGGTGCGCAGGTGGGTTCGACGTTCAAGCCGTTCGTGCTGGCGGCGGCGATGTCCTGGGGCCAGCGCAACCCGGACCTCGGCCCGTCGCAGGCCCAGGACGAACGCACCATCGTCTCGCCCAAGAGCCTCTACAGCGGTCAGAACAAACTGAAGATCCAGGAGTACAACCACACCGTCTGGAAGAACGAGAAGGGCGAGGAGTGGCTGCAGACGAACGACGGCGGTGAGTCGGTGGGCAACCCGCCGGACTACAAGATCGACCTTCGTGAGGCGATGCGGCTCTCGGTCAACTCCGCCTACGTCCAGCTCGGCATGGACGTCGGTCTGGACAAGGTCAAGGAGGCGGCCCTGGACGCGGGCATCCTCAAGTCCAGCCTCGCCAGCGCCAACTACCCCTCGTTCTCGATCGGAACCTCCGACCCCAGCGCCATTCGCATGGCCGGTGCCTACGCCACCTTCGCGGCCAGCGGTCAGCAGAACGAACCGTTCTCGGTCAAGAAGGTCACGAGCAAGGACGGCACGGTCTTCGAGCACCAGGCCAAGCCCAAGGAAGCCTTCACCGCGAAGGTCGCCGACAACGTGACCGACGTCCTGAGGACCGTGGTCGAGAAGGGCACCGGTACCGCCGCTCAGCTGCCCGGCCGGGAGGTCGCGGGCAAGACCGGTACGACCGACGGCAACAAGTCCGCCTGGTTCGTCGGGTACACCCCGCAGCTGTCGACCGCGATCGGCATGTTCCGGTTGGACGACAACGAGAACAACAAGTCGCGTGAGTTCCTGGAGATGTACGGAACGGGTGGCCAGAAGAAGATCCACGGTGCCTCGTTCCCGGCCGAGATCTGGCACGACTACATGCTGCAGGCGCTCAAGAACGAGCCCGTGAAGAACTTCCCGACGCCCGAGCCCATCGGTGAGGTCGTGAACGACACCCCGAGCCCGAGCGTGACCCCCACGCCCACACCGAGCAGCACGCCGAGTCCGACCCCGACCCCGACGCCGAGTGAGACGCTCATCTCTCCCTCGCCGACGCCCAGCGACACCTGCGGCAACTTCGGCTGGAACTGTGGCAACAACAACGGCGGTGGCAACGGCAACGGCGGTACCGACGCCGGCGGCACGGGTGGAGTGACGTCGAGCCCGACGGAGACCTCCGGGAGCGGAAACACCCGGGGCAACGGCAACGGAGGGTTCATCAGCGGTCCGAACGGATAGTCGTCACAGTCCGTATCCTCCGTGAAACTCTCTGTTTCACGTGAAACATCGGCCGAAGCGGGGCCGCCCCACCAGCGAGGTGGGGCGGCCCTCGGCTTTTTCCCAGGCGCATGCGGCAGGATGGCCCCCATGCCCAGTGCAGAGACGACGCGAACGAGCGTCCACGAGCCGGACGTGGTGCGGCCGACCCGGGAGGACGAGGTCGCCGCGGCCGGGAGCGAGCTGATCGGCGGCCCCATCGGGCGACGCGCACTGCTCGGGACGTCCTGGTGGACGCCCGTACGAGTCGTGGCGCTCGTCGCGATCGGCCTGTTCGCCCTCGGCATGGTCCAGAAGCTGCCTTGCTACGACAGCGGCTGGTTCTTCGGCGCCAGCTCGCAGTACACCCACGCGTGCTACTCGGACATTCCGCACCTCTACCAGGGCCGCGGCTTCGCCGATGGGCTCGTGCCCTACTTCGACAAGCTTCCCGGCGACATGAACTACCTCGAGTACCCCGTGCTCACCGGTGTGTTCATGGAGGTCGCCTCCTGGCTGACGCCGGGCGGCGGCGCGCTCCAGACCCGGGAGCAGAGCTACTGGATGGTCAACGCCGGGATGCTCCTGGTGTGCGCCGTGGTCATCGCCGTGTGCACCGCGCGGATCCACCGCCGGCGGCCCTGGGACGGCCTTCTGGTCGCCCTCGCGCCCGCCTTCGCGCTGACGGCGACCATCAACTGGGATCTGCTCGCCGTGGCCCTGCTGGCCGTCGGGATGCTGATGTGGTCGCGTGGCAGCGCCCTGTCCTTCGGCATCCTGGTGGGACTGGCCACGGCCGCCAAGTTCTATCCGTTCCTGCTGCTCGGACCACTCCTGGTGCTGTGCTGGCGGGCCGGCAAGTGGCGGGAGTTCTCGACCGCAGTGCTGGGGGCCGTCGGGGCGTGGCTCGTGGTCAACCTGCCGGTGATGTTCCTCGCGCCCGAGGGCTGGTCGAAGTTCTACACCTTCAGCAAGGAGCGCGGGGTCGACTTCGGATCGGTCTTCCTGTTCGTCTCCCGCTGGCTCGACATCAACATCACCGCGGACACGGCCAACGTCTGGGCGATGGTCATGATGGTGGGCGCCTGCGCGGGTATAGCGGCCATCACGCTGACGGCCCCGCGGCGCCCGCGTTTCGCGCAGCTCGCGTTTCTGATCGTCGCGGTGTTCATCCTCACCAACAAGGTCTACTCGCCGCAGTACGTCCTGTGGCTGGTCCCCCTCGCCGCGCTGGCCCGGCCGCGCTGGCGGGACTTCCTGATCTGGCAGGCCTGCGAGGTGGCGTACTTCCTGGGGATCTGGATGTACCTCGCGTACACGACCAGCGGAGACGCCCACAAGGGCCTGCCGTCGGACGGGTACCAGGTGGCCATCGCCGTCCATCTGCTGGGGACGCTCTATCTGTGTGCCGTCGTCGTACGGGACATCTTCATGCCGGAACGGGACATGGTGCGCCGGGCCGGTGACGACGACCCCTCGGGCGGTGTGCTGGACGGGGCGGAGGACGTCTTCGTCCTGGGCGCGGCGGCCCATCCGCCGCGGCACGCGGCGCACTTCGGGGGGCCGCATGTGGAGTGGGGCAACCGGGACGTGGAGCTCCTGAAGGACGGTTCGCCCTGAGCGAACAGACCTCGGGGCCGTCCTGCACAAGGCCGTACACGGGCTTCCGTGTACGGCCTTGGTGCCGTTGCGCCCGGGTCAGCGGTCGACGAGCCGGTCGAACTGGGTGGTGGTGTGCCGCAGATGGGCCACCAGTTCGTCGCCCACCTTCGGTTCCGTGGCGTCCGCCGGGACGAACAGGATCGAGACCTGCATATGGGGCGGCTCGGCGAACCAGCGCTGCTTGCCCGCCCAGACGAACGGCGAGAGGTTCCGGTTCACCGTGGCTAGGCCGGCCCGTGCGACGCCCTTGGCGCGCGGCATGACGCCGTGCAGGGCCTTGGGGGCCTCCAGACCCACTCCGTGGGACGTCCCGCCCGCCACGACGACCAGGAAGCCGTCGGAGGCCGCCTTCTGCTGCCGGTAGCCGAAGCGCTCGCCCTTGGCGACCCGGGTGACGTCCAGGACCGCCCCGCGGTACTCGGTCGCTTCGTGGTCCCCCAGCCACAGCCGCGTGCCGATGCGGGCCCGGAAGCGGGTCTGCGGGAACTGCTGCTGCAGCCGGATCAGCTCCTCCGCCTTGAGGTGGCTGACGAACATCGTGTGCAGCGGCAGCCGGGCCGCGCGCAGCCGGTCCATCCAGCCGATGACCTCCTCGACGGCGTCCGAGCCGTCGGTGCGGTCGAGCGGAAGGTGGATGGCGAAGCCCTCCAGACGGACGTTCTCAATGGCCTGGTGCAGCTGCGGCAGGTCCTGCTCGCTCACCCCGTGCCGTTTCATCGAGGACATCACCTCGATGACCACACGGGCGCCCACGAGCCCGTACACGCCGTCCACGGACGAGACCGACCGGATGACGCGGTCCGGCAGCGGAACCGGCTCCTCGCCGCGCCGGAACGGCGTCAGCACCAGCAGGTCGCCACCGAACCAGTCCTTGATCCGGGCCGCCTCGTACGTCGTGCCCACGGCGAGGGTGTCCGCGCCGAGCCGCGTGGCTTCGTCTGCCAGCCGCTCGTGGCCGAAGCCGTAGCCGTTGCCCTTGCAGACCGGGACGAGCCCCGGGAACTGCTCCTGGACGTGCTTGTGGTGTGCCCGCCAGCGCGCGGTGTCGACATAGAGCGTGAGCGCCATGGCCGGTCCCGGAACCTTTCTCGTGGCTGCCGTGTATCAGAGGTCTGAGAGGGGATTGTGACCGCTCCGTCGAGCCGACGGGGCGATGCCGGACCGCTCGGGCGGTCCGGCGCGGGCTCCGGCGTCAGCGGCGCGACATGTAGATGTCGAGCGCCTTGTGGAGCAGCTTGTTCAGCGGGAAGTCCCATTCGCCGAGGTACTCGGCGGCCTGCCCGCCCGTGCCCACCTTGAACTGGATCAGGCCGAAGAGGTGGTCGGTCTCGTCCAGCGAGTCGGAGATGCCGCGCAGGTCGTAGACGGTCGCGCCGAGCGCGTAGGAGTCACGCAGCATCCGCCACTGCATCGCGTTGGAGGGACGGAACTCACGGCCGATGTTGTCGGAGGCGCCGTAGGAGTACCAGACGTGCCCGCCGACGATCAGCATCGTCGCCGCCGACAGGTTCACCCCGTTGTGCCGGGCGAAGTAGAGCCGCATGCGGTTGGGGTCCTCGGTGTTGAGGGCCGTCCACATACGCTGGAAGTACGACAGCGGGCGGGGCCGGAAGTGGTCGCGCACGGCTGTGATCTCGTAGAGCCGCTGCCACTCCTCGAGGTCGTGGTAACCGCCCTGGACGACCTCGACACCGGCCTTCTCGGCCTTCTTGATGTTGCGGCGCCACAGCTGGTTGAAGTTCTTGTGGACCTCTTCCAGGGAGCGGTTGGCGAGCGGCACCTGGAAGACGTAGCGGGGCTGCACGTCGCCGAAGCCGGCGCCGCCGTCCTCGCCCTGCTGCCAGCCCATGCGGCGCAGCTTGTCGGCCACCTCGAAGGCACGCGGCTCGATGAAGTCGGCCTCGATGTCGCGCAGCCGCTTCACATCCGGGTCCTGGATGCCCTGCTTGATGGAGTTGGCCTCCCAGCGCCGGATGATGACCGGCGGGCCCATCTTCACGGAGAACGCGCCCTGCTGCTTGAGGTGCGCGAGCATCGGCTGGATCCACTCGTCCAGGTTCGGCGCGAACCAGTTGATGACCGGGCCCTCGGGAAGGTACGCGAGATAGCGCTTGATCTTGGGCAGCTGGCGGTACAACACCAGTCCGGCGCCCACCATGTCGCCGTTCTTGTCGAACCAGCCGAGGTTCTCCGAGCGCCACTCGGCCTTGACGTCCGCCCAGGCCGGGACCTGCATGTGGCTCGCCGCCGGCAGGCTCTGGATATACGCCAGATGCTGCTCGCGGCTGATCGTCCTCAGGGTCAGACTCATACGGGGCGCTCCTCGGGCTGGTGTGTCCCCATGGGTACAGGGGCTCCGGCTCTCGCGCCGAAGCCTACTGCGCCCCGCGAGCGCCCCGTCTGGCCGTATGGAACCTGTGTGCCCATGAGGTCGCCGGCCGGCCCCGCGGTCCGGCCGGCGACCTCACCCCTCAGCCGCCGACGAGCCCGCCGAAGAGACCGCCGTGGGCCATGCCGAGGAAGAATCCGATGGCCGAGGCGCCGAGCCCCAGGATCAGTCCGAAGCGCTGCCGGGTCGTGATGGAGATGAACTGGCCGTACGCGCCGGTGAAGATCCCCACCAGCCCGGCCCAGGAACTGATCAGATGCAGGTCGTGGGACACCAACGCCGTGATGAAGGCCGTGAGCCCGAGCGCCAGGGTCACCAGGAGAAGGGTGTCCTGGACGGGATGGGCCTTGCCGTCGGTGGCGAAGAGAGAGCCGGTGGTGTTGGGTCGCAATACCTGTGCCATGGGGCACCTCCTGCGGAAGGCGGCGCATCGTAGCGCCTTACACACCCGATGTGTACAGATTGACGGCCTTCGCGGCCGGATTTCAACCGGAAGCTCGTGTGCGGGTACTCTGTACCGTCTGCACCGGTGTCTGCCCAGGCACAGCCGCGTCAATCGTCGTCTGACCCCGATTGTCAGTGGCGGCTGATGTACTGACTTCGATCGTCAGTGCGGCTGAAGTACTGGCAGGCACTGTTGCGTACGCATCACAACCCTCCTGCCACGGAACGACCGTGGCCGCTGAGTCCAAAGGAGGTGGGTTCCACATGCGTCACTACGAGGTGATGGTCATCCTCGACCCCGATCTCGAGGAGCGCTCTGTCTCCCCGCTGATCGAGAACTTCCTTTCTGTCGTCCGTGACGGTGGCGGAAAGGTCGAGAAGGTCGACACCTGGGGCCGTCGTCGTCTCGCGTACGAGATCAAGAAGAAGCCCGAGGGCATCTACTCGGTCATCGACCTGCAGGCCGAGCCTGCGGTCGTCAAGGAGCTCGACCGCCAGATGAACCTGAACGAGTCGGTCCTCCGGACCAAGGTCCTCCGCCCCGAGACCCACTGAGCTTCCGCTCAGCTGATCTCGGGATTCGAGTAGCAGCACAAGCAGCCAGCAGCAAACCCGCCGAGAGGTTCCCCCATGGCAGGCGAGACCGTCATCACGGTCGTCGGCAACCTTGTCGATGACCCCGAGCTGCGCTTCACCCCGTCCGGTGCGGCGGTCGCGAAGTTCCGCGTCGCGTCCACTCCCCGCACCTTCGACCGCCAGACGAACGAGTGGAAGGACGGCGAGAGCCTTTTCCTGACCTGCTCGGTCTGGCGTCAGGCGGCGGAGAACGTCGCCGAGTCGCTCCAGCGAGGCATGCGCGTCATCGTGCAGGGCCGGCTGAAGCAGCGGTCCTACGAGGACCGTGAGGGCGTCAAGCGCACGGTCTACGAACTCGACGTCGACGAGGTCGGCGCGAGCCTGCGCAACGCCACGGCCAAGGTCACCAA
This sequence comes from Streptomyces sp. NPDC093261, assembly GCF_044753645.1. Lineage (NCBI taxonomy): Bacteria > Bacillati > Actinomycetota > Actinomycetes > Kitasatosporales > Streptomycetaceae > Streptomyces > Streptomyces sp. NPDC093261. Next base: position 500,139 of record NZ_JBIVNO010000003.1, read on the forward strand.
GACCGCGGCCGGCCGTGGTGGCCAGGGTGGCCAGGGTGGCTACGGCGGCGGTGGCGGCCAGGGTGGCGGCGGCTGGGGCGGCGGCCCCGGTGGCGGCCAGCAGGGCGGCGCTCCGGCCGACGACCCCTGGGCGACCGGCGCTCCGGCCGGTGGCCAGGGCGGTGGCGGCTGGGGCGGCGGCTCCGGCGGCTCCGGCGGCGGTGGCGGCTACTCGGACGAGCCCCCCTTCTAGGCCCTTGTGCCGGATCCCCGGATCCGGACGGGACGAGGGTGGGCCGTATACCCAACTTCTTGATCACACAGGAGAAACACCATGGCGAAGCCGCCTGTGCGCAAGCCGAAGAAGAAGGTCTGCGCTTTCTGCAAGGACAAGGTCACGTACGTGGACTACAAGGACACGAACATGCTGCGGAAGTTCATTTCCGACCGCGGCAAGATCCGTGCCCGCCGCGTGACCGGCAACTGCACGCAGCACCAGCGTGACGTCGCCACGGCCGTCAAGAACAGCCGTGAGATGGCGCTGCTGCCCTACACCTCCACCGCGCGCTAAGGAAAGGGTGACCGACAAATGAAGATCATCCTGACCCACGAGGTGTCCGGCCTCGGCGCCGCCGGTGACGTCGTCGACGTCAAGGACGGTTACGCTCGCAACTACCTCATCCCGCGGAAGTTCGCGATCCGCTGGACCAAGGGTGGCGAGAAGGACGTCGAGCAGATCCGTCGTGCTCGCAAGATCCACGAGATCCAGACCATCGAGCAGGCCAACCAGGTGAAGGCCCAGCTCGAGGGCGTCAAGGTCCGCCTGGCCGTCCGCTCCGGCGACGCCGGCCGTCTCTTCGGTTCCGTCACCCCGGCCGACATCGCCTCGGCGATCAAGGCTTCCGGTGGCCCCGAGGTCGACAAGCGTCGTATCGAGCTGGGTAGCCCGATCAAGACGCTGGGCGCCCACGAGACGTCGGTGCGACTGCACCCCGAGGTTGCCGCCAAGGTCAACATCGAGGTCGTCGCGGCCTGACGCTGCGCTCGGTTCGAGTAGGTGAGAAAGGGCCGTACCCCACGGGTACGGCCCTTTCTTCATGACCGGCGGCGGCCCGCGTCCAGCGGACGTCCGGTGGCCCGCCCGGCGGGAGACGGGAGCGCCGTTTCACGTGAAACGGCGCGAGGTCGGACCACGGGCTCGATCAGCGGGTCGCTCCCGTCACGATCCAGCGACCCGAACGGGAACGCAGCCACAGCGTGAGCATCCGCACGGTCATCATCAGTGTCATCGCCGCCCACAGTGCGGTGAGCCCGCCGCCGAGGACAGGGACCAACAGGGCCACGGGAGCGAAGACGGCCAGGGTCAGCAACATCGCCCAGGCGAGATAGGGGCCGTCGCCAGCGCCCATCAGAACGCCGTCCAGCACGAAGACGATGCCGCTGACGGGCTGGGAGACCGCCACGAGGACCAGAGCGGGCAGAGCCGTGCGGTGGACGGTCGGGTCGCTGGTGAACACCGGCAGGAAGAGCGGGCGCGCCACAAGGACCAGCAATCCCAGGGCCACACCCGCCGAGATCCCCCACTGGACCATACGGCGGCAGGCTTCCCGGGCGCCCTGGGCGTCGCCCGCACCGAGATACCGCCCGATGATGGCCTGCCCTGCGATGGCGATCGCGTCCAGGGCGAACGCGAGCAGACTCCACAGCGACAGAATGATCTGGTGTGCGGCGATGTCCGCGTCCCCGAGTCGGGCGGCGACGGCGGTGGCGATCATCAGGATCGCCCGCAATGAGAGGGTGCGCACCAGCAGGGGCACCCCCGCCTGTGCACTGGCTCGTATGCCCGCCGCATCCGGCCGCAGCGAGGCGCCGTGTCGACGGGCACCGCGGACGACGACATACAGATAGGCGCCGGCCATGCCGCACTGGGCGATGACGGTGCCCCAGGCGGAGCCGGCGATTCCCAGACCCGCCCCGTAGACGAGGCCGGCGTTGAGGGCCGCGTTGGCGACGAAACCGGCGACTGCGACATACAGCGGTGTCCTTGTGTCCTGCAGGCCCCGCAGTACGCCGGTCGAGGCGAGCACGACCAGCATGGCGGGCACACCGAGCATGGAGATTCTCAGGTATGTCGTCGCATAGGGGGCGGCCGTCTGCGAGGCGCCGAACAGGTCCACGATGCCGGGAGCCGTGGGGAGCACGACGGCGATGGCGACCGCCCCTATCAGCAGTGCCAGCCAGACGCCGTCCATGCCCTGGCGGATGGCGGCCCGCAGATCGCCCGCGCCGACGCGACGGGCGACGGCGGCCGTGGTGGCGTAGGCGAGGAACACGAAGACGCTCACCGTGGTGGTCAGGAGCGCCGAGGCGACGCCGAGTCCGGCCAGCTGAGCGGTGCCGAGATGGCCGACGATCGCGCTGTCGGCCATCACGAAGAGCGGCTCTGCGACGAGTGCTCCGAAGGCCGGAACGGCCAGGCTGATGATCTCCCGGTCCTGTCGGCGTCGGGTGGCGCCGGGTGGCGCGGGAGTCTGTGTCATGGCCACCAATCTAATCGTCCACAGGTAAGAGATGCAAAGCACTTAGGGCCCTTACTGGGGCGCGCACGGGGTGTGGTCTCGTGTCCCCTTCGCGGTGATCTTGATCCTGCTTGGGAAGTTTTTCTTCTGCACAGCCGGTGGACGGGAAAGTCGCAGGTCAGGCGGGGTTCCTTGGATCACTTGAGGGCTTGTTCACAGGGCTGTCCACCGTGTCGTGCACAGGTTTTGCGGGGTTCTCCACAGCATCGGGGCCGTCGTCCACATGGCCTGTGGATAACCAGATTGGCTGACGCTGCCGACAGGCCTAACGTGGTGCGGCGCCCGCTCTCCGTCCGCCTGTGGAAAGTACGCGAAAAGTCGCGTCTGAACCGGAGCTGGGCTTCTCGCTTTGTCAGTGTCGTGCCCTAGAAATGAGGGGCACGGCGAGGTCCGCGCGGCGGACGGGAGGAGGCGGCCCGGTGAGCATTTCCGAGCCCTTGGACGATCCGTGGGCCGACAGCGGTCCCAGTGATCGTGTCCCCGCCTCCCGCCGGGGCCGGGACGGGGGCCGGGGCCGCGACGAGCAGCATGACCGCGGTGACGACGGCGGTTCATGGGACGGCGGGGGCTCCTCCTTCGAGCGCGTCCCGCCGCAGGACCTGGACGCCGAGCAGTCCGTCCTCGGCGGCATGCTCCTGTCCAAGGACGCGATCGCCGACGTCGTCGAGGTCCTCAAGGGCCATGACTTCTACCGTCCCGCGCACGAGACGATCTTCCAGGCGATCCTCGATCTGTATGCGAAGGGTGAGCCGGCCGATCCCATCACGGTCGCGGCCGAGCTGACGAAGCGGGGTGAGATCACCAAGGTCGGCGGCGCCCCGTATCTGCACACCCTGGTGCAGACGGTCCCGACCGCGGCGAACGCCGAGTACTACGCGCAGATCGTGCACGAGCGCGCGGTCCTGCGCCGGCTGGTCGAGGCCGGCACACGCATCACCCAGATGGGATACGCGGCCGACGGCGACATCGACGAGATCGTCAACACCGCCCAGGCCGAGATCTTCGCGGTCACCGAGCAGCGGACGGCCGAGGACTATCTGCCGCTCAGCGAGATCATGGAGGGCGCGCTCGACGAGATCGAGGCGATCGGTTCACGCTCGGGGGAGATGACCGGTGTGCCCACGGGCTTCACCGACCTCGACCAGCTCACCAACGGTCTGCACCCCGGCCAGATGATCATCATCGCGGCCCGTCCCGCCATGGGTAAGTCGACGCTGGCTCTGGACTTCGCACGAGCGGCGTCCATCAAGCACAACCTGCCCAGTGTGATCTTCTCGCTCGAGATGGGCCGCAACGAGATCGCCATGCGTCTGCTGTCCGCCGAGGCGCGCGTGGCCCTGCACCACATGCGGTCCGGCACGATGACGGACGAGGACTGGACCCGTCTCGCGCGCCGCATGCCGGACGTCTCGGCCGCGCCCCTCTACATCGACGACTCGCCGAACCTGTCGATGATGGAGATCCGTGCCAAGTGCCGCCGCCTCAAGCAGCGCAACGACCTGAAGCTGGTCGTCATCGACTATCTGCAGCTGATGCAGTCCGGCTCCAAGCGGAGCGAGAGCCGGCAGCAGGAGGTCTCCGAGATGTCGCGAAACCTGAAGCTGCTGGCCAAGGAGCTGGAGCTGCCGGTGATCGCGCTCTCGCAGCTCAACCGAGGTCCCGAGCAGCGGACCGACAAGAAGCCGATGGTGTCCGATCTGCGTGAGTCCGGCTCCATCGAGCAGGACGCCGACATGGTCATCCTGCTGCACCGCGAGGACGCCTACGAGAAGGAGTCGCCGCGCGCGGGCGAGGCGGACATCATCGTCGGCAAGCACCGTAACGGCCCGACGGCCACGATCACGGTCGCCTTCCAGGGCCACTACTCCCGCTTCGTGGACATGGCCCAGACCTGAGCCGCCGACGACGTGGGAGGGGCGACAGGCCCGTCCCTGTCGCGTTGCCGAGGAAGACGCCGGGGAAGGCACCGACGGAAACCCCCGGGGAAATGGACTCGACTCGGGGTTCCGGGCCGGGTGGACTGTGGGTCATGACGACATCGCAGGAAGAGCTGCTCCCCGCCACGCGACGGGCTTTGCTGCACCGTATCGCCGTGGCCCAGGCCGAAGGACGGGCTCCGTCACTGGTCGCCGCGGTGGTCCGGGACGGCCGGACGGTGTGGCACGGCTCGCGCACCTCCGTGGACGGCCATGCCCCGGATGAGCGTGTGCAGTACCGGATCGGCTCGATCACCAAGACCTTCACCGCCGTCCTCGTCCTGCGGCTGCGCGACGAGGGTGTGGTGGACCTCGACGATCCGTTGGAGAAGCATCTGCCCGGCACCCGTGCGGGGGAGGCGACCCTTTCCGAACTGCTCGCCCACACGAGCGGGCTCGCGGCCGAGTCACCCGCGCCCTGGTGGGAACGCACCCCCGGCTCGCTGCGCCCGGCGCTCACGGATGTGCTCGGTCAGCAGCCGTTTCCGCATGCGGCCGGTCGGAGGTTCCACTATTCGAACCCCGGCTACACCCTGCTGGGGGCGCTGGTCGAGGAGCTGCGCGGAGCCCCGTGGGAGGAGGTTCTCCAACGCGAAGTGCTCGAACCCCTGGGTCTTCATCGCACGAGTGTGCGTCCGCAGCAGCCCCACGCCGGGGGCTGGGCGGTGCATCCCTGGGCCGATGTCATGTTGCCCGAACCGGCCGAGGACCTGGGCCGGATGGCACCGGCCGGGCAATTGTGGTCCACCACCGGGGACCTGGCGCGCTTCGCCGCCTTTCTGGTCAGGGGCGACGACCGGGTGCTGAGCGCCGATTCGCTCCTGGAGATGCGCACTCCGGCGGCTCCGCCCGAAGCCGCGGACGTGGCGGCCGGCTATGCCTACTGTCTGGGGCTGGAGATCCGGCGTTCGGGTGAACGGCTCCTCGTCGGGCACACAGGCTCGCTGCCGGGCTTTCTCGCGTGCCTCACACTCAGCGTGGAGGACGATGTCGCCGCCGTGGTCCTGGCCAACTGCACATCCGGCCCGCTGGTGTCGGCCGTGGGCGCCGATCTCGTCCGTATCGTGGCCGAGGCCGAACCCAGGATCCCCGAGCCGTGGCGCCCCATGAAGCACGTCGATCCGGCCGTACTGGAGCTGGCGGGCCAGTGGTACTGGGGCACGCATGCCTTCGCCCTCCGGGTCACCGCGGACGGGCTCGTGTCGTTGGGCCCGCTGTCCGGCGCCGGCCGGCGCTCACGGTTCCGGGCGAACGGCGACGGCACATGGACGGGGCTGGAGGGCTACTACGCGGGAGAGCGGCTGCAGGCCGTGCGGCGTCCGGACGGGTCCGTGAGCCATCTGGACCTCGGATCGTTCGTGTTCACGCGTCAGCCGTATGACGAGGGCGCTCCGGTGCCCGGCGGGGTCGATCCCGGGGGGTGGCGGGGGATCGGCTAAGACGTCGGCACTTGGCAGGGTCATCCGGCGAGGGTCCTGTTTCACGTGAAACAGGACCCTTCGTTCGGCCCGGCCGGGTCATTGTTCGTCCGGTCGAGGCACCGCCGTTTCAGAGCCGCAATTTGAAGCCCACGTGCGAGGGCTCGAAGCCCAGACGCTGGTAGAAGCGGTGGGCGTCGGTGCGGCTTGTGTCGGAGGTGAGCTGGACCAACTGGCAGTTCAGCCGCCGGGATTCATCGATGGCCCACTCGATGAGCCGCGCGCCCAGGCCGTTGCCGCGCTCGTCGACGTCGATGCGGACCGCTTCGATGAGCGAGCGGTTCGCACCCTTGCGGGACAGCCCCGGGATGATCGTGAGCTGGAGGGTGCCGATGATGCGTGCGTCCCGGACGGCGACCATCAGATGCTGGTTCGGATCGCGGTTCACCCGGTCCAGCGCGGCCAGATAGGGCGTCAGGTCATCCGGCGACTCCCGCTGGGCGCCGAGCGGATCGTCCGCGAGCAGAGCGACGATCGCGGGGACGTCGTCCGTGAGGGCACGCCGAATCTCAAGATCTCCCATACCGGCAGCCTATGCGGGACTGGGCGCACCGGGGTGTGCGGGGAGCAGACGGTTCCAGATGGGCACGTTCAGGGACTCCATCACACGGACCAGGGGCTCCAGCTCCGGGTTCCTCGCCGCCTCGTCGAGTGCCTCCCGCAGCGCGGCGTCATTGGTGGGACGGGCCTCTTCGAGGAGCTTGAGACCGGACTCACTGACGTTGGTGTAAATGCCGCGGCGGTCGGTGGGGCAGAGGTAGCGGGACAGCAGGCCACGGTCCTCGAGCCGGGTGACCAGCCGGGTGGTGGCGCTCTGGCTGAGGACGACCGCGTCGGCGACCTGCTTCATCTGCAGATGGCCTCCGTCGCCGTCGTGCTGTCGGCTGAGCACGTCGAGCAGGGAGTACTCGCGCACGCTCAGGTCGTGCTTGGCCTGCAGGGCTCGCTCGATATGGGCCTCGATTCTCCCGTGCAGCAGGGAGAGGGCGCACCAGCCCTGCGCGAGGGCGGTGAGCGCGGGGTCCGTCGCTGTCATGGCGTTCTCCTCCATCCCGGAGCGGCTCCCATCCAGGATAGGGCACCACCGCAATAGACTGCTGTTGCAGTTATCCCGCGTCTGCAATTAATGTTGCAAGGGCGCAATGCGCTCATGCAATCGTCTGGAAGGTGCAGCCCGCATGCCTCTCGCGCTTCTGGCCCTTGCCATCGGGGCCTTCGGAATCGGAACCACAGAATTCGTGATCATGGGAGTGCTGCCCGAGGTCGCGGACGACTTCGGGGTCTCCATCCCCACTGCCGGACTGCTCGTGACCGGCTACGCCCTGGGGGTGATGCTCGGTGCCCCGATCATGACCGCGCTCGGCACCAAGGTCTCCCGCAAGCGGATGCTGATGGTGCTGATGGGCCTGTTCATCATCGGCAACCTGGTCTCCGCCGTCGCGCCCGTCTTCGGGCTGATGCTGGTGGGCCGGGTGGTGGCCTCTCTGGCCCACGGCGCGTTCTTCGGTATCGGCTCGGTGGTGGCCGCCGAACTGGTCGCTCCGGAGAAGAAGGCCGGGGCCATCTCGATGATGTTCAGCGGCCTGACCGTCGCCAATGTCGTCGGCGTCCCGCTCGGCACGCTCATCGGGCAGTCGGCCGGCTGGCGGATCACCTTCGCGCTGGTCGCCGCGCTGGGCGTGCTCGGACTGATCGGAGTCGCCAAGCTGGTGCCCGAGATGCCCAAGCCGGAGGGCGTCCATCTGCGCCATGAGCTGGCCGCCTTCAAGAACGCGCAGGTGCTGCTCGCCATGGCGATGACCGTGCTCGGCTTCGGTGGTGTCTTCGCCGCCATCACCTACATCGCACCGATGATGACCCATGTGGCCGGCTTCGCCGACGGCTCGGTCACCTGGCTGCTGGTCCTCTTCGGCCTCGGCATGGTCGGCGGCAACCTCATCGGTGGCCGGTACGCGGACCGTGCGCTGATGCCGATGCTGTACGTGTCGCTCGGCGGGCTCGCCCTCGCGCTCGCGCTGTTCACGGTGACCGCGCATCACAAGTTCCTCGCCGCGCTCACCATCGCGCTGATCGGCGCTCTCGGGTTCGCGACCGTGCCTCCGCTGCAGAAGCGGGTCCTGGACCACGCCCACGGCGCCCCGACCCTCGCCTCGGCCGCGAACATCGGCGCCTTCAACCTGGGCAACGCACTGTCGGCCTGGCTCGGTGGCATCGTCATCGCCGCCGGTCTCGGCTACACCGCCCCGAACTGGGTCGGCGCCGTCCTCGCCGCGGCCGCCCTGCTGCTCGCGTTCCTCTCGGCCGCCCTGGAGCGCCGCGAGACAGCCTTCGGCACCGCCGTGGGGGCGAGCGCGCCGAGCGAACGGCAGGCCGCTGTGCACCATTGAGCGGATCCGCCACCGCGAGCCTGAACGCGTGCCTCCCTTCGTCGAAGGCACGCGTTCCGTGCTGACCGGCTCAGCCCGCCGCCACCGTCACCGGAGCGAAGCGCCGCATCCAGTCGCCGGGCAGGTCCGGGATGCCGTACGTCATGACCGCGTTCATGCCGACGGAGGCGAGCCCGCGCTCCTTCAGCCAGGTCAGCAGGCCCTCGTGCCGCACATCGACATCCGTGCGCAGCGGGCGATCGGTATGGGCAGCGAGAGACGCGACGAGTGCCTTGGCCGTTTCGGCGTCACGGGCGATGAGCGGACCCACGACATGCGTGTCCATATTGGGCCAAGCGGCCGCGTATCCCGTGATCCGGCCGTTCTCCTCGGCGACGCGCATCTGGTCGGCGAAGGCGGGCAGCCGGGTGAGCACATGGGTGCGGTCGACGCCGAAGACCTCCTCGTCGAGTCTGACGAGCGTGGCGAGGTCCTCCCCGGTGGCCGGGCGGGTCAGGACGGGGGACGGCGTTGCATCAGCCGTGAAGTGTCCCACCACCGTCTCGGAGCTGCCGATGGTCTTGAAGCCGAGTTCCTCGTAGAGGGGGCGGCCGTAGGGGGTCGCGTACAGCGTGAGCGGGGCGGCGCCCATGTCCGCCACCACATGACGCATCAGCCGACGGCCCACACCCTGGCGTGCATGCCGCTGGGCGACGAGCACCATGCCGATGGCGCAGAGATCCGGACGGGACCGCGTTCCGTACTCGGTGACGACGCAGGCCGTGACAAGGCCGCCCTCGGGGTCGTCGATGCCGTACCCCTTTCCGGCAGCCAGAAGCAGGCCCCATTTGTGTTCCTCCCGGGGCCACCCCCGGTCCTCGGACAAGTCGGCGCAGGCGCTGAGATCGCGGGGCGTCAGACGGCGGATGGGCAGAGCGCTGAGGGGAGGTGTCGACACGCAGGTCAGGCTGTCCGACAGGGGTCGCCGACGTCCACCGGTTTGCTGCCGAACGCACATGCTTTTGGCCAAGTCATGCCCAACACCGCGCAAGGGGAGGCGTTTCACGTGAAACAGGCAGGAGGTCAGATCGGGATCGCTCCGGAACAGATCCTGTGCATTGGTGCGGCTCGCCAGGTAGTTGAGGGAATTGCCTGCTGAGACGGCCGCTTCCGGCGGGAGACCAAGGCGGTACTTGTGTGGGAGACGGCGACCGGTATGGTCGAGTCCGGTTCGCGTCGGGTGTGATGTGCGTACATTCGTGCAGGGCGCGAATGCAGGCCGATGCAGCCTAACGGGACGGTGAGATCCAAGACCCGTATTTTCTGTTACCCGGCCGGGCAGACGTCCCGGAGTGCGATGCTGCGGCCTGAGTGCTGCGGCCGATGTCACACTCTCGCCTTGCTTGCCCGTACGCGGCGGAAACATGGGTTGGATGTGGCCGCATTGACCATCAGGAACGGGGAAAGAAGCAAGACCCTCGGTGTGCAGACTGACAGCCCGCCGACAGGGGAAGTGCGCAGACCGACCGAAAGATGTTCGAGGCGAGGCACACCATGGAGGCTCCGACCACCACGTCGGCCGACGACGGTACGTCCGGTGGCAGCGGCGGGGGCGGCTGGTTCACGCCCCGCACGAACCCCCAGGCGCCCCCGAGTGGAGAGCTGGAGACACCCGAGGGCAACCGCCTGGCGGCGATGCGCCCTGTCGGTCGGCAGACCCCGGGCGAGCACGCCGACCCGTCGCGAACAGGCAGTCCCGTGCCGGCGACGGCTCCGCCGGTACGGCCCCTCACCGAACCCGAGCCCTCCCGCGAGGCGGCTGCCCCGGCCGCCACCCCGAACGGGCGGACGCCCGGTTTTGCCCAGGGCGGCCATCCCGCCATGCCCGGCCCCTCCAGCGCTACCGCTCCCTCCAGCGCCACCGCTCCCTCCAGCGCCACCGGCCGCACCGAGTCCCAGGTCTCCACCCGCCTCACCGAGCCGCAGGCCTTCGCTCAGCGGCCGGCCCCCGGACCCCGGGCCTCCCCTGACGCCGTGCTGATCCGGCGGACCATGGCCGAGGTCGAACCCATCGCCGACAAGGTCACCTCCTACTTCTACGCGCTGCTCTTCGTCCGCCACCCCGACCTGCGGTCGCTGTTCCCCGCCGCGATGGACACCCAGCGGGACCGGCTGCTCAAGGCGCTGCTGACCGCCGCGGAGCACATCGACAACACCGAGGTCCTGGTCGCCTATCTGCAGAACCTCGGACGCGGTCACCGCAAGTACGGCACCCGGGCCGAGCACTATCCGGCCGTCGGGGAGTGCCTTATCGGAGCGCTGAGCAAGTACACCTCCGCGATCTGGGACGCCGAGACCGAGGCCGCCTGGGTGCGGGTGTACACCACCATCTCCCAGGTGATGATCGACGCGGCGGCCGCGGACGAATTGCGCGCCCCGGCCTGGTGGTACGCGGAGGTCGTCTCGCACGACCTCCGGACCCCGGACATCGCGGTGATCACGGTGCGACCCGACCAGCCGTACCCGTTCCTGGCCGGCCAGTACACGAGCCTGGAGACCCCGTGGTGGCCGCGGATATGGCGCCACTACTCCTTCGCCTCGGCACCGCGTTCCGACGGACTGCTCACGTTCCATGTGAAGGCGGTTCCGGCGGGCTGGGTGTCCAATGCGCTGGTCCATCGGGCCCGCCCCGGCGACATCATCCGGCTCGGGCCGCCTGGCGGCACGATGACCGTCGACCACACCACGGACAGCGGGCTGCTCTGCCTCGGCGGCGGCACCGGCATCGCGCCCATCAAGGCCCTGGTCGAGGACGTCGCCGAGCATGGCGAGCGCCGCCGGGTCGAGGTCTTCTACGGCGCCCGCACCGGCCACGATCTGTACGACATCGACACCATGCTGCGACTGGAGCAGAGCCACCCCTGGCTCTCGGTCCGCCCGGTCGTCGACGAGCGGGAACGCGTCCAGTTGCCGGACGTCATACGCGAGTACGGGCCGTGGAACGAGTACGACGTGTATCTCTCGGGGCCGCCCGGCATGATCCGCAGCGGTGTGCACGCGCTCCGGAACGTCGGTGTCCCGTCGGAGCGCATACGCCACGATTCGGTGGAGGAACTGGTCCTGGCCGGCGTGCAGGAATCGTAGGAACACCACCCCCGCAAGGGTCCCCAGGGCGAGCCGGCGGTCCGGTACGGGATGTCAGCCCAGGTCGGGCGCGTGCATCGCGCGTACTCCCTCGATGTTTCCGTCCAGGTAGTGCCGCAGCGACAGCGGTACGAGATGGACGGACGCGATGCCGACACGGGTGAAGGGCACCCGTACGATCTCGTACTCGCCTTCGGGCTCCTCGACCTCGGGACCGTGCCGGAGGCGCTCGTCCATGGACTCGAGGCGGCAGACGAAGAAGTGCTGCACCTTCACGCCGGTGGCCCCGCCGTTCTCGCCGATGTGCTCGACCGTGTCCACAAAGCAGGGGACCACATCGCTGATCTTGGCCCCGAGTTCCTCGTGCACTTCACGGTGGAGCGCGTCGACAACGGTCGCGTCGGTCGGATCGACCCCGCCGCCCGGTGTGACCCAGTAGGGATCGACTCCGGGCTTGGTCCGCTTGATCAGAATCAGGTCGTCACCATCCAGCAGGATGGCGCGGGCAGTGCGCTTGACCACGGGGCGAACGGTCATGGGTGAAATGTGGCCCACCCTGTTCCACGTGAAACATCCCGCACCCCACATGGCGTCGAACCCCGCGTGAACAGCGGGTGGAACGGGTGGGGTCCGAGGTGGCGGACCGCGCCGTCCCGCCGGGTCTCAGCCCCAGGCGGCCGCAGTCCGCAACAGCCACTCGTGGGCACGAGCGATATGGGGCATGGCGAGCGTTCCGGTGCGGACCACGAGGAAGTACGTCCGCAGCGGCGGCACCGCCGGTTCATGAAAGGCCACGACATCGCCCCGTTCCAGCGCGGAGGCGCAGAGGTAGCGCGGAAGCACGGCGAGCCCGGCCCCGGTGACGGCACAGGCCAGAACCGCGCGCAGATCGGGGACGACGACCGTGCCGGAGGCAGCGGGCCGGGAGTCGAAGACGGAGGCCCAGTAGCGGGAGACGAAGGGCAGCGACTCGTGCACCTCGACCACCGGAAGGTTCTCGAGCAGATGCGCGTCCATTCGGCGCACCGGACCGGGGCCGATGCGGGGGACCCAGCGGGGGGCCGCGACCAGGACATGTTCCTCGTCGCAGAGGGGGGTCGCCGTGAGCAGGGCTCCGCGGGGCCGTGTCGTGGTGATGGCCAGGTCGTGGTGCCCGGCGGCGAGCCCTTCCAGCGTCTCCTCGGCGTTCCCGAAGGAGGCACGGAGGGTAAGCCCCTGGCCGTCCTCGTCGGTCAGCTCCGCCAGTGCGGGCAGGGCCCGTTCGGCGGTGAACTCCGGCGGCCCCGCCAGATGGAGGGTGCGCAGCGACGAGTGCTCGTCGAGACCCGTCTCGGCGATCTCGACCAGGGCGTCCAGATGAGGAGCGGCCTTGTGGGCGAGTTCGTCACCGATGGATGTGGGGGTCACCCCGCGGGCCTGGCGCAGGAAGAGCGGCCGCCCCAGCTGTCGTTCGAGGGTGCGTATCTGGGAGGTGACCGCCGGCTGCGACAGGCCGAGCAGTGCCGCGGCACGGGTGAAGGAACCGGCCCGGTGCACCGTGACGAAGGTGCGCAGCAGGGCCAGATCCATGACGCTCCCTCCCGTCTCCGGCACCCCGCGACCATGCCCAACTATAAATAAGTCGATAGGTCTCTGTCGCTACCGTGATTGGACACTGACATAGAGTCAACTAGCCTTGTCTGCGCGGTTCTTCGCGCGCGGAACCGAGGACGGTCCGAGCCACGAGGGGGGAGGCTCGGACCGTCCGTTGTCCGTAGACGGACCCCCAGGGGGACCGCATCGCCCTTGGACGCGCGCGTAGCCGGAGCCTGAGGACGGCAGGGCCGGACATGGTCATTCCGCCGACGCGTCGAGCGCCCGCAGCACATCGGCCACCAGGTCCTCGGGGTCCTCGGCGCCGACGGAGAGGCGGATGAAGCCCTCCGGGACCGCGTCGCCGCCCCACCGTCCACGCCGCTCGGCGGTGGACCGCACCCCTCCGAAACTGGTCGCGTCGTCAACGATGCGGAGCGCGTCCAGAAAACGGTCGGCACGCGCACGCGTGGGCAGCGAGAACGACACCACGCAGCCGAAGCGCCGCATCTGCTGCGCGGCGATCTTGTGCGAGGGGTCGTCGGGCAGGCCCGGATACCGCAGCCCCGTCACCTCGGCCCGGCCCCGCAGAGCCTCGGCGACCACGAGCGCGTTGGCCGACTGCCGGTCCGCGCGCAGCCGCAGCGTGGCCAGCGAGCGGTGTGCGAGCCAGGCCTCCATGGGACCCGGGATCGCTCCGACGATCTTGCGCCAGCGCCGTACGGCGGTCATCAGCCCGGCGTTCCCGGACGCCACATAGCCGAGCAGGATGTCCCCGTGCCCGGTGAGCATCTTGGTGCCGCTGGCCACGGAGAAGTCGGCGCCCAGTTCCAGGGGCCGCTGGCCGAGCGGCGTCGCCAGGGTGTTGTCGACGGCCACGAGGATGCCCTGCGCATGGGCCGCCGTCACGAGCCGCCGCACGTCACACACGTCGAGACCCGGGTTCGACGGGGTCTCGATCCACAGCAGCTTCGCGCCCTTGAGGACATCGAGCTGGGCGTCGTCACCGGTCGGCGCGGTGCGCACCTCGATGCCGTACGCGGTCAGCTGCTCGCCCACCAGCGGCAGGACCTGGTAGCCGTCCTCGGGCAGCACCACCGTGTCGCCGGCGCGCAGCTGGGAGAAGAGAACCGCCGAGATCGCGGCCATGCCGGAGGCGAAGGTGAGCGCCTCGACGCCCTCCTCGCCGGGTGCCTCCAGCTCGCCGATGGCGCGCTCCAGATGCGTCCAGGTGGGGTTCTCGTCCCGGCCGTAGGTGTACGGGCCGGTCGGCTCGCCTGGCAGGTGGAAGTGCGCGGCGAAGACCGGGCCCGGCAGGGTCGGCTCGTGCTTGACGGGCTCGGGCAGCCCCGCCCGCACCGCCCGTGTGCCGTCCCCGATCCCCGGACCGGACGTGCCCGCGTCCTGTGTGGTCATGCTGCCCGTCCCTCCGTCTGCTCGCGCACCGCGGCGAGCAGGCCGGGGCTCGCCGCCTCCACCATCTCAAGACACTCCTCGAACCCGTCCATCCCCCCGAAGTACGGGTCGGGCACATCGAGGGCGCCGTCGGCAGCCGGGTCGTAGGAGCGCAGGAGCCTGATCTTGGCAGCGTCCTCAGGTGTGGGGGCGAGACGCCGCAGGGCCTTCAGATGGCCCGAGTCCAGGGCGATCACCAGATCGAGCCGGGAGAACCAGGAGGGCTCAAACCGGCGCGCGGTGTGCTCGCTGCCGTAGCCGTTCTCCTCCAGGACGGCGACGGTGCGCGGGTCCGCCCCCTCCCCCTCGTGCCAGCCGCCCGTGCCCGCGCTGTCGACGTCGACCAGGTCGTCGAGCCCTGCCTCCTCCACGCGGGCGCGGAAGACGGACTCCGCCATCGGTGAGCGGCAGATGTTGCCGGTACAGACGAAACAGATGCGATAGGTCATGCGGCTCTCTCAGTCCTCGTCATCGGGCAGCAGGAGGTGCAGCGCCCAGGAGACGATCGAGATGATCAGACCACCCAGCACGGCGGTCCAGAAGCCCTCGACATGGAAACCCAGATCCAGTTTGCCCGCCACCCACGAGGTGAGCAGGAGCATCAGGGCGTTGACGACCAGGGTTATCAGGCCGAGCGTCAGGATGAACAGGGGGAAGGTCAGTACCTTCACAATCGGCTTGACCAGGAAGTTGACCAGTCCGAAGATCAGCGCGACAACGATCAGCGTGCCGACCTTCTTGCCGGTGCTGGAGCCCGTCAGGGTGATCTTGTTGAGAACCCAGACGGCAACGGCCAGGGCCCCCGCGTTGGCGATCGTCTTGACTACGAAATTCTTCATGTGTCTGATCGTGGCAGACGGGATCAGAAGCGAGTAGCGAGCAAGGGCGGGCAGGAGCGATGAAGGCTTTCCGGCTGGACGAACTGGAGGCGGAGCGCGCTGCCAACGACGGCGCCTATCTGCAGTTCCTGCGGGAGCGGAACATGTCGGTCGGCCTGTACGCGCTCGACGCGGGCGACCTCGACCCGCAGAAGCCGCACCCGCAGGACGAGGTGTACTTCGTCGTCAGCGGCCGCGCCTCGATCACCGTGGGCCTGGAGACCACCCAGATCGCACGCGGAAGCGTCATCTACGTGCCCGCCGGCGTCGCCCACAGGTTCCACCACATCACCGAGGATCTGAGGGTGCTGGTGGTGTTCTCTCCGCCGGAGAGCTGAGCCCCGTCTCGGGGTTCCCTCAGGGGACGATCAGGGGAGGACAAGGGGCGCGAGACCCGCGTTCGGCCTCCGAGCGGTCCTAGCATCGAAGCAGAACGGATGGACCCGGTTGGGGAGCCCCCGAACACGACGCGGGGCAACGGGCGGACAGACAAGGACAAGGGCGATGCGAGAGATCTTCGCGGGTTTGCCGTGGTGGGTGAAGTGGATCGCGGTGCCGGTCATCGCCCTGGTGGTCTTCGGCAGCGTGATAGCGACCGTCGTCGGATTCGTCATTCTGCTGCTGTTCAAGGTGCTGCTCTTCGTCGCCCTGGTGGGCGGGCTGATCTACGTCGTACGGAAGTTCATGTCGAGTTCGTCGTCACGCGGCGACTGGTGAGCCACCCGGAGCGCATCGAGTCGGGTGCGACTCCGGACGGCGGCACGGGGCGGGACCGGCGGTCGGCAAAGGTCCGCCGGTAACAGGAACCTGACGTTCCCTCGGGCGGGGGAAGTTTTCCCGGTGACGCCATCGACGGCCGGTGGGAGGCCGTTAAAGTCCGGAGCCCGGCGCGCGGCAGGACCCGCGCGCGGTGCATCCGCCTCCCGTGTTCTCCCACGGGAGGACCACTTCGTGCTCCGGGAGTGACCTTTGGCCACGGTTGGCACCGCACCCGCACACTCGACCGCCCCGCCCGCGCAGCGGCGCACCTCGCCGGCGGAGGAGGACCTGCCGCCCGCGCCGGCGCAGTCCACCACCCTGATCGGGTCGGTGCAGCGGGCGATGCGGCTGCTGGAAGCCGTCGCCGACCATGAGTACGGTGCCCCCGCCAAGCAGTTGGCCCGGGAGGTCGGCCTGGCGCTTCCCACGGCGTATCACCTTCTGCGCACCCTGACCCACGAGGGGTATCTGCGCCGGGAGAAGGGCCTGTTCTTCCTCGGGGAGGCCGCCGAGCGGCTGAGCGGCAGCGCGACCCAGCAGAAACGTCGCGGCATGGTGCACGACGCGCTCGCACAATGGCGTGATTCGATCGGTGCGCCCGTCTACTACGCGGTCTACCGCGAGGGTGAGATCGAGGTCCTCGGAGTTGCCGACAGTCCGGGCCTCCCGGCGGCCGAGGAGTGGGCCGACTTCCGGGAGACCGGGCACGCCCACGCGCTCGGTCAGTGCCTGTTGTCACAGCTCGACGAGGAGGCCCGGCGGAATCATCTCGACCGCTATCCGGTGCAGCCGATCACCCCGTACACGCTGCGTGACAACCGCAGCCTGCTGCGTCGTCTGGAGCACCTCGAAGGGACGGAACCGGTCGTCGAGCGCCAGGAGTACGCGCTCGGCACGGCCTGCGCCGCGGTGCCCCTCACCACCGGCGCGACCGCGGCCGCAGTGGCCCTCTCCCTGCCCTCCCACCAGGCCGACCGGCTGCTGCCGGCGGCCCGTCGGCTGCAGGCGGAGATCGGCAGGCTGACAGGGACACTCGCCCTCTCTATCAGCATCTGAAAACTCACTCCTTGTGATCTGCTGTGTACGTTCAGCAAACTTCCCCCAGGTGTCAGGGGATCATTCCTGGCCAGTCGACGGCTACTGACGGGGTAGACGATGCGCGAGTCGGTGCAGGCAGAGGTCATGATGAGCTTTCTCGTGTCCGAGGAGCTCTCCTTCCGCATTCCGGTGGAGCTGTGTTACGAGACCTGTGATCCCTATGCGGTGCGGTTGACCTTCCATCTGCCCGGCGACGCCCCCGTGACCTGGGCGTTCGGTCGCGAACTGCTGGTGGACGGGGTGGGCCGGCCGTGCGGCGACGGCGATGTGCACATCGCGCCCGCCGAGCCGGACACCTTCGGCGATGTGCTGATCCGGCTCCAGGTGGGCAGCGACCGGGCGCTGTTCCGGTCGGGCGCGGTGCCCCTGGTCGCGTTCCTCGATCGCACCGACAAACTGGTGCCCCTCGGGCAGGAGGGCTCCCTCGCCGACTTCGACGCCCATCTGGACGAGGCGCTGGACCGGATCCTGGCGGAGGAACAGAGCGCGGGCTGAGACCGCACGGCGCCGTAACGGTTCCTCACGCCGTGACGGTTCCTCGCGGACGGTACCGGCGCGGTGAGATGCCGTAACGCTTCTGCGGAGGTTCTCCGGGAAGTCTCAGTGCTTGCGGCGGCGCCCCCTCCCCCCGCGGGCCGGGACGGGAGCCGGGGCGGCGTCGGCCGTGCTCGAGCGGCGGTCCGCCGAAACGACGGCGGCCGCCAGGACCGTCGTCACCGGCACCGAGGCGACCAGCCCGATCGAGCCGACCAGCGTACGCACGATCTCCTCTGCGACCAGCTCGCTGCCCGCGACCGAGACCACGCTGCTCTGCGCGATCGAGAACAGCAGGAGCAGGGGCAGGGCCGCGCCCGCGTACGCCAGAACGAGCGTGTTGACGACCGAGGCGATGTGGTCGCGGCCGATGCGGATGCCCGCACGGTACAGACCGCGCCAGCCCATCGAGGGGTTGGCCTCGTGCAGCTCCCAGACCGCGGACGTCTGGGTGACGGTCACGTCGTCGAGGACGCCGAGGGAACCGATGATGACCCCGGCGAGCAGCAGACCGCTCATGTCGATGTGCGGGTACAGACCGTGGATCAGTCCGGTGTTGTCGTCCGTGTTGCCGGTCAGCGCGGCCCAGCCGATGAACTTCGAGCCGAGGAGGCCGATCAGCGACAGGGAGACGAGCGTGCCCAGTACCGCCACGGAGGTGCGGGCCGAGAGGCCGTGGCACATATAGAGGGCGATCAGCATGATGGCGCTCGACCCGACCACGGCCACGAGCAGAGGATTCGAGCCCTGGAGGATCGCGGGCAGGATGAAGAGGCTGAGCAGCAGGAAGCTGACGGCCAGCGCGACGAGGGCCATGACGCCGCGCATCCGGCCCACGACCACCACCGCCACGGCGAAGATGCCGGCGAGCAGGGCCATGGGGAACTTGCGGTCCACATCGGTCACGGAGTACTGGAGATCCTTGGGCGCGGAGGGCTCGTACGCGGCCACGACCTTCTCGCCCTCGTGCAACTGCCGTGACTGGTCCGGCTGGACGATCTCCGTGAACGTACGGCCCGTGTCCTTGCCCGTGTCGACACGGACGGTCGCCTTCTTGCAGGTGCCGGCCGCCGTCTGCGGGGTCGATGAGTCGCCGGTGAGGGAGGTGTCGCCGACCGGACCCCCACCCGAGGCGTTCACGGACTTGCAGTCCACCGCCACGACCCTGGTGACCGTGGCCTGCTGGGTCTGCCGGTCGAAGCCGACGCCGGAGCGCTTGTGCGAGGGAACACCCCCGGGCCACAGCACCACGAGACCGACGATGACCGCCGCGGTGAACGGGATGAGGATCGCGGCGATGACCCTGCGCAGATGGCGTGACACGGGGGCCGCGGGGCCGTGGCTGTGACTGTGGGAGTGGCCGTGTCCACCTACGGACCCATCGCCGTGGCCGGCGCCGGGCCCATGGCCATGGCCGTCTCCGGGGCTCTGTTTGTCGCCCGGGCCATGGTGGTGTGGCGGCTCGGACGGTGGGTGCGAGGGGTGATGCTGTGTAGGGGGCACCGCCCGATCATCGCAAGAACGGGTGAGGCCCACTGTTCAGCCCGCCTAATTAGACGCTAGCGTGAAGGGACTTTTGCACGCGCGGGAGCTCGGAGCACCGGGCTGAGAGGGCGCTGACCTCCGCAGACGCGATGTTTCACGTGGAACATCAGCGAGCGGAGACGGCTGCGCCGACCGCTGAACCTGTTACCGGGTAATGCCGGCGTAGGGAGTAGGTCTTATGACCGTCAAGGACGTACGCACGCCTGCCTCCGCTCAAGGGGAAGAGCCTCAGGAGGCCGGGAAGTCCATCGGCTGGCACAAGGCGTATATCGAAGGCTCGCGCCCCGATCTGCGGGTGCCCGTTCGTCAAGTGCATCTCACCAACGGGCAGTCGGTCAGCCTGTACGACACCTCCGGCCCGTACACCGATCCAGTCGCCGAGACCGACGTCCGCCGGGGACTTGCGCCGCTGCGGGAGAACTGGATCATCGCCCGCGGCGACACCGAGGAGTACGCGGGCCGCCCCGTCCGTCCCGAGGACGACGGGATCAGGCACACCTCGCCGCGCGGCGGCCTGCGCAATCTCGACGCGGTGTTCCCGGGGCGCCCGCGTCAGCCGCGCCGCGGGCGTGAGGGCAGCGCGGTGACGCAGCTCGCCTACGCGCGCCGCGGGGAGGTCACGCCGGAGATGGAGTTCGTGGCTCTCCGGGAGAACGTGTCGCCCGAGGTCGTCCGGGAGGAGATCGCGGCGGGCCGCGCGGTGCTGCCGGCCAACGTCAACCACCCGGAGATCGAGCCGATGATCATCGGCAAGCGGTTCCTGGTGAAGGTCAACGCCAATATCGGCAACTCCGCGGTCACCTCCTCCATCGAGGAGGAGGTCGAGAAGATGACCTGGGCGACCCGCTGGGGCGCCGACACGGTCATGGACCTGTCCACCGGCCGCAATATCCACACCACCCGTGAGTGGGTGTTGCGCAACTCCCCCGTACCGATCGGCACGGTGCCGCTCTATCAGGCGCTCGAGAAGGTCGACGGCAAGGCCGAGGAACTGACCTGGGAGATCTACAAGGACACGGTCATCGAGCAGGCCGAACAGGGTGTGGACTACATGACGGTCCACGCGGGCGTGCGCCTGGCGTATGTACCGCTGACGGCGAGCCGCAAGACCGGCATCGTCTCGCGCGGCGGTTCGATCATGGCGGCGTGGTGCCTCGCCCACCACAAGGAGTCGTTCCTGTACGAGAACTTCGAGGAACTCTGCGAGATCCTCGCGGCCTATGACGTCACCTACTCGCTGGGCGACGGTCTGCGGCCCGGTTCGATCGCGGACGCCAACGACGAGGCGCAGTTCGCGGAACTGCGCACCCTCGGGGAACTCGGCCGTGTCGCCAGGCGTTTCCACGTACAGACGATGATCGAGGGCCCGGGACACGTCCCGATGCACAAGATCAAGGAGAACATCGATCTGCAGCAGGAGATCTGCGATGAGGCTCCGTTCTATACGCTCGGTCCGCTGACCACGGACGTCGCGCCGGCCTACGACCACATCACCTCCGGCATCGGTGCCGCCATGATCGCCTGGTGGGGCACGGCCATGCTCTGCTACGTCACACCCAAGGAGCACCTGGGCCTACCCAACCGTGACGACGTCAAGACCGGCGTCATCACCTACAAGATCGCCGCCCACGCGGCCGATCTCGCCAAGGGGCACCCGGGCGCGCAGGAGTGGGACGACGCGCTGTCGGACGCGCGCTTCGAGTTCCGCTGGGAGGACCAGTTCAACCTGGCCCTCGATCCGGACACGGCTCGCGACTTCCAC
The DNA here is from genome assembly GCF_044753645.1 of Streptomyces sp. NPDC093261. NCBI lineage: Bacteria > Bacillati > Actinomycetota > Actinomycetes > Kitasatosporales > Streptomycetaceae > Streptomyces > Streptomyces sp. NPDC093261. The sequence goes on from NZ_JBIVNO010000003.1 coordinate 521,264, forward strand.
GACGAGACCCTCCCCGCAGAGCCCGCCAAGACGGCCCACTTCTGCTCGATGTGCGGTCCGAAGTTCTGCTCCATGAAGATCAGCCAGGACATCGCGGAGCGGTTCGGCGGTGCGGTGACTGAGGGGGCGACGGCGCAGGAGGTCGCCGAGGGGATGCTCCAGAAGTCGAAGGAGTTCGCGGCGGGCGGGAACCGGGTGTATCTGCCGATCGCGGAGTGACCTTCCCGGGCGTCCTGAGCCCGCACGGCCCGGTGCCGGGGCGGGCCCAGGCGGAGGTTCCGGCCCGCGCTCCTTGGTGAGAGGCGGGCCGGGCTACGACGGGGGTGGTTCGGAGCGTGTCCGCTCCGGGTGAGGGCTCGGAGGCGGCCGCGTCGCCGCTGCTGATCGACTCGGCCGGCGGGCTGCCGGCCGAGTCCGTTACTCCGGCTGGTGGTCCGGGCCCCCGAAGTCCGGGCTGGTGAAGTCCGGGCTGCTGAAGGTGGGGCGCGGGCCGGCGGCAGGACCGCTGTCGGGGCTGCTGAAGCCTGGGCGGTCGTAGCCGAGGTGCGGGATGCGGCTGGGGGTCGGTTCGGGTGCCTTCCGGTTCATCGCGGCCGTGCCCGGTTCGGCGAGGGCCTCGCGGAGGAACGGCAGGATGCCGCGCTCCAGCAGGGCCTCGTGCCAGGCCTCCCGTGCCCGGGTCACCTCCGTGATCAACTTGCTCTGGGCTTCCGCGTTCTGGGCCGATGAGCTGTTGCGCAGGGCGGTGAGCAGCAGACCGGTCGCGGCGACCAGGATCGCCGCCGCGGTCACCGCGCCGAAGACCCACCCGGTGGTCAGGAGGGTCCGGGCGAACGCCTGGTCGGGGTTGACCATCTTGAGGATGTAGCCCACGAGCAGGAAGATCGCCGCCGCGGCACCGGCGAGGAAGGGGGCGAGAACCGCGACCACGGCACCGGCTCCGGCGCTCGCCGCGGCCTCCCCCACTGCGGCGGCGAGCCCCTGGCCGTCCGCCTCCGGTTCCGTGGAGTCGCCGTCGTCGGTGTTTTCCTGGACGGGCGGGGCGGCCGGCGCCGGACGGCGCAGCTCCTCCCGCACCTTCACATAGTGCTGGTATTCGGCGGCTGCCGCCGCGGTGATGAGGGCGGTGGCGTTCAGCGCCATGGTGCGCAGCTGTTCGGAGTTCAGCCGCTGTCCGACAGCGGCCGGATCCGGGTGCTGTGGTGCGGAGCGCAGCGCCTCACCGAGGATCCGCTCGTAGTCCTGGCGGTCCTCGCTCAGCAGGTGCCGCGGAACGCTGTTCATGTGCATCCCCCGATGCTCCGTAGGGCTGGTGGCTCGGCATGCTGACGAGCCGTCGGGCAGAAACGGAGGGGAGCCTGCTACGGATAAGCCGATGGTAGAGCGGCGACGGCACACGGTGACAGGGGGTTTCCGGAAATTGCCCCACGGCCCGGGCACTCCTCGGACGGCCCCCGTCGGGGAATGCCTGCCCGCCGAACGCTCAGCTATCCAGGGGCAGTTGCTGGACCAGCAGCTTTCCGGCCATGGTCACGCCGCCGTCCATCGCGATCGCCAACCCCTCCGCGTAGACATGGGGACCTTCGACGACCGGACCCGCGTCGTCGTCGCCGTCCTCCGAGCCGACCTCGCCGAGCAGATACGGGATGGGGCTGTGGCCGTGGACGATCCGCCTGCCGCCGTAGGTCTCCAGCAGGGACCGCACGGCGTCGGCGCCGCCCTCGTCCCGAAAGGAGAAGCGCTTGGTGAACTTCCGGAAGAGATCCCACACCTCGTCCGCGTCATTGCGCGTGAGCGTCTCGCGGATGGTGTCGTTGACCGCTTCGATGGAGTCGCCGTAGTCGAGGTAGGCGGTGGTGTCCGAGTGGACCAGCAGGTGCCCGTCGACCTCCTCCACCGCGTCGAGACGGGCCATCCACTGGAGGTGGTGGTCCTGGAGGCGGTCCATGTCCGTCTTCTGGCCGCCGTTGAGCAGCCAGGCCGCCTGGAAGGTCGCGGTGCCCGCGCCCGAGTTGACGGGCGTGTCGCCGAACCGCTTGGCGCCGAGCAGCAGCAGCTCGTGGTTGCCCATGAGTGCCTTGCAGTAGCCACCGGCCGCGGCCGCCTCCGCGGACAGCCGCATCACCAGGTCGATCACCCCGATGCCGTCGGGACCGCGGTCGGTGAAGTCCCCGAGGAACCACAGCCGCGCCGTGCCCGCGCACCACTGGCCCTGGGCGTCGATGAGCCCCTTCTCCTGGAGAGCCGCCACGAGCTGGTCGAGATAGCCGTGGACGTCCCCGACCACGAACAGCGGTCCGGGCCCTTCGGCGGGGTGCGGGGCGGGCCCGTCCGCCGGGTCGGCGCTCACCTGGAGCGTGTCGTCGGGGGTGATGACCGGGAGGTCACGCTCGGTGGGCGTGTACGCGTCGGAGTAGCCGGGCGGGTATGCCTCGGGCGGTGTGACGGGTCCGGTGACCTCATCGGGGGGCGTGCTCTGTGTGTACGGACCGGTCTCGTGGACGTACGCGGGCACCCGGAAGTCGCGCAACGTCGCCGCTCGCTCCGCCTCGGGTCCCTGACCGGCCCCCTGAGTCATCGACCCCTCCACCATCGCGCCGCATCTGCACCGCATCGGACTGCCTGGTCGCAGCGGTCCGCGGGTGTCGTGGGCCCATCATAGGAATGCGGATCGCGCCATGTGATGACCCAGGGGTGGTGAATCGGGGAAGGACCCCGGCTCCCCGCGGCTTTCGCCCTGAATGGGCGGGGCTTTTCCCTGCTGCGACCAGGTACGTCTCCCGCCTGTGGGTGACGTGTGCGTCACCCGCCCGTGGGCGGTCCGTCACCCGTGGCATACCGACGGCTTACCCCTGCTCGGGCGACCGGGGCGGGCTGACCGTGGTCCGGGGCGGCCGGCGCTGGGACGAGGTGCGCACGATCAGCTCCGTCGGTATGACCTGCTCGACCGGCTGGTCCGACTCGATGCCCTCGATGGCGTCGATGAGGAGCTGGACCACTGCCGTGCCGATCCGGCGCGGCTTCAGGGACAGCGTGGTGACGGGCGGCTCGGTGTTCGCGTACACGGCGGATTCGCTGCAGCAGACGAGCAGCAGGTCCTCGGGGACGCGCAGCCCGTAGCGGCGGGCGGCGGCGAGCAGATCGGTGCCGTTCGGGTCGAAGAGTCCGTAGACCGCGTCGGGGCGGTCGGGGCGGGCCAGCAGCCGGTCGGCGGCGACGGCGCCCGCGCAGGGGTCGTGGGCGGGATAGGCCTCGTAGACCGGATCCTGCCCGACGCGCTCGCACCAGTTCAGGTAGGCGGTCGTGGACAGATGGGTGTAGGTGTCCGTCGTGGTGCCGGTCAGCAGTCCGATGCGCCGGGCGCCGGCGGCGGCCAGATGGTCGAGGATGCCGAGGACCGCGGCCTCGTGGTCGTTGTCCACCCAGGCGGTGACCGGGAGGGTGCCGGCGGGCCGGCCGTCGGAGACGACCGGTAACCCCTGGCGGACCAACTCGCTGACCACCGGATCCTGGTCGGACGGGTCGATGACGACCGTGCCGTCCAGGGCGACGTTCGACCACACGTCATGGCGTGAGGTGGCGGGCAGGATGACCAGGGCGTAGCCGCGGGCGAGCGCCGCGGAGGTGGCGGCCCGGGCCATCTCCGCGAAGTACGCGAACTCGGTGAAGGTGAAAGGTTCATCCCCGTACGTGGTCACGGTCAGGCCGATGAGGCCCGACTTGCCCGTGCGGAGGGTGCGGGCCGCGGCGGAGGGCCGGTAGCCCAGCCGGTCGGCGACCTCGCGGACATGGCGTCGGGTGGCGTCCGGCAGCCGGCCCTTGCCGTTGAGGGCGTCGGAGACGGTCGTGATGGAGACTCCGGCGGCGGCGGCCACGTCTCTGATGCCCGCCCGGCCCGGCCGGCTGCCTCGGCGGGTGGTCTCCGCCCGGCTCACCTGGTGCTTCCCTGCTGCTGTCATGGCGAGCCGATAGTAGGGCTCATGCGGTGGGGTAGTGCGGACGCATATGCACGGGTTGACAGGCACGTTTCTGCATGGCGAGGAGTGGGGAAAGGCCTTGGAATGTAAGGGGCTTGAACGATCCAAGGGCAGTACGTGACGCGTTGACACGCATGGGCCTGCCAAGGTGGCCATATTTCGAAGAGGTCTCAACTCACCTTCACGAGGGATGCGCGCCACGGCGTGAGCCACCGGCGCGTGCGGCAAAATGCGACGCGCCCCCCGATCTGTACGCCCTTCTGTGGTGATGTGAACGGTTTCGTACGGTGTCGCCGTCCCGGTTTTCGGGACGGCGCGGACGTCGAGCCGGTTGTCCACAACCCATTCGCAGCGGCGCCGAATCCTCATAAGGTGAGAAGCATTGGAAGCCGGTGGCGGTCATGAGCCGGTGCGTGCGCGAGGAGGATAGCGGTGAGCGAGACGAGCCCGAAGCTGCGTGCCGAGCTGGAGGGTATCCCCACCTACAAGCCCGGCAGGCCGGCCGCGTCCGGCGGCCCGACGGCCTACAAGCTGTCCTCGAACGAGAATCCCTACCCGCCCCTGCCGGGCGTGATGGAGAGCGTGGTCGAGGCGGCCGGGTCCTTCAACCGCTACCCCGACATGGCGTGCACGGGGCTGCTGTGCGAGTTGTCCGAGCGTTTCGGTGTGCCGCAGTCCCACCTCGCGACAGGCACCGGCTCGGTCGGTGTCGCCCAGCAACTCCTGCAGGCCACCAGCGGCCCGGGCGACGAGGTCATCTACGCCTGGCGGTCCTTCGAGGCGTACCCGATCATCACGCAGATCAGCGGCGCGACATCGGTCCAGGTGCCGCTGACCCAGGACGAGGTGCACGACCTCGACGCGATGGCGGACGCGATCACGGACCGGACCCGGCTGATCTTCGTCTGCAACCCCAACAACCCGACCGGCACGGTCGTGCGCCGGGCCGAGCTGGAGCGCTTCCTCGACCGGGTGCCGAGTGATGTCCTGGTGGTGCTCGACGAGGCGTACCGGGAGTTCATCCGCGACCCCCAGGTCCCGGACGGCGTGGTGCTGTACCGGGAGCGGCCGAACGTCTGCGTGCTGCGCACCTTCTCCAAGGCGTACGGCCTCGCCGGGCTGCGCGTCGGTTTCGCGATCGCCCATGAGCCGGTGGCGGCGGCGCTGCGCAAGACGGCGGTGCCCTTCGGGGTGAGTCAGCTGGCGCAGGTGGCGGCGATCGCGTCCCTGCGCGCGGAGGACGAACTGCTCGGCCGGGTCGGCTCGTTGGTGTGCGAGCGCACCCGCGTGGTCGACACACTGCGCGCCCAGGGCTGGACGGTCCCCGAGACCCAGGCGAACTTCGTGTGGCTGCGGCTGGGGGAGCGCACGGTCGACTTCGCGGCCGCCTGTGAGCAGGCCGGCGTGGTCGTCCGGCCGTTTCCGGGCGAAGGGGTGCGCGTGACGGTCGGCGAGTCCGAGGCGAACGACGTCTTCGTGAAGGTGGCGGAGAGCTTCCGCCGGGACCTCTAGCCTTTCGGGCATCACGCACCGACGGCTGGCGCGTGCCCCCGTGCCGTGAGAGGGCACGGAGGCGCGCGCCGCCGCGAGGCGGGCCTGTGTGGGACCGCCCTTTTGTCTGCATGTTTGGCATGTCCTCGACGTGATCAGAGGGACGTGGAGCATGGGTTCACGCGCCGTCCCGGCGCCGGGCGCCCGGCCAGCCCCTTAGGGACCCCCCACCCATCGGGCCTCGAACCCATATGCGTCATAATTGCTTGTGAATGTGAACGCGTTCACAAACCCCCTCGCCGGGGGTGGCCCAAACGGGGGCAAGCCGCCGTTTGCGACCACGGCAACGTAAGGAGAGACGACGTGGACCTGGCTTTGGCGCCGGAGACTCTGGCGCGATGGCAGTTCGGCATCACCACCGTCTACCACTTTCTGTTTGTCCCGCTGACGATCTCCCTCGCCGCGCTGACAGCCGGCCTCGAGACCGCCTGGGTGCGCACACAGAAGGAGAAGTACCTCCGGGCGACGAAGTTCTGGGGCAAGCTCTTCCTGATCAACATCGCGATGGGCGTGGTCACAGGCATCGTCCAGGAGTTCCAGTTCGGCATGAACTGGTCCGACTACTCCCGTTTCGTCGGTGACATCTTCGGGGCACCCCTCGCCTTCGAGGCCCTCATCGCCTTCTTCTTCGAGTCGACCTTCATCGGGCTGTGGATCTTCGGCTGGGACAAGCTGCCGAAGAAGCTCCATCTCGCCTGCATCTGGATGGTCTCCATCGGCACGATCCTCTCGGCGTACTTCATCCTCGCGGCCAACTCCTGGATGCAGCACCCCGTCGGCTACCGGATCAACAAGACGAAGGGGCGCGCCGAACTCACCGACTTCTGGCACGTCCTGACCCAGAACACCGCGCTCACTCAGGTCTTCCACACGTTGACCGCGTCTTTCCTCACGGGCGGCGCGTTCATGGTCGGGATCGCCGCCTACCACCTGGCCCGCAAGAAGCACGTCGCTGTGATGAAGACATCGCTGCGGCTGGGCCTGGTCACCGTGGTCATAGCCGGTCTGCTCACCGCGGTCAGCGGTGACCTGCTCGGCAAGGTGATGTTCAAGCAGCAGCCGATGAAGATGGCCGCCGCCGAGGCGCTCTGGGACGGCCAGGACGCCGCGCCGTTCTCGATCTTCGCCTACGGCGATGTGAGCAAGGGCCACAACAGCGTGGAGCTGTCCGTCCCCGGAGTGCTGTCCTTCCTCGCCAACGACGACTTCGGCTCGTATGTCCCCGGCATCAACGACACCAACAAGGCGGAGCAGCAGAAGTACGGCCCCGGCGACTACCGCCCGATCATCCCTGTCACCTTCTGGGGCTTCCGCTGGATGATCGGTTTCGGCATGTCGTCCTTCGCCCTCGGCCTGGTCGGACTCTGGCTCACCCGCAAGAAGTTCCTGCTCCCCTCGCATCTGCGGGTCGGTGAGGACGAGGTGCCGCATCTGGTCCTCTTCAGGAACAAGGCCCTCAGCCCGGTTCTCACCACATGGTTCTGGCGCATCGCGCTGTGGATGCTGGCCTTCCCGCTCATAGCCAACTCCTGGGGCTGGATCTTCACCGAGATGGGCCGCCAGCCGTGGGTCGTCTACGGCGTGCTGCGTACCCGTGACGCGGTCTCCCTCGGTGTCTCCCAGGGTGAGGTCATCACCTCGATGACCGTGTTCACGCTGCTCTACGCGATCCTCGCGGTCATCGAGGTCAAGCTGCTCGCGAAGTACGTCAAGGCCGGACCGCCGGAGCTCACCGAGTCCGATCTCAACCCGCCCACCAGAATCGGCGGCGACTCCCAGGACGCCGACAAGCCGATGGCCTTCTCGTACTAGGCCGAGGGAGCGCTCACATCATGCAACTTCACGACGTCTGGTTCGTCCTCATCGCGGTTCTCTGGACCGGCTACTTCTTCCTGGAGGGCTTCGACTTCGGGGTCGGCATCCTCACCAAGCTGCTGGCCCGCAGCCGGCCCGAGCGACGGGTGCTGATCAACACGATCGGTCCTGTCTGGGACGGCAACGAGGTGTGGCTGCTCAGCGCAGGCGGCGCGACCTTCGCCGCGTTCCCTGAGTGGTACGCGACCCTCTTCTCCGGTTTCTATCTTCCGCTGCTGATCATCCTGGTCTGTCTGATCGTGCGCGGTGTGGCCTTCGAGTACCGGGCCAAGCGGTCCGAGGAGAGCTGGCAGCGCAACTGGGAGACCGCGATCTTCTGGACCTCGTTGATCCCTGCGTTCCTGTGGGGTGTGGCCTTCGGCAACATCGTCCGAGGCGTGAAGATCGACCAGCACTTGGAGTACGTGGGCGGTTTCTGGGATCTGCTGAACCCCTTCGCGCTCCTCGGCGGACTGGTGACCCTGACCCTGTTCACCTTCCACGGAGCGGTGTTCACGACGCTCAAGACCGTCGGGGACATCCGGCAGCGGGCGCAGAGGCTGGCTCTGGGAGTCGGGCTGATGGCGGCCGTGGTGGCGCTGCTCTTCCTCGGCTGGGCTCAGATCGACCAGGGTGACAGCAAGAGCCTGGTCGCGCTGTGGGTGGCGGTCGCCGCTCTCGTCGGGGCGCTCCTGGCCAACCAGGCCAGGCGTGAGGGATGGGCGTTCGCGCTCTCCGGCCTCACCATCGTGGCGGCGGTCGCGATGCTCTTCCTGACGCTCTTCCCGAACGTCATGCCGTCCACGCTCGACCCCGCCTGGAGCCTGACGGTGAGCAACGCCTCGTCGAGCCCCTACACGCTGAAGATCATGACCTGGTGTGCGGGGATCGCCATGCCGATCGTTCTGCTCTACCAGGGCTGGACCTATTGGGTGTTCCGCAAGCGCATCGGAACGCAGCACATCGCCGATGCGGCCGCCGGAGCCGTGCACTGAGTCTGTGGGGTGGGGTGTTTCACGTGAAACACCCCACCCGGACCGAAGGGCATGTTTCACGTGAAACCGATCGATCATCGTCTCCTCCGATACGCCCGTGCCACCCGCCTCTTCCTGGTGGCGGTGGTCGGTCTGGGTGTTGTCGGGGCGTGCCTGGTCGTCGCCCAGGCGATGCTGATCGCCACGGTGGTGGTCGGCGCCTTCCAGCACCATGACTCGGTGGCCGTGCTGCGAATCCCGTTGCTGCTCCTGGTGGCCGTCGCGGTGGGCCGCGCACTGGTGTCGTGGCTCACCGAACTCGCCGCCCACCGGGCCAGTGCAGCCGTGAAGTCCGAACTGCGGGGGCGGTTGCTGGAGCGTGCGGGGGCGCTCGGTCCCGGATGGCTGAGCGCGCAGCGGACCGGCTCGCTGGTCGCTCTGGCCACGCGAGGAGTCGACGCCCTCGATGACTATTTCTCGCGCTATCTCCCTCAGTTGGGACTCGCGGTCGTGGTGCCGACGGCCGTGCTCGCACGGATCGTGACCGAGGACTGGGTGTCCGCGGCCATCATCGTCGGCACACTGCCGCTGATCCCGCTCTTCATGGTGTTCATCGGCTGGGCCACGCGTTCCCAGATGGACCGTCAGTGGCGCCTGCTCTCCCGGCTGTCCGGGCACTTCCTCGACGTGGTCGCCGGGCTCCCGACCCTGAAGGTGTTCGGCCGGGCCAAGGCGCAGGCCGAGTCCATCAAGAGGATCACCGGTGAGTACCGGCAGGCGACCATGCGGACCCTGCGGATCGCCTTTCTGTCGTCCTTCGCCCTCGAGCTGCTGGCCACGATCTCGGTCGCGCTCGTCGCGGTGACCATCGGCATGCGGCTCGTCCACGGCGACATGGACCTGTACATCGGGCTGGTCATCCTTGTGCTCGCACCGGAGGCGTATCTGCCCCTGCGGCAGGTCGGCACGCAGTACCACGCGGCGGCCGAGGGACTCTCCGCGGCCGAGGAGATCTTCACGGTGCTGGAGACACCGGTGCCGGCCTCGGGAACGCGCCGCCTCCCCCACGGGGAGATCGCCTTCGAGGGCCTGACCGTGCGCTACCCGGGGCGGTCGTCCGACGCCGTGTCCTCGATGTCCCTGACGGTCGCACCGGGAGAGACGGTCGCCCTCGTGGGACCCAGCGGCGCCGGCAAGTCGACACTGCTGAACGTTCTGCTCGGGTTTGTCCCGCCGACCCAGGGGCGTGTACGGGTCGGGGGAGTCGATCTCGCCGAGGCCGACCTGGAGGAGTGGCGCTCGCGGATCGCCTGGGTGCCGCAGCGGCCGCATCTGTATGCGGGGACCATCGCCGAGAACGTACGGCTGGCACGGCCCGACGCGGGGGACGCTGCGGTGCGCCGTGCGCTGGCCGACGCCGATGCGCTGGAGTTCGTGGACACACTGCCCGCGGGGATCGACACCCTGCTCGGCGAGGACGGCGCGGGGCTCTCCGCCGGTCAGCGGCAACGGCTGGCCCTGGCCCGGGCCTTCCTCGCCGACCGGCCGGTGCTGCTGCTCGACGAACCGACGGCGTCCCTGGACGGGGCGACCGAGGCGGAGGTCGTGGAGGCAGTGCGTCAGCTGGCAGCCGGGCGGACGGTGCTGCTGGTCGTGCACCGTCCGGCGTTGCTCGGCATCGCCGACCGGATCGTCCGCCTCGACGCGGACGAGCACCCCTCGAACGGTCCGCTGCGTTCCGGTGCCGTGCCGCTGCCCCGTCCCCGGATGCCGGAGACGCCCACGGCCCACGAGCAACAGCCGCCGGTCCCCTCACCGGCAGGGCGCGGGGGCGTGCTCGCACGCGTCCGTGCGATGGCCGGCCCCCACCGGGGGCGGCTGGTGCTCGCCCTGCTGCTGGGCAGCCTCGCGCTCGGAAGTGCCGTCGGTCTGATGGCCACCTCCGGCTGGCTGATCTCGCGTGCCTCTCAGCAGCCGCCGGTGCTGTATCTGATGGTCGCCGTGACGGCCACGCGGACGTTCGGCATCGGACGGGCCGTGTTCCGTTACGCGGAGCGGCTGGTGTCGCACGACGCCGTGCTGCGAATGCTGGCCGACACGCGAGTCGCGGTCTACCGCCGCCTGGAGCGTCTCGCACCGGCCGGGCTGCGCAGGAGCCGGCGCGGCGATCTGCTGTCGCGGCTCGTCGCCGACGTCGACGCCCTGCAGGACTACTGGCTGCGCTGGCTGTTGCCCGTGGGGGCCGCGCTCGTCGTCTCGGCGGGGTCGGTCGCCTTCACCGCCTGGCTGCTGCCGGAGGCCGGAGCGGTCCTCGCCGTGGGGCTGGTGGTGGCTGGAGTGGGCGTACCCCTGGTGACCGCCGCCGTGGCGCGTCGGGCGGAGCGCAGACTGGCGCCGGCCCGGGGCGTGCTGGCGACCCGGGTGACGGATCTGCTCACGGGAACCGCCGAGTTGGCGGTCGCGGGTGCGCTGCCCACGCGGACCGCCGAAGTGCGGCGGGCCGACGGGGTGCTCACGCGGATCGCATCCCGCGCCGCGACCGCCACCGCGCTGGGCGACGGGCTCACCGCGCTCGTCACCGGGCTGACCGTCGCGGCCGCGGCCCTCATGGGTGCGCAGGCCGTGGCCGGCGGACGCCTCGGCGGCGTCACCATGGCCGTGGTGGTGCTCACCCCGCTGGCCGCGTTCGAGGCGGTCCTGGGCCTCCCGCTCGCGGTGCAGCACCGGCAGCGGGTGCGCCGGAGCGCCGAGCGCGTCTACGAAGTGCTGGACACGCCGGAGCCCGTACGCGAGCCGGAACGGCCGTTGCCGCCGCCGTCGTCGCCCTTCCCGCTCGTCCTGGAGGGGCTGACCGCCCGCCATGAAGGGCAGCAGCGCGACGCGCTCACCGGACTCGGACTGACCCTCGAACAGGGCCGCAGGATCGCCGTGGTCGGCCCCTCCGGCGCGGGCAAGACGACGCTCGCGCAGGTGCTGCTGCGGTTCCTGGACCCGGTGGCCGGCACGTACACGCTGGGCGGCACGGACGCCCGCGCGCTGGACGGCGACGAGGTACGGCGCCTGGTCGGACTGTGTGCTCAGGACGCGCATCTCTTCGACAGCTCGGTACGGGAGAACCTGCTGCTCGCGCGGAAGGACGCGAGTGAGGGGCAGGTGCGTGACGCGCTGGCCCGGGCGCGGCTCCTGGACTGGGCCGATGGGCTGCCCGAGGGCCTCGACACGCTGATCGGCGAGCACGGCGCACGGTTGTCCGGCGGCCAGCGCCAGCGGCTGGCGCTCGCCCGTGCCCTGCTCGCCGAGTTCCCCGTCCTCGTCCTCGACGAGCCCGCGGAACACCTCGACCTGCCGACGGCGGACGCGCTCACCCGGGACCTGCTCGCCGCCACGGAGGGCCGTACGACGGTGCTGATCACCCATCGGCTGGCCGGTTTGGACGCGGTCGACGAGGTGATCGTGCTCGCGGACGGCGGGGTGGTCCAGCGCGGTCCGTACGAGGAACTGGCGGCGGTGGATGGACCGTTGCGTGTGATGGTGGAGCGGGAGGCCGAGGGGGATCTGCCGGGCGACCGGGAGGGACACCCGGGTCCGACGGCGCCCGTCTTCGCCGGCGCCTAGCAGCCGGCACCGGCACGGCACAGGGGTCGGCGCGGCGCACCCCCGGCCGGGGGACGCCGCTGGGCCATCCGTGGCCGCCCGTTCCGCCGGCCGTGGGACGTCAACAGGACTGCGGCCGGGACACGGGTCACGATCATTGACATGCCTTCATTTCTCCTTTCCTCCATGCTCGTTCCTCTTCTTCTGGGCACGGTCGCGGTGATCCCGGCCCGGTCCGCCACGGCAGGGGGTGGCAGCGGGGCGGCGGGCGACGGTATGGACACCGGTGCCAGTGCCAGGGTGGCGCGGCTGTACCAGGACGCGGCCGCGGTGACACGGCAGTACGACAGCGGGCGCCGGGAGGCGGACAAGCAGCGCGCCATAGCCGGGCGGGACGAGAAGCTCCTCGCCCGGGAGCACGGCCTGATAGCCGCCCTCCACCAGGATCTCGGCCGGATCGCCCGGGCCCAGTACCGCCAGAGCGGCGGACTCCCGTACACCGCGCAGACACTGCTCCCGGACAGCGCGAAGGAACTGATAGCGAGTCAGAGCACCCTCGCCCGGGTGGACCTCGCGGTCGCGAACGCGGTCATCCGCAGCCGCCTGACGGAGTCCGGTCTGGCGGCGGAGCGGGCACGGGCATCGGCTCAGTGGCGGGCCCTGCAGAAGCGGAACGGGGAACTGGCCGCGCGACAGCAGACCCTCCAGGCCAAGCTGGAGCAGGCGCGATGGACACTGCAGAGCCAGGCCGACGCGTCAGCGGCCTCGGGGATGTGCCGAGGGGCCGTCCGGCTGGACCAACCGAACCGCAAGGCCGGACGCCAGTGGATCGCGCCGGTGGAGGCGTACCGGCTCTCCGCGGGCTTCGGCAGCGGCGGCGACCACTGGTCGCACGGGCACACGGGCCAGGACTTCGCGGTGCCCATCGGGACTCCGGTGCGAGCAGTCGGAGCCGGACAGGTGGCACGGGTGAGATGCGGGGGCGCGTTCGGCATCGAGGTCGTGATCAGGCATCCGGGCGGCTACTGCACGCAGTACGCCCATCTCGCCGCCGTCACCGTCGGCCCGGGCGACCGCGTGGCGACCGGGCAGTTGATCGCCCAGTCGGGCACGACCGGCAACTCGACCGGACCGCATCTGCATTTCGAGGTCCGGTCCACCCCGGAGTGGGGGTCGGGTATCGATCCCGTGCCATGGCTGGCGGCGCACGGCGTGCGGCTGGGAGGCCTCCCGAGGGCTACGACCGGTCCGCGAGGATCTGCTCGATGATGACGGCCACCCCGTCGTCGTTGTTGGCGACCGTCCGCCCGGACGCCGCGGCGACGACGTCCGGATGGGCGTTGCCCATCGCGTACGACCGGCCGGCCCAGGTGAGCATCTCCACGTCGTTCGGCATGTCACCGAAGGCGACGACCTCCTCGTGGGAGATGCCGCGCTCGGCGCAGCACAGCGCGAGCGTGCTCGCCTTGGAGACACCGGGGCCGCTGATCTCCAGCAGTGCGCTGGGGCTGGACCGGGTGATGGTCGCGCGGTCGCCGACGGCGAGGCGGGCCAGGGTGAGGAAGGCGTCCGGGTCCAGCTCCGGGTGGTAGGCGAGGATCTTCAGCACCGGTTCCCGGGCGCCCGGCGCGTCCGGTGCCAGCAGTTCCTCGGCGGGCGCGAGCAGGTCCGGGATCTCCATGTGGAGCTTCGGGTACGCAGGCTCCTGGTGGAAGCCGTAGGTCTGCTCGACCGCGTACACCGTCCCCGGCGCGGAGTCCCTCAGCAGCCGGACGGCGTCGAGCGCGTTCTCCCGGGCCAGCTCCCGGACCTTGACGAACCGGTGTGTGCCGGGGGCGCCGTGCAGGTCCACCACCGCCGCGCCATTGCCACAGATGGCCAGCCCGTGGCCGTGGACGTGGTCGCTGACGACGTCCATCCAGCGGGCCGGGCGGCCGGTGACGAAGAACACGTCGATGCCGGCCTCCTCGGCGGCGGCCAGTGCGGCGACCGTGCGCTCGGAGACCGACTTGTCGTCGCGCAGCAGGGTGCCGTCGAGATCTGTCGCGATCAGCCGGGGCGGAACAGTGGAAGCCGGGGTTTCGGGCTGTCGGGTCGCTGAGGTCACGGGCGTCATTCTCCCGCATATGCCCGCACGGGCGTGCGTGAGTCCGCACACGTGAGTGGTGACGCTCCTCACCAGGGCCGTCACACCACGTCACGCCTCGTCATGCCCGGTCGTGCTCAGCCGAGCTGGGCCGGGGCCTCCATGGCGATCTGCTCGAAGACCTTCTCGTCCGCCGCGAAGTCGGAGTCGGGGATGGGCCAGTGGATCACGATGTCGGTGAAGCCGAGTTCGGCGTGACGTCCGGCGAAGTCGACGAACGCGTCGAGGGACTCCAGCGGCCGCCCGCGGTCCGGGGTGAAGCCGGTGAGCAGGATCTTGTCGAGTTCCGTCACATCGCGGCCGATCGCGGCGCACGCGTCGGCCAGCTTCTCGGTCTGCCCGCGCAGGGCCGTCACCGACTGCTCCGGGGTGCCGGTCTCGTACAGCTTCGGGTCGCCGGTCGTCACCCACGCCTGGCCGTGGCGGGCGGCGAGCTTCAGGCCGCGCGGTCCGGTCGCGGCCACCGCGAAGGGCAGCCGGGGGCGCTGGACGCAGCCGGGGATGTTGCGCGCCTCGTGGGCGGAGTAGTGCTCGCCGTCGTAGGAGACGGAGTCCTCGGTGAGCAGCCGGTCGAGCAGCGGCACGAACTCACCGAACCGGTCGGCGCGCTCGCGCGGCGACCACGGGGCCTGACCGAGCGCGGTGGCGTCGAAGCCGGTGCCGCCTGCACCGATACCCAGCGTGATCCGGCCGCCGGAGATGTCGTCGAGGGAGATCAGCTCCTTGGCGAGGGTGACCGGGTGCCGGAAGTTCGGCGAGGTCACCAGGGTGCCGAGGCGCAGGTGGTCGGTGACGGCCGCGGCGGCCGTCAGGGTCGGCACGGCGCCGAACCAGGGACCGTCCCGGAAGGACCGCCACGACAGGTGGTCGTAGGTGAACGCGGTGTGGAAGCCGAGCTGCTCCGCGCGCTGCCATGCGGAACGCCCGCCCTCGTGCCAGCGGAGATACGGCAGGATCACGGTGCTCAGACGCAGACTCATGCATCGAGCGTAAGCGGAGACGTGGGGCCTTCTTGCCGCGGGCTTGATCGGCCGGCCCTGGACATCGGAGGCGGAGCGTCAGCGAGGCCCCGGAAATCGCAGGTACTGAGGCGGAACGGCCCGGGTGAGCCACACCCCGTTCGCGCTCACATGGAAGACATGGCCGTCGCGCTGCATGGCGCCGGCGTCGACCGTGAGGACGACGGGACGGCCACGGCGGGCCCCGACCCGGGTGGCGGTCTCACGGTCCGGCGACAGATGGACGTCCTGCCGGTTCATGGGCCTGAGGCCCTCCGTCCGGATGGCATCCAGATGGCGCGCCACGGTCCCGTGGTACAGGTACGCGGGCGGGGCCGCCGGGGGCAGTCCCAGATCGACGTCGACGCTGTGTCCCTGGCTGGCGCGGATACGGGTGCCCTCGATCGCGAAGCGCCTCTTGTCGTTGGTGGCGACCACATGATCCAGCTCCGAGCGGGTGATCGGGAAGCCGTGTGAGGCCGCCGCGGCGAGCAGCGTGTCGATCTCCACCCAGCCGCCCTCGTCGAGGACGAGGCCGATTCGCTCTGGCTGGTGCCGCAGGTGTTTCGAGAGGTACTTCGACACCTTTACGGTGCGTCTCTCGTCGTTCCTTTCCGTCATCCTTCCAGCGTGCGGGAGAGACGCGGATCACGCATTTGATTTTGTCCGCATGTTTGATCCACAACCAAGTGCGGTTATCCACACCCGAATTGGCACTGCTGTGGACAACTGGCGTGCGTAGACGACCAGTTCATCAAGCGTGCGTGCCTATAGCCTTTTTAGGGTCTTCGTCAGCAAACGCCCTATGGCTAGCCCAGGTTGATCATCATCCGTCCCGCCCGGCTTGCCGATGGTCGTCAACGCCACGTGCAACCAGCCTCGTTGGCCTTGCGTCAAGGCAGCCAACCCGAGTTGACGTGCACTCAGGCAAGTAGCACATGCCAGTCTCCGACCAACCACCCACGCGTGCCCAAGACATCACAGCCGCAGCTCCCAACGAGCGATCGCGCGCGTCACACTTGGCGCGAAACGTGACATCAGACGGAGCGTGTGCGCCTCCGGAGTCACCGGCACGACAGGCTGGTTGCGTACGACGGCACGCAGGATGGCGTCGGCGACCTTCTCCGGCGGATACCTCCGCAGGCCGTACAGACGCGCCGCCTTCCGCTGCCGGCGTTTCTGCTCCTCCGGGCCCACGCCCGTGAAGCGCGCGGTCGAGGTGATGTTCGTGTGGACGAAACCGGGGCAGATCGCCGATACCCCGATGTCCTGGCCGGCCAGTTCGGCGCGCAGGCACTCGCTGAGCATCAGGACCGCCGCCTTGGAGGTGCTGTACGCGGGCAGTGCCCTGGAGGGTTGATACGCGGCGGCGGACGCGATGTTGACGATGTGGCCGCCCTGGCCTCGCTCGGCCATCCGCTTCCCGAAGAGCCGGCAACTGTGCAGAACACCCCAGAGGTTGACGTCCAGCACCGTGCGCCAGTCCTCGGCGGTCGTGTCGAAGAAGGAGCCCGACAGACCGATCCCCGCGTTGTTCACCAGCAGTCGGTGGTGACCCGCTCGGCGAGCTTCTCCATGGCCTGTTCGTCCGACACGTCGACCTGCTCGGCCCACGCCTCGGGGGCGCCGAGCAGCCGGGCTTGCTCCGCCGTGCCGGCTGCGCCCTGCGGGTCCCGGTCGACGGCCACCACGCGGGCTCCCGCCATGGCGAACGCGAGGGCCGTGGCCCGCCCGATACCGCTGCCCGCGCCCGTGACCAGCACGAGTTGGCCCCCGAACCGGTCCGCGTACCGTCCGTTCGCGGCCGGTGACGGATGCCCGCCCTCGACGGACATCACGAACTCCCCGATCCACGAGGCGACCTGGTCGGGACGGGTGCGCGGCGCCCAGTGCCTCGCCGGCAGCGTGCGCCGCGTCAACTGCGGAACCCACTGCTCCAGTTCGTCGTTGAGCCGCCGCGACAGGAACGGGTCACCGAGGGGGGTGATCAGCTGCACGGGCACGTGCGTGTACGCGTCGGCGCGCGGGCCGCGCAGCCGGGGCCGCACATTGTCGCGGTACAGCCAGGCGCCGTGGGCCGCGTCGATCGGCAGCGACGGGGTCGGGTAGCCGCCGGGAACCTTCTCGGCACGCCGCAGGAGCTCCGGCCAGCGTCTGCCGAGGGGCCCGCGCCACACGAGTTCCGGCAGGGCCGGGGTGTGCAGCAGATACACGTACCAGGACCGGGCGCCCTGACCGAGCAGCTGGCCCACCCGGCGCGGGGTCGGCCGGCGCAGCCGCTGCTTGATCCAGTGCCCGAAGTGGTCCAGGGACGGCCCGCACATCGAGGTGAAGGACGCGATCCGGCCCTCGGTGCGCCGGACGGTGACGAACTCCCAGGCCTGCACCGAGCCCCAGTCGTGCCCCACGAGGTGCACCGGCCGGCTCGGGCTGACCACGTCCACGACGGCCAGGAAGTCGTCCGTCAGTTTCTCCAGGGTGAACCCGCCCCGCAGCGGCCGCGGTGCCGTCGACCGGCCGTGGCCGCGGACGTCGTAGAGCACCACGTGGAACCGGCCGGCCAGCCGGGCGGCCACCTCCGACCAGACCTCCTTGCTGTCCGGATAGCCGTGGACGAGCACCACCGTGGGCCGGCCGGGATCCCCCAGTTCGGCCACGCTCAGCTCGACCCCGCCCGTCCGCACCCGGCGCTCCCGCGCCCCCTCAAGAGTCACTTGCCCTCCGCCCGGCCCCGCGGATCCGGCGGTGCGCCGTCCTCGTGCCGCGACCGCACCGCCGTCCGCTCCGGCCACAGTTGGTGTCCGTCGCGTGACACCGGCGAATGTGGCAGTTGTTAGAGAGCGCGTCAACAGGACCCGATTCATCTGTGGACAACCTCGGCAATGGGGACAACGCGGGCCGATCCGACCGCCCGGTTGTTCGACCTGAGGGTGACCCCTACGGGCTCGTACGACTGGAGGCTGACCCGCAGACAGCTCTGCGGTCTGACGACGGCAGTGGTATGCGTCACTACCGTCGAAGGCGTGACTGTGATCGCGACCGAAAGCCTGAGCAAGCGGTACCCACGGGTGACCGCGCTTGACCGGCTCTCCGTGGATGTCGGACCCGGTGTGACGGGGCTCGTCGGCGCCAACGGAGCCGGCAAGTCCACTCTGATCAAGATCCTGCTGGGTCTGTCCCCCGCCACCGAGGGCCGCGCCGAGGTGCTCGGCCTCGACGTCGCCACCAAGGGCGGCGCCATTCGCGAGCGCGTCGGGTACATGCCGGAGCACGACTGCCTGCCGCCCGACGTGTCGGCCACCGAGTTCGTCGTCCACATGGCGCGGATGTCCGGGCTGCCCCCGGCCGCCGCCCGTGAGCGCACCGCGGACACCCTGCGCCATGTCGGCCTCTACGAGGAGCGCTATCGCCCCATCGGCGGCTACTCGACCGGTATGAAGCAGCGTGTGAAGCTTGCCCAGGCCCTGGTCCACGACCCCCAACTGGTCTTCCTGGACGAGCCGACCAACGGCCTCGACCCGGTCGGGCGCGACGAGATGCTCGGCCTGATCCGCCGCGTGTACACCGACTTCGGCATCTCGGTCCTGGTCACCTCGCATCTGCTGGGCGAACTGGAGCGTACCTGCGACCACGTCGTCATCATCGACGGCGGCAAGCTGCTGCGCTCCAGCTCCACCCGGGACTTCACCCAGACCACCACGACCCTCGCGATCGAGGTCACCGACTCCGACGAGCACCCGGACGGCACCCGCGCGGTGCGCGAGGCGCTCCACGCGCGCGGGGTGACCGCCCACGACGGCGGCGGGCTGCCGGGCGCCGGGCACATCCTGCTGCTGACCGCGGAGGGGGAGCAGACGTACGACCTGGTCCGGGACGTCGTCGCCGACCTGGGTCTCGGCCTGATCCGCATGGAACAGCGCAGGCATCAGATCGCGGAGGTCTTCAAGGACAGCGACGAGCAGCGGAAGGAGGCGGTCGGCCATGGCGGTTGAGCAGCCCACGGCCCGTGAGGCCGAGCAGACCCGGATCCACAACATCGGTTACCGCACCTACGACGGCCCGCGCCTGGGCCGTTCCTACGCCCGCCGCTCGCTGTACTCGCAGTCCCTGCGCGGCGCCTACGGCCTCGGCCGCTCGGTGAAGTCCAAGGTGCTGCCGATGCTGCTCTTCGTGGTGATGTGCACGCCCGCGCTGATCATGGTCGCGGTCGCCGTCGCCACGAAGGCGAAGGACCTGCCCGTCGAGTACACGCGGTACGCGATCATCATGCAGGCCGTCATCGGACTGTACGTCGCCTCCCAGGCCCCGCAGTCCGTCTCCCGGGATCTGCGCTTCAAGACCGTGCCCCTGTACTTCTCGCGCCCCATCGAGACGTCCGACTACGTCCGCGCCAAGTATGCGGCCCTGGCCTCCGCGATGTTCATCCTGACGGCCGCCCCGCTGCTCGTCCTCTATGTAGGGGCGTTGCTCGCCAAGCTGGACTTCGGCCACCAGACGAAGGGATTCTCCGAGGGACTGGTCTCCGTGGCCCTGCTCTCCCTGCTGTTCTCCGGGATCAGCCTGGTCATCGCGGCGGCCACCCCACGGCGCGGCTTCGGCATCGCGGCCGTCATCGCCGTCCTGACCATCTCGTACGGCGCCGTCTCCACCATCCAGGCCATCGCGGACGCGCGGTCGGGCAACTCCACCGCCATCGTCTGGATGGGGTTGTTCTCGCCCGTCACGCTCATCGACGGCGTACAGACCGCCTTCCTGGGCGCGAGCTCCTCCTTCCCCGGCGGGGAAGGGCCCTCGGCCGCCCAGGGAGTCGTCTACCTGCTCGTCGTCCTGGGACTCATCGCGGGCAGCTACGGCCTGCTGATGCGCCGCTACCGAAAGGCCGGACTGTGACCGCCCACCCGTCGCCCACCACCACCCTTCCAAGGAATGGGCTTCGCCCATGAGCACTCTTTCCATCGACCACGTCTCGCGCTGGTTCGGCAACGTGGTCGCCGTCAACGACGTCACGATGACGATCGGGCCCGGCGTCACCGGCCTGCTGGGCCCGAACGGCGCCGGGAAGTCCACCCTCATCAACATGATGGGCGGCTTCCTTGCCCCCTCCACCGGCTCCGTCACCCTCGACGGCCGGCCCGTGTGGCGCAACGAGGACATCTACCGGCAGCTCGGCGTCGTCCCCGAGCGCGAGGCGATGTACGACTTCCTCACCGGACGTGAATTCGTCGTCGCCAACGCGGAGCTGCACGGCCTGGGCGCGAAGGCCGCCCAGCGGGCGCTCGCCACGGTCGAGATGGAGTACGCGCAGGACCGGAAGATCTCCACCTACTCCAAGGGCATGCGCCAGCGTGTGAAGATGGCGTCCGCGCTCGTGCACGATCCGTCCCTGCTGCTGCTCGACGAGCCGTTCAACGGCATGGACCCGCGCCAGCGCATGCAGCTCATGGAGCTGCTGCGGCGCATGGGCGCCGAGGGCCGCACGGTGCTCTTCTCGTCCCACATCCTCGAAGAGGTCGAGCAGCTCGCCTCGCACATCGAGGTGATCGTCGCCGGACGGCACGCGGCGAGCGGCGACTTCCGGAAGATCCGCCGTCTCATGACCGACCGTCCGCACCGCTATCTGGTGCGCTCCAGCGACGACCGGGCCCTCGCGGCCGCGCTGATCGCCGACCCGTCGACGTCGGGTATCGAGGTCGATCTCGCGGAGGGCGCACTGCGTATCCAGGCGGTGGACTTCGGCCGGTTCACGGCCCTGCTGCCGAAGGTCGCGCGTGAGCACGGCATCCGGCTGCTCACGGTCTCGCCGTCCGACGAGTCCCTCGAGTCCGTCTTCTCGTACCTGGTCGCGGCGTAGGAGGCCGAAGATGTACGACCCCACAGTCGCCCGGCTCACCTATCGGGGCCTGCTCGGCCGCCGCCGGGCCCTCATCCTCGGCGCGCTGCCCGCCCTGCTGATCGTGATCTCCGTGGTCGTCCGGGCGCTGACCGGCGTCGACGACCAGGTCGCCCATGACGTGCTCGGCGGCTTCGCGCTCGCCACCATGGTGCCGATCATCGGCGTCATCGCGGGCACCGGCGCTATCGGGCCCGAGATCGACGACGGCTCGGTGGTGTACCTGCTGGCCAAGCCGGTGAAGCGGCCCACGATCATCGTCACCAAGCTGATCGTCGCCATCGCGGTCACCATGGCGTTCTCGGCGCTGCCGACGTTCATCGCGGGCATGATCCTCAACGGCAACGGCCAGCAGATCGCGGTCGCCTACACGGTGGCGGCGCTGGTCGCCTCCATCGCCTACGCCGCGCTGTTCCTGCTGTTCGGCACGGTGAGCCGGCACGCGGTGGTCTTCGGGCTGGTCTACGCGCTGGTCTGGGAGGCGCTCTTCGGCTCGCTGGTCTCCGGGGCGCGCACGCTCAGCATCCAGCAGTGGGCGCTCGCCGTGGCGCACAAGGTCTCCGACAGCTCGCTCGTCACCTCGGACGTCGGACTGCCCACCGCGACGGCGCTGCTGATCGCGGTGACCCTGGCCGCCACCTGGTACGCGGGGCAGAAGCTGCGGACGCTGACCCTGGCGGGCGAGGAGTGACAGACTCCGCGGGCCCCCGGCGGGGCTCGGGTGCGGGTGCGGCCCGGAAGGGGCCGCACCCGCACACGGCTCCGAGGCGGGCCGTGGTTCTTGTCTTTTTCGAATGCGGTTTTGACAGCGGCTTCACATCTGCCTGGGCACACTGGGCAAAGGGGATGCGTTGCGGAAAGGACTGGGGATGACAGCGGAGGCACCAGGGGGCGAAGGGCCGGGCGAGGCCGGGGGCACCTGGGACGGCGCCGTGTTCGACGAGGACTTCATACGGTCCGCGCCGACGAGGGAGCCCTCCGCGCGCGCCCGGATGCTGGCCGCCCGCTGGCGGAACCAGGCGCCCGACCCCCAGCCGTGGCGCTCGGACGAGCCGCCCGCCGGCTGGTTCTTCAGCAAGGCGCGCCGCCGCAGGTGGCGCCGCCGGTAGCGGTCGTGGCTGCCACGAGGCCGAGGCGCTCCAGCCGATGCGCCTCGGTCGGCGTGTTTTCGGTCGGTGTGTTCGGCCGGTGCGTTTTATTCGGTGGCGTCCGATACGGCGGACGGGCACAGTGGAGTCCACGACGCCGGACCGAGCCGGCGCCATGTTCTGGGAGAGGAGCCGGGCGATGTCCCTGCACAGCAGTACGCCCAGCTCCCGACAGGGCAGCCCGCGGCGGGCTCCGGAGTAGTTACCCCTCCGTCGAGCCCGCTCCGCACCGGGAGCTGCCCGGGGCGGCCGCTTCGAGCGCGCGATGGGTTTCGCGCGGGCCGCCCACCCGGAGGATTGGCCGAGAGGTAAGGCACCGGCTTGCTAAGCCGTGGTCGGGGTCAGTCCCCGCGCGCGTTCGATCCGCGCATCCTCCGCACGACACAGGCGCCCTTGCCGACACAGGCGCCGTCTCCGGCACCGGTCGTCCCTTCCGGCACTGGTCGCCCTTTCCGGCACCGGTCGTCCCTTCCGGCACTGGTCGCCCTTGCCGGCGCACAGCACCGCAGCCGCTAGCCCAGCGACCGCTCCAGCACGACCGCGATGCCGTCCTGCTCGTTGGACAGCGTCACCTCGTCCGCGACCGCCTTGAGGTCCTCGTGCGCATTGGCCATGGCCACGCTGTGGCCGGCCCACGCGAACATCGGTATGTCGTTCGGCATGTCTCCGAAGGCGATCGTGTCCGCGGCCTTCATGCCCAGGCGGCGGGCCGCCAGCGACAGACCCGTGGCCTTCGACAGGCCGAGCGGCAGGATCTCCACTATCCCCTCGCCCGCCATGGTCACGCCGACCAGGCCCCCGGCGGCCTGACGCGCCGCCTCGGCCAGCTCGTCGTCGCTCAGGGTCGGGTGCTGGAGATACACCTTGTTCAGCGGCGCCGACCACAGGTCGGCCGCGTCCCGGATCGGCTGGTAGGGCAGCGGCCCCTCATGGACCCGGTAGCCGGGGGCGACCAGGACCTCCCCGTCCAGTCCGTCCCGGCTCGCCGCCAGCAGCAGCGGGCCCACCTCGGCCTCGATCTTCGCCAGCGCGAGACCCGCTATCTGCCGGTCCAGCGTCACCGACGTCAGCAGCCGGTGCTCCCCCGCGTCGTACACCTGTGCCCCCTGGCCGCACACCGCGAGCCCCCGGTAGCCGAGGTCGTCGAGGATGTGACGGGTCCAGGGGACCGCGCGGCCGGTGACGACGATGTGCGCCGCGCCCGCCGC
The DNA here is from genome assembly GCF_044753645.1 of Streptomyces sp. NPDC093261. Lineage (NCBI taxonomy): Bacteria > Bacillati > Actinomycetota > Actinomycetes > Kitasatosporales > Streptomycetaceae > Streptomyces > Streptomyces sp. NPDC093261. The sequence continues at coordinate 544,604 of NZ_JBIVNO010000003.1, forward strand.
GGTGGCCGCGGCGAGCGCCGCACGTGTGCGTGCGGAGACCGTCTCGTCGGAACGCAGAAGCGTCCCGTCGAGGTCGGTCGCGATCAGCTGGTACGGAAATGGGGCGGACTCGGCCGTGCTCACTTGGCGACGGGCTCCAGCAGCTCCCGGCCGCCCAGGTACGGGCGCAGGATCTCGGGCACCCGCACGGAGCCGTCGGCCAGCTGGTGGTTCTCCAGGATCGCCACGATCGTCCGCGGCACGGCGCACAGCGTGCCGTTCAGCGTCGCCAGTGGCTGCACCTTCTTGCCGTCCCGCATGCGGACCGACAGGCGGCGGGCCTGGAAGCTGTCGCAGTTGGAGGTCGAGGTCAGCTCGCGGTACTTGCCCTGGGTGGGGATCCAGGCCTCGCAGTCGTACTTGCGCGAGGCGGACGCGCCCAGGTCACCCGTCGCCACGTCGATGACCTGGAACGGCAGCTCAAGGGCGTTGAGCCACTCCTTCTCCCACTCCAGGAGCCGCTTGTGCTCGTTCTCGGCGTCCTCGGGGTCGACGTACGAGAACATCTCGACCTTTTCGAACTGGTGCACACGGAAGATGCCCCGCGTGTCCTTGCCGTAGGTGCCTGCCTCGCGGCGGAAGCACGGGGAGAAACCCGCATAGCGCAGCGGCAGCTGGTCCGCGTCGATGATCTCGTCCATGTGGTACGCGGCGAGCGGGACCTCGGAGGTGCCGACCAGGTAGAAGTCGTCCTTCTCCAGGTGGTACACGTTCTCCGCCGCCTGGCCGAGGAAGCCGGTGCCCTCCATGGCGCGCGGGCGGACCAGGGCGGGGGTCAGCATCGGGGTGAACCCGGCCTCCACCGCCTTCGCCATCGCCGCGTTCACGAGCGCCAGCTCCAGCAGGGCACCGATGCCCGTCAGGTAGTAGAAGCGCGAGCCGGAGACCTTCGCGCCGCGCTCGACGTCGATCGCGCCCAGTGCCTCACCGAGTTCGAGGTGGTCCTTGGGCTCGAAGCCCTCGGCGCCGAAGTCGCGGATGGTGCCGTGTGTCTCCAGGACGACGAAGTCCTCCTCGCCGCCGACCGGGACGTCGGGATGCACCAGGTTGCCGAGCTGGAGCAGCAGCCGCTTGGCCTCCTCCTCGGCCTCGTGCTGCTCCGCGTCGGCCGCCTTGACGTCGGCGGCGAGCCGGCCCGCCTTCTCGAGCAGTTCGGCCTTCTCGTCGGCGGAGGCCTTGGGGATCAGCTTGCCGAGCGCCTTCTGCTCGGAACGGAGCTCGTCGAAGCGGACGCCGGACGACCTGCGCCGCTCATCGGCGGAGAGGAGGGCGTCGACGAGCGCGACATCCTCACCACGGGCGCGCTGGGAAGCGCGAACACGGTCGGGGTCCTCACGGAGCAGGCGAAGGTCAATCACCCCTCAAGGCTACCGGTGCGGAGTTCCGGCTTACGACTCCGTTTATCGATCCGTGGCGCATGTTCCGTTGTGCGGCAATTACGTAGCGTGTCAAGAAAAGGGACACTGTCCCCGGAAGGAGGCGCTCCGGGGGTACCGGGTTGACTGGAATTCCTTGTGGCGAGCGGGATTTGAGATCCACTTGTCCACAGTCGTCCACAGGGCCCAGTGAGTTATCCACAGGCTGTGCGGAAGATCTGTGGACTTCGGAGTGGATCATTGTTGATCATTCCGAAGGCCCTCCAGGGGTGGCACATTCCCCGTGCAAACCACCATCACTTGCACTTTCGGGCGTAAAAGGGTCGCCCTAAAGGGGTGATCGAGAGAAACAGGTGGACAACTGCGTCGAACGCGGCGGTAGACGGGCGGAGACTCGTCGGAGAGATTTATCGACCGGAGCGTGCCATGTTGTCGACTTGTCCCCAGATCGAGAAGCCCACCTGTGGATAACTTCTGTGGACAGCGAAAATCCGCAGGTCGTACCGGCCGCTTCCGGAACCGGGCCTCTAGAACCGGCCGTCCTGACAGCGCGCTACCCAGTCCGCGGCCGCCATGAACTCGTCGTCCGACGTCCCCGTCGGCGGGACACGGACGTCGGCCGTGGTGATGCCCGCACGCGGGTACGAGCCGAGGAAGCGCACCTGGAGACAGATCCGCTTCAGGCCCATCAGGGCCTCGGCTACCCGGCGGTCGGAGATATGGCCCTCGGCGTCGATGCAGAAGCAGTAGTTCCCGATGCCCTCTCCCGTCGGGCGGGACTGCAGCAGCATCAGGTTGACACCCCGAACGGCGAACTCGGCCAGCAGGTCGCGCAGACCACCGGGGTGGTCGTCGCGCTGCCACAGAACGACCGAGGTCTTGTCCGCGCCCGTCGGCGCCGCCGGCCGGGCGGGCCTGCCCACCAGCACGAACCGCGTCTGTGCGTTCTCCGCGTCGTGGATGCCGGTCTCCAGCGCCTCCAGGCCGTAGCGCGCGGCAGCGAACTCGCCCGCGAACGCCGCGTCGTAGCGACCCTCCTGGACCAGGCGGGCGCCGTCCGCGTTGGACGCGGCGGACTCCCAGACGGCGTCCGGCAGGTGGGCCTTCAGCCAGTTGCGCACCTGCGGCTGCGCGGCCGGATGCGCGGTGACCGTCTTGATCTCGGAGAGCTTGGTGCCCGGCCGGACCAGCAGCGCGAAGGTGATCGAGAGGAGGACCTCCCGGTAGATCATCAGGGGCTCACCGGCGACCAGCTCGTCGAGCGTGGTCGTGATGCCGCCCTCGACCGAGTTCTCGATCGGCACGAAGGCTGCCTCGGCCTCGCCGTTGCGGACGGCGTCGAGCGCTGCCGGGACCGACACCATCGGGACGAGCTCCCGGGTCGCGGACTCCGGCAGCGTGCGCAGGGCGACCTCGGTGAAGGTGCCTTCGGGACCGAGATACGCATAGCTGGCTGGCATGACCTCACCCTAATCGGCCTCGACGGAACCCGGCTCGAACCTGTGGAAAACGATGGTGGCGTCCCCCGGTCACCGCCGGGTCGCTCCTCTCTCATCCCTCCAGCAGCCGCTGCCCCACGTACTCCCCCTCCGCCGCCCCGCCCGGCACGGCGAACAGGCCGCTCGCCTCATGGCGGATGTACTGCGACAGTGCGTCCCCCCGGTCGAGCTTGCGCTGGACCGGAACGAAGCCGCGCAGCGGGTCCGCCTGCCAGCAGACGAACAGCAGGCCCGCGTCGGGCGTCCCGTCCGGGTCGAAGCCGTCGTGGAAGGAGAACGGGCGGCGCAGCATCGCCGCACCCCCGTTCTGGTCGGGCCGGGTGATCCGCGCGTGTGCGTTCAGGGGCACGACCGGCGTGCCGTCGGCACGGGACTTCTCCAGGTCCATCTCGGTCGTCTCGGTGCCGCCGGTGAGCGGCGCACCCGTGGCCTTGCGGCGCCCGATGACCGCCTCCTGGGCCTGGAGCGAGAGCTTTTCCCAGTCGTCGAGGAGCATACGGATCCGGCGTACGACCGCGTACGAGCCGTTCGCCATCCATGCCGGGTCACCGGAGGAGGGCACGAAGATCCGCTGGTCGAAGTCGGGGTCGGCAGGCTTCGGATTGCGTGTGCCGTCGATCTGGCCCATCAGATTGCGCGCCGTCATGGGGCGAGCGGTGGCGCCCGGGGAGCGGTTGAAGCCGTTCATCTGCCAGCGCAGCCGCGCCGCGCCGCCCGCGTCCTTCTGGATGGCGCGCAGGGCGTGGAAGGCGACGAGTCCGTCATTGGCGCCGATCTGGACCCAGAGATCGCCGTTGCTGCGCGACTTGTCCAGCCGGTCGGAGGAGAAGTCGGGCAGCGGGTCCAGGGCGGACGGGCGTTGCTTCTCCAGGCCCGTACGGGAGAAGAAGCTGTTCCCGAAGCCGAAGGTGATCGTCAGGGCCGAGGGGCCGGCGTCACGGGCGACGTCGGTGTCGTCGTGCGGGGCCGCCTCGCCGGCCATCAGCCGCTCGGCGGTCGCCGACCAGCGGCGCAGCAGCGCGGCGGCCTCCTTGCGACCCGCACCCGCCGCCAGGTCGAAGGCGGCGAGATGGCCATGCGCCTGGGCGGCGTCGGTGATACCGGGCTGATGTTTCCCGTGAAACATCGCCCGATCCGTGCCGATCGAGGTCAGGGGCACGGCCTTCTCGGAGGGCGCCGCCGCGTATCCGGCGGCTCCGCCCACCGCGCCCAGCGCCAGCCCGGTGGCCCCGGCGGTGCCGAGAAGCCGCCGCCGCGAGATCGCGCCCCGGGGGAACGCGTTGCCGGAAACGGCACCCTCATGGGTGCTCGTGCCGGGCCCGGTCTCCGTGGGGGCGCCCTGACCGGAGGCGCTCCCGCGGGAGGCACCGGAGGCGGTCCCCGTGGGGGCGCCGGTGGTGGACCCCTTCGAGGCGCCGGCGGAGGCCCCCTTGGAGGCGCCGGAGTCGGACCTGCCGGCGGCAGTGGCAACGGCCTTCTTGGAGGACCTCTTGGCCGCGGCTCCCTTGGGCGAGCCCTTGGCGGTGGGGCGCCCCGGCGAGGTCTGGGAGGGGATGCCCTCGGAGGACGCCTCTGGGGTGGACTGGTCAGCCATGGTGCGGTTCAGCCGATCTTCGCGTTCTTGTTCACGGTTGTCTGGTCGATGTCGGAGGTCCGGACGGTCACCGCGATCTTCCAGTCGCCCGCCATGGGGATCTGGACGCCGCTCGCCGACCAGTGCCCGGTGGCGATGCGGTCGGGCACGACGGGGAGCGGTCCGATGCTCTTGGCCTCCAGGGTGAAGGCGACCTTGACCTCGGGGACGTCGAAGGCCTTGCCATTGGGGCGCACCACGTAGATGTGCATCTCGTTCTCGCCCACGCGGGCGGGGTCGAGGGTGACCTCCACGGTGCCCTTGCCGTCCTGGCCGCCGGTGTCGAAGGGCATCTTCAGCGACAGGGAGCCGGACGCTTGCGAGGTGGACGTGGTGGCCGCCCTGGCCGCCTCCTCCGTGCGGCCCGGCTCGGTCGTGGTCAGCGCGGTGGCGACGGCGAGGAGGACGACGGCGACGCCCGCCTCGGCCAGCACCGAGCGGCGTAGCCCCGCACGGACCGGGTCGGCCTCGCGGGCGCGCCGGACCCGGGCCGCGGCCACGGCGGCCTGCTGCCGGGCCAGCTGCGCGGCACGCTCGGAACGGGCGGCGCCTTTCTGCGCGTCCCCCTTCGCCGACGCCTTCCCCGACGCCTTCCCCGACGCCTTCGCCGGTGGCCGGGCCGATGCCGTAGCCGATGCCGTAGCCGATGCCTGAGCCGACGCCTTCGCCGCCACGGTCGCCCGCTTCTTCCCCTCCGTGCGTTTCGTGCCCACCGTGTGGAACGCGTCATCCCGCACATCCGTCAGCCGCGCCGTCCAACGCCGCGAGATCCAGGCGATGCCCACCAGAACGGCGACCAGTGCGACCTTCACGAGCAGGAGTTGTCCGTACGACGTCCCGGTCAGGGCGGACCACGAGCCCAGCTGCCGCCACGCCTGGTAGACCCCGGTCGCGGTCAGCGCCACCACGCTCCCGAACGCGAGGCGTGAGAAGCGCCTGACGGCCGCCGCCTGGATCGAGGGAGCCCGGTACAACGCCACGAGCAGCGCTGTGAGCCCGCCCAGCCAGACGGCGACGGCCAGCAGATGCAGGACGTCGACCGGCATCGCGAGCCCGGTCTGGATGCCGGTCGAGGCGTGCTCGGCCATCGCCCAGGTCGCCGCGAGCCCCGCCGCCACCACGGTCCCGCCGAGGGCGAGCCCGAAGGTGAGGTCCCGCTTCTCGGCGTCCCGGGCGGCGGTCTCGTCCAAGGAGTCGCCATCGGAGGTGCCCTGCCCGCCACGGTGGTCGTCGACGTCCGCGGAACCGTCCGCGTCCCGTCGTACGTAGGCCCCGAACAGCACCGCGATGAACAGCGCCCCCGCCGCGAGCAGCAGCAGCCGGGAGACCAGTGCCGCCCCGGCCTTGGTCTGGAGCACCTGGCCGATCAGGGACAGGTCGAAGATGTCCGCGACCTTCCCCGAGCCGGTGTACGAACCGCGCAGGAGCAGCAGCGCGAGCGTCGCCGAGGTGAGGGCCACCCATCCGGAGACCACGAGCCGCTGCACCGCCCGGACGCCGGCGCCCCGCTGCCAGCAGGCCAGCACGAAGGCGGCGCCGCCGACCAGGACGATGTACCCGGCGTAGGAGACATACCGTGCGATCCCGTAGAGCCAGCCGACGACCCCGCCGCCCACGGTCGGCCCGGAGGCCGAGACCGTGGTCGCGGACGGCGCGCCGACGGAGAAGGTGAAGGCGCCGGAGACGGGGTGGCTGTCCGCGGACACCACCTGGTAGGTGACGGTGTACGTGCCCTTGGGCAGCCCCGCGCGCACCGCCACCCCGTACATCGTCCCGCTCAGATGGGACGGCTTGCCGGTGTCGACGCGCCGTCCGCGCGGATCGAGGACCTTCAGCGAGCCGTCGGAGAGCGCCACCTGCTCGGAGAAGGTGAGCGTGACCTGGGTGGGCGCCTTGTCGACCACCGTTCCCTGCGCGGGGTCGCTGCCGAGCAGCGCGGCGTGCGCGGAGGCGGGCGCGACGCCGCCGAAGAGCACCCCCATGGCGGCGAGCAGCAGCGTCAGCAGCGCGGGGAGCGCCCGGAGACGGCGCCCGCACGGGCGTGCCCTGCGGATGTCTCCCCGGACGTGCGCTTCGGGAGCGATGGCCTGCGTCACGGTGATCCTCTCTCAGTGCCCGGTCATCGGGTTGTACGTCGCGGACTTCACCGGCATCTCGACCGTGACCGTTCCGGACTTGGCAAAGTGCAGCCGCACGGGCACCTTGTCGCCCTGCTTCGGCTTGTGGGCGAGGTTCTCGAACATGAGGTGGTTGCCGCCGCTCGCGAAGTCGAGTCTGCCGTCCGCGGGTATGGCGAACGACTTCTCCTCCTCCATCGCGCCGTCCTTGGTGGAGTGCAGTGTCACGTCGCCGGCGAGGCTGCTCGTGACGGAGGTCAGGGTGTCGGCGCCGCCGGAGTTGGTGACGGTGAAGAAGCCGGCTGCCATGTCCCCGGTGACGGGCGCGGGCATATAGGCGCCGGTGATCTTCAGCTCGGGGCGGGCCGAGGACGAGCCGCCCGAGCCACCGCAGCCGGCGAGCACCAGACCCGCCGCCGTCAGCGCGGCGATCCGGCCGAGACGGAGGTTCACGGGTTCTCCCCCTTGATGATCTTGGGAAGGTCCTTGGTGTAGTCGTCGACGGTGGCGTTCCGGCCGTAGAGCAGATAACCCCCGTTGGTCTTCGGGGAGAACGCGATGACCTGGGTGCCGTGGGTGGAGACGATCTTGCCGTCCTTCTCCTTCCTGGGCGGTTCGATGCTGATGCCCAGGCTGCGGGCCCCGGCCTGGATCGTGGAGAAGTCGCCGGTCAGGCCCACGATGTCGGGGTCGATGCCCTGGAGCCACTTGCCGAGCGCGGAAGGGGTGTCCCGCTCGGGGTCGGTGGTGACGAACACGATCCGCAGCGAGTCCTTCTGCGCCTGGGTCAGCTCCTTGCTCTTCTCCACCTCCTTCTTGGCGACGGCGAGGTTGTTCATGGTGAGCGGGCAGACGTCGGGGCAGTGGGTGTAGCCGAAGTAGATCAGCGTCGGCTTGTCCTTGGTCTGCGCGCGCAGGTCGTACTTCTTGCCGTGGGTGTCGGTGAGGACGAGGTCCGGCTTCGCGAACGGCTGGTCGAGTACGGTGCCGACCTTGTCCGAGCCGGACTCGGCGGAGACCACGGCGACCGGCTTGCTGCCGCTGTCGCCGGATCCGCAGGCGGAGAGGGTGAGCGCGGCGGCGGCGAGGAGGGTGGCCGCGGCGAGCTTCTTCTTCTTGCGCATAGAGAAATGTCCCAGATGGAGGTGGTTCGGTGGGCGCCGGGGCCGTACGGGGCGCGTCACGGCGATGCCGTACGACCCCGGCGCGCGTCCGGGGGTGAGCGGGGCCTCAGGCCTGGTGGGTGCGCCGGCGGCCGGCCAGAACGCCGTACGCCACGCCTGCCGCACCGACCACGATGCCCACGACCCCGAGGACGCGGGCGGTGGTGTCACTGGTGCCGGTGGAGGCTTCGGACGCGGTGTCCTTGGCGCCCGACGAGGCGGAGGCGCCCTCGGCGGTGGCGCCGTGTGGCCCGGAGGAGGCGGCGCTCAGCCGGAGCACCGGGGCCGGGTTCTCGGGCTCCTCCTGGCCTTCCTTCTGCGGCTCGATCCAGCGCACGACCTCCTTGTTGGAGTACGTCTGGAGGGCCTTGAAGACGAGGTGGTCGGTGTCCTCGGGGAGCTGGCCGACGGAGAGCGGGAACTTCTGGAAGTAGCCCGGTTCGATGCCCTTGCCGGTGGCGGTCCAGGTGACCTTGGTGACCGCCTCGTCGATCTGCCGCCCGTGCACGGTGAGCGGCTTGGCGAGCTTGGACTTGGTGACCTGCACCTTCCAGCCGTCGAGGGGTTGCGGCATCACCGAGGCGAGCGGATGGTCGGCCGGGAAGGCGACCTCGAGCTTGGTGGTCGAGGCGTTGTCGCGCTCGTTCGGGACCTTGAAGTCGACGACCGCGTAGTCGCCCTTGGCGGCCGCGCCCTCCGGCTGCACGGTGACGTGTGCGAACGCGGGGACGGACAGGAACAGGACGGCCGACGCGGCGGCGGCGCCGGTGACGGCGAGACGGGACGCCTTCAGGGAACCCTTGATGGCCTTCATGACGTGAGAAACACTCCACTCCGAGTGAGAGTCCGTTGACGAGGAAAGGCGCGTGCGCGGGGATCACCACGGTGGTGGCGCCGCACGGGCACGCGCGCGTGCCGCGCGACGGCGGCTCCTCGCGCAAGGACGGGGGAGCGGCGCGTCGCGTCAGACCGCGAGAACGCAGGGAGCGGGGGAGGGCGGTCCGCGCCGGATCACCGCGTGCCGCAGCGCGGTCGTCCGGGGCTTCGGCGGCAGGAGGAACGCGGTGCGCCGGGTGGGCACGCCCGCACCGGGAGTCGTGGGAAGCCCGGCCACCAGGGCGCGCACCAGGGCGAGCGACGAGCGCAGGGACCGTACGAGCGCCCCTTCCGCGACCCCATGCGCGGACAGGCGCATGAGCCGCAGCAGCGCCCTGTCCCCGTGGCGCAGCACCCACCCGGCGGCGACGGCCGCGAGGACGTGGCCGAGCAGCATGGGCACCGACGGCAGCACCGACCACCAGGAACCGGCCGCGGTGGACATCGCGTCCGCGGGGTGGTGCATGGCGGCCATGTCCGTCCCCGTGCCGAGTCGCGCGTCGGTGAGGATCTTCTGAGCCTGCGCCGGGGAGATCGCCGCCGCGGTGGTGCCGCACAGCAGGTGCGCGGCCCGTGCCACGAGCGTGGCATCGGCCGTGGCCGTCGCGTTCGAGGTCATCGAGCCCATGGACGCCATCGACGCGGCACCGAAGTGCCCGAGCCCGAACAGGGTGTGCAGCACGGTCTGGCCCACCACGAGGAATCCCGCGATGCCGGGCAGCGAACGCTCCCGCCCGGTGAACAGGGCCGTGACGGCGAACACACCGAGGAACCCGGCGCCCAGCGTCCACAGCGGCACCGTGGCGCAGGACGCGAGAGCGTGCCCGGCCCCGGCCAGCACGACGCAGACCGCGGCGAACACCGCGGCCCTCAGGATGCGCAGATCGCATCCGGTGCGCGCCGTGCGCTGGTGGAGGGCACTCATGGCGGCCTCATCATCCCACTGACCGTCCCGGGCCCGTGCGGCAGGTCCGCAAGGTGGCCTTCGCCGCGGTATGCGGACCGGTGACCGGAAGATCACACTCCGGCGATGCGCGCCGCGTGCATACACCCGTTCCCGGCTTCGGCGCATCCGCCGTACGGGCGGGATCTTCTCGCCCGGGTGATTGCGGTAGCGCACCCGCGGCAATACGTAACGGTATGTCGAGCCGCGGCCAGGAGGCTGGAGCATGAGCATCTGGTGGTCACTCCATCTGCGGCGCGAAGCTGCGAGCGTGCCGCTCGCCCGGCGGCTCCTGATGGGAACGATGGAGACCGCGGGCGTCGACCCGGACATTTCCTACGACCTCTCCGTCGCTCTGAGCGAGGCCTGCGCCAACGCGGTCGAGCACGGCGGCGGCAGCGCCCACGGCGGTATGTCGGAGGCGTACCGGGTCACGGCGTATCTCGACGGTGAGACGTGCCGCATCGAAGTCGCCGACTCGGGCCCGGGCTTCCCGGTCGGCAGATCCCGTCCCCACACCCTGCCGAGCCGTGCCGACGCCGAGCACGGCCGGGGCCTGTGCCTCATCGAGGAACTCGCCGACCACGTCCACATCGGCAACACGCCGGGGCACGGCGGGGCAGTGGTGAGCTTCGACAAGATCCTGAAGTGGAAGCAGACCGCCCCGCTGGCGGCCGTGTAGCGCCCGTCGCGTCTGCCACGCTTGCCGCGCTTTCGGTCAAGTCCCCCGCACGGGCGCCGCGTTCGGCGACGGCGGCGGACAGGGGAAGGGCCGGGCACCCATCGCTCCACGGTGGCCCGGCCCTTCACATCACGTCAGCCCGTCAGGGACGTCCGTATCCGCCCCTCGGGGACGTCCTCGTCAGCCCTTGAGGGACGCCATCCACGCCTCGACCTCGTCGGAGCGCCGCGGGAGGCCCGCCGAAAGGTTTCGGTTGCCGTCCTCCGTGACCAGGATGTCGTCCTCGATGCGGACGCCGATGCCGCGGTACTCCTCCGGGACGGTCAGGTCGTCCGCCTGGAAGTACAGGCCCGGCTCGACCGTGAGCACCATGCCCGCCTCGAGCGTGCCGTCCACATACGTCTCCGTGCGGGCGGCCGCGCAGTCGTGGACGTCCATGCCGAGCATGTGGCCCGTGCCGTGCAGGGTCCAGCGGCGCTGGAGGCCCAGTTCGAGTACGCGCTCCACCGGGCCCTCGACCAGGCCCCACTCGACCAGCCGCTCGGCCAGCACCCGCTGGGCGGCGTCGTGGAAGTCGCGGTACTTGGCGCCCGGCTTCACCGCCGCGATGCCGGCCTCCTGGGCGTCGTACACGGCGTCGTAGATCTTCTTCTGGATCTCGCTGTAGGTGCCGTTGACCGGCAGCGTGCGGGTGACGTCCGCCGTGTAGTACGTGTGCGTCTCCACGCCCGCGTCCAGCAGAAGCAGGTCCCCGGAGCGGACCGGACCGTCGTTGCGCACCCAGTGCAGCGTGCAGGCGTGCGGGCCCGACGCGCAGATGGAGCCATAGCCGACGTCGTTGCCCTCCACCCGGGCGCGCAGGAAGAACGTTCCCTCGATGTACCGCTCGGAGGTGGCCTCCGCCCTGTCGAGGACCTTCACGACGTCCTCGAAGCCGCGCACGGTCGAGTCGACGGCCTTCTGGAGCTCGCCGATCTCGAAGTCGTCCTTGACCAGACGGGCCTCGGAGAGGAAGACGCGCAGTTCCTCGTCGCGCTCGGCCGTGACCTTGTCGTGCAGCGCGGCCTCGATGCCCGCGTCGTAGCCCCGGACGACCCGGACCGAACCGGTGGCCTCCTTCAGCTTCTCGGGCAGCTCGCGCACGTCCGACGCCGGGATGCCGTACAGCCGCCCGGCCTCGGCGAGCGAGTGGCGGCGGCCGACCCACAGCTCCCCCTGGCCGGAGAGCCAGAACTCGCCGTTCTCACGGTTGGAACGCGGCAGCAGATAGAGGGTCGCGGTGTGACCGTCCGCCGTCGGCTCGAGGACGAGGACGCCGTCCTCGGTCTGGTTGCCGGTGAGGTACGCGTACTCCACGGAGGCGCGGAAGGGGTACTCCGTGTCGTTCGAGCGGGTCTTCAGGTTGCCCGCGGGGATCACCAGGCGCTCGCCGGGGAAGCGCGCGGAGAGCGCGGCGCGGCGGGCGGCGGTCTCGGCGGTCTGGGCGATCGGCCGCAGGTCGTGCAGCTCGGTGTCGGCCCAGCCGGACTTCATGTTCTCGGCCAGCTCGTCGGAAACGCCCGGGTACAGGCCGTTCTTGCGCTGCTTGATCGGCTCTTCGGTCTCGTCCGGGCCCGCTGCGTCGGCAGCAGGATCCGATACGGCCGGAATGAGCTGGTCCGCCACGGTCATCCTCCTTTGATACGGCACTGGGCCCCCACCATCGTACGGTCGTACGGAAGGGGGCCCAGGGCCGGAGCGCCTCTTACCGAAGGCGCTGGGTCACCGAGGCCGGAGGGGGCACCGGGGGCAGCCGGGCCCTCACTCGAACCGCGCCGCCAGCAGCACCACGTCCTCCGTGCTGTCCGCCTGGTCCAGGCAGTCGGGCAGCACCGTGCGCAGCACGTGGTCGGCGACCGCTCCCGGGTCGGTGCGCAGCGGCCTCGGCACACCGGCGGCCGCCGCGTGCAGCCGGGCGAAGGCGCGGTCCAGGGAGTCCCCGGTGCGGTGCAGCAGCCCGTCGGTGTACAGCAGGACGGTTTCGCCGGGCTCCGCGGTCAGCTCGATGCTCGGCGCCTCCCAGCAGGCCAGCATCCCGAGGGGAGCCGACAGCGAGGTCTCGACGAACTCCGTGCGCCGCGGGCCGATCACGAGCGGCGGGCTGTGCCCGGCACCGGCGAGGGTGAGCCTGCGCAGCGCGGGCTCGCAGTACGCGAACAAGGCGGTGGCGGAACGGGCGGGCTCGGTGAGCCTCAGCAGCAGCTCCAGATCGGAGAGAACCGCCACCGGGTCCTCGCCCTCCATCACGGCGTAGGCGCGCAGGGAGGCCCGCAGCCGTCCCATCGCGGCGACCGCGCCGGGCCCGGACCCGGTCACCGAACCGACGGCCAGGCCGAGCGCGGCGTCGGGCAGCGGCAGCGCGTCGTACCAGTCGCCGCCTCCGCGCGGGCCGCTGCGGCGCCGCGCGGCGAGCTGGACGCCGGCGGCCCGGGGCAGCCGGGTGGGCAACAGCTCCTCGGAGATCGTCTTCATGCACGCACGCGTGCGCTCGATCTCGACCATGCGCGCCACATGCTCGGTCGCGTAGCGGGCGTAGAGGCCGACGAGGTGGCGCTGGCGCTCGACCGGCTCGGCGGGTTCGTCGTAGAGCCACACGGCGGCGCCGAGACGGCCGGCCGTCTCGCTGGACAGGGGGAGTGCGTAGCTCGCGGCGTAGCCGAGCCGGGCGGCCACCTCGCGGTGGCGGGGGTCGAGGCCGTCCTCGGAGAACAGATCCGGCTGGGCGATCCCGCGCTCGCCGCCGGGCAGTCCGTCGAGAATCCTGCCGTACGACAGCGAACTGCGCGGCACGGTCTCGATGTGCCCGAGGTCGGCGCGGGCGAGGCCGAGGCCGATCGTGGCCTCGGGGCCGAGGCCGTCACGGGGCTCCAGTACGACAAGACCGCGCCGGGCGCCCACGAGGGCGGCACCGGCGCGCAGCAGTTCCTGGAGCGCGTCGGCGAGTGAACCTGTGCGCGCCAGGCGCTCGGTGAGTTCATGCAGGGTCGTCAGATCGGAGACCCAGCCGGCGAGCCGGTCCTGGAGAACGGCTCCGGGGCCGACGGGCGCGGCGGGGACGGCCGAGGGAGTGACACCCGTGCCGGCAGACGTCGGCGCGACAGTGTGTGCGGGCGGAGGAACCGTGGAGTCGATTCCAGCCACTTTCGGAGGGTGAGGGGCGTTCATGGTGTCCGGCTTTCGAACCGGTGCGTATTGCTCGATAGCATCGCAAACCCCCATGTCAATCTGCGCCGCTAGCGGTATCTCCACATGTACACGCACTCGTAAGGGGATGTCCAGCATTGTCCTGCTGGGATTCCTGGTGTCCGTGGGGCGTTCTTACTCTCTTGCGAGGAAGCAAAGTTGGCTTAAAACCGCCTCGGGTATCACCCCATTGCGGTCGACTGGCCTCGTTCGACAGAGCGTCACAGCGGTCGTGATGGGTACGTACTCGGTGAAGGCCAGGGGTGGTTGGGGACCACCCGGAACCTGGCGCCGGACCCGGGCGTCTTAACCACCGACGACCGAGCCCCATCCTCCCGTGGCGGAGGCGGCGAGTAAGAGCGGGACGGCAAATCGCCAGGCGCCGCCACCCCACGCCATGCCCATGCTTGTGATGGGCGCAGTATGGACGCGGACGCAGCCAACGCTCGGCCCATAGGGGTTCCCCCTGTCCATGACAGGGGTGTGATGCGCCAGTAGGTACGCACAGTGAAGTGATCGACACATGGTGTGATGTGGTCCTCGGTGTTGCCAGGCGTGCAACGGAAAGGAACGAGCGCTCATGCGCGAGATCCTCGGAAGGCGACGCAGGCTCCTGTCCGGCCGGAACGACGGGAAGCCTGAGCTGATCGGCGCGGCCCTGACCTTCGCGACCGAATGGCAGTGGCCCGTTCTCCCGGGTGTGGCACCCGACCCGCAGGGACGTGCCGGCTGCGGATGCCCCGACCCGGAGTGCACGGTGCCCGGGGCGCACCCCTTCGACCCGGGGCTGCTCGCGGCCACCACCGACGAGCGCATGGTGCGCTGGTGGTGGACCAACCGGCCCTCCGCACCGATCGTGCTGGCCACCGGGGGCGGGGCGCCCTGCGCGGTGAGCCTGCCCGCCCTCGCGGCCTCGCGTTCCCTGGCCGCGCTCGACCGGAAGGGCATGCGCCTCGGCCCGGTCGTGGCCGGGCCGCACCGGTGGGCGATCCTCGTGGCGCCGTACTCCATGGAGCAACTGGGCGACCTGCTCTACGCCCAGGACTTCGTCCCCGGCTCGCTGCGCTTCCACGGCGAGGGCGGCTATCTGGCGCTTCCCCCGTCCGAGACCGGTCACGGGCCCATCCGCTGGGAACGCGCTCCGCTGCCCGGCTCCGCCACGCCCTGGGTCCCCGATGTGGAGGCCGTCGTGGACGCGGCCGTGGAGGCCCTCACTCGTAAGGGTGTGAGCGCGCCCGAGTTGTAGGGGTGTCGGGCGCGCGCCGATCCGGGCGCCCGTGATCGGCGGATATCTTCGCCCCCATGGTGATGCGTCCTGGGGGGCACGGGAAGCGGGGGCTCGGCCTCACGGAGGACATGCCGGGGCCCGGCCGACCCGACCCCCGTGGAATCCGGCTGCTCGCGCTCCTGGGTGTGGTCGCGGCCATGGCCGCCCTGCCGCTCACGGTGGCCTCCGCCGGACCGGTCGGCGAAGCGGATCGCGGCGCGTTCCGCCCGCCCGCGCACGATGACGCGAAGCGGCCGGTCTCCGGGCGCTCCCCGCTGCTGTCGGGCCCGGCTGCCGCCACCGCCGTCCGCTGCGGCCCCCAACTCTCCTCGGGCGAAGGCATCGAGGCGCAGACCTGCGTGCTGACGCGGGGGCCGGACATCTGGGCGCGCACGTACTACCGCAACGCCGGCGGCGAGGAACTGAGTTCCGTCCTGAACCTCATGGCGCCCGACGGCCGCACCGTCGAGATGCGCTGCGCCGTCGTCGCCGCGGACGACCCGGAGACCTGCGAGACGCCCCGACAGCATGTGTCGGGCGACCCGGGGGCGTATGCGGCGATCGCGGAGTTCGCCCGGCGCGATGGGGGCGGACCGCTGCTGCTGCGCTCCGGAAGCGAACGGCCCCAGTCGAACGAGCGGTAAACCGGCCGCCATTCAAGTAAGTTGCCCCCGCGCCGACGGGATGCGCGCACGTTGATATGGAAAGACCCGGTTGCTGGCGACGGGGGATGCACCAGCAACCGGGCTACTGGAACGGTAACAAGAGATCGGCGGTTCGCAAATTCGATCTCGGCTATTCGGACACGGATTTAACTGTCACAGCGGCGACTTGTGACAGGAGTCACCCGTGGGAGGCTCCCCGGTCCGCCTGACCGGTCGGTCAGGCGGAGGCGGTGTGTCAGCTGAGCGTCACCTGCCGGTTGGTCAGCCCGCCGCGCGCCCGGCGCTCGTCCGTGGTGAGCGGTGCGTCCGACGCCAGGGCGGCCGCGAGGCGCTCCGCGAACTCGGCCGCGGGCTTCTCGACATCCTCGGCGCGCACGTCGCTCGGCAGGTCCCAGACCGGCACCGTGAGCCCGTGCGCACGGAAGGAGCCGACCAGGCGGGTGCCTTCGCCGAGGGTCGACTGCCCGGCCGCGTGCAACCGCGCGAGAGCGTCCAGAAGCCGCTCCTCGGAGTGCGGCATGACCCACCGCAGGTGGTTCTTCTCGGGGGTCTCGCACCAGTAGGCGGCGTCGACGCCCTGGAGCTTCACGGTCGGGATGGCGGCGGCGTTGGCACGCTCCAGGGAGGCGGCCACCTCCGGCGTCGCGTTCTCCGCGTCCGGGACCCAGAACTCGAAACCGCTGTGGACGACCGGCTCGAAGGCGCCTTCGGGGTCGAGCAGGTCCTGAAGCCGCGGTCCGTCGGCGGGCGCGCGGCGGCCCTGGACCGCTGTGCCCGGCTCGGCGGTCAGGGCGCGCTGGAGGGTGTCCGCGAGGTCGCGGCTGATGTCGCCCGATGCCGTGTCGTTCTGCAGGCCGAGCAGGACCGAGCCGTCGTCGCGGCGCAGGGCAGGCCACGCCATCGGCAGTACCGTCACGAGCGTGACCGAGGGGACGTCCTCGGGGAGCTCGTCTCTGAGCTTCAGCTCGACGGTCGCCGCCGGCACCAGCTCGCGCAGCGCGATCCAGTCGCACTCGCCCGGAAGTCCCTCGAACGGACGCTGTACCAGCTCGGTCGCCGCGTGCGCGGCGGCCCGGCCGTGGCAGGCCTTGTAGCGGCGGCCGCTGCCGCAGGGGCAGGGCTCACGGGCGCCGACGACCGGGATCTCAGCATCCGTGAGCTGCGGGCGCTTGGCCTGGGTCTGGGGTCGCTTCTTGGCCATCGTGGGTGTCTCCCGGTTACGGCTCGTTTCGTACGGGCGCGAGCCTAGCCGTTCGCAGGACGCCCGACGGGATCCTGTGGACAACGCACCGAGGCGTCCTCGAAGCGGTGCTCCGTTCCAGGTCGGAAGGCGCCGGCCGGGCAGGTGCCGGCCGCCCGGCCCCCGGCCCGGCCGGCGACCGGGCGACGGGCTCGCCGGCCGTTCGGAACCCGGGCGACGGCTGTCAGTCCAGATCGTCGAACGCGTCCGCGAAGTCCAGGCCGGGCAGCTCCGAGACGGAGGGGGCCGTGACGCGCGTAGCGAAATCATCGCGCCGGTGTGCCGGGCCGATGTCTTCCTGGACGACGACCCAGACCGTGACCTCGCCGTGGACGTTGTCCCGGACGCCCCAGTCCTTGGCCAGCGCCGTGATGATGTTCAGCCCGCGGCCGCCGTGCGCGGTGACCGAGGGGGTCGCGGGGACCGGGCGGGTGGGGCCACCGCCGTCCGTCACCTCGACCGTGAGCCGCCCGGAGGCGTCGACGCGCCAAGCGGCGCGTACGTCCCCGTCCCCATGCAGGCTGTCACCCAGTGGTCTGCCGTGGCGACACGCATTACTGAGCAGTTCCGAAAGGATCAGTACGGCATCGTCGATGACCGATTCCGCCACGCCACCGGTTCGCAGTTGATCGCGCATCCGATGTCTTGCTTCCCCCACGCCCGCAGGACCATGGGGTACGGCCATGCTCGACGACGTGGGCACCTCCTGTGCCACCACCAACGCCACCCCCGAGACCTCCTTCGCCCCACGCCACGGTGTGAATGCCCCATGGCAATGGCGCGGAAACCGGACGGTGTCGCTACGCTGACGCATTGCTAACGAACGAACACGCAGCGAACGCGCCGGTGCACACCCCGTCATTACTTGGCCGGTTTCCATCCCTTATGCGACAGGATCCATAGCGCTATGTGAACGGGATCATCCGGCGATGTGAGCGGGATCGGCCGGCGATGCGGGCCGGATCTCCCACGGTGTGAACGGGATCGCCCGGGCGACGTGACGGACCCCGGCACCGGGCGGTGGAGCCGCTCAGCGGTCCGGCCGACGCAGGCGCCTCAGTGTCCGTACCCCGCGCACGCCGCTCGGTGGCCGTTCCCGCGCACGCCGCTCGGTGGCCGTACCCGCGCACCTCGCTCGGTGTCCGTACTCGCGGACGCCGCGCACCTCGCTCGGTGGCCGTTCCCGCGCACGCCGCTCGGTGGCCGTGTCGGCGCACGTCCCTCGGCGGGCGGGTCGGCGGACAACCCTCAGCGGCCGTGCGGCGCACGCCGCTCAGCGGCCCAGCTGGTGCAGAACGGCGCGCGGGCGGTTGGTGATGATGGCGTCCACACCCAGCTCGAGGCAGAGGTCGACGTCCTCGGGCTCGTTCACGGTCCATACGTGCACCTGGTGGCCGACCAGCTTCAGCCGCTGGATGTACGCGGGGTAACTGCGCACGATCCGTATCGAGGGGCCCGCGATCCGGACGCCCGCGGGCAGTCGTCCGTCCCGCAGCCGGGGCGAGAGGAACTGCAGCAGATAGACCGTCGGCAGGTTCGGGGACGCGGCCCGTACCCGGTGAAGCGAGCGCGCCGAGAAGCTCATGATGCGCACCGAGGATTCGGCCGGGGACGCCGGGGCGTCCAAGCCGAATCGCTTCAGCAGATGCAGCAGCCGCTCCTCGACCTGCCCCGCCCAACGCGTGGGGTGCTTGGTCTCGATAGCCAGGTCGATGGGGCGCCCGGCATCGGCGACGAGTTCGAGCAGGCGCTCCAGGGTGAGGACGGAGGTGTCCTCGGGGTCCTGCGGGCGGTGCTCCCAGTCGGGCTCCTCGTCGCTCCTCTTCCAGGAGCCGAAATCCAGCGCGGCGAGGTCGGCCAGCTCCAGGGCGGAGACCGCGCCGCGGCCGTTGGACGTGCGGTTGATGCGTCGGTCGTGGACGCAGACGAGGTGTCCGTCCGCGGTCAGCCGGATGTCGCACTCGAGGGCGTCCGCACCGTCCTCGATCGCCTTCTTGTACGCGGCCAGGGTGTGCTCGGGGGCCTCCTCGGAGGCTCCCCGGTGGGCGACGACCTGGACCAGGTGCTGTCGTGCGTGGGTCACCGCGTCATGGTGCCACCATCGAGGGGAAGGTGTGGTATCGGAAGGCGACGTGACGGTATCGGCGAGGCGTCGGGGATGCAGATTTTTGTTCGGACAGGTCCGATATAAAGAGAGGACACGGACCCACAGCCGCCGCTTATGGTGCCCTGACGTCCCGTGGGAAAAGCTTGACGACGTACAAAAGACTTGCACAGCTGTAACGCGCCCAGCGCCGCGCAGGGTGAGCGAAGGCGGCCGAGTGCGACCCATTGGAACAGCCGTGGAACGAGGAGAAGAGCTGTGAGCACCGAGAACGAGGGCACTGCGGTCCCTCCGGCCCCGTCTGCACCTCCCGTGCCGGTGGACGCTCCCGCTTCCGCGCCGGGCGCGGCTCCCCAGGGGCACGCGCCGTCCGCGGCGACGTCCGGTCCGGTCGCGGGCAGCACTCCGCCCCCGGAGGGTGCTCCGTACCCGCAGGGCGCCGCCCAGCCGGAGGGCGCGCCGACCACCCAGTTCCCGCCGGTGCCTCCGGGGCAGCCCGGCGCCCCCTCGGCCGCCGGGGCGGGCTGGCCGCCGCCTCCGCCGGGGGTCCCCTCCCATGCGGGCGGCGGCGGTGGTGCGAGCGGCGTCTGGGGTGCCGCGTACCAGGAGCCGGCTCCGAAGCCGAGGAAGGGCCGCGGCGGCCTGGTCGCCGCGGTCCTCGTGGCCGCGCTGGTCGCGGGCGGCGTGGGTGGCGGCATCGGCTACCAGCTGGCCAGGAACGACGACTCGACGGGCTCGACGACCGTGTCCGCCGCCACCGGCGGCGGTGACGTCAAGCACGACAACGGCTCGGTCGCGGCCGTGGCCGCCAAGGACCTGCCGAGCACGGTGACCATCGAGGCCGAGAGCACCAGCGGCCAGGGCGGCACCGGCACGGGCTTCGTCTTCGACAAGCAGGGCCACATCGTCACCAACAACCACGTGGTCGCGGACGCGGTGGACGGCGGAAAGCTCACGGCGACCTTCCCGAACGGCAAGAGGTACGACGCCGAGATCATCGGGCACGCCCAGGGCTACGACGTCGCCGTGATCAAGCTCAAGAACGCCCCGTCGGACCTCAATCCGCTCCCGCTCGGCGACTCCGACAGGGTGGCGGTCGGCGACGCGACGATCGCCATCGGCGCCCCCTTCGGTCTGTCGAACACGGTGACCACGGGCATCATCAGCGCGAAGAACCGCCCGGTGGCCTCCAGCGACGGCAGCTCCTCCAGCAAGGCGTCCTACATGAGCGCCCTGCAGACGGACGCCTCGATCAACCCGGGCAACTCCGGCGGCCCCCTGCTGGACGCGCAGGGCGCGGTCATCGGCATCAACTCGGCGATCCAGTCCACGGGCAGCAGCGGCCTCGGCAGCAGCGGCCAGTCCGGTTCGATCGGCCTGGGCTTCGCGATCCCGATCAACCAGGCCAAGTACGTCGCCCAGCAGCTGATCAAGACGGGCAAGCCGGTCTACGCCAAGATCGGTGCGTCCGTCTCGCTGGAGGACGGCAGCAGCGGGGCGAAGATCACCGACCAGGGGGCGGCCGGTGCCGCCGCGGTCGAGTCGGGCGGTCCGGCGGACAAGGCGGGCCTCAAGCCGGGTGACGTGATCACCAAGCTCGACGACTCGGTGATCGACAGCGGCCCGACCCTGATCGGCGAGATCTGGACCCACAAGCCGGGTGACAAGGTCACGATCACCTACGAGCGCGACGGGAAGTCCCACACCGTCGACCTGACCCTGGGCGCCCGCGTCGGCGACAGCTGAGCCGTAGCTCCTGCGTACGGGGCACCGCTCCTACGTACGGAAGGGGTGCCGCTCACCGAGCGGCACCCCTTCCGTGGACCAAAGCGTCAGCCGTTCAGCGGCCGTCGCCTGGCCTGAGGCTTGCGGCGGAGCCACCGCAAGGGCGTGCGCCGCGCCGGGCGAGCCACGATGTCACCACCGGTCGACCTTCCGGACAGCACCAAGCGCAGTCGTACGGGAGTATCCGGGTCGGTGGCCGGAGGGACCTTGATGTCGCCGCGGCTGTAGGTGACGTCGTCGGCGTCGACCACGATCCCCGGCCCGGTGATCAGGGTCAGATTTCCGCCGATGCGCAGGTTCATATCGATGTACAGGGTGTCGTGGGTGATCACGGCCTCGGTGAAGTCGAGCTTCAGATCGCTGAACATCAGCCGGATCTCCATCCGGTGTGGAACCAGCCAGCGACCCGTGCGCCTGCCCTCTCCGAAGCGCTGGTCGATCCGGATCACCTCGCGGGCCTGCTGCGGCATCCCCTCCAGCGGCAGGTCCGCGGTCAGCGCCGCGAGATCGGAGGCGGTGCGTGCCGCCAGCGCCGCCTCGACGCGCTCGTCCAGCTCGGTGGCCGTCAGCCGGCCGTCCCCGGCCGCGACCCGGAGGATCTCCACGGCCTGATCCCGGTCTCGATGAGACACCCGCTGCTCGGACACCGGGCGTTGGGGTGAGGAATCATCTGCTCTGGAGATGTCGCCTGGCATGGATTCAGTGTGCTGGCGGGCTCAGGGGACCGGCAACGCCCGGTCGGGGAAAATGGGGGATGACCCTGACGGATCTCAGGGGACGACCGGACCCGCGGTGGACCACGCCCCCGCGAAACGCGCGAGGCCGGTACGCTGTACCCGCCCCGCCCCAGGTGGGCGGCGCACGGGTGGGTTGCCCGAGCGGCCTAAGGGAACGGTCTTGAAAACCGTCGTGGCGCAAGCCACCGTGGGTTCAAATCCCACACCCACCGCTCCGCAGGTCAGAAGCTTGCAGGTCAGAAGGGGTGCCACTCTCAGGAGCGGCACCCCTTCCGCATGCACCCTGTCTCACTCTGATCCGGCGGTATCCCACCTCTGACCAGCCCGTGCGGCCAACCTGCGGCCAGGATTCACGGGCCCTCAGACTTGCTCTCCTGCTCCGCCAACCCCTGCTCGATCAGCGCGTTCATCCTCGCCTCTTCCCCATCCAGAACCTTGGCGTAGTAGCGCTGAAGAACAGCGACACTCTGTCCCGCGCGGCGGGCCGTCTCCGCGAGGCTCACCCCGGAGCGGAGCCAGAACGAGACGCAGGCATGCCGCAGGTCGTACGGGATCGCAGCCAGCGGAGAGGCGACCTGCGCCGGGGTGAGCGCCTTCCGCCGGGCCTCCTTCCATACAGCGCCATACTCCTGCGACCGAACCGGGCCACCGCGTACAGCGCTGAACAGCCGACCTTCTGCCGTAGTCCCGAACGTGTCGATGTGCTCTCGCAGGATGGTGACCAGGACCGGCGGAATGGGCACGGGCCGCACCGCACGCCGAGCCCGGTGCTTCAGTTGCCGCTCCTCGTAGGGCTTGCCGTCATCGGTCCATACGGAGCCCACCTGTGGACGGGCGCCGGCGAGCATGAGCCGTCCCCACCCCTTCTCTGGTAGTTCGCACTGGTCAGCGCTCAGCATGGAGACCTCTTCAGGTCGCTTTGCGGCGTAGTACATGCACGCGAAGAACGCCACCAGGTGGGCACCGCGCGGACCTTGCGCACGGACCGCATCCAGCAGCGCCCGCGCTTGCGCTGGCGTGGCGACGCTGCGGACGTCCAGCTCTTCCACCGCCTTGGAGGTCTCCCAGTGCACGCGGTGCATGGGGTTGCCGGGCAGCAACTCGTGCTCGACGGCGAGGCGCAGGCAGTTGCTCAGCACGGCGCGGCGCCGCCGGAAGGTGTTCGCTGCGGCTGGCTTGCTTGCGCGCGTGGCACCGCAAGCCGTGGATATGGGTGGACCTCACAGCACCCGAGCACGGCGAAGGCTGACCGTGCCCCCGGCGTGCCCGATGGGGCAGTAACCGACGGGAACAGCGGGGAACCACGGCGCGCAGCCCGGAAACGCGCAGGTCAGCGTTTTGCCAGCTCAGGCCACATCCGCATACGCGATCTTCCAAACTGGGGCTCTAGGCGCCGACAATCAGCCGGGCTGGAGCTTTCCCGTCGCGGTGAGGGTGACCGACGCTGTCCACCAGTCGCGTGATCCACACGGATCATGCGTGGTGTGGTGCACGAGCCGCACCAAGGTGTTGGTCCGGAGCACCTGCTGTCCGGCCTGGTCCGCGGTGAGGGTGATTGGCACTATGCGGCGTGGGTCGGTGCCGGGTGAAGTCGGGACGTGCAGGTGCGCTCCGACAACCCCGCCTGGGTACGAAACGCAGTGAGTGCCGGCGCAGGCTCGCATTGTCGCCTGCGGGTGCGATCGCGTCCAAGCCGAGACGTTTAGTTGGACGGAGGGAAACGCATATACCGCCGAGGCCGCACATACTGTCGGCTGGGTCGTGCACCCAGCAAGCACACCGATCATGACCGTGCTGGCCCCAAGCAGGCGGACCATGCTGACATGTGTCGCACCCGGCACCGTGAAACGAGGGCTCATATCCATGAGACCTTGCTGCACCGATTTTGGTTGCCGCGGACGGCCCAACTTGCATCAGGCGCTTGTGAGCGCTGGGCCGTCTGTGGGCCGTCCGGGGGCGGCCGACGACGACCAACGCTGACAACCACCGACGGTTAGTCGCAGGTCGCAGCGTTGATCGATTGCACGGCCGCAGGTCAGAGACCCGGCCCGTCACTTCTTCGGCTACTGATCCACGTCGAAACAGACGGCGCCGACCAGGCATCATGAGGGGGTGACCGTGCCATTCGTCAACAACCATGGGGTGCCGGAGATCGGCACGGAGCCTTGCCCATGCTGTCGCCACATGACGCTCACTCATCGCGGCGGGTTCGAAATGTGCGAAGTGTGCGGATGGGAGGACGACGGACAGGACGATCAGGATGCGGACGCCATCCGCGGTGGCCCCAACGGCTCGATGAGCCTGACCGAAGCCCGTCGAAGGTTCCAGAGCCGTCAATCCTGCGATACCAGGTGTTCACCTTGTCGGTGAACGGACCAGTGCAGTTGAACCGCTCCGGGATCGGTGGAGGCTCTATGCGTTGACCCCAGCGGCCGGTTGGGGCTGGGGTTGAGCGTAGTGGTTGGTCTCGTGCTCGTGGGGCGGGATGTCGCCGATCGCTGTGTGGAGGCGCTGGTTGTTGAACCAGTCGACCC